>NZ_JBIAIP010000010.1:0-337783 GCF_042871485.1 Streptomyces sp. NPDC005791
CGACCACGACCGCCACGGAGTCAGCCCGTCCTCGGAAATCCCGTACGAGGCCTCGGCCTTGCGCTGCCACCACACAGCCGTGACATGGGCCACCGTCCAGTTGTACGCGGCCCGCGCCCCACCCGCATGCGCATGCAGACGGCCCATAGCGGTGGCGTTCGGATCCAGCGCCAGCTTGTATGCCAGGACAGTGAAGCCCGGCTGTGGCGTGAACCTCTTCACACGCTCACCCCCACGGGCCATGGCAATGGCAATGGCAACGGATCTTCACGACATTACGGTATTCACAGACAACACCACATACCCACTGAAAAAAATAGGAACAGTTGTTTACCCCTCGACCGTCCGCGACCACCGAGAGGTGCGGGCGTAGCCTCGGGGGATGGATCTGCGACTGGCGGCGTACGCCGTGTGCGTCGAGGACGGGCGGGTGCTGCTCGCTCATGCCGTACGGCCGGACGGCGACAGGACCTGGACCCTTCCGGGCGGCCGGGTCGAGCACGCCGAGGATCCGTTGGCCACGGTGATCCGGGAGGTCGCCGAGGAGACCGGTCTGAACGCCGTGGTCGAGCGTCTGCTGGGCGTGGACTCAAGGGTGGTCCCCGCGGCAGAGCGTCGCCTGCCCGGCCGGCCCGAGCTCCATAACGTCGGGATCTTCTACCGCATCCGTATCATCGGCGGCCGGCTCAGGCCCGAGCCGAACGGTGAGACCGCCGAGTCGGTCTGGACCCCGATCCCCGAGGTCGCTCGCCTCGGCCGGTCCTCGCTTGTCGACATCGGCCTCGCCCTGGCACAGACCGTTCCTCCGACCGGACACGTCGAGTCCGTCCCGGTCGGCGGCCTGATCCGGCACTGAGGCCACCTCCGCGACCATGCCGCCCGGCTCACACGGTGGCCGGGCGGCTCCGGAACTCCGGGGCGATCTCGGCCCACACGGTCTTCCCCGACGGCGGGAAGGGCCGCACACCCCGGTCCGCGGCGAGCGCGTCCACGACGGCGATACCGAGACCGCCCGCACGCCTGGCCGGGAGGCGTTCCCCGCGCGGATCGGTGACCTCGATCCTCAGCCCCGCGCCCGGCAGGTGTACGGGCGTCAGCCGGAAGCCCCGCCCCTCCAGCCGCCCGTGCCGGACCGCGTTGGAGGCCAGCTCCGCGACCACCAGGGCGGCGGCGTGGATGGCCTCGCCGTCACGGAGCCATCCCCACGCGACGAGTTGCTCCACCGTCAGCAACCGCCCGAGCCGGGCGCCTCGCCGGGTGGCGCTGAGCAACTGCGTGAACTGCTGTGCGGCCAAGGGGGTCTGTGCGGATTCGCTCTTCACACCACCCAGCGTCGTCGTGTGACCGTGCGCTTATCAGGGGGGATGGCGGTACGTGACCAGCACGTACCGGTACGCACGGCGACGGGTACCGGAGGTACCGGTGGTTCTGGACAACACGATCGGCGACGACGACGGCCCGGAGGACGCGGCGGACCTGTTCCGCGTCATCGGCCGCCAGGTCCGGCTGCTCAGGGAGCGGGCGGGCCTCACCCAGCGGGAGCTGGGCGAGCGGCTCGGCTACAGCGAGGACCTCATCCGGTCCCTGGAGGGGGGCCGCCGCACGGCGCAGCCCGCATTCCTGGACGCGGCCGACGAGTTGCTCGGAGCGGGCGGGCTGCCGCGTGCCGCGAAGGACGACGTGGCCAGAGCGAAGGCTCGGGCGCGGGTGAAGCATCCGGCGTGGTTCCAGGACTACGCGCGACTGGAGGCGGGTGCGGTGGAGATCGCCTTCTTCAGCACACTGACATTCCCAGGTCTCCTTCAGACGGAGGGCTATGCACGCACCACATTCATGTCGCGGCAACCACCGCTGGACGAGGCAACCGTCGAGCAGCGTGTCAGCGCGCGGCTGGCACGCCAGGAGACGCTCACCAGGTGGCCGTCACCGATGGTCAGCGCGGTCATTGACGAGTCCGTCCTGCGCAGATCGGTCGGCGGACACGACGTGCGCATCGGTCAGCTCAAGCACATGCAGTACCTGGCCCGACTGCGCAGCACGACGATCCAGGTACTGCCCATGGCATGCGAAGACCATTCCGCACTGGAGGGCCCGTTCATCCTGCTCACACCGAAGGGGAGGCCACAACTCGCCTACCTTGAGGTGCAGAGCGCGAACCGACTGGTCGTCGACGCCGAAGAGGTACGTATCCTGGCCGCACGATTCGGAAGCATTCGCGGTCAGGCCCTCAGTCCTCACGAGTCCCTGGCGCTGATCGAGGAGTTGCTGGGAGAGCGATGAGCACCGAACACAAGGCGACCACCGGACTCAGCTGGTTCAAGACCAGCTACAGCGCCGGCGACGGTGGCGAGTGCGTCGAGGTCGCCCCCACCGATCACGCCGTCCTCGTCCGCGACTCGAAAGACGTCGCCCGCCCCCCACCTGGCCCTCGCCCCCGACAGCTGGGCCGACTTCGTGCGGTACGCCGCCGGGGTCTCGGCGTAGGTGCCGACGCAGCAAAAGGATCTTGGCGCACGCCGCAGGACGCGCCCACGGGCGAAGGGCCCAGAACCCGAGCTCGGATCCGGGCCCTTCGCGCGGTACACGTGGTCCGTCAGCTGCCGTCGCGCAGGTCGCCCGGCCCGGTGGGCCGGAAGGCGATCCGGTCGAACGTCGCCGTGCAGCCGTCGCCGGTCGGTGACTGGACGAGGAAGCCGATACGGGCGGCCGCCCGCTCCTGCTCCGTACCGAGGGTGAACACCCGGACGAAGGTCCACCGCTCGCCGTCCGCCGAGGCGTGGAAGGCGAAGGCTCCGCCGACGCGGCTGAGCCGCAGCCAGCAGCTGTTCCCCTCCACCTCGGCGGAGTTCACGTCGTCGGACTGACCCCGCGTGACGACGGTGCAGACCGTGGGGCGTTCCGGGGAGAGCTCCAGGCAGAGCTTCGCCCACTCCCGCTCCCCGACGTGGAGGTAGAGCACCCCCGCGTCGAAGGCGGCGGCGAAGCCGACGCGCACCCGGGCGATCAGCTGGAAGTCGCCCTCCGGCGCCACGCCCAGCAGGCGCGGCGCGTCGGTGGCCGGCTCCAGGGCGTCACCGCCCGGCGGGACGAAACGGTCCTGCTTCGCACCCGCCGTACCGGTCAGCACGCCGTCCGCGTACGTCCATCCGCCCTCGGGTCCGACGGGCTCCAGGTCGAAGGGCAGCCCGTCGGGCCGCACCGCCGTCATGCGCTGCGCCCGTCGACCCGGCGCGGCAGGTTCTGCGGGTTCGCCTCACGGAGCTCCGGCGGCAGCAGCGCCTCGGGGGTCGACTGGTAGCTGACCGGGCGCAGCCAGCGCTCGATCGCGGTGGCGCCGACCGAGGTGGAGGTGGAGGTGGTGGCCGGGTAGGGGCCGCCGTGGTGCTGGGCGGGAGCGACGGCGACACCGGTCGGCCAGCCGTTGACCAGGACGCGGCCGGCCACCGGGGTGAGCTCGGCGAGCAGTCCGGCGGCGCTGCCGTCGGCCTCCTCCGTGGCGATCTGGAGGGTGGCGGTGAGGTTGCCCGGCAGGCGGGACAGCACGGCGGTGATCTCGTCCGCGGAGTCGTAGCGCGCGACGACGGTGACCGGGCCGAAGCACTCCTCCAGGAGCGCGTCGTGCGGCCCCTCCTGGGCCAGCCGCTGCGCCGGTACGGTGAGGAAGCCCGCGGCGACCGTGTGCTCGCCGCCCGCGCCCGGGGTGACCGGGGCCTCCACGTCCGGGAGCGCGGCCCGTTCGGCCACTCCGTGGACGAAGGCGTCGCGCATCCGGTGGTCGAGCATGACCCCGGCACCCGTACCGCTCACCGTCTCGGTCAGCGACTTCAGCAGCCGGTCGCCCGCCTCACCGGTCGGGGCGAACACGAAGCCGGGCTTGGTGCAGAACTGTCCGGCGCCCATGGTCATCGAGCCACCGAGTCCGGCACCGATCTGCTCGCCGCGCTCGGCGGCCGCCGCCTCGGTGACGACCACGGGGTTGAGCGAACCGAGCTCGCCGTGGAAGGGGATCGGGGTGGGCCGGGCGGCCGCGGCGTCGAACAGGGCGCGGCCACCGCGGATCGAACCGGTGAAACCGGCGGCGGAGACGAGCGGGTGCTTGACCAGCTCGACGCCCGCCTCGAAGCCGTGGACCACGGTCAGGACGTCCTCGGGCAGACCGTGCTGCGCAGCGGCCCTGCGCAGGAGCGAAGCGCAGATCTCCGAGGTCGCAGGGTGGTCGGGGTGCGCCTTGACGACGACCGGGCAGCCCGCGGCGAGCGCGCTCGCGGTGTCGCCGCCGGGGACGGAGAAGGCGAGCGGGAAGTTGCTGGCCGCGTAGACGGCGACGACGCCGAGCGGGATCTTGTAGCGGCGCAGGTCCGGCCAGGGCGGGGTGCGGCTGCCGTCCTCGTGGTCGATGTGGATGTCGAGGTACGCGCCCTCGTCGACGACCTCCGCGAAGGCCCGCAGCTGGGCCGCCGTGCGGGCGAGCTCACCGGTCAGCCGGGCGGGGCCGAGGGCGGTCTCCGCGTCGGCCGCCTCGATGACGTGCTCCTGGGCCTCGGCGAGGAGGTCGGCCGCGGTACGGAGGAACGCGGCGCGTACGGTGCGGTCGGCCAGCGCCCCGCGGACGGCGTGCGCCGCCCGGACCGCACGGTCGACCTCCTCCGCTGTAGCCTCCACCGCAACCTGCTCACGCGGGTTCCCCGTCCGGGGGTCGACGCTCCAGACTGGTGCTGCTGCCACCGTGTTTCCTTCCGGTTCCACTGCCACACAGGAGAAGTTGTTCGGTATTCTGAACAGAGTTCCTGATCGTGAATACATGGGGACTCTATTTCCGGGCGCTCAGTGTTGGCAAGAAGTCACAGGGTCGTACAAGAAGGCTGGAAGGGGCATACGGCATGTCGGTAGGCGAGTCCGGTGGGGCACAGGTCAAGTCCGCGGTACGGACGGTGGAGCTGCTCGAATACTTCGCGGGGCGCCCCGGTATGCACTCGCTGGCCGCCGTGCAGGAGGCCGTCGGCTATCCCAAGTCCAGCCTCTACATGCTGCTGCGCACACTGGTGGAGCTCGGCTGGGTGGAGACCGACGCCACGGGCACCCGGTACGGGATCGGCGTACGCGCCCTGCTCGTCGGTACCTCGTACATCGACGGCGACGAGGTCGTCGCCGCCGCCCGCCCCACCCTGGACCGGCTCTCCGACGACACCACGGAGACCATCCACCTGGCCCGGCTGGACGGGACGAACGTGGTGTACCTCGCCACCCGCCAGTCACAGCACTATCTGCGCCCCTTCACCCGCGTCGGCCGCCGGCTGCCCGCGCACTCCACCTCGCTCGGCAAGGCGCTGCTGGCGACCCACAGCGACGAGCAGGTCCGCAAGATGCTGCCCGAGACGCTGCCGGCGCTGACGGAGCACACCCTGACCGACCGCGAGAAGCTGATCGAGGAGCTGCACCTCATCCGCGAGCAGGGTTACGCGGTGGACCGCGAGGAGAACACGCTGGGGCTGCGCTGCTTCGGCATCGCGATCCCGTACCGCACGCCCTCTCGCGACGCCATCAGCTGCTCGGTGCCGGTCGCCCGGCTCACGCCGGCGCACGAGCAGATGGTCAAGGACTCCCTGTTCGACGCCCGCGACCGGCTCACCCTGGCGACCCGCAGGCTCTGAGCTCCGGGCCGGGCGGCGCGCCGCATCTGAGAAACCGGTGAGAAGGAACACGGACGGGAACGCCCCCTGCGTCCCCGTTCGTCCCTCCAGCGGGATGAACAAGACGATCAGGCGCGCCTCGGTCTTCTGTCTGCTCATGGTCCTCGCCCTGCTGGTGCGGGCGACCTGGGTGCAGGCGTACGAGGCCCGGGGGCTCGCAGACGACGAACACAACCGGCGGAACACGATCGCGCAGTACGCGCAGCCGCCCGGCGACATCATCGTGGCCGGATCCCCGGTCACCGGTTCGAAGGAGACGGACGACGACGACCTCCGCTACGAACGCACCTACGCCCAGGGCGAGCTGTACGCGGCGGTCACCGGCTACAGCTCGCAGGCCTACGGCGCCACCCAGCTCGAAGGCATCTACAGCGATGTCCTCGACGGGACCGACGACCGGCTCAAGAACCCCGCCGACGTGATCACCGGCGAGCCGGCGGCCCCCGGTGACGTGCTGACGACCATCGACCCTGACGTGCAGAAGGCGGCCTTCGAGGCACTCGGGGACGACCGGGGCGCGGCGGTCGCGATGGACCCGGAGACCGGACGCATCCTGGGGATGGTCTCCTCGCCCTCGTACGATCCCTCCGACATCAGCGGGACGACGGACGGCGACGCCTGGCAGAAGCTGCTCGACGACGAGACCAAGCCGCTGCTCAACCGGGCGCTGCGACAGCCGCTGCCACCCGGCTCGACGTTCAAGCTGGTGGTCGCGTCGGCAGCGCTGGAGAACGGCCTGTACGGCTCCGTCGACGAGCCCACGGACAGCCCCGACCCGTACACCCTGCCGAACACGAGCACCGTCCTGTCGAACGAGAACCCCGCGGCGCCCTGCGAGAACGCCACGCTGCGCACCGCGCTCCAGTACTCGTGCAACAACGTCTTCGCGAAGGTGGCGGCCGATCTCGGCCAGGACGAGCTGAAGGCGATGGCGGACGCCTTCGGTTTCGACACGGAGGAACTGGACGTGCCCGTGCGGGCGTCCGAGAGCGTCTACCCGACCGGTATGGACGAGGCCCAGACGGCGCTGACCGGGATCGGGCAGTTCGAGGTGACCGCGACCCCGATGCAGATGGCCATGGTCTCGGCCGCCCTCGCCAACGGCGGTGAGCTGGCCTCGCCGCACATGGTCGCGAAGGTGACCGACGCCGACGGCTCCACCTTGCAGGAGTACCCGGACGGTGACACCGAGCGGGTCGTGAAGGAATCGACGGCCGAGCAGCTGCGCAGCGCGATGGTCACCGTCGTGGAGGAGGGGACCGGCAGCAACGCGCAGATCGACGGCGCCGAGGTGGGCGGCAAGACGGGCACCGCACAGAACGGCGTGGACAACAGCAACACCCCGTACGCCTGGTTCACCTCGTACGCGAAGGACGACGCCGACGGGAAGCAGGTCGCGGTCGCGGTGGTCGTCGAGGACTCCGGAGCGGCCCGCTCCGAGGTCAGCGGCAACGGCCTGGCGGCGCCCATCGCGCAGAAGATGATGAAGGCCGCCCTGGGGAACTGAGGAAGCGGGAAGCGTCGCGGCTCCACGACTCCGCCCGCCCGGGCGCCGCCCGGGCGGGCTTGCGCACCCGGTGGCTCGCGGAGCCCGGCACCACGTGGCCCGCAACGGTATTTCGGTACCGGGGGTTCACGTCCTCGCCGTGTTGCGCCTTACTGGGAGTCTCACACGCGCCGAAGCGCCTCCCGGTACACATTGGTACGCTCTCGCCCCGTCGACGGAGTTGGGAACGTACACAACCCCTTCGAGCGCGCAGGGATCCCGTGCAGAGAAGAGGTACCCGTGGGCACAGTCCTGGACGACGCCGCTGCCGCCGAGTTCCACGCGTTCTTCGAGGCGCACTACGCCGAACTCGCCCGGCTCGCCCACCTGCTGACGGGTGAGGCCGACGCTGCCGACGACCTGGCCGCCGACGCGCTCATGGCGCTCTGGCACCGCTGGGACCGGGTCAGAGGTGCCGACCACCCGGCGGCCTACGCGAGAGGCGTCGTGGCCAACCTGGCTCGTACGCGCATCCGCAGCGCGGTGCGCGAGCGCCGGCGGATCGCGCTGTTCTGGCCACCCCGGGGGGCCGGGGACGGCTACGCGGCGGACGGGCCCGACGTGTCGGCCGTGGTGGACGTACAGGACGCCCTGCGCCGGCTGCCGTTCCGCAAGCGCGCCTGCGTGGTGCTGCGGCACGCCTTCGACCTGTCCGAACGGGACACTGCTCTGGTCCTCGGCATATCGGTGGGTACGGTGAAGAGCCAGACCTCGCGCGGTGTGGCGGAACTCCAGCGTCTGCTCGGGCCCCGGTCGCCGGCGGCACAGGTACAGGTGGCGGCCGCCGGGCAGCGCACCGGAGGAAGGCAGTGATGGACGAGGACCTGCGGGAGCGGCTGCACAGGGCCGCCGCGTCGCACCGGCCCGACAGGGCACGGATGCTGGCCCGGATCGAGCGCGGCATGGCGGAGGAACCGCCGGCCCGTCCCGCCCGCGCCCCCCGCACGCCGATGCCCTGGTTGCGGGTCGTCGGCGCGACGGCGGCGGTGTGCGGGGTGCTGACGGCCGGCGCGTTCGCGGTCACCTCGGCAGGCCAGGAGGAGCCGGCGGGCGGGCAGCGGGTGGCCGCCGGGCCCGCGTCGCCTTCCGCGGCGGAGAGTGCGCCACCGTCCCCGGACCGCGGCGGTGAGCTGCCCGCCGGAAAGGGCCCCCTGTGGTCGGACGGTTCGCTGAACCCCAACAGCAACACGTACTGGGCGCAGAGCGAAGTGACGGTCAAGACGGACCGGACGCTGACCGCGCTCACCGTCGAACTGCGGATCGCGCTGAACGGCGGGGTCGACACCACCGGGTCCTGGCGCTCCCTGCCGGAGCAGGACTTCGCGGCGTCGGCGCGCGAGGAGGACGGTTTCCTCGTCTACCGCTGGACCCTGAAGCCGGGGCGGAGCGTTCCGACCGGTACGCACACCTTCGCTGGCCAGTACAACCACGCCTCGGGCGCCCGTGACACCGGGCGGGACGACTACACGGCGCGTGCGGTCGCGGCAGGTGGACAGACGTCGGTGGGCGGCGGCTTCACGCAGACGCACTGAGGCGCGGAGACACCGAGAGAAACAGACGCGGAACACAGCAACCTTTTCCCCGGCGGTGGCGACCTATGAGCGCGACACACTGCCCCCCACCCCCTAGGAAACGGGACCGACGAACATGAGCGAACGAGCGCACACCCACCGGCGCAGGCCCGGCAAACGCCGTATGGCCGCCGCCCTCACCGCGGCCCTGGGCCTCACCGGCGCCGCTCTGGCCACCAATGTGATGCTGCAGCCCGCCGGGGCGGCGGCCGCCGCGGTACCCGCCTGGCCCAGTGCCACCGGCACCCAGGCCGTCTCGAAGACCATCGCGGTCTCGGGGACGTACGACGGATCGCTGAAGCGCTTCCATGGCAGCGGTGACCTCGGCGGCGACGGTCAGGAAGAGGGCCAGGACCCGATCTTCAAGCTGGCCGACGGAGCGACGCTGAAGAACGTCATCCTGGGCACGCCCGCCGCCGACGGCATCCACTGCTCCGGCAGTTGCACGATCCAGAACGTCTGGTGGGAGGACGTCGGCGAGGACGCCGCGTCCTTCAAGGGCACGTCGACCGGCTCCGTCTACACGGTGTACGGCGGCGGCGCCAAGAAGGCCTCCGACAAGGTCTTCCAGTTCAACGGCGCGGGCAAGCTGGTCATCACGAAGTTCCAGGTCGCGGACTTCGGCAAGCTCGTCCGGTCCTGCGGCAACTGCTCCAAGCAGTACAAGCGCGAGATCATCGTGAACGACGTCGACATCACGGCGCCGGGCAAGTCCCTGGTCGGCATCAACACCAACTACGGGGACACCGCGGCGCTGCGTTCGGTGCGGATCCACGGTGACAGCAGCAAGAAGATCAAGCCCTGCGTCCGCTACACGGGCAACAACACGGGCGCCGAGCCGAAGGAGACGGGCAGCGGTCCGGACGGCACGTACTGCCGGTACACCGCCTCGGACCTCAGCTACGGCTAGGGCGTGTTTCGAAAGTAGCGCCGTCCGCCCGAAGGGCGGGCCTGGCGGCGTCTGGTGCGTGCGATCGCAAGGCGGAGGGTCGCCCCGATACTGGATGTACCGGGGTGATCCCGACAACGCGGCGAGCGTGCGTGCCAGGCGTCGCCAGGCAGGCGGGACTTTCGAAAAGCGCCCTTGCGCGCGACGCGGGTCCGGCGGACGCCAGGTGTACGAGGCGGGGACGCGGGGCAGGGGCCATGATGATCACCCCTCCCGAACGCCGGGGTGAGAGGGCGCGCCGAAACCTGGGGAGGTCGAGGCGCGCCCTTCCGCCCGCCGTCGGGCCGCTCGTTTCCGGCCCTTCTCACGGCAAGAAAGATGACAGGGGCATGATAAGTACGGCTGAGGGCATGCATCTGAAGCCCCTGGAGATCCCGCGGTCGGCTGCCCCGCCGCCGCGGCCCCTCCGCCCCACTCCCGGTTCCGAAGGTGAGCCGGGTCCCCCACGAGTGAAGGGACAGCAATGCCACACTCCTTATGGTTGAAGGCAGCCGGAACCGCCGCCGCGCTCACCCTGGCCGCGACGACAGCGGCGCACGCCGTACACATACCGGAGGCGGCCGCGGCGAAGAACGCGGCCGCGGTCGTGACGCTTTATTACGACGACAGCCGAGCAGCCGGCTGGGAAACGGCGATCACCACCGGAGTCGCCTCGTGGAACCGGAACGTAGACAATGTCAGGCTGGTGGAAGCCGCGCCCGGCACCCGGGCCGAGATCCAGATCGTCGCCACCAGCGGCTGGCCGCAGGCGACACTCGGACCGGTGCGCCCGGGCGGCCTGGCGCGTGTCGAACTCGGCAGTCAGGCGGTGTCCCAGGGCCATGACAAGGCCCGGATCGCCGCCCACGAGCTGGGGCACAGCCTGGGTCTGCCCGACACCAAGCCCGGCCCGTGCTCCCAGCTGATGTCGGGGTCGAGCGCGGGCACCGGTTGCAGGAACGCGGTCCCGAACGCGACCGAACAGGCCCGCGTCGAGTCCGCCTACGCCGGCGGCCTCGCCTCGCTTGCTCCTGCCGACGGCCGGACCCTGGTGGACGCGCCGTAGCTGACCCAGGCGCCTGTGCGGGAGGGGTGTGCTTCTTCACCCGACCCCGGAGTCGGTGGCTGGCCGGTTGCCTCCGGACCGTGTCGGATCCCGGGCGAGCCAGGTGTCCAGCCAGGCGTACACCGCCTCCTGCATGCCTGATGTGAAGACATGGCCCGTGTCCGGCCACACCGTGGTGGTGAGCCGGTCGCCCGCTCCCTGCGACTCCCAGACCGCGCGCAACTTCGTGTACGCCGCCGTCACGCCGACCAGGGGGAAGAGGTGGTCCCGCCCGCCCGCGAGGAAGAGCGCGGGCTTGGGCGCGGCGAGGGAGGCCACGTCCGGGATGTCGAGACGGCGGTGCAGTCCGGGGTGGAGCATGAAGTACGCGGACTGTCCACGCAGCGCGTTGTCGCCCGGGACCATCATCTCCTTGACCCCCGTCATCCAGCAGACGGCGGCAGCCGCCGCGATGTCGTCGGACAGGGCGGACAGCTGCCAGGCGCGGTAGGCACCCATGGAGAAACCCAGCGCGCCGACGCGCCGTTCGTCCACTTCGGGCAGTGAGGCGAGGAAGGCGGCGGCCCGGATGTCCTCGTGGGCGGCGAGGCCGGCCGGGGACGTGCCCAGCTGGTAGAGGTTGGCGGCCAGGGCCTGCTGGTCCTCGTACGCGAGCGGGCCCCTGTCGCCCCAGCCGAGGGTGTCCACGGCGAGCACGGCGTAGCCGCGGGCGGCCAGTTCGTCACCGACGAACCGGCCGTCGTAGTGCCGCTCGGCCCACACGGTGGCTCGTGCGAGACGGTCAGTGGCCGAGCGCGGCCGTACGGCCTTCTCCCGGCCGATGGTGAACTCGGACCCGTGGTCGTGCAGGACCAGCACCGCGGGGAAGGGCCCGGACCCGTGCGGCACCAGCAGGGAGCCGCGGGCCCGCCCGTAGCGGCTGAGGGCGAACTCCACGGTGCGCGAGGTGTACGGGCCCGCGTCGCACACGTCGACGGTCTCCGGGTCGAACGGCTCCGGTCCGGAAGCCGGAGGCTGCAGCAGCGCCTCCCCGACCACGGCGCGCGCCTCTTCGCGCCAGGCCGGGAAGTCACGCGTCGCGGACCTCCCCCAGGCGAGCGGGAAGGTGAGTTCGTCCCTCAGCCGCTCGTAGAAGGAGGGGAGCACACCTCGGGTGAGGCCCAGGGTCATGCGTGGGGGCGCCAGTCGCCCAGGTAGCCGGCCGGGGTGTGCGCGCGGGAGTCGGACGCGGTCAGCTGCGGACGGTTGGCGGGGACGGTGACGCGCGCACCGGGGCCGGTGTTGCGGTACTCGGCGAAGCGCTGGTCCTGCCAGGGGAAGCCCGAGGACATCGTGCCGTACGGCGTGACGGCGTCGATGCCCGCGCCGAGGTGGCTGTCGCGGACCGTCAGCATCGGGTGTGCGGTGAGGTCCGAGGAGGGCACCCAGGGACGGGCCAGCTTGTAGTACGCGTCGGGGGCGGTGCTGGTGACCCGGGAGCGCAGGACCAGGTAGCCGCGCGGATTGGCTCCGGCGGTGCTGGGCGCGAAGACGAAGCCGTACGGGGCCGATGTCAGGTCGGTGCGGGTCAGGGTGCGGAAGTGACAGCGGTCGTAGACGGCGGTGGCGCGGCCGAAGACGAAGTCGACGTCTCCCTCGACGTAGCAGTCGCGGTAGTACTGGCGGGCGAAGGCGGTGAGGGCGAGGGAGTCGGCGTACAGGGTGTCCTGGTGGCCGAGGAAACGGCAGCCGTAGAAGGCCGACCGGTCGCCCTGCACCTTGATCGCGACGGCCTGGGTGCCCGTGTACTCCGGATGGTCGGAGCGCAGCCAGTCGTTGGCGAACGTCACGTCGCGGGCGGTGAATCCGGCGGCCTGGACGGTGACGGTCGCCGAGCCGCTCGTGCCGTGGGTGCCGGAGCCGTCGGGTTTGGGCGTGCCGGCCGCGTTGTCATGGACGATGACGGTGTCGCGGGGGTCGCCGCTCGCGCCGATCAGTGTGAGCTCCGCCCGGGCGGCGGTGACCAGGACCGTGCCCCGGTAGGTGCCGGGGGCGAGCACCAGGGTGCGGCCGGTGCCGGTTGCCGCGTCGACGGCGGACCGTACGTCGGTGTGGTCGCCCCTGCCGTGCGGGTCGACGTACAGCGTCAGGGCGTCGAGCCGCCGGGACGGTGAACCGTAGCGGCCGAAGGGGCGGGGGCGCGGGGGCCGGGCGTGTGCGGTGGGTGTGCCGAGGGCGAGGGCGGTGCCCGCGCCCGCGAGCAGGGTCAGCGCACTGCGTCTGCTGGGCATGGCGGTACTCCTTGCGAAGAGGGGCGGGCCGGAGCGGCGCCTTCCGGGATGGTGGAAGGGTGCGGTGCCGCTCCGGCCGGTTCGGGGGTGGGTCAGCGGACCGACGTCTTGCCGGCCCCCGCCTTGAGCCCCACCAGCAGGGGTACGGCGAGCGGGTGGTCCACCTTCTTACGCAGTTCCGGGGTCCAGCCGGCGCCCTCGGTGAGCTGCTCGGCGGGCACGCCCGCGTTGTGCACGGCGATCAGGTCGGTCTTCCGCCCGTTGACGTAGTTGTTCTCCGCCGTGAGGGAGGACTCGGACCACTTCTTGAGGATGGCCGCCTTGTCGAAGCCCTTGGGCACGGTGAACGCGTTGTGCTCCGCGACGAGACGGGACTCGGCGCCGATGCCGTACGTGTAGCCGTAGGCGGCGTCCTTTCCGGCCACGAAGTGGTTGTTGTACGAGTCGACCTGGCCGAAGCGGACGCGCGGCGCGCGCTCCTTCACGTCCTTGAAGAGGTTGTGGTGCAGGGTGACGCGGAGCTTGCCCCGGTCGCTGGCCCCGGCGCCGTCGCTGTTGCCGATGAGCATGGTCTTGTCGTGGTCCTTGAGGACGTTCCACGACACGGTGACGAGGTCGGCGCCGCGCACGATGTCGAAGAGGCCGTCGTGCTGCTGGTACACCTGCCCGAAGTAGTGGGGCTGGCCGGCGTCGGGGCGGTCGCCGTCGCTGAAGGTGTTGTGGTCGACCCAGACGTGGCTGGCTCCGTGGACGACCAGGTTGTCGTACTCGGAGTTCCAGGCGCCGTTGTCACCGTCGGTGGGGTCCCACTGGGGGAAGCAGTCGTAGGTGTCCTCGAAGGAGATGTTGCGGACGATGACGTTGGAGACGTTCCTGACCTGGAGGCTGGCGCCGACGATGGTGGCGTCCTTGCCGACACCCACCAGCGTGGTGTTGGACGGGACGTTCACGTTGACCGCGGCCGCCTGCAGCTTCGCGGACGCCGCGCGGGCGTCCTCCAGCGGGCCCGACGGGACCTCGTCCGTGCCCCAGACGGCCGGGTCGTAGGCGGCGAGGTACTTCTCCAGGGTGTAGCCGTCCTGCTGGTACGCCTCGCAGCCGATCGGGGTGCCGGCGGCGTCGGAGTTGCCGTGGACGGTGCCGTCGATCCTGATGATCTTCGGCGCGTCCCCCGCCTCCTCGAAGGCGGCGATGAGCTCGGCCCGGTTGCTCACGGTGTAGACGTGGTCGGGGGTGGCGGCCGCCCCGCCCGTGGTGGAGCCGTCGGCGGCGGCCCAGCCGTCGCCCGCCGGGAGTACGGAGCGCTCGATCCCCTTGCCGTGGTACTTGGGGGACGCCTGGGCGGGGAGGGTCACGGCGAGGACCAGCGAGGCGCAGCCCGTCACCACGGCGGTGGCGCGGACATGTCTCATGCGTGCGGGCATGGCGAATCCTTAACTGTCGTGCGCGGGAGGAGGGGAAGAAGAGCGGGGCGGGCGCGGATCAGGCCTGCGGCCAGGTGATCCACGACCCGGGCACCGGCTCGTCGAGCCGGCGCACGTCGCGCGGGGCGAGCACACGCCCGGACCTCAGGGCGCGTGCGGTCATGCGGGCCACGTCGACGGCTCCGTCGGGCCGGAAGTGCGTGTTGTCCTGCTTGCCGTCGGGGTAGTTCGGCGACTCGCCGGGCTCCAGCCAGTTGAAGTACGCCTGGGTCCCGTCCGGGCCGAGTTCCTGCCATCGGGCGAGGGAGAGCGCCTGCATGTCGAGCAAGGTCACGCCCTCCTCGGCCGCCAGGGCGCGCATCGCGGCGGGGTACTCCCCGTGGGTGGGCCTCGCGGTGCCGTCCTCGGTGAAGCGGCGGCGCTCGACGGAGGTGATCAGCACGGGTTCCGCGTGCCGGTCCCGGGCGCCCTTGATGTACTGGCGCAGGTATCCCTGGTAGGTGGTGTACGGGTCGGTGCCGCGGGTGGGGTCCTCGGTCTTCTCGTCGTTGTGCCCGAACTGGACGAGGACGAGATCGCCGGGGCGGACGCCGTCCAGGAGGGCGGTGAGACGGCCCTCGTCGACGAAGCTCTTGGAACTGCGCCCGTTCACCGCGTGGTTGGCGACGGTGAGCGTACGGCCGAGGAAGAAGGGCAGGGCCGTGCCCCAGCCGGTCTCGGGTGCGGCGGCGGCGTACTTCTGGGCCGCCGTCGAGTCCCCCGCGATGTGGAGGGTCCGGGCCCTGGGCCGGCTTCCGCCGCCGTGCGCGAGTGCGGGGGTGGCGCTGAGGGCGAGGGGCAGCGCGAGGAGCGCGGCTGCCGTCTGTCTACGGGTGAGTGACACAGGATGACTGCCTCTCTCAAAGGACGAACGCGAGGTGGTGCGCCAGGAGAGGGACCGGCGGCGGGGTGCGACCCGGACCGCCGCCGGTCCCCCGCTCATGGGGGGGTGCCGCTGGGGTGGTGGGACGGCCGGGGTCAGCCGTTGCCCAGTTCCGTCCACTCCTTCTGTGCGGCGTTCAGCTCCTTGGCCATCTTGTCCAGGAAGTCCTTGGCCGTGACCTTGCCGAGGAGCAGCTTCTGGAACTCCGGCTCGTTGTCGGCCTTGCTGATGTTGTTCCAGTCGGGCAGGTAGTACGGCAGGTCGACGATCTTGGTGGAACCGTCGGTGAGGGCCTTCGCGGCGAGCGCGGTCGGCTCGGTCTCGTTGATCCACGGGTCCTTGGCCGCTTCGGTGTTGGCCGGGATGGCGCCCGCGGCCTTGTTCCACTTGCTGTTGGACTCGTGCGAGGCCGCGAACTCGATGAACTTCCAGGCCGCGTTCTTGTTCTTGCTGGAGCGGAACAGCCCGAGACCGTCGACGGGGTTGGAGACCTGGACGCGTGTGCCGCCCTCCCCGATGGGGGCGGGTATCCCGGCGAACTTGTCCTCGCCCAGCGCCTTCAGGTGGTCCTGGTAGGAGCCGAGGTTGTGGCTGAGCATCCCGATGGTGCCGGTGTCCCACTGGGCGACCATCTTGGTGAAGTCGTTGTTGACGTCGGCGGCCGGCGTCGTCTTCTTGAAGAGGGCGGCGTACTTCTCCAGGGCCGCGACGTTCTTCGGGTCGTTCAGGGTCGTCTTCTCGCCGTCCCAGAACTCCGTGATGCCGGTCTGGCCGTAGATCGCGTCCAGGGCCTGCGCGATGGAGCCGGCGCCGCCGCGGATCGTGTAGCCGAACTTGTTGTTCTTCGCGTCGGTGAGCTTGTCGGCGGCCTCGTAGAACTTGGGCCAGGTGGTGGGCGCCTCCAGCTTCGCCGCGTCGAACAGGTCGGTGCGGTACCAGAGCGCCCCGTTGTTCGCGGAGGTGGGCACGGTGTACATGTCGTCGCCACGGCCGGCCGCGGCTCTGACGCTCTCGACCATGCTCTCGACGAGCTTGCCCTTCAACGCCGACTTCTCCAGCCGGTCGCTGATGGGCTCCAGGGCCTCCTGGGACACGATGTTGGCCAGGTACGCGGTGCCGACGCCGCCCACGTCGGGCAGCCCGCCGCCCGCGATGGCCGTGTCGTACTTGGACTGGACGTCCGCGATCGGGATCGGGACGTACTTGACCTTGATGTCCGGGTTCTTCTTCTCGAAGTCCTTGATGATCTCGGTCCAGATCGCGGTGCGCGGGCCACCGTTGTTGTCCCAGAAGGTGATCTCGCCCTTTCCGCTGCCCTCCGTGCCTGAGCTGCTGCCGTCGTCGCCACAGCCGGTGGCCGCGAGTGCCAGGACCGCGGTGAGGGACACCGCGGTCGCGGTACGCCCCCGGAGCGTCTTCGAGATGTTCATGTCGGCTCTTCTCTCTCGGATCTGTGCGCGTGCGTGGGGGGAGGTCAGTGGTGTGTGCGGTGCGGCGCCGAGGTACTCGCGCACGCGGGGCGGGATCAGGTGGTGCGCGGTCCTCCGGTGGTGCGGAATGCGGTGAAGCCGGCGGTGCCGGACGGCCCGTCGCCGGCCGGTGCGGTGGCGAAGAGGCCCAGCAGCGCGCCGACCCAGCGCCAGGGGGTGGCGGCGAAGACCTGGCCGGAGGCCCGGAAGCCGGCCCCGTCGCCGGTGTCGGCGTGGAAGCGGCAGCGGGCGCCCCGGGTGACGTCGATCCGGACGCGGACGGAGGCTTCGGGGGCGGGGCGGGGGTGTTCGGCGTCCCGTTCGTGTTCGGCGACGCTCTCGGCGTACCGGTGCACGAGCCGGGCCGTCCCGTGGGGGCCGGCCTCCAGGCCGATCCACGAGAAGGCGTCCCCGAGGATGGCGAGTCCGGCCTTGGCCCCCGGCTCGTCGGTGTCCAGTGTGATGCCCACCTCGACGGAGAACTCCTCGGCGGGCAGCCGCTGCACGAGGACGCTGGGCAGGGCGCGCAGATCGTGCGCGTACGCGGTCCGTACGCAGCTGAGGCGCAGCCCGTCGTCGCCGTGCCCGACGGTCCAGCCGGGCCGGGGATTGGCCGTCCACTGCCACTGGCGGCCGTACCGCCCGCCGGGGAAGTCGTCGCTGGAGGCCGGTGCCTCGGCGGCCTGCTCCGGGGCCTTCGGCCGGCGGTGCGTGAGGACGGGCTCGCCCTCGTCGCCGATGACCGGCCAGCCCCCGTCGTCCCAGCGCATCGGCTGGAGGTGGACGACGCGCCCGTACGCCCCGCGGGACTGGAAGTGCAGGAACCAGTCCTCTCCGGCGGCGGTCCGGACCCAGGCGCCCTGGTGGGGACCGTTGACCTCGGTGCTGCCCTGGGCGAGGACGACCCGGTGCTCGTACGGGCCGTCGAACGTCCGCGAGCGGAAGGCGCCCTGCCAGCCGGTCTCCACTCCCCCGGCCGGGGCGAAGATCCAGAAGTAGCCGTCGTGCCGGTAGAGCTTGGGTCCTTCGAGGGTGAACCAGCCCGGGATCGTGTCGGCGTCGATCAGGGTCGTGCCCTCGTCGAGGAGCTCGCGTCCGTCAGGGCTCATCCGGTGGCCGGTGAGCCGGTTCTTGATGCCGGAGCGGGACTTCGCCCAGGCGTGCACCAGGTAGGCCTCCCCGGTCTCCTCGTCCCACAGGGGGCAGGCGTCGATCAGGCCCTTGCCCGGCTTGACGAGGTGCGGCGCGCTCCAGGGCCCCCGGATGTCCTCGGCGTTGATCTGCTGGATGCCGTGGTCGGGGTCGCCCCAGAAGATCCAGAAGCGTCCGGCGTGGTGGCGCAGCGAGGGCGCCCACACCCCGCAGTCGTGGCGGGGCACCGCGAATTCGGCTTCCGGTCCCAGCCGTTCCAGGGCGTGGCCGACGAGCGTCCAGTTGACGAGGTCGCGGGAGTGCAGCAGGGGCAGTCCGGGGGCGCGGCCGAAGCTGGACGCGGTGAGGTAGTGGTCGTCGCCGACGCGCACGACGTCCGGGTCGGACCAGTCGGCGTTCAGGACCGGGTTGCGGTAGGTGCCGTCCCCGAGGTCTGCCGTCCAGGGAAGCGTCATGCGGTGACCGCCTTACGGACGTGGGCGGCCGCGGTGTCCCGGTCGAGGCGTCCGTCGGCGACGACGGTGACGACGCGGCGTACGACGGTGGCACCGGCCGCGACGGGAAGCCGGCGGTCCGCCGCGAGGGAGGAACCGACCCCCGGGTATTGCGTGGTCCGTACGAACCACGGGTCGCGCCGGGTCTCCTCGGTCGCGCCGGCGAAGACCAGCGTCCAGCCGTCCCCCACGAGGGCGAGCCAGTCGGCGGCCTTGCCGTGCACGGCTTCCTCTCCGTCGAGCGTTCCGCTGAACACGGCGGGCGGAGCGGGCTCCTTGGGGGCGCGCCAGAAGAAGCCGCCGTATCCGGCGCCGGGGCGGCCGTTGGTGGCGGGGCTGCCGATGGAGAGGTCCGTGCCGCCGCGGTTGGTGAGGGAGAAGGAGAGGTCCAGCGCCCAGGCGGTGCCGGACAGTTCGGTCGCCGCGACCGTGCGGTGCTCACGCAGCAGCTCGGTGCCGTCGGCCTCCCAGCCGAGCTCCTCCACGAAGCCGTCCGGGTCGCGGAGTTTCCAGCCGAGGTGGCGCTGCACCCCGTGGTTGTCGAGCTCGGTGGGGCCCTGGTCGCGGACGTAGGTGCGCCCGCCCCAGAAGTTGCGTCCGGCCACGTCGGGCACCGCGACGGAGAGGCCCAGGTGGTGGATGTGGTCGGCGGGACGCTCCTCGGTGACGGGGGTGCCGGCGAGAGTGGTGACGGGATGCAGATACGGCCGGCTGCCCGCCTCCGGCCCGTAGCTGTAGCGGCCGACGGGGCGTCCGGCGCAGCTGAGGAGTGCGGTGGTCATGGGGTGCTCACCTCGCTGGGTCGCGCCCAGGAGGCGCCTAGTTCGGAGAAGAGGGTCAGGGTGTCGGCGGCGGCGGCGACCGTGCCGTCGATGCCGCGGACGATGCGCCGTACGCCGTCGCCCTGGTCGGCGGGCCGGGTGTGCCAGACCGTGTCGGGCAGCGCCGTGGGCTCGGGGGCGGTGCGTACGGCTTCGAGGACCCGCATGAACGCTCCGGTGCGCTCCGGCGGTACGAGGAGCGGGGTGCCGTGCTCCAGGTGGTCGACGAGGTTCTCCAGGAGGTCGGTCCGCCCGTGCACGGCCTCCTCGGGGCCGTGTCCGGCGCGCTGGACGAGGACCCGGTCCTGCTTGTACCAGAAGGTGATGCGTCCGCGGTCGCCGTGGACGATCACGTACGGCTCGCCCGCCTCCTCGGCGCAGAGGGTGACCGCGACGGTCACCGGCATGCCGTCGGTGGTGGTGACGCGGACGCAGCTGGTGTCGTCGGACTCGATGTCATGGGCCCGGAACAGCTCGGTCTCGATGGACGCGACGTCCTCGGCCGTCCCCCGGCCGGCCAGCTCCAGTGCGGTGGCGACGGCGTGGGCCAGCGGGTTGGTGAGCACCCCGTCGACCACGTCGGTCCCGCCCATCCTGCGGCGTCCTGCCCACGGTGCCCGTCGGAAGTAGGCGTCGTCGCGGACCCAGGCACCGGCGGCGCCGATGCCCCGCACGGTGCCGATGGCTCCGGAGCGTACGAGGTCCTCGATGGCCGGCACGGCGTGCGAGCCGAAGGACTGGAAGCCGACCTGGCAGGCGATGCCCGCCTCCCGTACGCCGTCGACCATGCGGGCGTAGTCGGCCCAGGTCGCGGCGGGCGGCTTCTCCAGGAGGAGGTGGACGCCCCGGGCCGCCGCCGTCAGGGCCAGCGTGGTGTGTGTGGGGATGGGGGTGCAGATGACGGCGGCGCGGGCGCCGGTGGAGTCCAGGAGGGCACCGAAGTCCGCGGACTGCTCGGGCATCTCGTCGGCGAACATCTCGAGTTCGCCGTCGGTCAGCGGACGCAGTTCACAGATCCCGGCGAGCCTGACGAGGCCCTGGTGCTGGAGGCGGCGGAGGTTGGCGAGGTGCCAGCGGCCGTGGCCGCGGGCACCGGCCAGGACGACGGGCAGGGGTGTGGTGCTGCTCATGCGGCCCTCCCCGCTCCGGCCTTGCGGGCGTCCTCCTGCGGTCCGGAAGGCTTGGCGCCACCCCACGTACGGGGGTCGTAGGCGGCGAGGTCGTAGCCGCCGGTGGCGTAGTCGGCGCGGTCCAGCCGCCGTCCCCGGTCGTCGGTGTCGGCGTCGATCGGGCCCGCCACCCGGATGATCTCGGGGACGGAGCTGCCGCCGTCGAGCGCCGCGACGAGCTGGGCGCGGTTGCGCACGGTGAGGACGTGGTCCTCGTCGGCGGCCGAGCCTCCGGTGGTTCCCGTGCCTTCGGCGGCCCAGCCGTCGTTGTCGGCGAGCACCTCCCGGCCGAGATCCCGGGCGGGAGCCCCGCCGGTCGCGGCCGCCTCAGGCTCCGTGTCCGGTGACACGGTGGCCGCCTGGGCACCTGGCGGGAGGGCCGGACCGCCCAGCAGGGCGAGCGCGGCTCCGGCGCGGCGCACCGTAGGGGGGCGGAGCTTCCAGGTCATGTGTGTCATCCCTTCACGGCGCCGGCGCTGAAGCCGGTGATGAGCCACTTCTGGATGAAGGCGAAGACGATCACCACGGGCACGGCGGCGATGACACCGCCCGCGGCCAGCGCTCCCAGGTCGACGCTGTCGGCGCCGATCAGGGTGTTGAGGCCGACCGGGATCGTCTGCTTGTCCTGTTCGCTGAGGAACATCAGCGCGAACAGGAAGTGGTTCCAGCTGTGGACGAAGGCGAACGACCCGACCGCGATCAGCCCGGGGCGCAGGAGCGGCAGGACGACGGCGCAGAAGGCCTTGAAGCGCGAGCAGCCGTCCACCCAGGCGGCCTCTTCCAGGGAGACCGGCACGTTCTTGATGAAGCCGCTGATCAGGATGATCGACAGGGGGAGCTGGAAGACGGTCTCCGCGATGACGACACTCCCCAGGGAGTTGATCATCTGGAGGTTCTTGAAGATCTCGAAGAGCGGCACGAGCATCAGGGCGCCCGGGATGAACTGCGAGCAGAGCAGCGCCAGCATGAAGGCGCCCTTGATCTTGAAGTCGAACCGGGCCAGGGCGTAGCCGCCGGCCAGCGCGACGAGGGTCGTGGCGATCAGCGTCGCGACACCGACGATCATGCTGTTCTGGAAGAAGAGGGCGAAGCTCCGCTCGTTCCAGACCTTGGAGAAGTGGTCCCCCGTCATGGGCCAGGGCACCAGCGAGGTGGAGCCGGCGGGCCGTACGGCGAAGAGGAACATCCAGTAGAACGGGATGAGCGTGAAGAGCAGGTAGATGCCGAGCGGCACGTAGATCTGCCAGCGCGGTACGTCGTCGAAGGCTCGCTCGCGCTTGGTGCGGCGGTGCGAGGAGGGCGGCGGGAGGTCGTTCCCCCCGGACGGTCCCGGCGTGCGGGCGTCCTTCTTCTCCACGAGTGCGGCGGTCACTTGTTGTCGCCTCCGAACTTGCTCAGGCGCAGATAGACGATCGAGCAGAAGAGGAGGATCACGAAGGCGACGGTGGTGAGCGCGGAGGCGTATCCGAAGTCGTGGCCCTCGATGCCTGTGTTGGCGACGTAGAGGGGCAGGGTGGTGGTCTCGCCCGCGGGCCCGCCGCCGGTGAGGGTGTAGAGCAGGTCGACGTTGTTGAACTCCCAGACCCCGCGCAGCAGGGTGGCCAGGATGATCGCGTCGCGCAGGTGCGGGAGCGTGATGTGGAAGAACTGCCGCATCCGGCCCGCGCCGTCCACCGACGCCGCCTCGTACAGCTCCCTGGAGACGGACTGCAGGTCGGCGAGGATGAGGATGGCGAAGAAGGGGACTCCGCGCCAGAGTTCGGCGATGGTCGCCGCCCAGAACACGGTCCCGGTGTCGGAGAGGACCGAGGTGCCGTACTCACCGATCCCTGCGTCCGCGAGGTAGCGGCTGAAGCCGGTCGAGGAGTTGTAGAGCAGGATCCAGATGGTGCTGGTGAGCACCCCGGAGACGGCCCAGGGCGAGAAGACCATGGCGCGGGATATGCCGCGTCCTATGAAGGTCTGGTTGACGATCAGCGCGAGGGCGAGGCCGAGTGCCAGCTGCAGGGTCACCTGGGTGAAGACCCACTGGGCGCTGAAGCCGAGCGTCGGCCAGAACTGCTCGTCCTCGGTGAAGATCCGGGTGAAGTTGTCGAAGCCCGCGAAGCCGTTCCTCCACGGCTTGGTGACGTTGTAGTCCTGCAGGCTGTAGTAGAAGACGCTGACCACCGGATAGGCGATGAAGCCCAGCATCAGCAGGCCCGCTGGCGCGATCAGCAGATACGGCAGGCGGCGGGGGGTGGCCGAGCGGCGCTTGGGCGCCTTCCCCTTGGGGGGCGGTGTGGCCACGGCTGCGGATTGGGCCATGACGCGTCTCCGATCTCTGGAAAGTGCTGGATGTGCCGTTCTTTCGGTGCGTGGTGCAAGCGCTTACCGTTAGCCGTTCGGCATCCCGGACGGGGCGGCGCGCGGAATTCTCTTCGCCCGGTTCAGCCCGCGTACGGGTCGGGCACTTCTCCCTGGCGGGCCAGGAACGCGAAGTCGCATCCGGTGTCGGCCTGGGTGATCTGGTCCTGGTAGAGCGCCCCGTAGCCACGTCCGTAGCGGGCGGGCGGTTCGGTCCAACCGGACCTGCGGAGCTCCAGCTCCTCGTCGGACACGTCGAGGTGGAGCAGCCGCGCCTCGACGTCCAGCGTGATCAGGTCACCGGTGCGGACCAGGGCGAGGGGCCCGCCGACGAAGGACTCGGGGGCGATGTGCAGGACGCAGGCCCCGTAACTGGTGCCGCTCATCCGGGCGTCGGAGAGCCGCACCATGTCCCGTACGCCCTGCTTCAGCAGGTAGTCCGGGATCGGCAGCATGCCGTACTCGGGCATGCCGGGGCCGCCCTTGGGGCCGGCGTTGCGGAGCACCAGCACATGGTCCGGGGTGAGGGCCAGGGCCGGGTCGTTGATGGTGCGCTGCATCTCCTTGTAGTCGTCGAAGACGACCGCGGGACCGGTGTGACGCAGCAGGTGCGGCTCGGCGGCGATGTGCTTGATGACCGCGCCGTCCGGGCAGAGGTTGCCGCGCAGGACGGCCACACCGCCCTCCTCCGCCAGCGGGTTGTCGCGCTCCCGGATGACGTCGGTGTTGTGGACGAGCGCCCCGTCGAGCTGTTCCCGCATCGTGCCGTGCGTGACGGTGGGCCGGTCCAGGTGGAGTACGTCGGTGAGCCGCGCCAGGAATCCGGGCAGCCCTCCGGCGAAGTGGAAGTCCTCCATCAGGTACTTCCCGCCGGGGCGGAGGTTGGCGAGGACGGGCACGGTGCGCGCGATGCGGTCGAAGTCGTCCAGGGTGAGCTTCACCCCGGAGCGGCCGGCCATCGCGATCAGATGGATGACGGCGTTGGTGGATCCGCCGAGCGCGAGCACGGTGGCGACCGCGTCCTCGTAGGCGTCCGCCGTGAGGATCTGCGACAGCTTCAGTTGTTGCCACACCAGTTCGACGATCCGGATCCCGGACTGCGCCGCCATCCGGTCGTGACCGGAGTCCACGGCCGGGATGGACGAGGCTCCGGGCACCGTGACGCCCAGCGCCTCGGCGGCGGCCGTCAGGGTCGAGGCGGTGCCCATCGTCATGCAGTGGCCCGGCGAGCGGGCGAGCCCGTTCTCCAGCTCGGCCATCTCGCAGTCGCCGATCAGACCGGCCCGCTTGTCGTCCCAGTACTTCCACATGTCCGTGCCGGAGCCCAGGACCTCGTTGCGCCAGTGGCCCGGAAGCATCGGCCCGGCGGGTACGAAGACCGTCGGCAGGTCGACGGACGCGGCGCCCATCAGCAGCGCGGGAGTGGACTTGTCGCAGCCGCCCAGCAACACGGCGCCGTCGACGGGGTAGGAACGCAGCAGCTCCTCCGTCTCCATCGCCAGCATGTTGCGGTAGAGCATCGGGGTCGGCTTCTGGAAGGTCTCCGAGAGCGTGGAGACCGGGAATTCGAGCGGGAAGCCGCCCGCCTGCCAGACGCCCCGCTTGACCGCCTGCGCGCGGTCGCGCAGATGGACGTGACAGGGGTTGATGTCGGACCAGGTGTTGAGGATCGCGATGACCGGCTTGCCCAGGTGCTCCTCGGGGAGGTAACCGAGCTGCCGGGTGCGGGCCCGGTGGCTGAACGAGCGGAGCCCGTCCGTGCCGTACCACTGGTGGCTGCGCAGCTCCTCGGGTGCGATGCGGCGGCTCTCCGTACCGTTGTCGGTCATACGGACCACCCGGCGACCAGGCCGGCGACCTCGGCGCGCTGTTCCTCGGGCAGCGCCCGGCTCGGCGCGCGTACGTCGCGGCGGCAGAGCCCGAGCGAGGCCAGGGCCTCCTTCACGACCGTCACGTTGTTGGCGGACTGCCGTTCGGAGCGCAGGTCCTCGAAGCGGCGGATCTGCTCCCAGACCTTCATCGCGGCGAGGTAGTCGCCCGCCCGCAGGGCCTCCAGCATGGTGAGCGAGACACCGGGTGCGACGTTGACGAGCCCGGAGGTGAAACCGGTGGCGCCGGTGGCGAAGTAGGAGGGGGCGTAGAGCTCGGCGAGTCCGGCGACCCACACGAACCGCTCAAGGCCGGCGTCCCGGGCGAACGCGCCGAAGCGGGCGGCGTCCGGGACCGCGTACTTCACACCGATGACGTTGGGGCAGCTGTCGGCGAGCTCGGCGAGGCGCTCACCGGCGAGCAGCGGGTTGCGGACGTACGGGACGACACCGAGCCCGGGAACCGCCTCGGCGATGGCCCGGTGGTAGTCGATCCAGCCGTCCTGCGAGACGTAGGGGTGCACCGGCTGGTGCACCATCACCATCTCGGCCCCGGCGTCCCTGGCGTGCTCGGCGGCGGCCACGGCGGTCGGCACGTCGTGGCCGACGCCCACCAGGACGGTGGCGCGGCCACCGGCCTCCTCGATGGTGAGCTCGGTGACGGTGCGCCGCTCGTCGGGGGTGAGTGCGTAGAACTCACCGGTGTTGCCGTTCGGGGTGACGATGCGGACGCCGCCGTCGAGCAGCCGCCGCAGCAGAGCGCGGTGCGCCGGGACGTCGATGCTCCCGTCCTCGGCGAACGGGGTCACCGGGATCGCCACAACGTCTGCGAGGGCCGCCTTCAGCGGGGAGAGGTCCATGCGGACCAGCCTTTCGTCGAGGTGCTGGTGTGTCAGGTCCAGCTGGTGGTTCACGCCGTGTCACCCCCGTCTTCGTCGTCGGGGAAGGCACGGCGTACGAACGATGCGATGTGGTCGTGCAGAGCCCCTACGGCGGCTGTCGTGTCGGCGGAGAGGGCGAGCCGCAGGATCTCGCGGTGCTCGGCCGCCTCGCGCTCCCAGGACGGGTTCGCCGACCAGGCCACGGTCGACACGAGTGCGGCCTGGTCGCGGATCTCGTCGAGCATCCGGGCGAGCAGCGGGTTGCCGCAGGGCAGGTAGAGGGCCCGGTGGAAGTCCCGGTTGGCGAGCGACCTGCCCGCCTGGTCGAACGCCGAGTCGGCCCGCTCAAGGGCCTCCTGGGCCGCTTCCAGCGAGACCTTGCGGGTGATGGAGCGGCGCAGCGCCTCCGGCTCGAGGAGCAGGCGCACGTCGTACACCTCCCGGGCCATGGTCGCGTCGACGAGCCGCACGGTGGCGCCCTTGTACTGGCTCATGACCACGAGTCCGGTCCCGGCGAGCGTCTTCAGCGCCTCACGGACGGGCGTCTTCGACACCCCGAACTGTGCGGCGAGTTCGGTCTCCACGAGCGCCTGCCCTGGCTTCAGCTGCGCGGTGAGGATCGCGTGCTTGATCGCCTCCAGCACGTACTGGGTCCTGGACGGAATCGGGGCAGGCGCAAAGGTCATGGGTGAAGAGCTCTCACATCTCGCGTATCGCGTCTCATATATGACGTACGAAGTACGACGCGATGAAGCTAGAGCGGTGGGAATGTTTCGTCAACGCTTCTGGCAAAAGAAGTTCCGTGGACATGGAACCGGCACCGGCCCCCGCGCGGCGCGGCGCACCCGGACGCGAAGAGCGCAGGCCCCCGGCGGCGTGCCGGGGACCTGCGCTCGAACAGCTGTGGACGCTGCGGGATCAGCCGCGGCGGAGGGCGCCGGCGACGGCGCTCAGGTCCGGCCCTGAGGCCAGGCCCGCGTGATACAGGCGCAGTTCGTTCGCGCCGAGCGAGGCCGCGTGCGCGGCGTCCCGTTCCAGGGTGCCCGGGTTGCCGCCCATGCCGCTGACCACGTTGAAATTGGCCGCCAGCACGCCGGAGAGCCCCGCGAACGGCCCGAGCACCGCCTCGCGTGCGGTGTCGCCTCCGGTGCAGGGCAGCACGACGCCGTCCGCCGTGGCCAGGATGTGGGCGGGGTCGACCCCCACGTTGGCGCCGGCGCGGTAGGGCGCGGGATCGGCGTGCAGCAGGACCTGGAAGTCCCGCCCCGCAGCCTCGGCCCGTACGGCGGCCACGGCTGCCTCCTGGAGGCCCCTGGCGACCTGGACGCGCCATCGCAGGGTGGTTTCGGCGAGTCCGGCGCCGAGCAGCTTCTCCACCCCGGACCAGCCCTGCTCGGTGGATCCGGCGCCGGCCCAGAGCGGCGCCAGGGCCTTGCGCACCGCGACGCGCAGCTCCTCGCCGTCCAGCCCCACCGAACCGTAACCGGCCTGGCAGTCGGCGCAGAAGCAGAGGGACATCAGATACTGCGCCGCGTCCCCGAGGACGATCCCGGAGGTCTTGTCGTGGGCGTGCAGATGCGCGAAGCCGTACCAGCCGAGTGACTCCAGCTCGGTGCCCGACGCCCCGGGTCGTACGGCCGCCTCCGCCGCGAGGTCCACCAGGAAGGCGTGCACGGCGGGCTGCGCGATGCACGGCGCCCAGGGGTAGCGGTCACCGTAGGCGTTGACCACGGAGGTGTCCGGATGCTCGGCGCCCAGGCGGGAGTTGTGCGCGAGGACCACCCAGGAGTGCACCTGGAGACCCGCCCCCGCCAGGGCCTCGGCCGCCTCGGCGTACGGATCCTCGCCCGCCACCCAGGACTGCGCGTACGGGTGCAGCGCACGCCCCGCCCAGCGCGTGGCGTCCGGCGGGTAGAGCACGGCGGCGTGCTCGGCGGTGACGATCCGGTGGTGCGGGTGGCGCGGGGTCAGGGCCCGGGTCGAGTGGTAGGCGGAGGCGAGCGTCACCTGCTGGACGCCGAGACCGGCGAGTCGGTCGGCCGCCTGCGGGTCCCCCACGACGTCCCAGGGGTACAGGAAGGCCGACGTCTTCACTTCACCCCCTCCGCGCCGCGGTGCTTCTCCAGCAGCGTGCGGCCGTTCGCGATGATCGCGGTCAGCTCCTCGACGTGTGCGGGCGGGAGGTCGGTGAGCGGGGTGCGCACCGGGCCGACGGCCAGGCCTTCGAGCCGGACGGCCGCCTTGACGAGCGCCACCGCGTAACCCCGGCCCTTCGCCCGCAGTTCGACGAGCGGCCGGTAGAAGTGGTCGAGCAGCGCGTTGACCTGGTCGTCGTCGCCGGATTCCAGTGCCCGGTAGAAGGCCAGGGCGATGTCGGGTGCGAAGGCGAAGACGGCCGAGGAATAGAGCGTGACGCCGATGCCCCGGTAGGCGAGCCCGGTGAGCTCGGCGGTGGGCAGCCCGTTGAAGTACAGGAAGTCCTCGCCGGGCAGACCGGTGCGCACGGCGCTGACGATGCGCTGCATCAGGTCGAGGTCGCCGTAGCCGTCCTTGAGACCGATGATCCCGGGGGTCCTCGCCAGGGCGATGACGGTCTCCGGAGTGAAGACCGCGTTGTCCCGCTGGTAGACGACCGTCTCCAGGGAGGTGGCGGCGGCGAGGGCGGTGTAGTGGGCCAGCAGCCCCTCCTGACCGGCGACGACCAGGTAGGGCGGCATGGCGAGGAGCCCGTCCGCTCCCGCCTCCTCGGCGAGCTTCGCGTACTGGATCGCGAGCGCCGTGCCGTAGCCGGCGCCGGCGACGACGGGCACCTGCCCCGCGGTCTCCTCGACGGCCGCCCTGATGACGAGCCGGAACTCCTCCGGGGTCAGGGCGTGGAACTCGCCCGTGCCGCAGCAGGCGAAGACGGCCGCGGCCCCGGCGTCGACGCCCGCGCGCACGTGCGCGCGGAAGACGTCGAGATCGACGGCACCGTCCGGCCCGTAAGCGGTGACGGGGAAGAAGAGCGGCCCGGCGACATCGGTGAGTCGGGCGGCAAGGGGGGCTGAGGTCACGGGCGCTCCCTGAACGGATTCCGGTGTGCACCATGGGTGTGCACAATTATGATCGGTGTCCATATTCATGAACGACGCCACGCTAAGCCAGCGTCGCGGCGCCGGTCAAGCCATGAGCACCCGACCCGAGGCGGACAGGTCGACCCCGAACGGCACTTGACGCGGTCGTCACGAGTTCTTACTTTGTCCACGCATGTGAATGCCGTCCCCGAAGCTGCTGTACCGGGCGGTCGCGTGACATCCGCGTGCCGCCGTTCCGTGATCTGGCGTACGCCCGGTCCCCGCAGCACAGCACCGCATCGCACCGTCCGCGCACGCCGTCCGCGCCCCGCGCCCGCACCGAGGAGATCCTCGTATGCCAGCTCCCCGCACCGTCCTCCTCACCGGCGCCGCCGGTGGTCTCGGCACCCTGATGCGGGGGCTGCTTCCCGCGTACGGCTACGACCTCCGGCTCTTCGACGTCGCCCCCGTCGAGGGCGAACCGGACGCCATCACGGCCGACCTCGGCGACAGGGCAGCGCTGCGGGAAGCGATGCGGGGCGTGGACGCGGTCATCCACCTCGCCGGCATCTCCCTCGAGGCCTCGTTCGACAAGATCCTGCGCTCCAACATCGAGGGGACGTACAACCTCTACGAGGCCGCGCGCGAAGAGGGCGTGGGCCGCATCGTGTTCGCCTCCTCCAACCACGCCATCGGCTACACCCCGCGCCCGCTCGACGGGGACCCGCTGATCCCCGTCGACACCCCTCGCCGTCCCGACACCCTCTACGGCCTGTCGAAGGCCTTCGGTGAGGACCTCGCCCAGTTCTACTGGGACAAGCACGGCATGGAGACCGTCTCCGTGCGCATCGGCTCCTGCTTCATGGAACCGACGTCGGTGCGGATGCTGTCCGTCTGGATGAGCCCCGGCGACGGAGCGCGCCTCTTCCACGCGGCCCTCACCGCCGAGGACGTGCGGCACACCGTTGTCCACGGCTCCTCCGACAACACCCGCCTGTGGTGGGACCTGACGACGGCCCGCTCCCTCGGCTACGACCCGCAGGACGACTCCGAGCAGTACGCCGACAAGCTCGTCGCCGAGCACGGCGAGCTGGACCCGGACAATCCCGACCACGCCCACCTCGGCGGCCACTTCGTCACGAACCCGCCCATCTGGCCTCACTGAGCTCCCGCGACCGGGCCCGCGGCGGGCGCTGGGCCGTACGGTGCGAGCCCCTGAAGGTAAGGGAACGGCAAAGCCGGGTCGTTCGTTACCCCGTGCATGACCGCAATGACCCCCGGCTCGAACATCCCTCTCTCCGCCGCCCGCGTGGCGGTGGACGTCGCCGCCCCGGTGCGGCTCGACGTCTCGGGCCTGCTGCTCACCGCCGACGGCAAGGTGCGCTCCGACGACGACTTCATCTTCTACAACCAGCCCTCGGGCCCCGGTGTGACCTACCGCTCCGGCGGCGGGTCCGCGCCCGACGCGATCGTGGTGGACACCACGGCGGTCCCTCCGGGCATCGAGAAGATCGTCGTCACGGCGAGCCCCGACGCGGCGGGCCAGACCTTCCAGGGCGTCGAGCCCACCGCCACCGTGCGCAACGCGGACGACGGCAGCGCGCTCGCCACCTTCACCCCGCCGCAGCTGGGCGGCGAGACGGCACTGGTGGTCATCGAGATCTACCGGCGCAACGGCGCCTGGAAGGCCCGCGCGGTCGGTCAGGGCTATGCGAACGGGCTGGCCGGCATCGCCACGGACTTCGGCGTCTCGGTGGAGGAGCCCGCGGCGGCGCCCGCGCCTGTCGCACCGCCCGTCGCACCGACGGCCGCGCCCGTCGACCCCCGGATCGCCCCGCCTGTCCCCGCCGCACCACCGGCACCGCCCGCACCTGTCGCCGCCGGCTCCGGCAAGATCAACCTCGACAAGGGGCGGGTCAGCCTCCAGAAGAACCAGACGGTCTCCCTGGTCAAGGGCGGCAGGCCGCTGCTCTCGCAGGTCAAGATGGGCCTCGGCTGGGAGCCCGCGTTCCGCGGCAAGGACATCGACCTCGACGCCTCGGTGATCGCCTTCGGCCCCAACCGCAATCACCTGGACAGCTGCTACTTCGGCAAGCTCTCCATCCTGAACGGCGCGATCAAGCACTCCGGGGACAACCTCACCGGCGAGGGCGCGGGTGACGACGAGGTGATCGTCGTGGACCTCGGCCGGATCCCCGCGGACGCGACCGGCCTGGTCTTCACGGTGAACTCGTTCACCGGACAGAAGTTCTCCGAGGTCGCCAAGGCCTACTGCCGGCTGATCGACGCGGCCACCGGCGAGGAGCTGGTCCGCTTCGACCTCACCGGTGCGGAGCCGCAGACCGGCGTGATGATGGCCAAGCTGATCAAGCAGTTCTCCGGCGAGTGGGAGATGACCGGCATGGGCGAGTTCGTGAAGTCGCGGACCGTCCGCGGCATGGTCAAGCCCGCCGCGAAGGCCCTGTAGCGCCACCGCCCGCCCCGGAAACGGCTTCCGGGGCACCCGCGCGGGTCTCCCCGTCAGGTGCCCCGGATCCGGAGAGTCTCCGGTGGGACGCTGTGTGTGCTCGTCCGCTTTCTCAGAGCTTGGTCAGCTTGGAGTACGGGCTCAGGATCCTCCCCTGTCGCCCCGAGAAGTCGATGAGCACTGCGTCGTTGTCGCCCTCGACAGCAAGGACTCGGCCGAGTCCGAACTGGTCGTGCGACACCCTGTCGCCCACATCGAAGCATTCGACCGGTGGGGCCGCCTGGGCCGGGCGGTTGAAGGGACTGGAAGGCAGGTGACGCCGGGAACCGGCTGACTGTTTCATTACGGTCGAGTATGCGCCCTGTAAGCGCCCGACGCCATGCCCGACCGCTCCGGAACGGGCAGAAGTGCCGCATTCGTAATCAGCGGTCCCGGGGCCGGTCCGTGCTCCCGCCCGCCTCCCGCAAGGGGCGACGGGCGGGACGCCTCGTCGGAAAGCCCCCCGAAGGTGTGGCGGTTCTCGCGTCCCGACGGCGTGTGACGGCCACCACGTCGACACGGTTCGGCCGGGCGGTGGCCCGGCGGCGTCCGCGTGCGCGGCGCGTGCGGGACGTCCCGTCGCGCGCCGCCGTGCGGGTGTCAGTGCTTGTTCGACTGACGCTTCCACGGGCCGGTGATGGCGACCATGATGCCGGGGTTCTGGATGTTGGCGAACAGCGTCTTGCCGTCCGGGGAGAAGGTGACCCCGGCGATCTCACTGTAGGAGGGGTCGTCCTCCGTGCCGGAGTTGAGGTCGTTGCGCGCGATCGGGTAGGTGCGACCGCTGTCGGTGGCGCCGAAGAGGTGCTGGATCCCGTTGCCGTCCTCGGATATCACGATGCCGCCGTACGGGGACACGGTGATGTTGTCCGGTCCGTCGAAGGCGCCGTCCACGGACGGGTCGGGGTTGACGCCGAGGAGGACCTTGAGGGTGATCGTGCGGCGCTTGGGGTCGTAGAACCAGACCTGGCCGTCGTGGGCCACGGGGCTCTCACCCCGGGCGAACGAGGAGACGAAGTAGGCTCCGCCGTCGCCCCACCACATGCCCTCGAGCTTGCGGCCGCGGGTGACCTCGCTGTCGGTGAACTGCTTGCGCACGGAGACGGTCTTCGCGTCGCGGTCGGGTACGTCGGCCCAGTCCACACCGTAGACGGTGCCGATCTCCGTGGCGCGGGACAGGTCGTCGACGAACGCGCCCTTCTTGTCGAAGCACTTCGCGGCCTGGAGGACACCGGCGTCGTCGGCGAGGGTGCGCAGCTTGCCGCGGCCGTGCTTGAAGCCGTGCGGCGGGACCCAGCGGTACAGCAGTCCGTTCGGGCCGGACGCGTCCTCGGTCAGGTAGGCGTGTCCGCGCTTGGGGTCGATGACGACGGCCTCGTGGGCGAACCGGCCGAAGGCCTTGACGGGGCGCGGGTCACGGTTGGCGCGCCTGTCGTACGGGTCGACCTCGAAGACGTAGCCGTGGTCCTTGAGGAGACCGTTCTTGCCGGCCCGGTCCTCGGTCTCCTCGCAGGTGAGCCAGGTGCCCCACTCCGTGCTGCCACCCGCGCAGTTGGTCGACGTACCCGCGATGCCGACCCACTCGGCGGTGCGGCCGTCGCGGCGGGTCTCCACGACCGTGCAGCCGCCGGCCGCGACCGGGTCGTAGACGAGGCCCTCGGTGAGCGGGACGGGGTGGGCCCAGCCGGCCCGGGTGCCGCTCAGCTCGTGGTTGTTGACCAGGAGGGTGACACCGCGGGGGCCTTCGAAGGCGGCCGTACCGTCGTGGTTGGAGGGGGTGAACTCGCCGCTCTCGAGCTTGGTGACACCACTGTGCGTGACGACCCGGTACGTGAATCCGGCGGGCAGCGCGAGGAGGCCCTTCGGGTCGTCGATCAGCGGGCCGTAACCCGGCTCCTTGCCGTGCCCGTGCCCATGGCCCTTCCCGTGGTCCCCGTCGCCCTGGTCGTGCCGTGCGTCGTCGGCGGCCAGCGCGCCGGGGGCGGTCGCCAGTGCCCCTACGGCTCCGGTGAGGGCGATGCCCGCGCCGGTGAGCGCGGACGATCTGGTGAATTCCCTGCGGGTGAAGGACATCGAGGACTCCTGCTGCGAAATGACCGAGTGGTTGGCGCGATCACGTTCCCTCCCCCGCACCAACTCCAGCTGAACACCGCCCGGCGCACGGGGGGCTTGTACCTCAACCCGTCCCCCGTACCAGGAAGAACCCGGACAGACATGCGAGCACCATCGGCCAGGCGCGGCCCGCGTCTGGCCGAAACACACCGGCCCGGTGGGCTGCTTGAGACGGTGGACTGCTGGAGACGGACCGGGCCGCCTGCACCGCTGGGGTGGAGGCGGCCCGGTCCGTCTCTCACGCACTCAGTCGCGGCCGAAGACCTTGCGTGCGGGGCCGAGGTCGAGGAAGACGGTCTCGCCCGTGGAGTCGTCCAGACCGTCGTTGTCGGTGACGGCGTAGACATGGCCGTCACCGCCCACGGTGAGGCCTTCCAGCTTCTCCTGGGTCCAGCCCTTCGTGGCCCGCAGGTCGGGCAGCACGTCGTGGGCGAGGGTCTTCGGCAGGACGGGGAGCGCGCCCCGCGGTGCGGCGGTCCTGGGCAGGTCGACCGTGTAGATCCGCTTGACCCTGGCCGCCGGTCCGTTCAGCTTGTCGCGTTCGATGACGGCGAGCCTGTTCCCGACCACGGTGATCTCGGACAGCCCGATCCAGTCGCCGTCCGTGGTGGTGGTGCCGAGCCGGTAGCCGTACCAGCTCCAGGTGCCGGCCCGGACGTCGTAGCGGCCGAGCCGGACCACGCCGGCCGGGTCGGTGCCGGCCTCGCGCTGGAGTGCCGCCCAGACGATCTCGCGACCGTCCCGGTCCGTGGTGGCGGTGACGCCTTCGAAGCCCTGCGAACCGAGACCCGAGGCGACGTCGGACGGGATCGGAACGACCTGCTGGGTGACGCCGTGACGGTCCAGGCGCACCAGCTGGTTACCGGGGCCCTTCTTGCCCTCGACAGCCAGCCAGAAGCCGCCCTGCGGGCGTGCGTGGATGCCTTCGGCGTCGTACCCCACGGGCTTGCCGGCGGCGTCCTTGACGGTGAGCTCGCGCTTGATGACGGCGGGCTCGCCGCCCGCGTCGACCGTGAGGACGCGGGTGCTGGAGTACGCGGCGTCGGTGACGGTGTACAGCTCGTCGGCGCGGCCCGGTACGGCCGACAGGGCGCCGAGCGCGCCCCAGCCGAGGGGGGCGCCGGTGGAGTCGTCGGCGGACACGAGCGAAGGCGAGGAGGGGACGCCCTTGCCCAGACGGAACAGGCTCACCGTGGCACGTACGCCGGCCTCGGCGTCGTCCTCCTCGCTGGAGACCGCGAGCAGTCCGCGCGAGGGGATCGGCAGCAGGCCTTCGGGGCCGTTGGTGGCGGGCAGCACCTGCTTGAACACCGGCCGGGTGGGCCTGCTGACGTCGTAGACGGCGACGAAGTTGCTGCGCTCGGAGCCGACGAAGGCGTAGCGCACCCCGTCGTACGTGGCGACCGCCAGCCCTTCGGGCTCGGTGCCCTTGTTCTCGGAGCGGTCGTCGTTCAGCAGGCCGTGGCGCGCCGCCAGGTGCTCGAAGGTGTTGCCCGCGTCCCAGGCCACCTTGCCGGTGCGGCTGTCGAAGACGGTCCAGCCGCGGGTTCCGCCCTTCCAGTCGCCCTCGTTGGCGGTGGCCAGGTAGCGGTCGTCGATCCAGCCGAGCGCGTCGGGTTCGCGCGGTACGTCGCTGATGGACCCGGTCCGGTCGATGACGCCGTCCTCGACGGTGTCGATGCCCTCGACGGAGGCAGTGCCGGCGGTGAACGCCTTGGTGAGGCGCCCCGACGCGAGGTCGATCAGGACGACGCCGTTGTTCTCCTGGAGGGTCACGGCGAGCTGACCCCGGCTGTTGACGGAGACGTACTCCGGCTCCGGGTCGGTGGGCTCGGCGATCCCGGCGGCCACCAGTGCGGGCAGCGCGGAGCCGTCATCCCCGGTCAGCGGCACCGCGCGGGTGGTCCACCGGGCGGGCGAGGGGTTCTTGAGGTCGACGATCTGCACGAAGCCGGCGGGTGCCTGGGGGAGGTCGCCCTCCTCGCCGCCGGCCGGCGTGGCCTCCTCGTCACGCTCGTTCTCGATGGCGACGGCGGCGTACCGCTCGTCCTTGCTGATCGTGATCGAGTCGGGCTGGCCGGCCAGGTCGTGGCTGGCCACCCGCTCACGCGTGGCCAGCGAGATGACGTCGAGGCGGCCGGACGGCCGGGTGTGGCTCGCGCTGGTGTTCACCACGACCAGCACGTACCGGCCGACGACGGACACCGAGGTCGGCTCGTCCTCGGCGTCGCCCAGTTCGGCCAGGGAGAGCGTGCCGAGCCCCTTCGGCCGGCCGGCGTCGCTGATGTCGAGGAAGCCGATCCGCTTGGCCGCGGCGTCCGTGTGGATGAGGGTGCGGCCGTCCTCGCTGGTCGCGGAGATCTCGGCGACCGTCTGCGCCGCGGCGTCCTCACCGGCCGGCCGGTTCCGGAAGACCGGGTAGGTGGCGGTACGTTCGAAGGCCACCGGCTTCGGTCCGCGGTCGCCGCCGTGCGGCTGACCCGCGTTCGCCGTACCTGCGCCCGCCAGGGTGCCCGCGGTCACGGCCAGAACCGCGAGTGCGGCACAGGTTCTCTTCGGGAGCATCGTTCCTCCGGTTCGGTTCACTGCGGAACCGGATGCTCGCAGCAGCGGGCCATGACCGATGGGCGGCCCGGTGAACGGACGGCGAAGATCAGGAACACCCCGGGAGACCGCCGGCGGACCGGCGCGACCGCGGCAGCCCGCCGCGGCCGTGCCGCACCCGCGCCTCAGCCCTTCTGCCTCGACCGCGCCTTGTACGCCGCCTTGCGGGCGGCCTTCGCGGCGCCACGGTCGCTGTGGATGCGGCCCATCGCCTCCAGGACCTCGGCGGTCGCGGGGTGGTCGACCCGCCAGACCTCGTCGAAGAAACCGCTGTGCTGGTCGGAGAGGCCCTCGACCAGCCCCTGGAGCTCGTCGAGTTCGCCGTCGGCGTCCAGTTGCGCGGCGATCGTGTCCACGGCCAGCCAGAAGATCATCGACTCCGGCGGTGCCGGCACGTCCGCCGAGCCGCGCTCCGCGAGCCAGACCCGTGCCAGCCCGCCCAGTTCGGGGTCACCGAGCACCGCGCGGACCGCGGGCTCGGCCTCCGGCCCGACCAGGGCGAGGGCCTGCTGGCAGTGGAGCCTGCGCAGGGGTGCGCGCCGGTCGCCGCCGCGCGCGGCGCCCAGGAGTTCCGCCGCCGCGGACTCCGCCCCGTCCGCCCCGCGGCGGTCGAGCCACAGACCGACCTCGGTGCGCGCGGCGTCCTCGGGGTAGTACGCGATGCCGTCGAGGAGGGCGTCGGCCCCCTTGTCGGCGAGGTCGCCGACGGCCGGCGCGTCCACGCCGGCCTCCAGCATCCGCTCGCGGATGCCGTAGAGGCCGAGCGGGGTCAGCTTCACCATGCCGTAGCGGGTGACGTCCTCGTCGTCGGCGGGCGGCGTCGCCTCCTCGCCCTCTTCCGTCAGCAACGTCTCGTCCACCGGCTGGTAGGCGACGATCCCGATGGGTTCGAGGACCCTGAACTGGTCGTCCAGCCGCATCATGGCCTCGGAGACCTGCTCCAGGACGTCGTCGGTGGGCTCGCCCATGTCCTCGGGCACCACCACGGACGCTGCGAGGGCGGGCAGCGGCACGGGGCCGTCGGAGGGCCCGGCCTCCGAGAGGGTCAGCAGATAGAGGTTGCCGAGCACCCCGTCCAGGAATGCGGCCTCCTCCTCCGGGTCCCAGTCCAGGGCGTCGAAGTCGACGCTGCCGTCCTCGCCGATGAGGTCGGCGAAGTCGTCGAAGGCCGGGGCGGTGGCGTCCGCGTGTACGGCCTCCAGGCCGTCGAGCCAGATCGCCAGGACGTCCTGCGGAGATCCCGAGGTGAGCAGGGCCAGGTTCTCACCGGCCGTGACGGTGCCCTCCGCGTCGCCGTTCCCGTCCTCCTCCCCCTCCTGCGGGTCCTCCACGTCGACGAGCCCGGTGTCGACGGCGAGGCGCCATGCCTCGCTGGCGTACGCCGCACCGTCCTCGTCGTCGCCGAGACCGAGGTGCTGGGCGGCTGCGGGCAGCTGCGCGTCGACGAGCTCGCCCCCGGGGCCCACCCGGGTGTCGGGGCCCGCCCAGCGAGCGAGGCGTGCGGCACGGGCGAGCAGCGGAGCGGCCAGCGCGTCCCGTGCCAGCTCGGCCTCGGTGTGCAGCCGCACCGGCGGCAGGGAGGGGCGCTCTGCGGACATCAGGGGGTCTCCTCGGGGCATGCGCGGGCTGTGTGCAAGGGGCCCGGCCCGGCGTGTAGCGGGGCCTTGGCCGCCGCCCCAGCGTAGACGCTTTTCGTCCCGTGCCGCCCGGTTCCCTGCAGTCCCGCATCGAGGCTGAACGCGGGCGTGTGACGGCGCACGCTACTGCCTTTCAGGCCGGGGTGGTTCTGGACCCGGTGCCATTGCGGTGTCCTCGATCCGATCCCGTCGCCCGAGGCGGCGAGTGCGTCGACGTGGGCCTGTGCGCACGCCCACTCGGCGTGGTCGAGCACCCGGGTCCCGTCCGTACTGACGTGGAAGTGCGCCGAGATGCCGCCGGGCGCCGGCGCCGCATCGGAGTCGAGCGCCTCGAACACGGCGTCCGCCCATTGCCGTTGACGGGTCCGGTCCGGTCCGTCGAACTCGATGTCGACGATCACGACGCAGCCCGGCTCCCGGGTGTCGTCCTCGTTCACCCCGGAGCGGTACGGCTCGAACGCGCGCAGGCCGACCCGCTCGATGCCGGGCACGGCCGCGTCGATCTCGGCGACACGCTCGTCACGGCCCGCACGGGCGAATTCCCGGTGGGCGTCCTCGTCGGCCCACCGGGAGTGGTCGAGCAGGGTTCTCCCGTCGTCACCGGTCAGGACGTTGTACGACAACAGCCCGGGGTGCGGCCACTCACGGGTCCCCCATGCGGCACGGACGGCCTCGACCGTCCGTCGCTGCCTTCGGGGGTGCCTACGTCCCAGGTGCCGACCGTGACGACGCCCCCGTCGGAACGGGTGAGATCGGGGCGGGAGTCGAACCGTACGGACGGCATGGCGTGATCCTCTCCGGGCGTGCCCCTCGGCGCGCCTCGCTCACACCCTCGTACGTCAGGCGCACGTGACGTCAAGGCCGGTCAGCCGGTCGTCCCCGCCCGCCAGGCCGTCGTGTTCAGCTCGTCCATCAGGCGTATGTCGTGGCCCTCCAGCGGAAAGACCCGCGCCCCCGTGTCCGGTGCGGCGGCGATCTCCAGGGCGTCGCCCTCGATGAGGTCGCCACCCTCCTTGGTGGAGACCCAGGCCAGCGTCGACCGGACGCTCGCGCCGGGCTTCAGCATGACCTCTTCAGGCCCCTCGTCGTTGCCGGACATCGATCCGCCGGCGTTCACGGGTACGGGGATGCGCTCGCCCTCGTCGCCCAGCGCGCGGACGGACGGGTAGCCGTACACGCGGTAGGGCTGCGTCCCGCAGTTGGTGAGCGTGAGGGTGACCGAGCGGTGGAACATCGCCGTCTGGACGGGGCCCATGTCCACGACCACCCCGGAGGCGGGGCAGCCGTCGGCCGACGGAGCGGGGGTGGGCGCGCCCTGGGCGGACGCGTCCGTCGTGATGCCGGCGTCCGCCGGCTCCGTCGTGCCGGTGGGGCTCGTCGTGCCGGTGGGGCTCGTCGTGGGGCCCGGTTCGCCCTCCCCCGCGGGCACCAGGAATCCGGCACAGCCGGACAGGGTCAGCACGGCCGCCGTGAGCACGGCTGCCGAGATCGTTCTCCGTACGCGCATGCCGAGTTACCCCACCCCTGGAACGTTCCGTCGCCACTGCGTTCGATCATGCCAGACCGTGCCCGCCGTCGAGCGTCTCCCTGCGTCCGGCCCCGGCCCGGTCCGCGAACCGTTGCAGCCCGCCGACCGCGAGGCGACCGACGGGCTGCGGAGGGTGCACGAGGAACTCCTCGCCGCTACCGACTAGGGCGTGTTTCGAAAGTGACGCCGTCCGCCCGAAGGGCGGGCCTGGCGGCGTCTGGTGCGTGCGATCGCAAGGCGGAGGGTCGCCCTGATACTGGATGTACCGGGGTGATCCCGACAACGCGGCGAGCGTGCGTGCCAGGCGTCGCCAGGCAGGCGGGAATTTCGAACACGCCCTAGTTGTGACTGTGCAGGATGTCGTTGAGCCCGCCCCACACCGCGTTGTTCGGGCGGGCCTCGACGGCGCCGGTGACCGAGTTGCGGCGGAAGAGGATGTTCGAGGCGCCGGACAGCTCGCGCGCCTTGACGACCTGCCCGTCCGGCATCGTGACCCGGGTGCCCGCCGTGACGTAGAGCCCGGCCTCGACGACGCACTCGTCGCCGAGTGCGATCCCGATGCCGGCCTCGGCGCCGATCAGACAGCGCTGCCCGATGGCGATGCGCTCCTTGCCGCCGCCGGACAGCGTGCCCATGGTGGACGCGCCGCCGCCGATGTCGGAGCCGTCGCCGATGACGACGCCCGCGGAGATGCGGCCCTCCACCATGGAGGTGCCGAGCGTGCCCGCGTTGAAGTTGACGAAGCCCTCGTGCATCACGGTCGTACCGGAGGCCAGGTGAGCTCCGAGGCGCACCCGGTCGGCGTCGGCGATCCGCACGCCCTTGGGCGCGACGTAGTCCGTCATACGGGGAAACTTGTCCACCGAGGTGACCTGGAGGTGCAGGCCCTCGGCGCGGGCGTTGAGCCGGACCTTCTCCAGGTCGTCGACGGCGACCGGGCCCAGCGAGGTCCAGGCGACGTTGGCGAGGAACCCGAAGATGCCGTCGAGGTTCTGCCCGTGGGGCTGGACGAGACGGTGCGAGAGCAGGTGCAGGCGCAGGTAGGTGTCGTGCGCGTCGAGCGGCTTGTCGTCCAGCGAGGAGATGACCGTGGACACGGCGACGACCTCCACCCCGCGGCGCGCGTCCACGCCGAGGGCCTTGGCCGCGCCCTCGCCGAGCCGGTTCACCGCCTCCTCGGGGCTGAGGCGCTGCGTTCCGGCGGGACCTGGCTCGGTGGTGAGCTCGGGGGCGGGGAACCAGGTGTCGAGGACGGTGCCGTCACCGGCGATGGTGGCGAGGCCGGCGGCGACGGCGCCGGTGGTGCGGGCGGAGCCCTGGGAAGTCGTGTCGGTCATGGACAAGAACTTATCCGCCGGAGCCCCGTGCGGGCGAACCGGTCTCGGCCGCCGGAGACCACAGGGCCTCCGGCTGCTCGTGGAGGGCCGGAGCAGCCGTGGGCGACTGGTGGACGCTCAACGACCCGCCCCGTCCACGATCCGGGCCAGCATCTCGCGGGTGTACTCGGCATCGAAGTCACCGCCGGTGAGCAGCACCTGGAGGCTGATGCCGTCGAGCAGGGCCACGAGGGCCCGCGCGGTCGCCGGGTCGGTACGACGGGCGAGCAGATCGCCCACACCGTCGGCCCACTCCGCGGCGACGACCCGCAGGGCGGGGCGGCGGAGGGCCGCCAGGTACAGCTCGTACTCCAGCTCCATCGGCCCCCGTCCGCCCGCGAACCACTCCCCCAGCAGCCGGGTCAGCCCGTCGGCGAGACCGGCCGCCGGGTCGGCGAGGTACGCACTCTCCCGCACGGTCCGCGCGAAGTTGTCGTTGCACCGGCGCAGCGCGGCGATCAGCAGCTCGTCGAGCGAGGCGAAGTGGTAGGTCGTCGAGCCGAGCGGCACGTCGGCCTCGGCCGCCACGGTGCGGTGGCTGAGCCCGGCGATGCCCCGGTCCGCGACGACGCGGATGGCGGCCTGGATGATGCGGTCACGCCGCTCGGGGTCGTACCGCCGGGCCATCAGTGGGCCCCTCCGAGATTGAGGACGACGACCCCCGCGATGATCAGCGCGATGCCGGCCATCTTGGCGAGCCCCGCCGACTCTCCCATCCAGAGGACGCCGATGGCGGCGACGGCCGCGGTGCCCACTCCGGCCCAGATCGCATAGGCGGTGCCGACCGAGAGCGTCTTGAGCGTCTGGGCCAGCAGCGCGAAGGCCAGCACATAGCCCACGACCGTGCCGACCGAGGGCCACAGTCGTGTGAAGCCCTCGCTGTACTTCATGGCCGTCGTCCCGGCCACCTCCGCCGCGATGGCCGCGGCCAGCAGTCCGTATCCCATGCGTACAAGCGTACACAAGGAAGCGTACGGCCGTACACATCAGACGGGTGGCCGTACCGCGACCGCTCGGGGCGGCATGGGCGAGCACTCGAGGACGCTACGGTGTCCGCACCGATAGGACCGGATGACGACCGGATGATACGAGCAACGGAGCAGTGGTGGCGCAGGACGCAGGATGGGGCGGGGGCGCCTACGGGGGCGCGGCGTACGGCGGGAGTCCCTATGGGGGCCCGCCCGGTTGGGGCGGCTGGGTGCCGCCGCCGAAGCCAGGGGTGATACCGCTCGCCCCGCTGAGGCTGGGGGACGTGCTGGGCGGGGCGTTCTCGACGATGGGCAGGTACTGGAAGCAACTGTTCGGCCTGGCCGCCGCGCTGTACGGCGGGGCCGCGCTCCTGATGGCGGCGGCGGTGGCCGTCGCCTACTCCGCCGTCTCCGACCACCTGGACCGGGTCGCCTCCCTCGACTACGACGAGGGGGCCTCGTCCACGGACGTCGTCCCGCTCGTGATCTCGGGCGGCGTCCTCGCGCTGCTGGGCATCGCCACCTTGGCGATCGTCTCCGGCCTGATGTACGCGGCGGTCCCGACCGTGCTGCAGGAGGCGGTCCTGGGCAGACCCATCACCTTCGCGACGGTGTGGCGCAAGGCCTGGTCCCGGGTCGCACCCGTGATCGGCACCCTGATCCTCATCGCCCTCTTCGCGATCGTGCCCGTGCTGCTCCTCCTGGCGGCCTTCGCCGCGGTGATCATCAGCCTCGTCACGACGGACAGCGGTGGCGGCGCCGCCGTCGCCACGTCCCTGGGCATCATCGGCGCCCTGCTCACCGGTCCGCTGGCCGTCTGGCTCTGGACGAAGGTCTGCCTGGCACCCGCCGTCGTGGTCTTCGAGGGGCAAGGGCCCGTCGCCGCGCTGCGCCGCTCGTCGCAGCTGGTGCGCGGCGACTGGTGGCGGATCTTCGGCATCACGCTGCTGGCCGGTGTGATGGCGGCCGTGGCCGGCTATGTCATCCAGATCCCGTTCTCGGTCCTCGGGGTGTTCCCGGGCATGATCGGGAGCGCGACCCTGGACGAGGACCCGAGCGCCGCGGCGGTGATCGTCGCCATGAGCGGCTATCTGATCGCGAGCATGCTGGGCGGCCTGGTGAGCCAGATCATCTCGACGACGTTCCCCCAGCTGGTCACCGGCCTGCTCTACGTCGACCGGCGCATCCGGACGGAGAATCTGGGCCCGGTCCTGGCCGAGGCGGCGGGCGTACCGCAGCAGGGGCCGATGGCACCGCCGTACGGGGGCGGGGCGCCGCAGTGGTGACCCGGCCGGGCCCGGTCGGCCCACCATCGAGTTCTTCGGCCTCAGCACACAGGACTCGTTACCCTCCGGATCGGCCGGCACCTCCCAGGTGACGTCGTCGCTCTGCCCGACGCCCGCCCTTCGCGCGCCGAGCGAGATGGTCCGCTCGACCTCGGCTGCCTGGTCGTCGGGGGGAAAAGATCGATGTGCAGCCGGTTCTTGCCGGTGTTCTCCTCCAGTACGGGGAGTCCAGTACGGGGAGAAAGCACGTGCCCGGCATCGTAAACGCGTCGGCGCCGATGACGATCTCGTCCTCCGCCTCGAACAGCACCTGCCGGTCCAGCGCCCCGCACCAGAGGCGGGCCGGTGACGGCAGATCGTGGGCGACGACGGCGAGGTGGTGAAAGCGAACGGCCATGCCCGCCGGTCTGCCTGGCGTGCATGGCCGTTCGTCGTCCGAAACGGACAACGGCTGGAATCAGACGTTGAAGCCGAGTGCGCGCAGCTGCTCGCGACCGTCGTCGGTGATCTTGTCCGGGCCCCACGGCGGCATCCAGACCCAGTTGATCCGCAGCTCGTTGACGATCCCGTCCGTCGCCGACTTCGCCTGGTCCTCGATGACATCGGTCAGCGGACAGGCCGCGGACGTCAGCGTCATGTCGAGGGTGGCGATGTTGGCGTCATCGACGTGGATGCCGTAGATCAGGCCGAGGTTGACGACGTCGATGCCCAGCTCGGGGTCGACCACGTCGTACAGGGCCTCGCGGACCTCCTCCTCGGAGGCCGGCTTCGTCGTAAGAGTCTCGTTCTCGCTCATGCCGTCTTCCCTTCGGACAGCGCCTGCGCCGTCGCGTCCTTCCACGCCATCCAGCTGAGCAGCGCGCACTTGACCCGGGCCGGGTACTTGGAGACGCCGGCGAACGCGACCGCGTCCTCCAGCACCTCCTCCATCGCGTCGTCCGGCTCCAGCTGACCCTTGGACTGCATCAGTTCCAGGAAAGCCTCCTGGATCCTCTGCGCCTGGCCGAGCTCCTTGCCCACCAGCAGCTCGTTGAGCACGGAGGCGCTGGCCTGGCTGATGGAGCAGCCCTGACCCTCGTAACTGACGTCGGCGATTCTCTCGCCGTCGTACTTCACGCGGAGCGTGATCTCGTCGCCGCACGTCGGGTTGACGTGGTGCACCTCGGCGTCGCCGTCCCGCAGGCCACGCCCGTGGGGGTGCTTGTAGTGGTCCAGGATCACTTCCTGGTACATGGAATCAAGCTTCACCAGTCAACCCTCAGCCGCTCTGCCATCTAACCGAAAAAGTTCCGCACGTGCTCCAGGCCGTCCACCAGGGCGTCGACCTCGGCGGGCGTGGAGTACAGATAGAACGACGCTCGCGTCGTCGCAGGAATTCCGTACCGCAGGCAGACCGGCCGTGCGCAGTGATGTCCTACCCGGACGGCGATGCCCAGCTCGTCGAGCACCTGACCCACGTCGTGGGGGTGGATGTCACCGAGCGTGAAGGAGATCGTCGCCCCGCGGTCCTCGGCCGTCGCCGGACCGATGATCCGCAGGTCGGGGACCTCCAGGAGCCGCTTCACCGCGTACGCGGTGATGGCCTGCTCATGGCGGTGGATGTTCTCCATGCCGATGGCCGAGAGGTAGTCCACGGCCGCGCCGAGGCCGACGGCCTGCGCGATCGGGGGCGTACCGGCCTCGAACTTGTGCGGCGCGGGCGCGTACGTCGACGAGTGCATCGACACGGTCTCGATCATCTCGCCGCCACCGAGGAACGGCGGCAGGTCCTCCAGGAGCTCCTGCCGTCCCCAGAGCACGCCGATGCCCGTGGGGCCGACCATCTTGTGGCCGGTGAAGGCCACGAAGTCGGCCTGCAGCGCCTGCACGTCGAGCACCATGTGCGGGGCCGCCTGCGAGGCGTCGATGCAGACCAGCGCGCCGACCTGCTGGGCGCGGCGGACGATCTTCTCCACCGGGTTGTGCGTGCCCATGATGTTGGAGACCAGGGTGAAGGAGACGATCTTCGTCTTCTCCGTGATGACCTCGTCGATGTTCGACAGGTCGAGGCGGCCGTCGTCCGTGATGCCGAACCACTTCAGCTTCGCGCCGGTGCGCTGCGAGAGCAGCTGCCACGGCACGATGTTGGAGTGGTGCTCCATCTCGGTGGTGACGATCTCGGTGTCACTGTCGACCCGGTAGGGCTCGTCCGCCCAGCCGAGCATGTTCGCCACGAGGTTGAGCGACTCCGAGGCGTTCTTGGTGAAGATCACCTCGTTGCGGCTGGGTGCGTTGATGAAGGCCGCGACCTTGTCACGCGCGCCCTCGTACAGCGCGGTGGCCTCCTCGGCGATCGTGTACACACCGCGGTGGACGTTGGCGTTGTGCCGCTCGTAGTACTCGTTGAGCGCGTCGAGCACCTGGCGCGGCTTCTGCGAGGTCGCCGCGCTGTCCAGGTAAACGATCTTCTTGCCGTCGTGGACCGTGCGGTCCAGGATCGGGAAGTCCTTACGGATCGCCTCGGTGTCGAGGAGGCCGGAGAGCCCCTGTCGGGCGTCAGTCACGCGACCGTACCTCCTGAGTTCGCTCCGCTCACGGGGCCGCCCTTCGTGTAGGCCTCGTAGCCCTCGTTCTCCAGCTTGTCGGCGAGCTCGGCGCCACCGGAGGCGGCGATCCGGCCGTTGGCGAAGACGTGCACGTAGTCGGGCTTGATGTACTTGAGGATGCGCGTGTAGTGCGTGATCAGCAGGGTGCCGACCTCGCCGCTCTCGCGCACGCGGTTGACGCCTTCGGAGACGGTCTTCAGCGCGTCGACGTCCAGACCGGAGTCGGTCTCGTCGAGGATCGCGACCTTCGGCTTGAGGAGCTCCAGCTGGAGGATCTCGTGGCGCTTCTTCTCACCGCCGGAGAAGCCCTCGTTGACGTTGCGCTCGGCGAAGGCGGGGTCCATCTGGAGCTGGGCCATCGTCTCCTTGACCTCCTTCACCCACGTCCGCAGCTTGGGGGCCTCGCCGCGGACGGCGGTGGCGGAGGTGCGCAGGAAGTTGGAGACCGAGACACCGGGGATCTCGACCGGGTACTGCATGGCGAGGAACAGGCCGGCGCGGGCCCGCTCGTCCACGGACATCTCCAGGACGTCCTCGCCGTCCAGGGTCACCGTGCCACTCGTGATCGTGTACTTGGGGTGACCCGCGAGCGAGTAGGCGAGGGTGGACTTGCCGGACCCGTTCGGGCCCATGATGGCGTGGGTCTCGCCCTGCTTCACGGTCAGGTCGACGCCCTTGAGGATCTCCTTCGTGGCGTTGTCGGCCTCGACGGAGACGTGCAGGTCGCGGATTTCAAGCGTTGCCATGGGTGACTCAGGACTCCTGGGTGACGGAGACGAGCACATCGTCCCCTTCGATCTTTACGGGGTATACGGGGACGGGGCGCGTCGCGGGAAGACCGGACGGCTTGCCGGTGCGGAGGTCGAAGCTCGATCCGTGCAGCCAGCACTCGATCGCGCAGTCCTCCACCTCGCCCTCCGACAGCGAGACGTTCGCGTGCGAGCAGATGTCATTGATCGCGAACACCTCACCCTCGGTGCGGACGACGGAGACCGGCGTGCCGTCGAGCTCCACCCTCTTGGGGGTGTCGTCCTCCAGCTCGCTCAGCGCACAGGCTCTGACGAAGGCCATCTCAGACCGACGCCTTCAGCTCGGCCTCGATCTTGTCGAGGAGACGGGCTTCGACGTCGGGCAGACCGATCTGCTGGACCAGTTCGGCGAAGAAGCCGCGCACGACGAGCCGGCGGGCCTCCTCGGCCGGGATGCCGCGGGACTGCAGGTAGAACAGCTGCTCGTCGTCGAAGCGGCCGGTCGCCGAGGCGTGGCCGGCGCCGACGATCTCGCCGGTCTCGATCTCCAGGTTCGGTACGGAGTCGACACGGGCACCGTCGGTGAGAACCAGGTTGCGGTTCATCTCGTAGGTGTCGGTGCCCTCGGCTGCGGCCTGGATGAGCACGTCGCCGATCCATACGGCGTGGGCGTCGTCGCCCTGGAGCGCACCCTTGTACACCGCGTTGGACTTGCAGTGCGGGGTGTTGTGGTCGACCAGGAGGCGGTGCTCCTGGTGCTGGCCCTTGTCGGTGAAGTACAGGCCGAAGAGCTCGGCCTCGCCACCGGGGGCCGCGTAGGCGACCCGCGGGTGGAGGCGGACGAGGTCCCCGCCGAACGTCACGATGACCGACTTGAAGGAGGCGTCGCGGCCGACCAGCGCGTTGTGCTGGCCGACGTGGACGGCCGTGTCGTCCCAGTCCTGTACGGAGACGACGGTCAGCTTCGCACCGTCGCCCAGGACGTAGTCGACGTTGGCCGCCAGCACGGCGTCACCGGTGTGGTCGATGACGACGACGGCCTCGGCGAAGGCGCCCAGCTCGATGAGCTGGTGGCCGTAGGCCACACCGCCCTCGCCGTGCACGGTGATCCGGACCGGCTCGGTGAGCACGGCCTCCTTGGCGACCGTGACGACCGAGGCGTGCTGGAAGGACGAGTACGCCTGTGCGGCGACCCGGTCCACCGGGATGCCCGCCGTCCCGAGCCGCGCGTCGTCGCGGCCGACGGTCTCGACCGTGACGCCGGAGGGCGCCTCGACGACGACCTTGACACCGTCACCGGTGGCGACGGCGGAGCCGTCGTGCAGGCCGCGCAGCCGCTCCAGCGGCGTGAACCGCCACTCCTCCTCGCGGCCGTGCGGGACCGGGAAGTCCGCGACGTCGAAGGACGGGGGCGCGCTCATGCGCGTGGCGACGGTGGACTCGGCCGCCACCGCGATGGACCCGGCGGTGGTGGAGCCCACCGGGGAATTCTGAGCCTCAGCCATGGCTGTCGTAGTGCTCGCTTTCTCAGTCAAGAACTCTTCGGGACGCGGTCGGCGGGCGTACTAGCCGACCGAACCCTCCATCTGCAGCTCGATCAGCCGGTTGAGCTCCAGGGCGTACTCCATGGGCAGCTCCTTGGCGATCGGCTCGACGAAGCCGCGCACGATCATCGCCATGGCCTCGAACTCCGTCATGCCGCGGCTCATCAGGTAGAAGAGCTGGTCCTCGGAGACCTTGGAGACGGTCGCCTCGTGACCCATCGACACGTCGTCCTCGCGGACGTCGACGTACGGGTAGGTGTCGGAGCGGGAGATGGTGTCCACGAGCAGCGCGTCGCACAGCACGTTGGACTTGGCGCCCGGCGCACCCTCGCCGATCTCGATGAGACCGCGGTAGGAGGTGCGGCCACCGCCTCGCGCCACCGACTTGGAGACGATGTTGGAGGAGGTGTTCGGAGCCATGTGGACCATCTTGGCGCCGGCGTCCTGGTGCTGGCCCTCGCCCGCGAAGGCGATGGACAGGGTCTCGCCCTTGGCGTGCTCGCCCATCAGGTAGACGGCCGGGTACTTCATGGTGACCTTGGAGCCGATGTTGCCGTCGACCCACTCCATGGTCGCGCCCTCGTATGCCACGGCGCGCTTGGTGACCAGGTTGTAGACGTTGTTCGACCAGTTCTGGATGGTCGTGTAGCGGCAGCGGCCGCCCTTCTTCACGATGATCTCGACGACCGCGGAGTGCAGCGAGTCCGAGGAGTAGATCGGCGCGGTGCAGCCCTCGACGTAGTGGACGTAGGCGTCCTCGTCGACGATGATCAGCGTCCGCTCGAACTGGCCCATGTTCTCCGTGTTGATACGGAAGTAGGCCTGGAGCGGGATCTCGACGTGCACGCCCTTCGGCACGTAGATGAAGGAGCCACCGGACCACACGGCGGAGTTCAGCGAGGCGAACTTGTTGTCACCGACGGGGATGACGGTGCCGAAGTACTCCTTGAAGAGCTCCGGGTGCTCCTTCAGCGCGGTGTCGGTGTCCATGAAGATGACACCCTGCGCCTCGAGCTCCTCGTTGATCTGGTGGTAGACCACCTCGGACTCGTACTGCGCGGCGACACCGGCGACCAGGCGCTGCTTCTCCGCCTCCGGGATGCCGAGCTTGTCGTACGTGTTCTTGATGTCCTCGGGCAGGTCCTCCCAGGACTCCGCCTGCTTCTCCGTGGACCGCACGAAGTACTTGATGTTGTCGAAGTCGATGCCCGACAGGTCCGAGCCCCAGTTCGGCATGGGCTTCTTGTCGAACAGCTTGAGGCCCTTGAGTCGGAGCTTGAGCATCCACTCCGGCTCGTTCTTCTTCTCCGAGATGTCGCGGACGACAGCCTCGGAAAGGCCGCGCTTCGCCGCCGCGCCTGCCGCGTCGGAGTCGGCCCAGCCGAATTCGTACGTACCCAGACCCTCGAGCTCAGGGTGGGCAGTCTCCGTAGGGAGCGTCATGCGGGGTTCCTCCCGGCCGTACTTGCAGATACTGAATGGGTGGTCTGTGAAGCCTGTGGTGCTGCGGGGCTGCCGCGCGGAACGAACGTCGTGCACACCCCGTCGCCGTGGGCGAGGGTGGCGAGACGCTGCACATGGGTCCCGAGCAGACTGGAGAAGAATTCCGTCTCCGCCTCGCACAGCTGCGGGAACTGCTCGGCTACGTGCGCGACCGGGCAGTGGTGCTGGCAGAGCTGCTCGCCCTGCTGAGGAGCCGGCGCGCTACGCGCCGTAGCAGCGTACCCGTCGGCGGACAAGGCCTTGGCCAAGGCCTCGGTGCGCTTCTCTGGGCCCGCGGCCTCGACGGCGGCGCGGTACGTCTCGGACTGGGCGGCCATCCTGGCGCGGGCGAAAGCGACGAGTGCCTCGTCCCCCGCCGTGTCGGCGATCCAGCGCAGCGCGTCGGCGGCGAGCTTGTCGTAGGACTGGTCGAACGCGTCCCGGCCGCAGTCGGTGAGGGCGAAGACCTTGGCCGGACGGCCACGGGTCCGCGCTCCGTAGACCCGCTGCTCGCGGGCCTCGACCACGTCGTCGGAGACGAGGGCGTCCAGGTGACGGCGCACCGCGGCCTGCGTCAGGCCGACGCGCTTCGCCAGATCGGCGGCGGTGGACGGGCCGTGGTCCAGGATGGAGCGCGCGACCCGGTTGCGCGTCGAACGCTCACCGGTCGCGAGTTCCTCCTGAGGAGCCTCGCCAACGTATTTCACAACGCCATTGTTGCGTAATTCCTCGGGACCTGACAACCCACCTCCGAACCGGGCGCGGTGCCCTTCGTCACTTAGGCAGACCTAAGTTGACCTGCGGAAACAGGCGGCCGGAGCGGGCCGTCGCAGGTGGGCGCGGTCCGGGCCGGCCGGCGGACGGGCCGCCTCGAACGCTTCGAGGACGTCGGGGAGCCCGGCGCGCCGGACCCCTGACCGGCCAGCCTAGACTTGCCCGCCATGAGCAGCGAGCCCGTCGTACAGGCCAGGGGCCTTGTCAAGCGGTACGGCACCGAAGCGGCGGTCAACGGCCTCGATCTGGAGGTCGCCGCGGGCGCGGTGACCGCGGTCCTCGGCCCCAACGGCGCCGGGAAGACCACCACGGTCGAGACCTGCGAGGGCTACCGCCGGCCGGACGAGGGCACCGTACGGGTCCTCGGGCTCGACCCGGTCGCGGACGCCGCCGCGCTCCGCCCCCGCATCGGCGTGATGCTGCAGTCCGGCGGCGTCTACTCCGGCGCCCGCGCCGACGAGATGCTGCGCCACATGGCGAAGCTCCACGCCCACCCGCTGGACGTCGACGCGCTCGTCGAGCGGCTCGGACTCGGCAGCTGCGGCCGGACCACCTATCGCCGGCTCTCCGGCGGCCAGCAGCAGCGCCTGGCGCTGGCCATGGCCGTCGTCGGCCGCCCCGAGCTGGTCTTCCTGGACGAGCCCACGGCGGGCCTCGACCCGCAGGCCCGCCGCTCGACCTGGGAGCTGATCCGGGAGCTGCGCACCGACGGGGTGTCGGTCGTCCTCACCACCCACTTCATGGACGAGGCCGAGGAGCTCGCCGACGACGTCGCCGTCATCGACGCGGGCCGGGTCATCGCGCAAGGCAGCCCCGAGCAGCTGTGCCGCGGCGGCGCCGAGAACACCCTGCGCTTCACCGGCCGCCCCGGCCTCGACCTCGGCTCGCTGCTGAAGGCGCTGCCCGACGGCAGCGAGGCCGCGGAGCTCACCACGGGCGCGTACCGCATCACTGGGCGGATCGACCCGGAGCTGCTCGCGACCGTCACCTCCTGGTGCGCCCAGCACGGCGTGATGCCGGACGGCATCGCGGTGGAGCGGCACACCCTCGAGGACGTCTTCCTGGAACTGACCGGCAAGGAGCTGCGCGCATGAGCGCCGGTACGTACACCCCGCGCCCCGGCGCCGCCCCGCTGCACCGCATGATCGCCGCACAGGCCGCACTGGAGACCCGGATGCTCCTGCGCAACGGCGAACAGCTGCTGCTGACCGTGGTCATCCCGACGCTGCTGCTCGTGCTGTTCAGCGCGGTCGACATCGTCGACACCGGAGCGGGTGAGCCCGTCGACTTCCTGGCGCCCGGCGTCCTCGCGCTCGCGGTGATGTCGACCGCCTTCACGGGCCAGGCCATCGCGACCGGCTTCGAGCGCCGTTACGGGGTGCTCAAGCGGCTGGGCGCCTCCCCGCTGCCCCGGTGGGGTCTGATGGCGGCGAAGACCCTCTCGGTGCTGGTCACGGAGGTGCTGCAGATCATCCTGCTGACGGTGATCGCCTTCGCGCTGGGGTGGTCACCCGAGGGCAACCCGTTCGCGGTGCTGCTGCTCCTCCTGCTGGGCACCGTGGCGTTCTCCGGGCTCGGGCTCCTGATGGCCGGCACGCTCAAGGCCGAGGCCACGCTGGCCGCGGCGAACCTGGTCTTCCTGCTGCTGCTGGTGGGCGGCGGGGTCATCGTGCCGCTGGACAAGTTCCCGGACGTGGCGCAGTCGGTCCTGGGCCTGCTCCCGATCTCCGCGCTCTCCGACGGCCTCAGGGACGTACTGCAGCACGGCGCGGCGATGCCCTGGGGCGACGCGGCGATCCTGCTGGGGTGGGCGGTGCTGGGACTGGGCGCGGCGGCGAGGTTCTTCCGCTGGGAGTGAGCGGGCGGTGACCCACCGCTGAGTTCCCGGGCCCTCCCGGGACGGGCGACCCCTCGTGAAAACATGCACAAGCCGTTGCCTACGATGGTGGGCGTGGAAACCCCCATCTCCTACATCGCCAAGCGCTGGACACCGTCGATGAAGACGGCCAGGCGCGCCGCACTCTCCGCGGTGGTGATGAGCGTCTTCATCATCATCACCGGCGGCGCGGTGCGGCTGACCGGTTCCGGTCTGGGCTGCGACACCTGGCCCAAGTGCACCGACGACAGCCTCTTCGCCACGCCGGAGCAGGGTCTGCACGGCGCCATCGAATTCGGCAACCGGATGCTCACCTACGTCCTGTCGGCCGCGGTCGGCTGGGCGATCATCGCGTCGCGCTCCCTGAAGCCCCGTCGGCGTCATCTCACCCGCCTGGCGTGGTCGCAGTTCTGGCTGGTGATGGGGAACGCCGTCATCGGCGGGATCACGGTCTGGGCCGGCCTCAACCCGTGGTCGGTGGCCGGACACTTCCTGCTCGCCAACTGCCTGCTCACGGTGACCGTGGTCACCTGGGTGCGGATCGGTGAGGGCGACGGCGCACCGCGCCCGCGCGTCCCGCGCCCGGTGCGGCAGCTCTCCTGGGCCGTCGTCGCCACCACGGTGGTCCTGATCGTGCTCGGCACCACGGTGACCGGCTCCGGCAAGCACGCCGGTGACAGCAGCGACGTACCGCGCATGCCGTGGGACTGGAGTGCCGCCGCGCACGTCCACGCCATCGCCGCCTGGGTCGTCTGCGCCCTGGCCATCGCGATGTGGTTCGCGCTGCGCGTCGTCGACGCCCCCGCCGACACCCGGGCCCGTGCCCGTGACCTGCTGGTCGTGCTGGTGGCACAGGGGGCCATCGGATACGTGCAGTACTTCAACGACGTACCGGAGATCCTGGTCGGCCTCCACATGTTCGGCTCGGCCCTGCTGTGGATCGCGGTGCTGCGCCTGCTGCTGTCGCTGCGCGAGCGCCCTGCGGCCGATACCACCGGGCTTCCCGCGCCCACAGTGGGAGACCGGCCGGAGCACGCCGCCGCGCACTGAGCAAGAGCGCCTCCCCGGCACGGTTCGCCCGGCGTTTCGGCCATGGTGCTCCGCGCCTCTGGACCGACGCCGCCCCGCCCTTCACCATGGTCCCGGTCACCGACCGCGCGTCCGTCGGCGAAGGGTGGGGCGATGGGCATGTGCTCCGGGGAACACCGCATGAACTGTTTCTACGAGAAGGCCTTCCACGTGGGTGCCTTCCCGGAGCGCGCCCAGCCGTTGCGCCGTGGTGCACTCGCCGCGGTCCCGACGGCCGCACTGCTGCTCATACCGGTGGTCGCGGTGTTGCTGCTGGTGGCCGACTTCTCCTGGCAGCTGGTCGGACTCGAGCTCCTGCTCGTCCCCGCCCTGGTGTTCCTGGCGCGCCGACGGATCGGCGGAAGGCGCGTTGCCCGCGAGAAGGCGGCGGTGTTCGCCGAGCGCGCGTACCCGTCCGCCGGCAACGACCGCTCCGGCGCGGACATCCGGCACTGTTCCGGCTGTACACGCGTCCTCGTGCGGAAGAAGGACACCGACTCCCCGGAGGATTACGTCTCCCCCACCGACGCGGACGGCTGGGAGGCCTGGGCCCGCGCCCAGGGAGCGGAATTCGGGCCGGCGTCCGGACAGTCCGTGCCGGAGCCCGGGACCGGGCCCGCCAAGCCTTAGGCCGTGTCGTTGGACGGGCCGCCGACCTGGATCCCCGCCATCCGCGACCACTCGTACGGACCGGTGCGGACCTTGGCGGCGAATTCTCCGTCGAAGTCCTCGTGGACCGTGATGCCCGCCTTCCGCGTGGCACTCTCCGCGACGGCGTAGGAGGGTGCGACCAGGTCGCCCCAGCCGCCGTCCTCACCGACGAGCACGATGCGGGTGCCCACCTGGCCGAGGTGGGCGAGCTGCCCCTCCGCGCCGCCGTGCTTCTTGGCGAAGGCGCCGATCTGCTTGGCGAGCTTCGCGGCCTTGCGCTCGGCGCGGGCCGCGTGCTTGCTGTCGTCCGTCTGCTGGGTCCGGGTCTCTGCCGTCTCTGCCATGGACAGGATGCTACCGACGGGTAGATCGACTGGCGACGGGCGGGGGGCGTGGCATCGGCCACGTCCCCCGCCCGTCGGCGGAGCTTCGGTGCGCACAGGACGCGTACGGGCTACCTCAGGAAGGGGTCCACCGCGACGGCGACGAAGAGGAGCGAGACATAGGTGATGGACCAGTGGAACAGCCGCATCTCCTTGAGCTTGCCGCCGGTCACGCCGGCCTTCGCCCGGTTCTGCAGGCCGTGTGCCTCCCAGAGCCAGAAACCGCCGGTCAGGAGCGCCACCAGGGTGTAGAACCAGCCGGTGTAGCCCAACGGGGTGAGCAGCAGCGAGACGGCGACCATGACCCAGCTGTAGACGACGATCTGGCGGGCCACCACCTGGTTGGAGGCGACGACCGGGAGCATCGGGACACCGACCCGGGCGTAGTCCTCCTTGACCTTCATCGACAGCGGCCAGTAGTGCGGCGGCGTCCAGAAGAAGATGACGGCGAAAAGAATGACCGCGGCCCACGACATCGAATTGGTCACGGCCGACCAGCCGATGAGTACGGGCATGCAGCCGGCGATTCCGCCCCAGACGATGTTCTGCGAGGTCCGGCGCTTCAGCAGCATCGTGTAGACGACGACATAGAACAGAAGTGCGCCGAGTGAGAGCGCCGCCGAGAGCCAGTTGACGAGGAGTCCGAACCAGACCGTGGAAATCACCGCGAGGGAGATACCGAAGACCAGGCACTCACGCGGGCTCACCATGCCGGTGACCAGCGGCCTCTGCGACGTACGGTCCATCAGCGCGTCGATGTCACGGTCGATATACATGTTGAGCGCATTGGCACCGCCCGCGGAGAGATATCCGCCGATGGTGGTGGTGACCACGAGCAGCAGGTCCGGCACGCCCTGCGCGGCGAGGAACATCACCGGAACGGTGGTGATCAGCAGCAGCTCGATGATGCGCGGCTTGGTAAGAGCCACGAATGCCTTGATGCGGGCCCCGAACGGGCGTTGGCCCACTGGGCTCGGAGTCAAGGCGACCCCTGCGGGTCGGGACTCGACGGCCGTCACGCACACCCCTGACAGAGAAATCCCAGCAAGCTCCGGACGGGAAGGCCGCCCGGTAAAGACTTGCGCGAACCAGACCACTGTAGACGTTGGGCATACGCCGCTCTTCGCGGGGGTGGGGTCGTGTTGGGGTGGCGCAGAAGTGAACGGCAGCGCTCATACGGGAGGCGAACTCCGCAGGTCGCCCGCACTGTGGAAAGGGCAGAAGTACGGCCTTGTGACGGGGGTAGGCTCGACAATGCCCGGTGCGGTAACCAGTCACCGGTTTACGAACAGTGGAGAGGAGCCCTGACTCAGGGTGAGCACCAAGCCGACCACCACAGACCTTCAGTGGACCGAATTGGACCAGCGGGCCGTGGACACTGTCCGCGTCCTCGCCGCGGACGCCGTACAGAAAGTCGGAAACGGCCACCCGGGTACGGCGATGAGCCTGGCTCCTGCCGCGTACACCCTCTTCCAGAAGGTGATGCGCCACGACCCGGCGGACGCGGACTGGACCGGACGCGACCGGTTCGTACTGTCCGCGGGCCACTCCAGCCTGACGCTGTACATCCAGCTCTACCTCGCCGGGTACGGCCTGGAGCTGGACGACCTCAAGGCCTTCCGCACCTGGGGCTCCAAGACCCCGGGCCACCCGGAGTACGGCCACACCACCGGGGTCGAGACGACGACCGGTCCGCTGGGCCAGGGTGTCGCCAACGCGGTGGGCATGGCGATGGCCTCCCGCTACGAGCGCGGTCTCTTCGACCCGCAGGCGGCCCCCGGCACGTCCCCGTTCGACCACACCATCTGGGTCGTCGCCGGTGACGGCTGCCTCCAGGAGGGCATCTCGGCCGAGGCGTCCTCGCTGGCCGGCCACCAGAAGCTCGGCAACCTGGTGCTGCTGTGGGACGACAACCACATCTCGATCGAGGGCGACACGGAGACCGCGGTCTCCGAGGACACCCTGAAGCGCTACGAGTCCTACGGCTGGCACGTCCAGCGTGTGGACCAGCTGCCCAGCGGTGACCTGGACCCCGAGGGTCTCTACCGCGCGCTGCAGGCCGCCAAGGCCGAGACGGAGCGACCGTCGTTCATCGCGGCCCGCTCGATCATCGCCTGGCCGGCCCCGAACGCCCAGAACACCGAGGCGGCGCACGGCTCGGCGCTCGGCGACGACGAGATCGCGGCCACCAAGCGGGTGCTCGGCTTCGACCCGGAGAAGACCTTCGAGGTCTCCGACGAGGTCATCGCGCACACCCGTGAGGCGCTGGACCGCGGCCGTGAGGCCAAGGCCGAGTGGGAGAAGGGCTTCGCCGCGTGGCGCACCGCCAACCCGGAGCGCGCCGCCGACTTCGACCGGATCGCCGCAGGCGAGCTGCCCGCGGGCTGGGAGGACGAGCTCCCGGTCTTCGAGGCCGGCCACGGGGTCGCCACGCGCGCCGCCTCCGGCAAGATCCTGCAGGCCCTCGGTGGTGTCATTCCCGAGCTGTGGGGCGGTTCCGCCGACCTGGCCGGCTCGAACAACACCACGATCGACAAGACGTCGTCGTTCCTCCCGGTGGGCAACCCGCTGCCCGAGGCCGACCCGTACGGCCGGACGATCCACTTCGGCATCCGCGAGCACGCCATGGCCGCGGCCATGAACGGCATCGCGCTGCACGGCAACACCCGCATCTACGGCGGCACCTTCCTGGTGTTCTCCGACTACATGCGCAACGCCGTCCGCCTCTCCGCGCTGATGCACCTGCCGGTGACGTACGTGTGGACGCACGACTCGATCGGTCTCGGCGAGGACGGTCCGACCCACCAGCCGGTGGAGCACATCGCCTCGCTGCGCGCGATCCCGGGCCTGAACGTCGTCCGCCCGGCCGACGCCAACGAAACCGTCATCGCCTGGCGCGAGATCCTCAAGCGCGGCAAGAAGGACTACGGCAGGAGCGCCCCGCACGGCCTGGCGCTGACCCGTCAGGGCGTGCCCACCTACCCGGCGAACGACGACGCGGCCAGGGGTGGCTACGTGCTCTTCGACGCCGAGGGCGGCGAGGCGCAGGCCGTCCTGATCGCGACGGGCTCCGAGGTCCAGCTGGCCGTCGAGGCCCGCGACGAGCTCCAGGCAGCCGGCGTGCCGACCCGCGTGGTCTCCATGCCGTGTGTCGAGTGGTTCGAGGAGCAGGACCAGGCGTACAAGGACAGCGTGATCCCGCCGTCCGTGAAGGCCCGGGTCGCCGTCGAAGCCGGTATCGGCCTCACCTGGCACCGGTACGTGGGCGACGCCGGCCGGATCGTCTCGCTGGAACACTTCGGCGCGTCGGCGGACGCCAAGATCCTCTTCCGCGAGTTCGGCTTCACCGCCGCGCACGTGGCGGAAGCCGCCCGGGAATCTATCGCCTCCGCCGCACGCTGACGCGGTTACACGACTAGTAGGAGATGCAATTCTCATGACAGACGCACTCAAGCGCCTCTCCGACGAGGGCGTGGCGATCTGGCTGGACGACCTCTCGCGCAAGCGGATCACGTCCGGCAACCTGGCCGAGCTGATCGACCAGAGCCACGTCGTGGGTGTCACGACCAACCCGTCGATCTTCCAGAAGGCGATCTCCTCGGGTGACGGTTACGAGCAGCAGCTCACCGACCTCGCCGCCCGCAAGGTCACCGTCGAGGAAGCCATCCGCATGATCACGACGGCGGACGTCCGTGACGCCGCCGACATCCTGCGCCCGGTCTTCGACGCGACGGACGGCCAGGACGGCCGGGTGTCCATCGAGGTCGACCCGCGCCTGGCCCACAACACCCTGGCCACGGTCGCCGAGGCCAAGCAGCTGGCCTGGCTGGTGGACCGGCCGAACACGCTCATCAAGATCCCGGCGACGAAGGCGGGCCTGCCGGCGATCACGGAGACCATCGGGCGGGGCATCAGTGTCAATGTGACCCTGATCTTCTCGCTGGAGCGCTACCGCGAGGTCATGGACGCCTACCTGGCGGGCCTGGAGAAGGCGAAGGCCGCGGGCCTGGACCTCTCCAAGATCCACTCGGTGGCGTCCTTCTTCGTGTCCCGCGTGGACACCGAGATCGACAAGCGTCTGGACGCGGTCGGCAGCGACGAGGCGAAGGCCGCGAAGGGCAAGTCCGCCCTCGCCAACGCCCGGCTGGCCTACGAGGCGTACGAGGAGGTCTTCGCGGGCGACCGCTGGGCCGCCCTGGACAAGGCGCAGGCCAACAAGCAGCGTCCGCTGTGGGCCTCCACCGGCGTCAAGGACCCGTCCCTCAAGGACACCCTGTACGTCGACGACCTCGTCGCCCCCAACACGGTCAACACCATGCCGGAGGCGACGCTGGAGGCCGTGGCCGACCACGGCGACATCACCGGCAACACCGTCGCCGGTGGTTACGACCAGGCGCGCGCCGACCTCGACGCGATCAAGAAGCTCGGTGTCAGCTACGACGAGGTCGTCCAGCTGCTCGAGGACGAGGGCGTCGAGAAGTTCGAGGCGGCCTGGAACGACCTGCTCAAGTCGACCGAGGCAGAGCTCGAGCGCCTCGCTCCTTCGAAGGGCTGACCACCTTGTCTGGTGTTCCCGGAGCCAACCCACTCCGTGACGCCCAGGACCGACGGCTCCCGCGCATCGCGGGACCGTCGGGTCTGGTGATCTTTGGCGTCACGGGCGATTTGTCCCGTAAAAAGCTGATGCCCGCTGTCTACGACCTGGCCAATCGCGGCCTGCTGCCACCGGGCTTCTCGCTCATCGGCTTCGCGCGCCGCGACTGGGAGGACGAGGACTTCGCCCAAGTCGTCCACGACGCCGTCAAGGAGCACTCCCGCACCCCGTTCCGCGAAGAGGTCTGGCAGCAGCTCAGCCAGGGCATGCGCTTCGTCCAGGGCAACTTCGACGACGACGTGGCGTTCGAGACCCTGAGGGCCACGATCGAGGAACTCGACAAGGCGCAGGGCACGGGCGGCAACTTCGCCTTCTACCTGTCCGTGCCGCCGAAGTTCTTCCCCAAGGTCGTCGAACAGCTCAAGAAGCACGGGCTGGCCGACCAGACGGAGGGCAGCTGGCGCCGGGCCGTCATCGAGAAGCCGTTCGGTCACGACCTGGAGAGCGCGCAGGAGCTGAACCAGCTCGTGCACGACGTCTTCCCGCCGAACGAGGTCTTCCGTATCGACCACTACCTCGGCAAGGAGACGGTCCAGAACATCCTGGCGCTGCGCTTCGCCAACACGATGTTCGAGCCGATCTGGAACAGGTCGTACGTCGACCACGTCCAGATCACGATGGCCGAGGACATCGGCATCGGCGGCCGGGCGGGTTACTACGACGGCATCGGCGCGGCCCGTGACGTCATCCAGAACCACCTGCTCCAGCTGCTGGCGCTCACGGCGATGGAGGAGCCCGGCTCCTTCCATCCCAAGGCGCTGGTCGCCGAGAAGCTGAAGGTGCTCACGGCGGTGGAGCTGCCCGACGACCTGGGCAAGCACACGGTGCGCGGCCAGTACGCGCATGCGTGGCAGGGCGGCGAGGAAGCGCTCGGCTATCTGGAGGAGGACGGTATCGACCCCAAGTCGAAGACCGACACCTTCGCCGCGATCAAGCTGACGATCAACAACCGCCGCTGGGCGGGCGTGCCGTTCTACCTCCGCACCGGCAAGCGCCTCGGCCGCCGGGTCACCGAGATCGCGGTCGTGTTCAAGCGCGCGCCGTATCTGCCCTTCGAGTCCGGTGCGACGGAGGAGCTCGGCGGCAACGCCCTGGTCATCCGGGTGCAGCCGGACGAGGGGGTCACGGTCCGGTTCGGTTCGAAGGTGCCGGGCACCTCCATGGAGGTGCGGGACGTCACGATGGACTTCGCCTACGGCGAGTCCTTCACCGAGTCCAGCCCGGAGGCGTACGAGCGGCTCATCCTCGATGTGCTGCTCGGCGACGCCAACCTCTTCCCGCGCCACCAGGAGGTCGAGCTCTCCTGGAACATCCTCGACCCGATCGAGGAGTACTGGGACAAGCACGGCAAGCCCGCCCAGTACCCGGCGGGCACATGGGGACCGGCCGAGGCCGACGAGATGCTCGCACGCGACGGACGGAGCTGGCGCCGGCCATGAAGATCGATCTCACGGAAACCACGTCCAGCAAGATCAACCAGGCCCTGGTCTCGGCGCGCCGCTCCATCGGCACGCCCGCCATCGGCATGGTGCTCACCCTCGTCATCGTCACCGACGAGGAGAACGCCTACGACGCGCTCCGGGCGGCGAGCGACTCCTCCCGCGAGCACCCGTCGCGGATCATCGCGGTGATCAAGCGGGTCAGCAAGTCGCCGCGCGCCCGGCGCGACGCACGGCTCGACGCCGAGATCCGGGTCGGTTCCGACGCGGGCTCGGGCGAGACCGTCGTCCTGCGGCTGCACGGTGAGCTGGCGAACCACGCCCAGTCGGTCGTCCTGCCGCTGCTGCTGCCGGACGCCCCGGTCGTGGTGTGGTGGCCCGAGGACGCCCCGGCGGACCCGGCCAAGGACCCGCTGGGCGCGCTCGCGCAGCGCCGCATCACCGACACCTACTCCGCCGAGCACCCGCTCGACGAGTTGTCGGTGCGCGCGGCGACGTACCGGCCCGGGGACACCGACCTGGCCTGGACGCGGATCACGCCATGGCGCTCGATGCTGGCGGCGGCGCTCGACCAGCAGCCCGCGCAGGTCGTATCGGCGAAGGTCGAGGGCGAGTCCGACAACCCGAGCTGCGAACTGCTGGCCATGTGGCTCGCGGACCGGCTCGGGGTCCCGGTGGAGCGCACCCACTCCGGCGGCCCCGGTCTGACGGCCGTTCGGATGGAGACCAAGAACGGCACGATCGTCCTGGACCGGCCCGACGGTTCACTGGCCACGCTCTGCATGGCCGGCCAGCCGGACCGTGCCGTCGCGCTGAAGCGGCGGGAGACCGCGGAGCTCCTCGCGGAGGAGCTCCGCCGTCTGGACCCGGACAACATCTACGAGGCCACGGTGAAGTTCGGCGTGGAGCGCCTCGGCGGACCCACGGAGCCGTCGTCCGTCGGTACGGGTCAGAAGCGGCCGGAGCCGGCGGGTTCCGCCGCCCCTGCCGCGAAGAAGGCGGCGGCCAAGAAGGCGGCGTCGAAGTGAGCACACCGCAGCTCGTCGTGCACCGCGACAAGGAGCTGATGGCTCAGGCCGCGGCGGCCAGGCTGATCACGAAGATCGTGGACGCCCAGGCCGCCCGCGGTGGTGCCTCGGTGGTCCTCACCGGCGGGCGCAACGGCAACGGCCTGCTGGCCGCTCTCGCCACTTCGCCCGCCCGGGACGCGATCGACTGGTCGCGTCTCGACCTGTGGTGGGGCGACGAGCGGTTCCTGCCCGAGGGCGATCCGGAGCGCAACGTCACGCAGGCCCGCGAGGCCCTGCTGGACAAGGTGCGGCTGGACCCCTCCCGGGTCCACGCGATGCCCTCCTCCGACGGACCGTACGGCGCCGACGCCGACGCGGCCGCCGCGGGGTACGCGGCGGAACTCGCCGCCGCGGCGGGCCCGGAGGACCACGGGTCCGTACCGGCGTTCGACGTACTGATGCTGGGCGTCGGCCCGGACACCCATGTCGCGTCGCTCTTCCCGGAGCTGCCCGCGGTGCGGGAGACCGAGCGCACCGTGGTCGGTGTGCACGGCGCTCCCAAGCCGCCGCCCACCCGCGTCTCGCTCACCCTGCCCGCCATCCGGGCGGCGCGTGAGGTGTGGCTGCTGGCCGCGGGTGAGGACAAGGCGGAGGCGGCGGAGATCGCGCTGTCCGGGGCCGGGGAGATCCAGGCACCGGCGGCGGGAGCGTACGGCCGCAGCCGCACCCTGTGGCTGCTGGACGCCGCGGCGGCCTCGAAGCTGCCTCGGGCGCTGTATCCGCCCGCGTCCGCGTAACACGTCACGGAAGGGTCCGGCCCCGCTCGATCGAGCGGGGCCGGAGCCTTTTCCCGGCGTCCCCCGTGCATGAGGTCCCCGCCCGGGATCAGAGGACGATCTGGTCCGGCCCCTGCTCCAGCTTCGTGATCGCGGCCCGGCAGGCGCCGACGAAGCGGTCGAAGACCTCGGTCGTGCTGCCGGCCCGGCCCGCACGGGTGTTGACCGTGAACATGGCGGCGCGCAGCTCCGTGGTGAGCTCCAGCTGACCGCCCTTGGCGAGCATGGTGCGGTTGCACGGGTTGTCGGTGTTCACCCCGGCCAGGTCGGGCACCTCGTCGCCGTCCCGCCAGACGATGCCGACGGCGTCGAACTCGGCCTTGAGCAGGGTCTTGAAGCGGGTGTTCAGTCCCCCGACGACCACGGCCTGCGGGACGGTACCCGCCTGCGCCGCCGTACAGCCGTGCAGGCTGAGGACGTTGAGACTGCTCGCCGACATGGAGAGGGCGACGTGGTCGTCGCAGTTCTTGGCGGTGACGTGCAGGTCGCGGTTGCCCGAGGAGCGCAGACCCTCGAACATCCAGTAGTCGAACGCCCCGTGGCCGTCCTCCAGGGGGGCGAGTGTCGCCGGGTGGTAGCCGGCTATGGCAAGGCAGAGCTCGGAGGTGCCGGTCTCGATACCACCGCCGTGCATGGCCATGACGGTGGTCCGGTTGTACGGGTACCTCTGGGCGAGCGAGTGGTCGGCGTACTCGTGTCTCCGGTAGCGGCGGGCGAACTCGACGCCCTCCTGACCGGCGAGCTTCGTGTAGAGGTCCGTGTTGGAGGTGTAGAGGTCCAGATCACCGGTGGCGAGGGCGGGGCTCGCGGTGACGGTGCCGAGCAGCGGGCCACTGACGGCGGCGGTGGCGAGGGCGGTGAGGACCGTACGACGGCTGGTGGGATTCATGATCGGTATCGTCGCCGACCCCGGCCCTGTTGCACAGAAGGCCTCCTGTGCCGCGCGTCACCGACCAGGATGTCCGGTGCGCTCCAGGAAGGGCTCCAGAAGCCCCGGGACGGCGTCGGCGGCGAAGACGAGGCCCTCGGACGCGTCGGTGTCGTGCGCCGTGTAGGCGCCGCCTCCGGCGGCCGTCGTGGCCGTGACGCTCACCAGCCCGGCCCGGCGCTGGAAGAAGGACTGCTTCACCGTCCAGCCGATGACCCCGGACCGCTGAAGGGCCGCGGTGGAGCGCCGGAACGTGCCGGAGCGGGTCACCAGATAGCCGCCGCTGAGTGTGTGCCCCAGTGAGCGGTACGCGTCGACGGACAGGAGCACGGCGCAGGGCACCGACACCACCGCGCTGCCGAGCGCGGTCCACAGCAGCACGGGCGTCAGCAGGGCGCCCAGGAGGACCTGTACCAGCACGGGCGCCAGGGCCAGCGCCAGGGCACGGCGCAGCCGACGCCCCAGGGCCGCCCGTGGGTGCGCCGTGAGTGGGGCGCCCGTCGGGGTGGCCGGCTCACGCAGCACGTCCGCGGCGATGCTGTCGGCCAGTACGCGGGGCACGGCCGGCAGCAGGGTGTCGTGGTCGGCGCTCCGCGACTCCTCGTCCCTGCTCAGACCGGTGGTGATCGCGTCGACCCGGGCGGCTCCCGCCAGCCGCACACCGAGGGGTTCCACGAGGTCCACCCCGCGCAGCCGTCGTTCCTCGACGGACAGGGAGCGCGAGGTGAACAGTCCGCGCCGCACCCGCAGGGTGCCGCCCGCTTCGCGCTCCAGGCGGTAGTTCCACCAACTCTCGATCCACAGCCCGAGAGCCCCGACCACGCCGGCGACCAGGGCCGCCACCACCAGGACGACGATCATCCAGATCAGCGGGGTGTCCCGGAAGAGGTCGGCGATCCAGTGGATCACCTCGGCCTGCGCCCCGACCCATTCGCTGATCTGCATCACACCGCCGGCGGCGGCGCCACCGAGCATGGGCGCCACGAAGGAGACGGGGGCGTAGCGGATCCATCGGGGATCGAGCGTGGCCAGTTCACCGTCGCGGTGCGTTGCGGACGTCTCGACGACGGCACGGTCGAGGAGGTCACGGCGCAGCCGCTCGCCCTCGGCGCGGGCGACCGGGTCGAGTTCCAGCGTGGAGTCGCCGCCCGTGTGCTCCCCGGTGCCGATCCGGACCGTGACCAGCCCGAGGATCCGCAGCAGCGGATGGGCGGTGAGGTCGACACTGCGGATCCGCTCCCGCGCCAGCGAGCGGCGCTTCACCAGGAGGAGCCCGGTGTGCAGATCGACGCGCTCGGTGCCGACCCGGTACCGGGTGCGTCGCCACCGTACGTGGTCGCCGACGGCGGCGCAGCCGATCAGCAGGGCGGCTCCCGCCAGCGCCCAGCCGACGGCTGCCGCGTACCCGAGACGGCCGGCCAGCGCGACCGTGACCGGCACGGCCGCGCCCACGGCCACTCCCGCCGTGACCAGCGCGGTGACCAGGACCGTACGGGGATGGAGCCGCCGCCAGTCGGGTCCGCTGTCGGCGGCCGTGCTCATGTGGCGTCCCCGGGGGTGTCCTGGGTGATCCGGGTCAGCCGCTCGGCGAGCTCGGCGGCGGCCTCGTGGGTGAGCCCTTCGATCCGCAGGGCGCCCTTGGCCGACGCGGTGGTGACGGTGACCGTGGCCAGTCCGAAGAGCTGTTCCAGCGGACCCCGCACGGTGTCAACGGTCTGGATGCGGGACATCGGCGCGATGCGCCACTGACGCAGCACGGCCCCGGTGCTCACATAGACCGCCTCGTCGGTGACCTCCCAGCGGTGGGTGCGGAACCACCAGAGGGGGAAGAGGACGGCGCCCAGGAGGCCGACGGCACCGAGCACCGCGGCGGGCATCAGCAGCCAGAACCTGGCGGGCGCGATGAGCGCGCCCAGGATGCCGAGGACCGCCACCGGGGCCGCGGTCAGCAGCAGCCACTGGGCCCGCCACCAGCCGACGGCCCGGCGGGCCGGTGCGTTGCGCGGCGGCCTGAGCCGTGCCGCCCCCTCCCCCGTGGTCATCGCTCAGCGGCCCCGCAGCGAGCGGTACGTCGAGACGAGCGCGGCGGTGGAGCTGTCCAGCTGGTCGCCGCCCGTGCCCTCCGTCAGGACCGGCTCGATCTTCTTGGCGAGGACCTTGCCCAGCTCGACGCCCCACTGGTCGAAGGAGTCGATGTTCCAGACGGCGCCCTGGACGAAGACCTTGTGCTCGTACAGCGCGATCAGCTGGCCGAGCACCGAGGGGGTGAGCCGGTCGGCGAGGATCGTCGTCGTCGGGTGGTTGCCCTGGAAGGTCTTGTGCGGCACGAGTTCCTCCGCGACGCCTTCCGCCCGTACCTCGTCCGGCGTCTTGCCGAACGCGAGAGCCTGGGTCTGGGCGAAGAAGTTTGCCATCAGCAGGTCGTGCTGGGCGATCAGCCCGGGCAGCAGGTCCTGGACCGGCGACGCGAAGCCGATGAAGTCGGCCGGGATCACCTTCGTGCCCTGGTGGATCAGCTGGTAGTAGGCGTGCTGCCCGTTGGTGCCGGGAGTGCCCCAGACGACCGGTCCGGTCTGCCACGCGACCGGATCGCCGTCGCGGTCCACGGACTTGCCGTTGGACTCCATGTCCAGCTGCTGCAAGTACGCGGTGAACTTGGACAGGTAATGGCTGTACGGCAGGACCGCGTGGGACTGCGCGTCGAAGAACTGGCCGTACCAGACGCCCAGCAGGCCCAGCAGCAGCGGAGCGTTCTCCTCGGCGGGCGCGGTGCGGAAGTGCTCGTCGACGAGGTGGAAGCCGTCGAGCATCTCGCGGAACCGGTCCGGTCCGACGGCGATCATCAGCGAGAGGCCGATCGCCGAGTCGAAGGAGTAGCGACCGCCGACCCAGTCCCAGAACTCGAACATGTTGGCCGTGTCGATGCCGAAGTCCGTGACCTTGTCCGCGTTGGTCGACAGTGCCACGAAGTGCTTGGCGACGGCCTCCTGACCGGCCCTCAGCCCGGTGAGCAGCCAGTCGCGGGCGGAGGTGGCGTTGGTGATGGTCTCGATCGTGGTGAAGGTCTTGGACGCGACGATGAACAGCGTCTCGGCCGGGTCCAGGTCACGGACGGCCTCGTGGAGGTCCGCACCGTCGACGTTCGAGACGAAGCGCACGGTGAGCGAGCGGTCCGTGAAGGAACGCAGCACCTCGTAGGCCATGGCCGGTCCGAGGTCGGAACCGCCGATGCCGATGTTCACGATGTTCTTGACCGGCTTGCCGGTGTGGCCGGTCCACTCCCCGGCCCTGATCCGGTCGGAGAAGCCGGCCATCCTGTCGAGCACGGCGTGCACCGCCGGCACCACGTTCTCGCCGTCGACCTCGGTCACCGCGCCGCGCGGGGCGCGCAGCGCGGTGTGCAGGACGGCGCGGTCCTCGGTGGTGTTGATCTTCTCGCCGCGGAACATCGCGTCCCGGAGCCCGGCGACGTCCGTCGCGGCGGCGAGGTCACGCAGCAGACGGAGCGTCTCGTCGGTGACCAGGTGCTTGGAGTAGTCGATGTGGAGGTCGCCGACCCTGAGGGTGTACGCGGCCCCGCGGCCCGGCGCGTCCGCGAACAGCCGGCGCAGATGCGTGTCGCCGAACTCCTCACGGTGCTTGCAAAGAGCCGCCCACTCGGGCGTCTGGTTGAGCTTGGTTCGGCTTTGTGCGTTCATCCCGGAAATCGCCCACTTCTTCTTGTACCTGCAACCTTCCCCGCTGCCCCTCCAACCTAATTGATCCGGGGGGTGCGGCGGGGCATCGGCGGGCTGGGGGGCGACCTACGGATTCCGGCCGGACACCCAGGGGGTGGCCGGCCGGTGAACAACGACTTCTAGATCTCGCCGCGGAGCTTCGCGAGGGCTTCGGCGAGGATCGCCTCACCGTCCGCGTCGCTGCGCCGCTCGCGCACGTACGCCAGGTGCGTCTTGTAGGGCTCGGTACGCGGCGGAGCCGGCGGGCTGTCCCGGTCCTGTCCGGCCGGGAAGCCGCAGCGCGGGCAGTCCCAGGTCTCCGGTACCTGCGCGTCATGGGCGAAGCTCGGCTGCGTCTCGTGCCCGTTCGAGCACCAGAAGGAGATGCGGAGGCGCGGCGCGGACTCGCCTCGCTCGGCCTCCCCCATCGGCCCCGCTCCGACCCGGCTTCCCCGGATCGCGTTGCCACTTGCCACGGTCGTAACTCCCTGCGTGATGGTGCTCGAAGATGCCCCAGTCTACGTAAGGCCCAACGCGCGTCCAGTGAAAGGAGTTACACCCTCACCGGGAATCGCCGACGACGGGTCAGCTGTCCAGCTTGATGAGCAGAGCGAGGACGACGATGCACGCGAACCAGGCCAGCCCGACCACGACGGTGATGCGGTCGAGGTTCCGCTCGGCGACCGAGGAGCCACCCACGGAGGACTGCATCCCGCCACCGAACATGTCGGAAAGGCCACCGCCCTTTCCCTTGTGCATCAGCACCAGCAGCATCAGCAGCAGGCTGAAGACGATCAGGGCGATCTCGAACGCCAAAATCACGGCTGGTCCCTACTTTCCGGAATTCCTAGGACTGCATGTACGAACAGCGGGGGCCTGGGGGGTAGACCCCCCTCGGCCCCCGCAAGGGTACGACGGATCCGCGCTACCGCATACTCACTGGTCGCGGAAGCGGACGATCTTGACGAACTCGTCGGCGTCGAGCGCGGCGCCGCCGATCAGGGCACCGTCGACATCGGGCTGCGCCATGATGGCCGCGACGTTGCCGGACTTCACCGAGCCGCCGTACTGGATGCGCACGGCATCGGCCAGCTCCTGCGAGTACAGCTCGGCGAGCCGGCCACGGATCGCGCCGCAGACCTCCTGGGCGTCCTCGGGGGTGGCGACCTCGCCGGTCCCGATGGCCCAGACCGGCTCGTAGGCGATCACGATGGATTCGGCCTGCTCGGCCGGGATGTCCTTCAGTGCTCCGTCGAGCTGCGCGAGCGTGTAGGAGACCTGGTCACCGGCCTTGCGGATGTCCAGGCCCTCACCGACGCAGAGGATCGGGGTCAGGCCGTGCTTGTAGGCGGCCTTCACCTTGGCGTTGCAGATGTCGTCGTTCTCGCCGTGGTACTGGCGGCGCTCGCTGTGGCCGACGGCCACGTACGTGCACTTCAGCTTGGCGAGCATGGGGCCGGAGATCTCACCGGTGTACGCACCGGAGTCCTGGGCCGAGATGTCCTGGGCGCCGTACTTGATCTTCAGCTTGTCGCCGTCGACCAGGGTCTGCACGGAACGCAGGTCCGTGAAGGGCGGCAGGACGGCGACCTCCACCGCGTCGTAGTCCTTGTCGGCCAGGGCGAAGGAGAGCTTCTGGACGTGTGCGATGGCCTCGAGGTGGTTGAGGTTCATCTTCCAGTTGCCCGCCATCAGCGGGGTGCGGGTGCTCATCAGGGTCAGTCCTCCAGTGCGGCGAGTCCGGGAAGCGTCTTGCCCTCGAGGTATTCGAGGCTGGCGCCGCCACCGGTCGAGATATGGCCGAATGCGTTCTCGTCGAAGCCCAGGATACGGACGGCGGCCGCGGAGTCCCCGCCGCCGACGACGCTGAAGGCCTGGGAGTCGACGAGGGCCTGGGCGACCGCCTTGGTGCCCTCGGCGTAGTCGGGGTGCTCGAAGACGCCCATCGGGCCGTTCCAGAACACGGTGGCCGCGTCGGCGAGCTTCGCCGCGTACAGCGCACGGGTCTCGGGCCCGATGTCCAGGCCCTCCTGGTCGGCCGGGATGGCGTCGGCGGCGACCGTGGTGGGATGGGCCGGGGCCTTGGTCTTCAGGTCCGGGAACTCCCGCGCGACGAGGACGTCGACGGGGAGCACGAACTCCACACCGAGCTTCTCCGCCCGCTCGAGGTACCCCTGGACGGCCGGGACCTGGTCCTCCTGGAGCAGCGAGATGCCCACCTCGTGGCCCTTGGCCTTGAGGAAGGTGTACGCCATGCCGCCGCCGATCAGGATGCGGTCGGCCTTCTCCAGCAGGTGGTCGATGACGCCGAGCTTGTCGGAGACCTTGGCGCCGCCGAGGACCACGGCGTACGGGCGTGCGACGTCCTCGGTGAGCTTCTTCAGGACGCCGACCTCGGTGGCGATCAGACCGCCGGCGGCGTGCGGCAGCCGGGCCGGGAGGTCGAAGACCGAGGCGTGCTTGCGGTGGACGGCGCCGAAGCCGTCGCCCACGTACACATCGGCGAGCTCGGCGAGCTGGTCGGCGAAGGCACCGCGCTCGGCGTCGTCCTTCGACGTCTCACCGGCGTTGAAGCGGAGGTTCTCGATGACGGCCACCTGGCCGTCGGTGAGTGCGGCGACCGTGGCACGGGCGGACTCGCCGACGGTGTCGGTCGCGAAGGCGACCTCGACACCGAGCAGTTCACCGAGGCGCGCGGCGGCGGGGGCCAGTGAGAAGGCCGGGTCCGGGGCACCCTTCGGGCGGCCGAGGTGCGAGGCGACGATGACCCGCGCACCGGCTGCGGCGAGCTCGGCGACCGTCGGCTGGACGGCGCGGATGCGGCCGTCGTCGGTGATCGTGGTGCCGTCCAGCGGCACGTTGAGGTCGGCGCGGACGAATACCCGCTTGCCCGCGACCCCTTCGGCGAGAAGTTCGTCGATCGTCTTCATCTGTTCCCATACTCCTTGGAAGGACTGATGAGCATGCGAGGGGGCTCGAACGGCGCCGCGTCGCGCCGTCCGAGCCCCTCACATCACACCTGGATGCCTGCCGATCCTAGGATCAGAGCTGGCCGCCGACGAAGACGGTCAGGTCGACGAGGCGGTTGGAGTAACCCCACTCGTTGTCGTACCAGCCGAGGATCTTCACCGAGTTGCCCTCCTGGACCATGGTCAGGGAGGAGTCGAAGGTGCAGGACGACGGGTCGCCGACGATGTCCGAGGAGACGATCGGGTCCTCGGTGTAGGTCAGGAAGCCCTTGAGGTCGCCGTCGTCGGAGGCCTTCTTGAAGGCGGCGTTGACCTCGTCCTTGGTGACCTCGCGCTGCAGGGTCACGACGAGGTCGGTGGCGGAACCGGTCGGGACCGGGACACGCATCGCGATGCCGTCGAGCTTGCCCTTGAGCTGGGGGAGGACCAGGGCGGTCGCCTTCGCGGCGCCCGTCGTGGTCGGGATGATGTTCTCGGCGGCGGCGCGGGCGCGACGCAGGTCCGAGTGCGGGAAGTCCAGGATGCGCTGGTCGTTCGTGTACGCGTGGACCGTCGTCATCAGGCCCTTGACGATGCCGAAGTTCTCGTCGAGGACCTTGGCCATCGGCGCCACACAGTTGGTGGTGCAGGAGGCGTTGGAGATGACGTGGTGGTTGGCCGCGTCGTACTTGTCCTGGTTGACGCCCATCACGATGGTGATGTCCTCGTCCTTGGCCGGAGCCGAGATGAGAACCTTCTTGGCGCCACCGGCGATGTGCTTCTCGGCGTCGGCCTTCTTGGTGAAGATGCCGGTCGACTCGATGACGATGTCGACACCCAGCTCACCCCAGGGGATGTCGGCCGGGTTGCGCTCGGAGAGCACCTTGATGGTGTGACCGTCGACGGTGATGGTGTCGGCGGTGTGGCTGACCTCTGCCTTGAGACGACCCAGAATGGTGTCGTACTTCAGCAGGTGAGCCGTGGTCGCAGTGTCACCCAGGTCGTTGACAGCCACGATCTCGATGTCCGCACCCTGCTCCAGCAGCGCGCGGAAGTAGTTACGACCGATGCGGCCAAAGCCGTTGATGCCTACGCGGATCGTCACGAACCGATCTCCTCGTTAGGAACGCCGGTTTCGATGCCGGCGAGTTTTATAGGGATGTCCCCGACCGCCTCCGACCCTACCTCTCCGAGGGCTCCGGAGTGACATCGAGAGGGACGCCGCGAAGAGAGATGCCCTTACTCCCGAGTAGAAATGAGGAAATGAGGCCGGACGGGCAGGTACGGACGACCGCTGTCCGCCGCATGACCACCGAGCGTCAACTGCGGCCACCCCGGGGGTCCTTGCGGATACGGGCCGAGACCCGCTCCGGTTCACGCGACGTCACCGGCAGTCACCACCGTCGGTCACCGACGCCGGTCCGGGGCCCGCGGCCGGACCCGCCGCCCGTATCCGGGAAATACCGCCCGGCGAGACGCTCGCTCAATTGGGCGGAGTGACTCTCAATCGATAAAAGTGCCGGGTGCATATTTCGGGGCGCGTCGACACGGAACCGCGGAACTCCCCCGCGCCGCTCAATCGTGCAGGGTGGCGCTCAATCAATCTGGCGGGCAGCCCCGGCCCATTCCGATAAGACGCTGCGGCGCATTCCGGAATGGGCCCCGCCCGGCGGGAAAACGGTCCGCGCACCTCCTGGCGCCCGGCCGCGCCCAGGGGCGGGCCGGGTGACCTCCAGTCGGCTCTCAGCCCACGAGGCCGTCGGCCAGCTCCTCACTCAGGGTCGATTCCGTGCCCGGGATACCGAGGTCCTGGGCCCGCTTGTCGGCCATGGCCAGCAGACGCCTGATCCGGCCCGCGACCGCGTCCTTGGTCAGCGGCGGGTCGGCAAGCGCTCCCAGCTCCTCCAGGGATGCCTGCTTGTGCTCCATGCGCAGCCGTCCTGCCGCCGCGAGGTGCTCCGGGACCTCCTCGCCCAGGATCTCCAGCGCGCGCCCCACCCGGGCACCCGCGGCGACCGCGGCGCGGGCCGAGCGACGGAGGTTGGCGTCGTCGAAGTTGGCGAGCCGGTTGGCCGTGGCCCGGACCTCGCGCCGCATCCGGCGCTCTTCCCAGGCGAGCACCGCGTCATGGGCTCCCAGGCGGGTCAGCAGGGCGCCGATGGCGTCACCGTCACGGACGACGACCCTGTCCACTCCCCGCACCTCGCGGGCCTTGGCGGCGATCGAGAGTCTGCGGGCCGCGCCCACCAGGGCGAGGGCGGCCTCGGGGCCGGGGCAGGTCACCTCCAGCGAGGAGGAGCGGCCCGGCTCGGTGAGCGAACCGTGTGCGAGGAAGGCTCCGCGCCAGGCGGCCTCCGCGTCGCAGGTGGCCCCCGAGACCACCTGCGGGGGGAGCCCGCGGATGGGACGGCCACGGCCGTCCACCAGGCCGGTCTGACGGGCCAGCTGGTCGCCTCCCGCCACCACGCGCACGACGAAACGCGAGCCGCGGCGCAGTCCGCCGGGGGCCATCACGATCAGCTCCGAGCTGTGCCCGAAGATCTCCAGGATGTCCCGCTTGAGCCTGCGTGCCGCGCTCCCCGTGTCCAGCTCGGCCTCGATCACGATCCGGCCGCCCACCAGGTGCAGCCCGCCCGCGAACCGGAGAATCGCCGAGACCTCTGCCTTTCTGCAGCAGGTCCGGGTCACGGGAAGCCGAGAGATTTCGTCCTTCACCGCTGGCGTCATCGCCATGGGCCGATCCTTCCATGCATCCGAAAAATACGGTCGTACGCGGCGGCCAACAGCTCCGGATCATGAATCGGAACGCCGTCGGGTGAGGCCACGGGGGCCAGCTCGACCGCGGCTCCGAGCCGCTGTGCGGCGTCGGCGAGGGACTCGCGGTCGGGCACGGCGGCCTCGTCGGCCAGCACCACGTCCATGGCGAGTTTAGGGGCGTGTCGTCCCAAAACCTCCAAATGACGCTGCGGTGAGAACCCTTCTGTTTCACCGGGCTGTGGTGCGAGGTTCAGCGAGAGGACCTTACGGGCCTTCGTGGTCACCAGTGCGTCGAGCAGCTCCGGCACCAGCAGATGCGGAATCACGGACGAAAACCAGGACCCCGGACCCAGAACCACCCAATCGGCGTCCAGGACGGCGGCAACCGCCTCGGGGACCGCCGGCGGGTCGGCCGGCACGACGTGGACCGACTGCACCTCCCCCGGGGTGAGCGCCACCGTCGCCTGCCCGCGCACGGTGACCGTGTCCTCGGGGCGCTCCGGGTCGTGCCCGCGTACGAGCGCCTGGAGTTCCAGGGGCACGGCGGACATCGGCAGCACCCTGCCGTGCGCTCCGAGCAGCTTGCCGACGAGGTCGAGGGCCTGGACGTGGTCGCCCAGCTGTTCCCAGAGGGCGACGATGAGCAGATTGCCCACCGCGTGCTCGTGCAGGTCACCCTTGGACTCGAAGCGATGCTGGATGACCTGGGCCCAGGTCCGGCCCCATTCGTCGTCGCCGCACAGCGCGGCCAGCGCTTTGCGCAGGTCGCCGGGCGGGAGGACGCCGAGTTCCTCACGGAGCCGGCCGCTGGAACCGCCGTCGTCGGCGACGGTCACCACGGCCGTGAGGTCGCCGGTGATCCTGCGCAGCGCCGTGAGCGACGCCGACAGGCCCATGCCGCCGCCGAGGGCGACGACCTTGGGTGTGCCGCGATTACGGCCGGAGAGCGCGGCCGTGGCCCTGCTCAACCGCCGCATACGCAGATTGCGACTGGTCACTCGCGCCCCATGTCCCGGTGGACGAGGACGGTTTCGATTCCTTCGGTGGCCAGCCGTGCGGCGAGCTTCTCCGACATCGCGACGGAGCGGTGCTTGCCGCCCGTGCACCCGACGGCGATGGTCACGTACCGCTTGCCCTCGCGGCGGTAACCGGCGGCGATGAGCTGCAACAGCTCCGTGTACTGGTTGAGGAACTCCTTGGCGCCCGGCTGGTCGAAGACGTAGTCGGACACCTCCTCGTTGAGCCCGGTGAAGGGACGGAGCTCCGGGACCCAGTGCGGATTGGGCAGGAAGCGGCAGTCGACGACGAGGTCGGCGTCGACCGGCAGCCCGTACTTGAAGCCGAACGACATCACCGTCGCCCGCAGCTCCGGCTCTTCGTCGCCGGCGAACTGGGCGTCCATCTTCGCCCGCAGTTCGTGCACGTTGAGGCTGGAGGTGTCGATGACCAGGTCGGCGTCGCCCCGCAGCTCGCGCAGCAGGTCGCGCTCGGCCTCGATGCCGTCGACGATACGGCCGTCGCCCTGGAGGGGGTGCGGACGGCGGACCGATTCGAATCGGCGAACGAGGGCGTCGTCGGAGGACTCCAGGAAGACGATCCGCCGGGTGACGAGCTTGGCCTCCAGGTCCGCGAGGGACTCCCGGAGGTTGTCGAAGAAGCGCCGGCCGCGCACGTCGACGACGACGGCGATGCGGGCGACGTTGCCCTGGGACCGGGCGCCGAGCTCCACCATCGTGGGGATCAGCGCGGGCGGAAGGTTGTCGACGACGAACCAGCCGAGGTCCTCCAGACACTTGGCGGCGGTACTGCGCCCGGCGCCCGACATCCCGGAGATGATCACCAGCTCGGGGATGGCGGGCTGGGCGGCCTCGGCCTTCTCCGGGGTGCTTCCCGTACTCACGTCTGCTACTCCGTCTGCTCGGCCGCGGTCGTCCTGGTGTTCTTGCGCGTGCTCGGTCATGTCCTGCTGCCCCCGTCGTCCTCTTCGATGATCTCTCCAGTGGCGGTGTTCACGGCGGGTGCGGCCGGGGCGGCCGCGGCGAAGGCGACAGCCACCGATTCCGCGGTCCTGCGCCCTATCCCCGGCACCTCGCAGATCTCTTCGATTGTCGCCTGCCTCAGCTTCTTGACGGAACCGAAATGCTTGATCAGCGCCTGCTTCCGGGTCTCGCCGAGGCCCGGGACGTCGTCCAGGGGGCTGCTGCGGATGCGCTTGGCCCGCTTGGCCCGCTGGTAGGTGATGGCGAAACGGTGGGCCTCGTCCCGGATGCGCTGGAGGAGATAGAGGCCCTCGCTGGAGCGGGGCAGGACCACCGGGTCGTCGTCGTCGGGCAGCCAGACCTCTTCGAGGCGCTTGGCGAGACCACAGACGGCGATGTCGTCGATGCCCAGCTCGTCCAGAGCGCGCTTGGCGGCGGCGACCTGGGGCTGCCCTCCGTCGACGACGACGAGCTGCGGCGGGTAGGCGAAGCGCTTGGGGCGGCCGTCGTCCTCGCGGGGCTCGTCGCGGGCGGAAGCGGGGTCCTGCGCGTCAGGGGCCGCGGGGTCCGGGGCGGCTGGCCCGGCGGACGCGGGCTCGGCGGATGCGGGTCCGCCCGCGGAAACGCCGGGTGCCGCGAGCTCCGCGGGCGCGGGGACGGGGCCGGTGAGCGCCGGGGTCTCCTCCCACTCCCCGGTCCGCTCCTTCTCGTGGAGGTAGCGCTTGAAACGACGGCCGATGACCTCGTGCATCGACCGGACGTCGTCCTGGCCCTCGAAGCCCTTGATCTGGAAGCGACGGTATTCACTTTTGCGTGCGAGTCCGTCCTCGAAGACCACCATGGAGGCGACGACGTCGTCCCCTTGGAGGTGCGAGATGTCGAAGCACTCGACGCGCAGCGGTGCGGTGTCGAGACCGAGCGCCTCGGCGATCTCCTCCAGGGCGCGGGAGCGCGTCGTGAGGTCGGAGGCGCGCTTGGTCTTGTGAAGCCCCAGCGCCTGCTGGGCGTTGCGCTGGACCGTACCCATCAGGTCCTTCTTGTCGCCGCGCTGCGGGATGCGCAGGCTGACCTGGGACCCCCTGCGGCCCGCGAGCCACTGGGACACGGCGTCCGGATCCTCCGGGAGCGCCGGGACCAGCACCTCCTTGGGGACGGAGTCGCCCGACTCCTCCCCGTACAACTGCTGGAGCGCGTGTTCCACCAGGCCCGCCGTGTCGACGGCCTCCACCTTGTCGGTGACCCAGCCCCGCTGGCCACGCACCCGGCCGCCCCGGACGTGGAAGATCTGCACCGCCGCCTCGAGTTCGTCCTCGGCGACGGCGATCAGGTCGGCGTCGGTGGCGTCGGCGAGGACGACGGCGCTCTTCTCCATGGCCCGCTTCAGCGCCCCCGCGTCGTCGCGCAGCCGGGCCGCCCGCTCGTACTCCATCTCCTCGGCCGCCTGCATCATGTCCTTCTCGAGGCGGCGGATGTAGGTACCGGTGCGGCCTGCCATGAAGTCGCAGAACTCCTCGGCCAGATCCCGGTGCTCCTCGGGGGTGACCCGTCCTACGCACGGCGCGGAGCACTTGCCGATGTATCCGAGGAGGCAGGGCCGGCCGGTCCGCTCGGCGTTCTTGAAGACACCCGCTGAGCAGGTACGCACGGGGAAGACCCGAAGCATCAGGTCGACCGTCTCGCGGATCGCCCAGGCATGGCCGTAGGGGCCGAAGTAGCGCACGCCCTTCTTCTTGGCACCGCGCATGACCTGGACGCGCGGGAACTCCTCGTTCAGCGTGACCGCGAGGTAGGGGTAGCTTTTGTCGTCGCGGTACTTGACGTTGAACCTGGGGTCGAACTCCTTGATCCAGGAGTACTCCAGCTGCAGCGCCTCGACCTCGGTGGAGACCACGGTCCATTCCACGGAGGCGGCGGTGGTGACCATCGTGCGGGTGCGCGGGTGCAGACCGGCCAGGTCCTGGAAGTAGTTGGCCAGGCGCTGACGCAGGTTCTTCGCCTTACCGACGTAGATCACCCGCCGGTGCTCGTCGCGGAACTTGTAGACCCCCGGGGAGTCGGGGATCTGTCCCGGCCTGGGTCGGTAGCTGGAGGGGTCTGCCATGTCTCACACCCTACTGGCGGGCAGTGACAGGGCGGCGATTCCGTGGCCACGGGCTCCCGCGACGGACCGGCCCGCCGGTCAGGCTCCGGGGCCCACGACGAGCTTTCCGCCCTCGAGCTTCAGCGGGACGGAGGGCAGCGGCACGGTGGCGGGACCCTGCAGTGCCTTGCCCGTGGTCATGTCGAAGCGGCTGCCGTGGCAGGGGCAGTTGCCCTCGTTGCCCTCGACCTTGTCCAGCAGGCAGCCGGCGTGGGTGCACTGCGCGCTGAAGGCCTTGTACTCACCGGCGGCCGCGCAGCTCACGACGACCCGCTGCTCCCGGTAGAGCTTCGCCCCGCCGACCGGGACCTCGTCCGCGGCACCGAGCTCCACGGGTGCGGTGGGCGTGGGCGTCTGCGCATGGCCGAGCTTCGACTCGGTCGAACAGGCTGCCGCTCCCAGCCCGGCGGCACCGGCGAGAGCGGCGCCCTTCAGTACGGTACGGCGGGCGGCGGGCAGGCCGGACATGCGGTCTCCACAGGTCGGGGGGACAGAGAGCCGCCGTCACCGTCCGGGGCACCGGGTGCCACGGATTCCGGGCACGGGCCACATCTGATGGCATGGGCGACAGACCCGACGATACCGACGGAGAACACCGGCCCTTCGACCGGCCCCGGGGAGCGCCCCGGCGGACGAGCGCTCTCCGGATCTGTGCGGACCCGGCCGGGGCGGCTCCCCTGTGCGGAGCGCCGCCCCGGCCGGTCGGTGTCAGGCCTTCCGCGTGCGGGCGGCCCTCGCGGCGACGGCCTTCTTCGCCGGTGCCTTACGGGGCTTGCGCGCCGTGGGCATCGCGGTCTCACCGATCCGGTCCGCACCCAGGATCTCCTGGAGGAACTTCCCGGTGTGGCTGGCAGGAACCGAGGCGATGTGCTCCGGGGTGCCTTCGGCGACGACCAGACCGCCGCCGTTGCCTCCCTCGGGACCCATGTCGACGACCCAGTCGGCGGTCTTGATGACATCGAGGTTGTGCTCGATGACGATCACCGTGTTGCCCTTGTCGACCAGGTCCGACAGCACCGCGATGAGCTTGCTGATGTCCTCGAAGTGCAGACCGGTCGTCGGCTCGTCCAGCACGTAGACCGTGCGGCCGGTGGAGCGCTTCTGCAGCTCGCTCGCCAGCTTCACACGCTGCGCCTCACCACCGGAGAGCGTCGGCGCGGACTGGCCGAGCCTGACGTACCCGAGACCCACCTCGTTGAGCGTGCGCAGGTGGCGGGCGATCGTCGGCACGGCCTCGAAGAACTCCAGGCCCTCCTCGATCGGCATGTCCAGCACCTCGGCGATGGACTTGCCCTTGTAATGGACCTCCAGCGTCTCCCGGTTGTAGCGCGCACCGTGGCAGACCTCGCACGGGACGTACACGTCGGGAAGGAAGTTCATCTCGATCTTGATCGTGCCGTCGCCGGAGCAGTTCTCGCAGCGGCCGCCCTTGACGTTGAAGGAGAAGCGGCCCGGCAGATAGCCGCGCACCTTCGCCTCCATCGTCTCGGCGAACAGCCTGCGGACGTGGTCGAAGACTCCGGTGTACGTGGCCGGGTTGGACCGGGGGGTACGGCCGATCGGCGACTGGTCGACGTGGACGACCTTGTCGACGAGGTCGTCGCCGTCGACCCGGGTGTGCCGGCCGGGGACCGACTTGGCGCCGTTGAGCTCGCGTGCGAGGTGGGTGTAGAGGATGTCGTTGACCAGGGTCGACTTTCCCGAACCGGAGACACCGGTGACGGCGGTGAGCACGCCGAGCGGGAAGGAGACGTCGATGTCCTGGAGATTGTTCTCCCGGGCGCCGTGCACCGTGAGACGGCGCTTCGGGTCGACCGGACGCCGGACGTCCGGCATCTCGATCGCCCTCCGGCCCGAGAGGTACTGACCGGTGATCGACTCCTTGTTGGCCAGCAGCTCCTTGAGCGAGCCGGAGTGGACGACCTTGCCGCCGTGCTCCCCCGCTCCGGGGCCGATGTCGACGACCCAGTCGGCGACCTTGATCGTGTCCTCGTCGTGTTCGACCACGATGAGCGTGTTGCCCATGTCCCGGAGCCGGACCAAGGTCTCGATCAGCCGGTGGTTGTCGCGCTGGTGCAGGCCGATGGACGGCTCGTCCAGCACGTACAGCACGCCGACGAGCCCGGAGCCGATCTGGGTGGCGAGCCGGATGCGCTGGGCCTCGCCGCCGGACAGGGTGCCCGCGCCCCGGTTCAGCGAGAGGTAGTCCAGGCCGACGTCGACGAGGAACTTCAGCCGCTCGTTGACCTCCTTGAGGACCCGCTCGGCGATCTTCTTGTCGCGGGCGTTCAGCTTGAGTCTGCCAAGGAATTCGGCGCACTCGCTGATCGACATCGCGGCGACCTCGGCGATGGACTTCTCCATGACCGTCACCGCGAGGACCAGCGGCTTGAGCCGGGTGCCCTCACAGGTCGGGCAGGCCACCTCACGCATGTAGCCCTCGAAGCGCTCCCGGCTGGAGTCGCTCTCCGCCTCGGAGTGCCGCCGCTTGACGTACTGGACGGCTCCCTCGAAGCGGGGAGTGGTGTAGGCGCGCTCACGCCCGTACCTGTTGCGGTAGCGCACCTCGGTCTGGATCTTGTGACCGTGGAGCAGCGCCTTCTTGGCACGCGCCGGAAGTCCGGCCCAGGGGATGTCCGTGCGGAATCCGAGAGCGTCGGCCAGCGCCGTGATCTGGCGGCCGAAGTACTCCTTGGTGTGGCCGTGCGACCAGGGATGGATCGCGCCCTCGTCGAGGGACTTGTCCTCGTCCGGGACGATCAGCTCCGCGTCGACCTCCATCCGGGTGCCGATGCCCGTGCAGTCGGGGCAGGCCCCGAAGGGGGAGTTGAAGGAGAAGGAGCGTGGCTCCAGCTCCTCGAAGGAGAGGTCGTCGTACGGACAGTAGAGGTGCTCGGAGTACATCCGCTCACGCTCGGGGTCGTCCGCCTCGAGGTCGACGAAGTCGAGCACCACCATGCCTCCGGAGAGGCCGAGCGCCGTCTCCACGGAGTCGGTCAGCCGGCGCTTGGCGCTCTCCTTCACCGTGAGGCGGTCGATGACCACCTCGACGGTGTGCTTCTCCTGCTTCTTCAGCCTGGGCGGCTCGGACAGCTGGATCGTCTCGCCGTCTACGCGGGCCCTGCTGTACCCCTTGGTCTGGAGATCGGCGAACAGGTCGACGAACTCGCCCTTGCGTTCGCGCACCAGCGGGGACAGGACCTGGAAGCGGCTGCCCTCGGGCAGACCGAGCACCTTGTCGACGATGGCCTGCGGCGACTGGCGCGCGATGGGCCTGCCGCACTCAGGACAGTGCGGCTTGCCGATCCGGGCGAAGAGCAGCCTGAGGTAGTCGTAGACCTCGGTGATGGTGCCGACCGTCGAGCGCGGGTTGCGCGAGGTCGACTTCTGGTCGATGGAGACGGCGGGCGAGAGGCCTTCGATGAAGTCCACGTCCGGCTTGTCCATCTGACCGAGGAACTGCCGGGCGTACGAGGAGAGCGACTCCACGTAGCGCCGCTGCCCCTCGGCGAAGATCGTGTCGAACGCGAGCGACGACTTGCCCGATCCGGAGAGCCCGGTGAAGACGATGAGGGAGTCACGGGGGAGATCGAGCGAGACGTTCTTCAGGTTGTGCTCGCGCGCGCCACGGACGATGAGACGGTCGGCCACGCCGGTCCGCACCTTTCTGGAGAGAAATGGGGAACTGAGCCCCTGTCCCAGGGTATGGGGGGCGCTTCAGCGATGTACGAAGCTTGTCGACTCCGAGCGTATAGCACGCGCATTCGATTTACGGACGACCGAAGACTCCATCACCCGAACGAGTGGTGAGGTCTACGCTCGGCTCATGACTGATCATGCGCGCGACCTGGAAGCAGTACGTGAAGCGACCGATCGGCTGCTCGGAGCGACGGGAAAGATGGACGACGGCGCCGTTGCCGAGCCGTCGCGCCTGCCGGGCTGGAGCCGCGGCCATGTTCTCGCCCACCTGTCACGTAACGCCGACGCCCTCGTAAATGTTCTCCAGGGGCGCCCGATGTACGCGAACAGCGAAACCCGGGACGCCGACATCGAACGGGACGCGCCTCGGCCCGTGGCCGAACAGCTCGCCGACCTGCGCGCCAGCGGAGCGGCCTTCCTGGCTGCGGCGGAGGCGCCGGCCGACTGGTCACGCACGGTAACGATGCGCAACGGCGTGACGGACTCGGCGTCACGGATTCCCTTCCGCCGCTGGGTCGAGGTCGAGCTGCACCACGTGGACCTGGGGGTGGGATACGAGCTGGAGGATCTGCCGGAGGAGTTCGTGATCCGCGAGAACGACTTCCTGGCCGAGCGGTTCGCCGGGCACCCCGGGGTCGTCCCCACGACGGCGGTCACCGCGGACGGCCGGCTGTGGACCACGGGCGGCGGGGCCGAGGGCGCTCCGGTCACCGTCCGGGGCGCCGCCCCCGACATCCTCGGCTGGCTGTGCGGACGCCGTGACGGCTCCGCGCTCACCGTCGAAGGCGGCAGCCTTCCCGCGCTGCCCCCGCTATAGGCTGCGTCACATGACGTACAGCGGAACGGTCAAGGTCGGCGGAGCTGCGGATGTGCACGAGCTGACGGATCTGATGATCTCCAAGGTCGCCGTCGGCCCGATGAACAACAACGCGTACCTGCTGCGCTGCCGGGCGAGCGGGGAGCAGCTCCTCATCGACGCGGCCGACGAGGCCGGGACCCTGCTGCGGCTCATCGGCGAGGACGGCATCGCGTCCGTCGTCACCACGCACCGGCACGGTGACCACTGGCAGGCGCTCGGTGAGGTCGTGGCGGCCACCGGGGCACGGACGTACGCCGGGAGGTACGACGCCGAGGGTATCCCGGTCCCGACCGATGAGCTCGTCGAGGACGGCGGCACGGTCCGGGTGGGCCAGGTCGCACTGACCGCCCGGCATCTGACCGGCCACACTCCGGGATCCATCGCCCTGGTCTACGACGACCCGCACGGGGCCCCTCACCTGTTCACCGGGGACTGCCTCTTCCCCGGCGGCCTGGGCAATACGCACAAGGACCCGAAGGCGTTCGCGAGCCTGCTCCACGACGTGGAGACCAAGCTCTTCGGCCGGCTGCCGGACGAGACGTGGGTCTACCCGGGCCACGGCCATGACACCACGCTCGGTGCCGAGCGGCCGCACCTGCCGGAGTGGCGCGAGCGCGGCTGGTGAACCGGTGAACGCCCGACGGCCGGGTGCCCCTCACGGGGCCCCGGCCGTCGGTGTGTCCGTGCGGCGTTACTTCTCCACGCCGACGTTCTCGCTGTCGCTCTTCTTCTCGGCCTCCAGGGCCGCCGTCTTCTTGTTGGCGATGAGGCTGGTGATCGTGGTGATCACCAGGACACCGCCGATGACGGCGAGGGAGAACCCGATGGAGATCTCCGGGACGTGCACCCCGGACTCGTGCAGGGCGTGCAGCACCAGCTTGACGCCGATGAAGCCGAGGATCACCGAGAGCCCGTAGCTGAGGTGGACCAGCTTCTTCAGCAGACCGCCGATGAGGAAGTACAGCTGACGCAGGCCCATCAGGGCGAAGGCGTTCGCGGTGAAGACGATGTACGGGTCCTGGGTCAGGCCGAAGATCGCCGGAATCGAGTCCAGCGCGAAGAGCACATCGGTGGTGCCGATGGCGAGCATGACCACCATCAGGGGGGTCATGACGCGCTTGCCGTTGTTCCGGATGAAGAGCTTCGTCCCGTGGTACTTGTCGGCGACACCGAAGCGGTGCTCGATCGACTTCAGGAGACGGTTCTCCTCCCACTCCTCCTCGTCCTCGCCTGCCCGCGCCTCCTGGATCAGCTTCCAGGCGGTGTAGATCAGGAACGCGCCGAAGATGTAGAAGACCCACGCGAAGTTGGCGATGACCGCGGCGCCGGCCGCGATGAAGATCGCACGCAGCACCAGGGCGATCAGCACACCGATGAGCAGCACCCGCTGCTGCAGGTGGGAGGGCACCGAGAACTTCGCCATGATCAGGATGAAGACGAAGAGGTTGTCGACACTGAGCGACTTCTCCGTGATGAAGCCGGCGAAGAATTCGCCCGAGGCCTGGCTCTCGCCGAAGACCAGCAGGCCGAGCCCGAAGAGAACGGCTAGTGCGATCCAGACGAGGGTCCAGATCCCTGCTTCCTTGGTCGACACGTCATGAGGCTTACGCCCGATGAAGAAGTCGACCGCGATGAGGGCCACCAGACCAAGAATGGTCAGCAGCCAGAGAGTCCATGAAACGTCCACTGCGCCTCCGGCAGTTCGCTACGGCTATAGATCAGCGTCGTCGCTGCCGGAGGTCTCTTCCACCCGGACGCGCGGGCTGCGCGCCGGGCCGACGCCCCGGGACCGGTCACAGTCCGTACTGACGGGAACGCCGCGATCGGGAGTACTCCCCTCCGCACGAAGAACAGTACATGAAGCACCAAGAAACAGTAAAGTCCTGACCAAGGCATGATCAAAGTGCCAGCTCAGGACCTGTAGCGAGCGATCTGACCTTCCGTCGTCCGGCTCAGCTGAGGGCTGTCCCGTCATCCGTGGTGGATCAGCGCGCGGCGTCAGATGCGGTGCATCGCACGGCGGAGGGACGTCCGCATACTGGATGCCTTCGGGCGTTCCGACAACGTAACGAGGTGCCGTAGCTGTCGTCGTGCGCCCGCCACGGATACGGGACAGCCCTAGCCCGCGCGCCGCGCTGCGGCCACCCGTGCGAGGACCTGCTCCAAAACCCGGCTGCCCTGGGGCGTTCTCAGCGGCTCGTACGTCCACGCGTGGCCCACCCAGGGGTCGGCGAGGTGGTCGTCGGCCACGGGGGTGATCCGCAGCAGGGACCGCCACAGCGGGTCGAGGACCGGCCCGTAGGCGCGGGCGTCCTCACGGTCGGCCACCATCAGCAGATGCACGCCCACCGCGGGCCCCTCGTCGGCCAGATAGCGCAGCTGGGCGACGGCCTTGTCGTCGAAGCCGTGCGGGAAGTCGTTGACGATCAGCAGGTGCTCCCCCGTGTCGAGGTCCGGGGGCAACGCGTCCGTGGCGCCGGCCCTGACCGCCATCTGCACCAGGTCGACACGCCGGGTGAGGTGGGCGAGGACCGAGGCCACGCCGTGCGCCCCGGTGGCGGGCGGCCCGGCGAGCACGCCGGAACCGACCAGGGGTGAGAGGGGGCCTGCGGCGGAACCGGCCGGGTCGATGACACGGACGGAGAACTCGTCCGCCGGGTGGACGGCGAGCAGCCGCGCGGCCAGCGCGACCGCCGTCTCCATGGCCTGCCCGCGCAGCTGGTCCCCGTCGGTCGCCGCGGCCGCCTCGGAGGCGGTACGGCCGCTGTCGACCCAGATCCCGCGCTCCAGGGGGAGCCGCACCAGGAGCGGGATGCGCAGACCGGTGTCCTCGGGAAGGTGGACGTCGCCGATGCGCAGGGCCATCGGCATCTCCGTCGGGACCCGGTAGGCGTGCCAGACGGGGTTGCCCCAGCCCGCGTACGCGGCGGGCAGGGCCGGTTCGATGACCGCGGACTCGGCGGCGAGCTGGGTGAGATCGCGCTCGAGCGCCTCGCGTGCCCGGCCGGTCAGTTCGTCGCGTTTGGCCCGGGCCGCCTCCCGGGCACGGTCACCCGCACCGCCGATGCGGCTGCGCGGGTCGGACAGGGTCCGGTCGAGTTCCTGGTCCATCCGGGACTCGGCGAAGTCGGCCGCGCTGCGGTAGGCGGCGACGGCGCGTGCGAGGTCCTCGAACATGCCCCAGATCTGGTTGTAGAGACGCTCGTCCATGGACCAGCCGGGAGCGTCACCGGCGACGGGTTGCGCGGGCTGTCCCGGCGCTGCGGGCGGAGCCGTCGGGGGCGGCGGGGGCGGGGCCGAGGTCCGACGCCGCGGGTGCGCGTAACTGACGGGGCCGCCGGGAGAGTCCGTGCGCGGGAACGTGGGGCCGGTCGGCGGCTCGGACGGCTGCGCCGAGGCGGGGCCCTGCGCGGAGGCTGGCGGCCTGCCGCTGTTCGCGGGGGCTGCGGGGGCCGCCGGGCCCGCGGAGTGGTCCGCCCTCTCCCCGCCGGGTGTACGGGGCGGCGGCGTCACGGAACGGACGAGCCCTGAGGCGACGGCCCCCTGGATGGAGGCGGCCAGCTCCGCCGCTCCCGCCACACCCTGGTCTGCGAGCATCTCGGCGAGCCCGGCGGCGTAGCCCTGCCCGACGGCGCGGACCTTCCAGACGCCCTGGCGTCGGTAGAGCTCCAGCGCCGACACGGCGGACTCGGTGTCCAGGCCGGTGAGGGTGAACGTGACGATCTCGGCGCCGTCGAGTCCGGTGACGGCGACGAAGGGCGCGGCGACCGCACCGAACCTGCCCGGCCGCCCTGGCCCCGTCGGCAGGGCCAGGAGGACGGTGACACGGTGGACCGCGTCGGGCAGGGCGTCCAGGTCCACGGCCAGCCGGTGGTCGGCCGTCGCCTGCCTGGACACCTCCAGCCCGGGCACCCGGGGTGAGGCGGGGTGCGCGATCCACTCGGCGCCTCGGACCGTGCCCCGCTCGTCCGCGAGGGTGGCCCCGGCCACGACGGCTGAGCTCGCCGACACCCTGATCTCCAGACGGGTCTGGGGCAAGGTGTGGTTCTGCCCCCGGACCAGCTCGGCCGTCAATGCCCTGTCCCCTCGACGTTCGGTGTGGTGCCCTGCCATGGGTGCAGCTCCCGGCGGCCGGTGCCTCCGGGAGCTGCTCGTGCGGGTCCGTGGCCCAGGTGCAGCCCGTGCCGCGTCTACAGGTGCGGCAGGATCGACGGCATCAGGTCCTGGAAGGTCCGGCCGTTGGCCGGGTTGCCGAGGGCTGTCATCTGCCATCCGCTGCCCGCGCGGTGCACCTTGGCCATGATCTGCGCCGTGTACTGGCCGCCGCCGTCCAGCGTGTAGCGGGCGAGCTCCTGGCCGTTGGTCTCGTCGACGATGCGGCAGAAGGCGTGACGCACCTCCTGGAAGGTCTGGCCGGTGAACGAGTTCACCGTGAAGACGATCTGGTCGATGTGAACCGGGATCCGCTGCAGGTCGACCAGGATCGCCTCGTCGTCGCCGCCCGAGCCGGCGCCGCCGACCAGGTTGTCGCCGGTGTGCTTGACCGAGCCGTCGTCGCTGACGAGGTGGCGGAAGAAGACGACGTCCACGGGCTGCTTGTCGGCGAAGAGCACCGCCGAGGCATCCAGGTCGATCTCCCGGGTGCGCGAGCCGAACAGCCCGCGGCGCGGGGCCGCCTGCCAGCCGAGCCCCATTCGTACCGCGGTCAGGGTCCCCCCGTCGCCCTTCTGCAGGCTGATGGCCTGGCCCTTGGTCATGTTGACCGTCACGCGCTGTCCCCTCTCCGCATTGCCCCGCACCCGTCGGTGTGCGGTTTCCCCGCACCCTACGCAGTCCTCACGGGCGAGAAGGAGTGATAGGCCGTTTCTGTGTCGGTCCTGCAACACTGCGCGCCCCACGGGATCAGGCCAGCCCCGCCTCCCTCATCTGGCGCAGCTCCTTCTTCAACTCCCCCACCTCGTCACGCAACCGGGCGGCGACCTCGAACTGCAGGTCGGCGGCGGCCGCCCGCATGCGGTCCGTCATCTCCTCGATGATCCCCGCGAGCTCGGCGGCGGGCCGGTCGGTGACCACCGCGCCGCCCTTCTTGGCCTTACTCCCGGCAGCCTTGCCCCCGGCGGCCTTGCCCCCCAGCGAGGGAACAGGGGCCTTGGTGTCCTTCGCCTGCCGGTAGCCGCTGCCGAGCAACTGCTCGGTGTCGACCTCCTCGCGGGCGATGGACGCGACGATGTCGTTGATCTTCTTACGGAGGGGCTGCGGGTCGACCCCGCGCTCGGTGTTGTAGGCGATCTGCTTCTCGCGGCGGCGGTTGGTCTCGTCGATGGCCTGCGCCATGGCCGGGGTGATCTTGTCGGCGTACATGTGGACCTGACCCGAAACGTTACGGGCGGCACGTCCGATGGTCTGGATCAGTGAGGTGCCGGAGCGCAGGAAGCCCTGCTTGTCCGCGTCGAGGATGGCCACGAGCGACACCTCGGGCAGGTCGAGGCCCTCGCGCAGGAGGTTGATGCCGACCAGGACGTCGTACTCACCGGAGCGCAGCTCTCGCAGCAGTTCGATGCGGCGCAGCGTGTCGACGTCGCTGTGGAGGTAGCGGACCTGGATGCCCAGCTCGAGGAAGTAGTCCGTGAGGTCCTCGGACATCTTCTTGGTGAGGGTGGTGACCAGGACGCGCTCGTCCTTCTCGGTCCGCTCGCGGATCTCGTGGACCAGGTCGTCGATCTGACCCTCGGTGGGCTTGACGACGACTTCCGGGTCGACGAGTCCGGTGGGCCTGATGATCTGCTCGACGTAGCCGTCGCCCCGGGACATCTCGTACTTCCCTGGTGTGGCGGAGAGGTAGACCGTCTGATTGATGCGACCCAGGAACTCCTCCCATTTCAGCGGGCGGTTGTCCAGGGCGGACGGCAGCCTGAAGCCGTGGTCGACGAGGGTCCGCTTGCGGGACGCGTCGCCCTCGTACATCGCGCCGATCTGCGGCACGGTGACGTGCGACTCGTCCAGGACGAGGAGGAAGTCCTCGGGGAAGTAGTCGAGGAGGGTGTGGGGGGCGGTGCCGGGAGAGCGGTCGTCGAAGTGCATCGAGTAGTTCTCGACGCCGGAGCAGGTGCCGATCTGGCGGAGCATCTCGATGTCGTAGGTGGTGCGCATCCGCAGACGCTGGGCCTCCAGCATCTTGCCCTGCTTCTCCAGCTCGGCGAGGCGCTGCTCCAGCTCCTGCTCGATACCGCTGATCGCCTTCTCCATGCGCTCCGGGCCCGCCACGTAATGGCTGGCGGGGAAGACGTGGAGCGCGGTGTCCTCGGTGATGACCTCGCCGGTGAGCGGGTGGAGGGTCGAGAGCGCCTCGATCTCGTCACCGAACATCTCGATGCGGACGGCGAGCTCCTCGTACACCGGGAAGATCTCGATCGTGTCGCCGCGGACCCGGAAGGTACCGCGCGTGAACGCGAGGTCGTTGCGGGTGTACTGGATCTCGACGAAGCGGCGCAGCAGCTGGTCCCGGTCGATCTCGTCGCCGACCTTGAGCTGGACCATCCGGTCCACGTACTCCTGCGGGGTGCCCAGGCCGTAGATGCAGGAGACGGAGGCGACCACGACGACGTCTCGCCGGGTGAGCAGGGAGTTCGTGGCGGAATGCCGCAGGCGCTCGACCTCCTCGTTGATCGAGGAGTCCTTCTCGATGTAGGTGTCCGACTGCGGGACGTACGCCTCGGGCTGGTAGTAGTCGTAGTACGAGACGAAGTACTCCACGGCGTTGTTCGGGAGGAGCTCCCGGAACTCGTTGGCCAGCTGGGCGGCGAGCGTCTTGTTCGGCGCCATCACCAGGGTGGGGCGCTGCAGCTTCTCGATCATCCAGGCGGTCGTCGCCGACTTACCCGTACCGGTCGCGCCGAGCAGGACGACATCCTTCTCACCTGCACGGACGCGACGGTCCAGCTCGGCGATGGCCGCGGGCTGGTCGCCGCTGGGCTGGTAGGGACTGACGACCTCGAAAGGCGCCACCGAACGTTCGATCCTCGAGACTGGCCGCATGCAACCACCGTACGACCCTCCACCGACAACGGCGGAGGATCAGCGGTTCCGCGGCAGCCGGTCCTCCCTGCGTGAGGCCCCTGGGACGGACTCGTAGGGCGGGGTGGGGCGGCGCTGGACCGGGACCGAGGTCAGCGGCCCCCGCCTGGAAGGGTGAGCAGGCAGCCGGTCGCCCCTTTCCGTCACCACCAGGGGGTCGATCATCACGACCGCTGCGGCGAGCAGCAGGAAGCAGCCCGGGCCGATCATCATGGGCAGCAGCAGCGAGGTGGGGGACTCGCCGGGCGGCGTCGGCACGGCGTCCGGGTGGAGGTGCACCTCGAGCGCGGCCATTCCCGTGTAGTGCATCCCGCTCACGGCCACTCCCATGACCACGCTGGCGCCGAGGCTGGGGAGGAAACCGTGGACGGAGACCGCCGCCCACAGCGAGGCGGTCGCGGCCACCACGGCGATGACCACGGAGAACGCGACGGTGAGCGTGTCGTACTCGAACAGACCTTGGAAATTCATCCCGGCCATGCCGAGGTAGTGCATGGAGGCGACGCCGAGGCCGGTGATCGTTCCGCCCGTGACCAGCGCCATGGGGGTGGCGCCGCGGTAGCCGACGAGGAAGATACCGATCCCGACCATCACGACCGCCACGGCGAGGCTCGCGAAGGTGAGGGGCCTGTCGTAACTCACCGGCGCTTCCCGGACGGTGAAGCCGAGCATCGCGATGAAGTGCATCGTCCAGATGCCGGATCCTATGGACGTCGCGCCGAGGGCCAGCCAGCCGGCTCTGGACGCGCCTCGTGTGCGCAGGGACCGCGCGGTGCAGCGAAGACCCAGAGCGGCACCGAGGCATGCCATGAGGAACGCCGTGACGGGGGTCACGAAGCCGTAGGTGAATCCGTCAACTGTGCCCTGCATGCTGGTACGCCCTTCGCGGTGTGCCCGGGTTCGGGGTGACCCTAGAGGGCAAGGCCCGGCAAGCAAACATAAGGACGGCATTTTATCCGTCTCCGGGCCCCCCGGGGCCCGGCACCCGACATCGCGTTCACAACTCGGCCATCATCATCCTCCCGTCCGTTGGGGATCGGATGGCAGGCTCTGCCCTGTCCACACCCCGACGCGAGGAGTACACGTGTCCGTACGCACAGCAACCGCCACCGGCGCCGTCGCCACCCTGCTCGGCGCCTGCGTCCTGCTGCCCGCCACCCAGGCGCAGGCCTCGGCCAACCAGGACGGCCCGGTCGTCTACGCCCACCGGGGAGCGTCCGCCTACGCCCCGGAGAACACCCTGGCGGCTGTGGACGCGGCCGACGACCTGGGCATCGCGTGGGTGGAGAACGACGTACAGCTCACCAAGGACGGCGTGCTGGTCGTCGTGCACGACACGACTCTGAGCAGGACCACCGACGTCGAGCAGGTCTTTCCCGACCGCGCGCCCTGGGCGGTCAAGGACTTCACCGCGGCGGAGATCGCGAAGCTGGACGCGGGCAGCTGGTTCGGCGCCGGATTCGAGGGAGCCCGGGTGCCGACGCTCACGCAGTACCTGCACCGTGTCGAGCGCAATCGCCAGAAGCTGCTCCTGGAGATCAAGAGCCCGGCAACCTACCCGGGGATCGAGAAGGAGACCCTGCGCGTCCTGCGCGAGGAGGGGTGGCTCGACCGCGGCCACGTCAAGAACAAACTGATCATCCAGAGCTTCGGTGCAGAGAGTGTGAAAACTGTCCACGCCCAGCGTCCGGACGTCGTCACGGGCTTCCTCGGCACCCCCGCCGTGGCCGATCTGCCGTCGTACGCGGCGTTCACCGACCAGATCAATCCCTCGTACACCACGATCAGCGCCGGCTACGTCGCCGCAGTGCAGAAGCTGAAGGGCGCCCACGGCAAACCGCTTCGGGTGAACACCTGGACGGTGAACACCGCGGCGAAGGCGGCGGAGGTGGCCGGCTTCGGCGTGGACGGCATCATCACCAACAACCCCGACACCGTCCGGGACGCCACCCGCTGAACGGTCCGGCGAGCGGGCGTTGTCAGCGGCCGGTCGTACGGTGGGGCGCATGGAGAGCAACGAGCAGGTCCTGGAGTGGTCCGTCGTGCCGAGCGACATCGGCCCGCTCCTGCTCGCCGCGACCCGCACGGGCCTGGTGACGGTGGTCTTCCACGCGCGCCCCGCCGTCCGGGAGAGGGCGCTCGGACAGGTGCGGACCCGGCTGGGCGTGGAGCCCGTGGAGGCCCCGGACTCCGCGCTGCTGGCGGAGCCGAGGCGTCAGCTCGCGGCGTATTTCGCCGGAGGGCTGCGGGAGTTCTCACTCGCCCTGGACTGGTCGCTGAGTTCCGGCTTCCACCGCGAGGTGCTGCGCGAGCTGGCCTCCGGCGTGCCCTACGGGACAGTCGTGGGTTACGGGGCCCTGGCGGGCCGGGTCGGTCAGCCGGGCGCCGCCCAGGCCGTGGGGGCGGCCATGGGCTCCAACCCGCTGCCGGTGGTGGTTCCGTGCCACCGGGTGGTGGAGAGCGACGGAGGGCTGGGCGGGTTCGGCGGGGGGTTGGAGACGAAGCGGCAGCTGCTGGCGCTCGAGGGGATACTCCCCCAGCCGTTGTTCTAGGGCGTGCCGCGGTCACCGCGCCTGCGCGCCGGTGTCGTCCCGACCGGCCGGCCCCGTCCAGGCGGGGTGGTTCGGGTCGTCGGCCCGCACGACCGCGTCCGCGCGTTCGGCCGGGGCGACCTCGTCCTCGTACCGCGCGAAGGCGGGAAGCGTCCACCGCTCCCCCTCCCCGGTACGCCGTCGCAGTGCGCCCGGCGAGAGGCTCAGGTGGATCGCCAGGTCGAACGGGAACCAGTGCCCGAGGAGCAGTGGCCCGTGCAATATCAGCACCCCGCCCTCGGGGAGCACCCGGTACGGGCTGCGGGTGGCCCGGTCGGTCAGGGGGTCCCAGAGGTCGGGCAGCACCCGCCCGCTGCCACCGGGCTCCAGCGGACGGAACACCTCGCGCCACAGCGCTCCGGTGTCGAACCAGCTGTCGGCGTACGAGTCCGGGTCCTCCTTGCCGTATTCGTAGCGCAGGCTCGCCGGCCGCAGGAAGCCGCCCGTGGAGACGGTGAGTACCGGTCGCCCGCGGGCCCGCAGCGCTTCGGCGAGTTGCGCGGCGTGCACTTCGGGCCGGGCAGCGGGAGCGCCGTCGATGCCGACCCTCGACCAGGGCCCACCGTCGGCCGGTTCCATCCTGTCGGCGTGCCCGGCGAGGGTTTCGGCCAGCCGTTCCCAAGTGATCGGTTCGAAGCGCACGCGTCCATCATCGCCCCGCGGACGCTCGCAGTCGCGCGCCCGGTCGGAACGGTCACCCGCCGCCGCGGAGTTCAACGGCAAGCGGGCCCTCGCCCAGGACTTCGGCCCGGCCCTCCTTGACGGCCTCCGCGAGGGTGCTCTCACCGCGCCCGACGGCCAGGGCGGCGTCCTCGTCCAGCACGAGGCACGCGTCCGGTTGTTCGGCGGGACCGTATCCGTACGCCTCGCCTGCCGCCGCCTCCGCACCGGTGCGGATGTGGAACTCGCCCTCGGCAAGCCTGACTTCGATGACGCCGCTGTGAGTGAGGCCGTCCAGGACCCGCAGCAGCGGCAGGGCGAACCAGTGGGCCCTGACCGCGTCCGTGGGCCGGCGTTCGCCGAGCGCGGGCGCGCCCCACCCGGCGAGCGCGGTGAGGACCGGGAGCAGCCCGCGCCCGCGCTCGGTCAGTTCGTAGACCGCTGCGGCCGCCGGGGGTGGCAGGCGGCGGCGCACGGCCAGACCGCCCTGCTCCATGTCCTTGAGCCGGGAGGCCAGCACATCCGTGCTGACGCCGGGCAGATCGGCGTGCAGATCCGTGTAGCGGCGCGGCCCGGCCAGCAGCTCACGGACGATCAGCAGGGTCCACCGGTCGCCGACGGAGTCGAGGGCACGGGCGGTGGCGCAGAACTGGTCGTAGCTCCGACGGCGGACGGGGCGTGCGGGCTGCTGCTGACGTGGCATGCGACGCAGTCTAGACATGTTGTTGGACTTTCCAAGCCCGAGCTTGGTAAAACCAAGTAACGCACATTCAGGGTCGGGGAGGCACCGCATGGAGTTCCGGCAGTCCAGCAAGCTCAACGAGGTCTGCTACGAGATCCGGGGCCCGGTCATCGAGCAGGCCAACGCCCTGGAGGAGGCGGGCCACAGCGTGCTCCGCCTCAACACGGGCAATCCGGCACTGTTCGGGTTCGAGGCCCCCGAGGAGATCGTCCAGGACATGATCCGGATGCTGCCTCAGGCGCACGGCTACACCGACTCGCGCGGCATCCTGTCCGCGCGCCGCGCCGTAGCGCAGCGCTATCAGGCGATGGGGCTGGCCGATGTCGACGTGGACGACATCTTCCTCGGCAACGGGGTCTCCGAGCTGATCTCCATGGCTGTGCAGGGGCTCCTGGAGGACGGCGACGAGATCCTGATCCCGAGCCCCGACTATCCGCTGTGGACCGCTGTCACCACGCTCGCGGGTGGCAAGGCCGTGCACTACACCTGCGACGAAGGAGCGGACTGGAACCCCGACCTCGCCGACATGGCCTCGAAGATCACCGACCGCACCCGGGCCATGGTGATCATCAACCCCAACAACCCGACGGGCGCCGTCTACTCCCGCGAAGTCCTCGACGGCATGCTCGACCTGGCGCGTCGGCACGGGCTGATGGTGTTCGCCGACGAGATCTACGACCAGATCCTGTACGACGGCGCCGAGCACCACAGCGTGGCGGTGCTGGCTCCCGACCTGCTCTGCCTCACCTTCAGCGGGCTGTCCAAGACGTACCGGGTCGCGGGGTTCCGCTCCGGCTGGATGGTGGTGTCGGGCCCCCAGCAGCACGCCCGTAGTTATCTGGAGGGGCTCACCATGCTCGCCTCCATGCGGCTCTGCCCCAACGCCCCCGCGCAGTACGCGATCCAGGCGGCGCTCGGCGGCCGGCAGTCGATCCGGGATCTCGTAGCGCCGGGGGGCAGGCTCCACGAGCAGCGCGACCGGGCCTGGGAGCGGCTCAACGAGATCCCCGGGGTGTCGTGCGTGAAGCCGAAGGGCGCGCTGTACGCCTTCCCGCGCATCGACCCGAAGGTCCACCACATCGTCGACGACGAACGGTTCGTCCTGGACCTGCTACTGCGGGAGAAGATCCAGGTGGTGCAGGGCACCGGCTTCAACTGGCCGCGCCCGGACCACTTCCGCATCCTCACCCTCCCGCACGCCGACGACCTGGACGCCGCGATCAGCCGCATCGGCCGCTTCCTGAACGGATACCGCCAGTGACCTGCGCGACCTGCCGTACGCCCGTGCACACGCATTTCGCCTCGCCCGACCTGGTGGAGGCGATCGTGGAAGGCGGGCCCGATCCGGCCGAGGACCCCGGCTGAGCGGAATCGGGCGCGTCCTCGCCCTCCGAGTACGCGCGCTGGGCAGGCCATCTGTGCGGCGTGACCTGCCTGCGCATGGCGCTCGGCACCGGGACACCGTGCCTGTTCGCCCTGCGGGACGGGGCGTTGAAGTACGACGCCTACACCGAGGACGCCGACGGGGTGATCAGGGGCCTGGTCTACGCCCCCTTCGCCCGTTACGCCTCCGAGGTCCACGGGCTCGACGCGGTCGTCCACCGGCACCTCTCCCCCGCCGGAATCCTGGACCTGCTGGACGAACTGATCCTGCTGTACCCGGTGCCGGAGGCCCGCCTGCGCGACCCGCAGATCGAGCGGATCCGCACCGCGTATGAGCATGCCCACGCCCAGGACTCGGTGGCCCGGCTCGACGAACGCACCCTCGCCGACTTCTGAGGCCCGGACGCTCCCTGCCCTTCAGCGCCTCCTGCTCAGCAGACGGGCGATCCCCTGCACCCCACCGGCGACGACCGGGAACAGCGCCAGACCTGTGGCCCGAACGTCCTTCCCCGACGGGCACACCACCGGACGCCGCCGCACGGCCCAGACCGAGTACGGGATGACGACCAGCGGGGCGGTGACGACACCCGGGGTGTAGCCGCGGTACACCGCGAACAGCCCCGCAGCCGGGTTCATGGACGGCGCTCACGGACGGACACGAGCAGGGGAGCAGTCGACATGGGTGCGGCCGATGCTGCCGTGTGCGCGGCGTTGCTCATCGCTCTGCCTGTGTTCCTGCAGAGCTGACGGGCCCTTGCGGGCATCAGCCCCGCAGGGCCCTGAGGGCGGCGACCGGGTCGGGGTCCGGCGACGCGCGGGGCCACCAGTCGTCCTCACCCGGGTCGGACTCGTAGCCGTACCAGCGGCTGTCGTGGCCGAAGCGGAGCTGGAGGGTGCCGCCGGCGTTGGTCAGCTGGTTGCGCCAGGGCTGGAAGCGCGGGAAGTCGGCCGCCGCGAGGGCCGGCCTTGCCCGGTCGAACGGACCGGCGGGCGGGTCCCACGGTATTTCCAGCACCTCGAGCCCCTCCGCCCCGCCCTGCCGCCAGGCCGCGACGGCTCGGGCGAGCTCCGTGGTGCTACGCCCGGTGGCGAAGGCCAGCTCACGGTAGAGCGCCCGTGTCGTGGCGGTGAGCCCGGCGGTGGGGCGGGACGCGGCGATCCGTACGGCGTCCTGCCAGGTGCTGAGCCCGGCGAGCGGGTCGGTCCCGGTGGTGAGGAGCACGTGGGCGCGCGCCGCCGCGTCCGTGGCGAGGTGGTCGAGGCCCAGCGGGTCGCGGGCGCCCGGCAGCTCAGGGTAGGACGGCGGCTCGCCGGGGTACGGCGGGACGGGCAGGGGCGCCGGCAACGGCGGAAGGAAGCGGTCGGCCAGGGCCTCGGCGGCCGCGACCGAGGGCATCGCGGGGGTCTCCGGGCGCTCCCGCGCGGAGTGCTCGGCGTTGCGCCGGCCCAGCTCGTCGAGGAGCTCACGCTCGCCCCTGCCGCGCATCAGCAGGAGGACGAACGGATCGCTGTCCAGGAGGCGTGCCGTCTGGAAGCAGAGCGCTGTCACGTGCTTGCAGGGCCAGCCCCGGTCCGGGCAGGAGCAGTCGGGGTCCAGATCGCCGGCGGCGGGCAGCAGCCGTATGCCGGCCTCACCCGCCGTGTCGACCAGGGAGTGCGGCATCTCCTTGTCGAGGAGCGCGGACAAGTGCCCCGGCCGGGCGGCGACGGCGTCCAGGAACGTGTCCCAGTCGGACGCCGAGAACGTACGCAGGCGCAGCTCCGCGCGGTAGGGGCGGGGGCGGCTGCCGTGGACGTAGGCGATGACCCGGCCGGGGGTGACGGTGATCGCGGCGACATGACCGCCGTCGGCGTACGTACGGCCGCGGGCGAGGCGCCCTTCGTCCATGGACAGGGATTCCAGGGCGTCCACCCAGGCGCGGCCCCACCAGCTGTCCGCGAAGGGCCCTTCGGCGTCGGAGGCACGGGCCGGTACCGCCTCGAAGGTGCGCCGCAGGTCGTCGGGGCCCGGGCGGGCGGCGGGGCTCCCACCGCGGCTCATGACGTCCTCCGGAGCGAGACGAGGTCGGCCAGGTCACGGTCGCTGAGCTCGGTCAGGGCGGCCTCGCCGGAACCGAGCACCGCGTCGGCGAGGGCCCGCTTGGACTCCAGGAGCTCGCTGATCCGGTCCTCGACGGTGCCCTCCGCGATCAGCCGGTGCACCTGCACGGGCTGGGTCTGACCGATGCGGTACGCACGGTCGGTGGCCTGCTCCTCCACCGCCGGGTTCCACCAGCGGTCGTAATGGATGACATGGGCGGCCCGGGTGAGATTCAGTCCGGTGCCCGCCGCCTTGAGGGAGAGCAGGAAGACGGGGACCTCGCCGGACTGGAAGCCGTCCACCATCCGCTCCCGCTCGGGCACCGGCGTGCCGCCGTGCAGCAGCTGGGAGGGGATGGCGCGCGAGGCGAGGTGGGCGGAGAGCAGCCGGGCCATCGACACGTACTGGGTGAAGATCAGGACGGAGGCGTCCTCGGACAGGATCGTGTCGAGGAGCTCGTCCAGCAGGGCGAGCTTGCCGGAGCGTCCGGTGAGCCGGGTCGGCTCCTCCTTCAGATACTGGGCGGGGTGGTTGCAGATCTGCTTGAGCGAGCCCAGCAGCTTCATGATCAGTCCCCGCCGGGCGATGCCCTCCGACTGCTCGATGAACGCCATCGTCTCGCGGACGGCCGCCTCGTAGAGCATGGCCTGCTCCCGGGTGAGGAAGACGGGATGGTCCGTCTCGGTCTTCGGCGGCAGCTCCGGCGCGATGCCGGGGTCGGACTTCTTGCGGCGCAGCAGGAAGGGACGGACCAGCCGGGAGAGCCGCTCGACCGCCTCCTCGTTTCCCAGGCCGGCGGCGGTGCCGGTGTTCTCGACGATCCTGGCGTGCCGGGCGCGGAACGCCTTGAGCGAGCCGAGCAGGCCGGGGGTCGTCCAGTCGAGCAGTGCCCACAGCTCGGAGAGATTGTTCTCGACGGGGGTGCCGGTCAGGGCTACGCGGGCCGGGGCGGGGATCGTGCGCAGTGCCCGTGCCGTCGAGGAGTGCGGATTCTTCACATGCTGCGCCTCGTCGGCGACGACCAGTCCCCAGGTGTGTCCGGCGAGCTGCTCCGCGCTGGAGCGCATCGTGCCGTAGGTCGTGAGGACGAAGCCGCCCTCCTCGAAGCCTCCCAGTGCGCGGTCGGTGCCGTGGAAGCGGCGCACGGGGACGCCGGGTGCGAAGCGGTTGATCTCACGGTGCCAGTTACCGAGGAGCGAGGCAGGACAGACGACCAAGGTCGGGGCCGCGTGGGCGCGGTGCAGATGGAGTGCGATGACGGTGATCGTCTTACCCAGGCCCATGTCGTCGGCGAGACAGCCGCCGAGGCCGAGCGAGGTCATACGGTCCAGCCAGGCCAGGCCGCGGAGTTGGTAGTCGCGGAGGGTGGCGTCGAGACCGGGCGGCGCGGGGAGGGTGGCGTCCTCGTCCAGGATGCGTGCGCGGAGCACGGCGAGGGCTCCGGCCGGGACGGCCTCGACCTGTTCGCCGTCGACCTCGGCGCTGCCGGTGAGGGCGACGGCGAGCGCGTCCACCGGGTCCAGGAGACCGAGCTCGCGTTTACGCGCCTTGCGGACGAGGTCGGGATCCACGACGACCCACTGGTCGCGCAGCCGCACCACCGGCCGGTGGGCTTCGGCCAGCGTGTCCATCTCCGCCTCGGTGAGCCGGTCGTCGCCCAGGGAGAGCTGCCAGTTGAACGCGAAGAGCTGCTCGGCGTCGAAGAAGGAGGTGCCGTCGGTGGCCGAACCGGGCGCGGGCCGGACGACGGCTGCCGCGGTGAGTGAGCGGGCGAGCTCCCGGGGCCAGTGGACCGCCACCCCTGCCGCGGCCAGCCGCGCTCCGGCCGCGCCGATCAGCTCGTAGAGCTCGTCCTCGGTGACGGCGAGCACATCGGGGACGGGCTGGTCCAGCAGCCGCTCCAGCGGCGGCCAGAGGCGGGCGGCGCGGCGCAGTGCGAGCACGGCGTCGATCCGGGCCCTCGGTCCGAAGGGCTCGCCCGCCCCACCGCTCCACAGCGTGGCCGCATCGGTGACGTACGTCGGGTCGGCCAGGCTGTGCACCTGGGTGATGGCCGCGGCGGCATGGCGGGTGGCCTCCGGAGTGCTGGGCGGATCCTCGTCCCCGGCCGCTTCCCCGGTGGCGCCGGAGGAGTCGAAGAGGTCGTACGCCGAGAGGTCGAGCCGGAGCGAGATCCGCACTCCCGCGTCGAGTCCGGCGGCCACCTCGACGGCCCAGGCGCGGGCGTCCGGCAGGTGCTGTGCCTCCCGGGCGGCGAACGGCGCTCCTATGGCGTGCACGGCGGCGGGTGTCCTGGGCAGGGTGTCGGCGACGGCGTCGAGGAAGGCGCCGATCAGCGCGCGCGCTTCCGGGACGCGCAGGGGGGTGCCGTCCAGCGGAACGGCGTGTCCCTCGGGCGGCATCGCCGCGGCGACGGCCCTCAGGTGGGCGATGTCCTCCGCGTCGCGCGGTCCGGCCCGCCAGGCGTCGTGGTCGCCGGCGGTCAAGCCGGGCAGGAGCTTGCCGCGCGCCACGAGGGTGAGGGCGTGCAGGGCCGCCGCTCCCCACGCTCGGGTGGCGGGGTGGGCCACGGCACGGTGCCGGGCGCGCGCGAGCAGGGGCACCGCGTCCCCGACGGGCAGCACCACGGCGGGCACGGTGCGAGTACGGGCACCGTCCGTGTCATGCCTGACGACGACCGTGAGATCGGTGAGGGTGTGCGCCGGTCCGTCGGGGCCTGTGAGGCCCGTGAGGCCGACGGCTTCCTCAGGGTCCCAGAAGGCGATCCGGCCCTCCCGGGGCAGCGCTCCCTGGAGGAACACCGCGGCGCAGCGCAGCAGCCGGTCGGCGATGGTGTCCTGCGTCCGCCGCGTCATGTCCATCGCCCCCTCCTGCCTCGGTCCTGCCGCGCCTCTTCTGTCTTCGCGAGTCTAGGCGGGGGGTGTGACAGCGCCCGCCCCGGCCGCGGGGCGGGGGGTGTGACAGCGCCCGCCCCGGCCGCGTTGTCGCAAGCGGAGGGGGCGGATGACGGGGTCCGTGACAGGTACCGGGCCTACGGGCCCGCGGGCGGCGCGTCCGGAAGCGGCTGGTCCGTGAAGGTCTGCAGCGTGACCGAGGGATCCATGAGAGACGGGTCCGGAGCCGCGGGATCCACGAGCGACGGGCCGGAAGCCGTGGGATCCACGAGGGACGGGTCCGGAGCCGGCGGCCCCCCGGAGGGCAGGTCCGCCCCGGACGGGTCCGCCGGCCGGCCGTGATCCGGCGGCCCGGGCGCGCCCTGCGACTGCCCTGCCTCGCCGGGTGACTGCGGCTGCGGCCCCTGCTGTGCTCGTTCCAGGAAGCGGAGCAGCTCCACCGGGAAGGGGAGGACCAGCGTGGAGTTCTTCTCGGCCGCGACCGCGACCACCGTCTGCAGCAGCCTCAACTGCAGCGCCGCCGGCTGGGTGGACATCTGCTGCGCGGCCTGGGCGAGCTTCTTCGACGCCTGCAGCTCCGCGTCGGCGTTGATGACCCTCGCACGCCGCTCACGGTCGGCCTCGGCCTGCCGGGCCATGGACCGTTTCATCGTCTCCGGCAGCGAGACGTCCTTGATCTCGACCCGGTCGATCTGGACGCCCCAGCCCACCGCAGGGCTGTCGATCATGAGTTCCAGTCCCTGGTTGAGCTTCTCGCGGTCGGACAGCAGGTCGTCCAGGTCGCTCTTGCCGATGATCGACCGCAGGGAGGTCTGCGCCATCTGCGAGACCGCGAACCGGTAGTCCTCCACCTGGATCACCGCGCTCGCCGGGTCGACCACCTTGAAGTAGATGACGGCGTCCACCCGCACGGTGACGTTGTCACGGGTGATTCCGTCCTGGGCCGGGACGGGCATCGTCACGATCTGCATGTTGACCTTGCGAAGCCGGTCGACGCCCGGGACGATCATGGTGAAGCCCGGTGAGCGGACCGCGTCGTGGAGCCTGCCCAGCCGGAGCACCACACCGCGCTCGTACTGCTTGACCACCCGGGCCGCGGCCATGGCGTACAGCAGGCCACCCGAGAGCACCGCCACCAATGCGATCAACAGCTCCTGGACCATCACGGCCCCCTGCCTTTGGGGGTACGTTGCCGCACCCACTCGTCAAGACGCCCCTTTACCACGATATGCCCTGTTTGCCCACCCTCGAACCTCCGGCCGGGTGTCAGTGGCCCCGGCCGGCCGCGCACCGGATGCCGGCGCCGCAGGGACCGGGCAGGGTGGCCAGCGCCAGCACGTCCCTGTGACGTACCGATGAGCCGGACGAGCAGACGAGGACCCGCCCATGTCCGTAACCGCGCCACCCGGCGTTCTCCGCCGACGTACCCGCATCGCCGCCGGAGCCGTCCTGCTCACCCTGGCCCTCGCAGGCTGTTCCGGCCTGGGACGTACGGCGGTGGGGCCGGTCTCCTACCACACCGGACAGGACAAGGTCGTCACCGTGCACAGCCCTTCGGTGAAGGGCTGCCACATGCTGGAGCCCCCCGGTGCCGACAAGGTCGACAACCGGACTCTGGTCGACATGATCCTTTACACCACCCGCGACTGCTCCGGCCGCGGGACGGCCTACGTGGCCACCACGTTCTCCGACACCAACTCCCCGCGCGCCCTGCCCTGGCGCAGCTACAGCTTCGTTCACTGACCGGCGCGGGATGCGCTTCCGCGCCCGCGGAGCAGCGCGGACAGCTGTGCGGTTCGCTCCCGCCAGTCCCGGGCCACGAGGACGACCAGGACGATGAGCAGGGCGGGCATGACGGCGTTCGGAGGGTCGAGCAGCGTCAGCTGGACGACGGACGCGCCTGCCAGCAGTCCGACGAGCGCGAGGGCGGCAACGCCCGCGAGCAGCCGCGCTTCAGCGCTGCTTGCGGTGGTGCGCGCCGAGCGCCGGGCAGGCCGTCGCGGACCGCGCCCGTGAAGTCGTTGTCACCTGACGTCCGCCCCGGTTTCCTCACGCCGCGCCGCGGGGTCATGCTGGACACGAGGCGATGGTGATGCGTACCGGAAGTGAACCGTCCACCGCGCGCAGCCCTCTGCGGATGCGACTCTGGCTGAGTCTGTGGGGCATTCTCTGGGCCCTGCTCGGCCTGGTGGCCTTCGTGGCGACCGGACGCGCGGGGTGGGCTACGGCCTGCGGCCTGCTGCTGGTGGTCGCGGTCACCGACCTGTGCGTCGTCGTCCACAGGCTGCGGCAGGGGCCCCACTATCAGCCCGGCCGGGACATCCCGCCGTACGAACCCGACCGGGGCGGGCGCGGCCGCTACGGCCGCTGAGTGCCGCCGGAGCGGGCAGCAGCCGCCGCACGCCGTCAGGGCCGGTCGTCGAAGCGGGCGGCCTGAAGGTACTCGGGGTTCGGGTCGAGCGCGGCGGCCAGCCGGAAGTGGCGGGTGGCCTGTTCGGACCGGCCGGCCCGCTGGAAGGTGCGGGCCAAGGCGAAGTGGGCGAAGGCGTTGTCCGGCTCACGCTCCAGGACCAGCTCGAATTCCAGCTCGGCCGGGCGCAGTTGCGCGGCGGCGAAGAAGGCCCGGGCGCGCAGCAGCCGGGCCGCCGTGTTCTCCGGGTGGGCGGCTATCACCGAGTCGAGCAGCTTGACCGCACCCCGCGGGTCCCGTGCGGCGAGCAGCTGCTCGGCCGCGCGGAAATCGATGACGTGCGTTTCCGGGTTCCTCTCGGGCACGGTCGTATCCTTCCCTTCACCTTCCGCTCTGCAACATCCGGCCGGGCACCCGTATTCCGTCCGGGCACCGGGTCAGCCGGTGGCGGTCCGCGCGGTGAGCTCCGACCAGACCCGGCGGACCTGGGGTTCCAGGTCCTCCAGCGGTCCGTCGTTGTCGACGACGATATCGGCGACGGCCAGTCGCTCCTCGCGCGTGGCCTGCGCCGCCATCCGGGCGCGGGCGTCGGACTCCGTCATGCCGCGGAGCCGGAGGAGACGGTCGAGCTGCGTACCGGGCTGCGCGTCGACGACCACCACCAGGTCGTACAGCGGGCCGAGGCCGTTCTCCGTGAGCAGCGGCACGTCGTGGACGACCACCGCGCCCGGCCCGGCGGCCCGCTCCAGCTCGGCGGACCGCGTCCTGACGAGCGGGTGGACGATGGCGTTGAGCGTGGCCAGGCGTTCGGGGTCGGCGAAGACGATCGAGCCGAGCGCCGGCCGGTCCAGCGAGCCGTCCGGGGAGAGGATTCCGGGACCGAACGCCTCGACGACGGCCGTGAGCCCGGGGGTGCCCGGCTCGACGACCTCACGGGCGATCCGGTCCGCGTCGATCAGCACGGCTCCGTAGCGTGCGAGCAGCCGTGACACTTCGCTCTTGCCGGCGCCGATCCCGCCGGTCAGGCCCACTTTCAGCATGCGCCGAGCCTAGCCTCCGGCCGGGTGACGGCCGGAGGTCCCTTCAGGAATCCCCCTCACGCTCCGCGAGAAAGCGTTCGAATTCGAGGCCGATCTCGTCCGCCGAGGGCAGATCGACCGGCTCCGCGACCAGGTTGCCCCGGGTCTCGGACCCCGCGACCGCGTCGTACTGGTGCTCCAGCCCCTCGACGAGCGACACCAGCTCCTCGTCACCCTGGCCGACCTGCCGGTCGATCTCCGTCTGGGTGCGGTGCGCCTCGGTGCGCAGGGTGTGCGCGACGCTGGGAAGGACCAGTCCCGTCGCCGCGGTGATCGCCTCCAGGGCGGTGAGCGCGGCGTCAGGGTAGGACGACCTGGCGACGTAGTGCGGCACATGGGCGGCCACACCGAGGACGTCGTGCCCGGCCTCCATCAGCCGGTACTCCACGAGCGCCTCGGCGGAACCGGGCACCTGCGCCTCGTCGAAGGGGCTGCGGTGTCCTGGCATCAGGTCGGTGCGGTTGCCGTGCGGGGTGAGGCCGACCGGGCGGGTGTGCGGGACGCCCATCGGGATGCCGTGGAAGCTGACCGCGAGGCGGACACCGAGCCTCTCCACGATCTGTTCCACGGCCGCGGCGAACCGTTCCCACTCGACGTCGGGCTCCGGGCCGGAGAGGAGGAGGAACGGAGCGCCCGTGGCATCCTGGACGACCTTCACCTCCAAGGTGGGCGCCTCGAACGCCGTGTACCGGTCGCGCCTGAAGGTCAGCAGCGGGCGGCGCGCCCGGTAGTCGACGAGCCGGTCGTGGTCGAAGCGGGCAACGGTCTGGTGCGGCAGCGTCTCGATCAGGCCGTCGACGATCTGCTCGCCGGTCTCACCCGCGTCGATGTACCCGTCGAAGTGGTAGAGCATGACCAGGCCGGCCGACTCCTGAGCCAACGCCATGTCGACGACGGCCAGGCCCTTCGGCTCCCATTCGTACAAACTCTGCGGATCAGGCACGGTTACCGCTCCTCCTCGTGTTCCTGGACAAGAACATCCCGCCGGGCCACGGCATTCCCGCCCGCGCGCTTTCGCCCGCGTGTTTCGCTCGGGTCCTTCCGCTCGCGTGCTTTCGCCCGGGTCAGGCGAGGGCCCGGCAGCCGAGGCGGCCGCCCGCGAAGTACACATGCCCGGCAAGGCTGTTGAGCAGCACGAAGGCGGGGGCGTCGGGCTCGCCGGACAGGGAGTGCAGGAAAGCCTCCACGTCCAGGGCCTGACGCCGGTGAACGGCCTGGCTTCCTTGTGACTGCGGCGATACGCCGATCCTGGCAAGCGCGTGTTACACACCGTCAGTTACGCGTGTATCACGCACGTTTCTTCTGTACGGCGCCCCTGGCCGCACGGCGGCGCCGCCCTTGACATGCCTGTCCACCGCGCTTCGCGTCACGGGGGCGACCCGCGTCCGGACACGAGTAAGGCCCGCCCCTCGAAGGGGACGGGCCTCACCTACAGCTCTACGACTACTGCAGCCGATGAGCGACTGGGGTCAGAGCGTCAGCTCTGGCCGCCGGCCAGCTTCTCGCGCAGGGCAGCCAGGGCCTCGTCCGACGCCAGGGCGCCGGAGTTGTCCGCGGACTCCGAGGAGTACGAGCCGCCGCCGCCACCACCGCTGCCGCCGGAGGCAGCCGGGGCAGCGCCGGCCGGGGCGGCAGCGCCCTCGGCAGCGGCAGCCTCGTCGGCCTCGCGGGACTTGATGACCTGGGCCTGGTGCTGCTCGAAGCGCTGCTGCGCCTCGGCGTACTGCGTCTCCCAGACCTCGCGCTGCGACTCGAAGCCCTCAAGCCAGTCGTTGGTCTCGGGGTCGAAGCCCTCGGGGTAGATGTAGTTGCCCTGGTCGTCGTACGACGCGGCCATGCCGTACAGCGTCGGGTCGAACTCGACCGAGGCCGGGTCGCCACCGAAGGCCTCGTTGGCCTGCTTCAGCGAGAGGCTGATGCGGCGGCGCTCGAGGTCGATGTCGATGACCTTGACGAAGATCTCGTCGTTGACCTGGACGACCTGCTCCGGGATCTCCACGTGGCGCTCGGCCAGCTCGGAGATGTGGACCAGACCCTCGATGCCCTCGTCGACGCGCACGAACGCACCGAACGGAACGAGCTTGGTGACCTTACCGGGAACGACCTGCCCGATCTGGTGCGTACGGGCGAACTGCTGCCACGGGTCTTCCTGCGTCGCCTTGAGGGACAGCGAGACGCGCTCGCGGTCCATGTCGACGTCGAGGACCTCGACGGTGACTTCCTGGCCGACCTCGACAACCTCGGAGGGGTGGTCGATGTGCTTCCAGGACAGCTCGGAGACGTGCACGAGACCGTCGACGCCACCCAGGTCCACGAAGGCACCGAAGTTGACGATGGAGGAGACGACGCCGGAGCGGACCTGACCCTTCTGCAGGGTCGTGAGGAACGTCTGGCGAACCTCGGACTGCGTCTGCTCGAGCCAGGCACGGCGGGACAGGACCACGTTGTTGCGGTTCTTGTCCAGCTCGATGATCTTGGCCTCGAGCTCCTTGCCCACGTAGGGCTGGAGGTCGCGGACACGACGCATCTCGACGAGCGACGCCGGGAGGAAGCCACGGAGGCCGATGTCGAGGATGAGACCACCCTTGACGACCTCGATGACGGTACCGGTGACGATGCCGTCTTCTTCCTTGATCTTCTCGATGGTGCCCCAGGCACGCTCGTACTGAGCGCGCTTCTTCGAGAGGATCAGGCGGCCTTCCTTGTCCTCCTTCTGGAGAACCAGGGCCTCGATCTCGTCGCCGACCTTGACGACCTCGTTCGGGTCGACGTCGTGCTTGATCGAGAGCTCGCGGCTCGGGATGACGCCTTCGGTCTTGTAACCGATGTCGAGGAGAACCTCGTCCCGGTCAACCTTGACGATGACACCGTCAACGATGTCGCCGTCGTTGAAGTACTTGATCGTCTCGTCGATCGCCGCGAGGAACGCGTCCGCGTCGCCGATGTCGTTGACCGCAACCTGCGGAGTGGTGGCGGTGGTCTCGGTGCTGCTCGTCATGTGGGAAAGGGCTCCGGTACGGACAGTGAGTCGTAGGTACTGCTACGCCGTAAGCCCGTATCGCCTCTGCAGAAGCCGGACAGCTTGGAAAGCACCGATCCGTTAACCGGAAGGCGCCTCGACAACCGAGGGGACATGCAACAGACGCGAGCGCGGCCTGCTAGGTCTGAAGCGCGCAGGCTCGCGGCGCAACTTGTAGCATACGTGGGCAGCCGGACAGGGTCAATGCGCGAAGGCGCACACCCTGGGCACAACAGCCCAATCCCGGCACAACTCACGTCCGCCGAGGCCACATCGGCCACATCGGTGTGTCGCGCACACACGGGCCGCACTCACCCGTACGGCCCGTGGAGGCACCCGCGCGAGGCGGGTGAAGGCAAACTACAACGACAGGCACGATGAGCCAAGAGATCCACGACTCCGAGTCCGAACCCGAAGCGACCCGGCGCGAAGCCGACGAGACGGAGAGCAGCCGGGCGAGCCGCGGCTGGTGGGACCGGAACGCCGACGCGTACCAGAGCGACCACGGGGCCTTCCTCGGGGACGACCGCTTCGTCTGGGGCCCGGAAGGGCTGGACGAGGCCGAGGCCGCCCTGCTCGGCCCGGCCGCGGACCTGAAAGGGCTGCACGTCCTGGAGATCGGGGCCGGCGCCGCCCAGTGCTCACGCTGGCTGGCCGCCCGTGGCGCCCGCCCGGTGGCCCTGGACCTCTCCCACCGCCAGCTCCAGCACGCTCTGCGCATCGGCGGTGACGTCCCCCTGGTGGAGGCGGACGCCGGGCGGCTCCCCTTCCGGGACGGCTCCTTCGACCTCGCCTGCTCCGCCTACGGCGCGGTGCCGTTCGTCGCCGACCCCGTCCAGGTGTTCCGCGAGGTGCACCGGGTGCTGCGGCCCGGGGGCCGCTGGGTCTTCTCGGTGACCCACCCGGTCCGCTGGGCGTTCCCCGACGAACCGGGGCCGGAAGGCCTCTCCGTCGCCGCCTCCTACTTCGACCGTGTGCCGTACGTGGAGCAGGACGAGCACGGCGAAGCGGTGTACGTGGAACACCACAGGACGCTGGGTGACCGGGTACGGGACGTGGTCGCGGGCGGCTTCCGGCTGGTCGATCTCGTGGAGCCGGAGTGGCCGGCCTGGAACGACCAGGAGTGGGGCGGCTGGTCCCCGCTGCGCGGCAACCTGATCCCCGGCACCGCGATCTTCGTCTGCGAGCGGGACCACCGGTCGTCGTGAGGGACCGGGACCACCGGCCGGCATGAGGGACCGACGTACGACACTGGGAGCGTGATCCGTACCGACGCCCTGGACCAGTTGCCCGTACGCACCGCGGTGCCCGCCCTGGAGCGGGCGCTCGACGAGCGGGGGGCCGCGGTGCTCTGCGCGCCTCCCGGGACCGGCAAGACGACCCTCGTGCCCCTGGTGCTCGCCGGGCTGACCGGCGGCGGCCCGGCGCGCCGCGTACTCGTCGCCGAGCCCCGCCGGATCGCCGCCAGGGCCGCCGCCCGGCGCATGGCCTGGCTGCTCGGCGAGCGGACCGGCGGGCGGGTCGGGTTCACGGTACGCGGCGAACGGGCCGTGGGACCGGAGACCGTGGTGGAGGTCGTGACCACAGGCGTGCTGCTGCAGCGGCTGCAGCGCGACCAGGAGCTGACCGGGGTCGATGTGGTGATCATCGACGAGTGCCACGAACGCCATCTGGACGCCGACACGGCGGCCGCATTCCTCCTCGACGTTCGGGCGACGATCAGGCCCGATCTGCGTCTGGTGGCGGCGTCGGCGACCACGGACGCCGCGGGCTGGGCCCGGCTGCTGGGCGAGGCTCCCGTGGTGGAGGCGCAGGGCGTGTCCCATCCGGTCGAGGTGGTGTGGGCGCCGCCCGCCCGGCCCGTACGGCCGCCGCACGGAATGCTGGTGGACCCGGTCCTGCTGACACACGTGGCCGCGGTGGTGCGGCGGGCGCTCGCCGAGCGGGACGGTGACGTCCTGTGCTTCCTGCCGGGTGTCGGGGAGATCGGCCGGGTGGCCGGACAGCTCGCGGGTGTCGACGCCGAGGTGCTCCAGGTGCACGGGCGCGCCCCGGCGGCCGTGCAGGACGCGGTGCTGGCCGGGCCGTCCGGCGGGCGCCGGGTGGTGCTGGCGACATCCGTGGCGGAGTCGTCGCTGACGGTGCCCGGGGTGCGGGTCGTCGTGGATTCGGGCCTCGCCAGGGAACCGCGCACCGACCACGCGCGCGGGCTGGGCGCCCTGACGACCGTACGGGCGTCCCGGGCCGCGGGCCGGCAGCGTGCGGGCCGTGCGGGGCGTGAGGCTCCGGGCGCGGTGTACCGCTGCTGGGAGCAGGCCGAGGACGGGCGCCTCGCCGCGTTCCCCTCCCCCGAGATCAAGGTGGCCGACCTCGCGGCGTTCGCGCTGCAGGCGGCGTGCTGGGGGGAACCGGACGCCTCCGGGCTCGCGCTCCTGGATCCGCCGCCCGCCGGCGCCATGGGCGCGGCACGGGAGGTGCTGACGGCGGTCGGCGCGGTCGACGCCGGAGGACGCGCGACGAGCCGGGGCGTACGGATGTCCCGGCTCGGCCTGCACCCCCGGCTGGCCCGTGCCCTCCTGGACGGCGCGGGCGAGGTCGGCGGGCGCCGCGCCGCGGAGGTGGTCGCGCTGCTCAGCGAGGAACCGCCACGGGAGTACGGCGACGACCTGGCACACGCCCTGCGTACGGCCCGCCGGGGCGGGGACGGTTACGCGGCGCGCTGGCGTCAGGAGGTGCGGAGGCTCTCGCAGTCCCTCGGCTCCTCACAGCCCCCCGGCTCGTCACCGGACGCCGGTGGGGGCACGGACGACGCCGCCGTGGGGCTGGTGGCGGCACTGGCATTCCCGGAGCGGGTGGCGCGGGCCCGGGGCGAGGGGGCGTTCCTCATGGTGTCGGGCACCGGCGCGGAGCTGCGGGACGGCTCCCGGCTGCGCAGCGCCCCCTGGATCGCCGTCGCGGTCGCCGACCGGCCCTCCCATGCCGCCTCCGCCCGGGTGCGGCTCGCGGCCGTCGTCGACGAGGGCACGGCCCGGCTGGCCGCCGGACACCTGCGGTTCTCCGGCGAGGAGGTCCGCTGGGCGGACGGCGACGTGGTGGCGCGTTCCGTGGAACGTCTCGGGGCCGTCGAACTCTCGGTGCGCGCGCTGCGCCGGCCGGCCCCGGAACTGGTGCGCGGAGCGCTGCTGGAAGGACTGCTCCGCGAGGGTCCGGGGCTGCTGCGGTGGAACCGGGACAGCGAGCAGCTGCGGCTGCGGCTCGCGTTCCTGCACCGGGTGCTGGGGTCGCCGTGGCCCGACGTGTCGGACGACGCGCTGCTGGAGCGGGCCGGCGTATGGCTCGAGCCCGAGCTCTCGCGGGCCGCGCGGCGTTCGGACCTGGCGCGGATCGACGCGGGGCAGGCGCTGCGGCGGCTGCTGCCCTGGACGACGGGCGAAGCCGCCCGGCTGGACGAGCTCGCGCCGGAGCGGATCGAGGTGCCGAGCGGGTCCAGGATCCGGGTGGAGTACGGCGGCGAGCAGCCGGTGCTCGCGGTGAAGCTCCAGGAGCTCTTCGGGCTGAGCGAGACGCCCAGGCTGGCCGGGGTTCCCGTCCTGGTCCACCTGCTGTCCCCCGCCGGACGCCCGGCGGCGGTGACGGCGGACCTGGCGTCGTTCTGGCGGGAGGGGTACAGGGATGTCCGGGCGGAACTGCGCGGCCGCTACCCCAAGCACCCGTGGCCCGAGGACCCGGCGACGACGGCGGCGACCCGCTTCACCTCCGCACGGCTGCGACGGAGCTGACGGTCAGGGGCGGCCCGGCCCTTGAGCCGGACCGCCCCTGATCCGTACGGGTCAGGCCGCAGGAGCCTCGACGACCTTCAGCTCGACGGTCAGCGTGGCGCCGCTCGCGGTGGTGAGCCGCAGCCGGTAGGTGCCCGCCGTGTCGTCGGCGCGGATCGCCGGGAGCACCAGGAGCCCGTCGGCGCCGGTCGTCAGGTCCAGGGTGCGGACGGGCTCGCCGTTCGCGCCCTCGAAGTACGGGCCCTTGTCGTTCGCGGCCGGGGTCTCCGCATCGGTGATCATCGTGGCGGTGACGGCGGTGTCCGCCACCCCCACGCCCTTGTACGCCGTCCTGACCCCGACCCGCTCGGCGAACTCGGCGCCCGGGGCGGCCGTCAGCGCCTTGTCATCGGTCCGGACGATGGTGTCCGCGACCCGGGCGGTGACGTTCGCGGTGTAGGTGAGGGTCCGCGGCTTGGTGGTGCCGGCGACGGCCGTCACCTTGAAGGCGCCCGTCCGCTCGCCTGCCGTCAGCGCGGGGGCGGTGACCGTCCCGTCGGACCCGGTGGTCAGGGTCACGATGCGCTTACCGCCGGCGAAACGGGCGTCCGTGTCACCGACGACGGCGAAGGTGACCGAGGCCTTGGCGAGCGGGGCGCCGAGCGTGTTCCGCGCCCGGACCTTGACGCGCTCGGCGAACGCCTCGCCGGCTGTGGCGGTCAGGGTGCCGGTGCCCGCGTTCTCCAGGCTGCCGAAGGTGGCGGGCGGCGTGGTGGGCGGGATCGTCGGCGGGGTGGTCGGCGGCTTCGTCGTGGGGGGAGGCGTGGGGTCGGGGCTCGGCGTGCTGCCACCGCCGGGCTTCGTCGCCTCCGGGCCGGGGCTCGGGGTCGTACCGGCGCTCGGGGGGCTGGACGAGACAGGGGGCGTCGGCGCCGGTGTGGGGGACGGGGAGGTGGTGCCGCTGTCGCCCGAGTCCGCCGGGAGGACGCCCGTGCCGTCCGGGACCTCGTGGGTGCCGCGCTTGTAGTAGTCGAACCAGGAGCGCACCGTGCGCAGGTACTCCGTCGAGTGGTTGTAGCTCAGCACCGCCCGGTCCAGGTCCGTGGCCAGCGTGAGGTCACGGGGGCCGGCGCAGAGGTAACGCCCCGCGGCCAGCGCCGCGTCGTAGATGTTGTTGGGGTCCTTGCGTCCGTCGCCGTTGCCGTCCTGGCCCCAGGTGGCCCAGGTGGACGGGATGAACTGCATCGGGCCGACCGCACGGTCGTGGGTCGAGTCCCCGTCGTACGCCCCACCGTCGGTGTCCTTGATGAGGGCGAAGCCCTGGCCGTTGAGCGCGGGGCCGAGGATCGGGGAGAGGGTGGTGCCGTTCGCGTCGACCTTGCCACCTCGGGCCTGGCCGGACTCGACCTTGCCGATCGCTGCGAGGAGCTGCCACGGCAGACGGCACGCGGCGTCGGTGCTCGCGAGCTCCTGCTCGGCCTTCTTGTAGGCGGCCAGGACCGAGGCGGGTATGCCCGCCTCCGCGCTGCCGGTCACCGGCAGGTTCACCGACGCACCGGGCTTGTCGGGCGTGGTGAGCGGCGGAAGATCCGTGTGGTACGGCGAGTTGCCGGTGGCCGCGCTGTCGCCGGGTGGTGTCGCACCGGCCGCCGACTGGTCCCCCGCGGCACCATCGGTGTGCGGTGCCGCAGGAGCCTGGGAGGCGGAGAGGGCCGCCACGGCAGCCGCCGCCACCGCGGTGGTGGTGGCCCCCCTGCGTAGTCTGCGGCCGAATTGCGCTGCCATACGTGTCGGTCCCTCCCCGTCGACGGCTGCCCGCGCTCCCCGCGCGAGGACTCAGGCGACCCTACGACAACTCCCGCTGCCCGAACACTGGCTCACGACCGGTTCTTACCGATTTCTCAGCTTCCCTGCCGTCAAGTCACCCGGAGGTTCAAGGCGGTGACGCGAACTCACACATACTTCCGCCATGCCCTTCACCCTCAGCCATGCCGCAGCGGTGCTCCCAGCGATCCGGAGGAACGGCACCGGCCGTGGGCCTCTCGTGGCCTCCGCACTCGTGGCCGGGTCGTTCGCGCCCGATATGACCTACTACGCGGACACGGCCGTCCCCGGGGCCATGGAATTCGGCTCGGTGACACATGCCGTGTGGGGGGTGTTCACCGTGGATGTCCTCATCACCGGCGCCATGGTGGCACTGTGGCTGATGCTGCGCGAACCGCTCGTCGCGTTGCTGCCCGGGACGGCGCGGGGGCGCGTGCACACCTTCGTACGGGGAACGCCCCGGAAGCCCGGCGCCCCGTCACTGTCCGAGGCGTTGTGGTTCGTCGTGTCCGCCGTCATCGGCTCCGGCACCCACGTCGTGTGGGACGCCTTCACTCATCACGACCGGTGGGGCGTGGAGCTGCTCCCCCTCCTCGACCGGAGCGTCGGCGGACGCCCGGTGTTCCAGGTCGTCCAGTACGGCAGTTCGGCCGTGGCTCTGATGCTTTTGGCGTGGTTCACGTACACGGCGCTGCGGCTCACCGGGCCGGTTCCGGCGCCGGAGTCCGTGCCGGCGCTGAGCCGTGCCGAACGCCGGTGGGCCGGGGCGTTCCTCGTGCTGTGCGTCCTGCTGGGCGCCCTCCACCGGTGTGTCCGCTGGTACGCCCACTTCGGGCATGTCGGCACGCCCCTCGGCGTCATCCCGACCGCGTGCTTCGGAGCCGGGGCGGGCCTGGCGACCGGCCTGGTGCTCTACGGGGCGTGGACGCGACTGCTGCGGAAGCCGTCCGGGCCCCGGCCGCCGGACGGGCTCCGTGCGGACACCGCACGGAGCCGACCGGCAGGCCAGGACGTCGGCTGAGCACCGCTCCCGAGGAAACGGGAACTCAGTGCGCGGCCGTCTCCCAGTCCGTGCCGACACCGACCGAGACGTCCAGCGGCGCACGGAGCTCGACCGCCGTGGACATCTCACGGCGCAGGATCTCCTCGACCTGCTCACGCTCGCCCTTCGCGATCTCCAGGACGATTTCGTCATGGACCTGGAGCAGCATCCGTGACGTCAGCTCCGCCTCCGTCAGCGCCCGGTCCACCTTGAGCATCGCGACCTTCACGATGTCGGCGGCCGTCCCCTGGATCGGCGCGTTGAGCGCCATCCGCTCGGCGGCCTCGCGTCGCTGGCGGTTGTCGCTGTTGAGGTCCGGGAGGTAACGGCGGCGGCCGAGGATCGTCTCGGTGTACCCGGTGGACCTGGCCTCCTCCACGACCCGGTGCAGGTAGTCACGCACCCCGCCGAACCGCAGGAAGTAGGTGTCCATCAGGCCGCGTGCCTCGCCCGCCTCGATGTTCAGCTGCTGGGAGAGACCGAACGCGGAGAGCCCGTAGGCCAGCCCGTACGACATGGCCTTGATCTTCCGGCGCATCTCCGCGTCGACCGCCGACTTCTCGACACCGAACACCTGCGAGGCGACCGTCGTGTGCAGGTCCTCCCCCGAGGTGAACGCCTCGATCAGACCGGCGTCCTCGGAGAGGTGGGCCATCACCCGCAGCTCGATCTGACTGTAGTCGGCCGTCATCAGCGTCTCGAAGCCCTCACCGACGACGAAGCCCCTGCGGATCGCCCGTCCCTCGTCCGTGCGGACGGGGATGTTCTGCAGGTTGGGGTCGGTGGAGGAGAGCCGGCCGGTCGCCGCGACCGTCTGGTTGAAGGTGGTGTGGATACGGCCGTCCGCACCGATGGTCTTGATCAGACCCTCGACCGTGACCCGCAGCTTCGCCTGCTCCCGGTGGCGCAGCATGATGACCGGCAGTTCGTGCTCGGTCTGCGCGGCCAGCCAGGCCAGCGCGTCCGCGTCCGTGGTGTAACCCGTCTTGGTCTTCTTCGTCTTCGGCAGGGCCAGCTCGCCGAACAGCACTTCCTGGAGCTGCTTGGGCGAACCGAGGTTGAACTCGCGGCCCACCGCGGCGTGCGCCTCCTTCACCGCCTGCTGCACCGCTCCGGCGAACTGCTGCTCCATGCCTTCCAGATGCGCCCGGTCGGCGGCGATGCCGTGCCGCTCCAGACGGGCCAGCATGATCGAGGTGGGCAGCTCCATGTCGTGCAGCAGCTCGGTGGCACCGACCTCCTTCAGGCGCGTCGTGAACGCGTCGCCGAGGTCCAGCACCGCACGGGCCTGCGCCATCAGGGCGTCGGCCTCCGCGCGGTCGTCGGCGCCGAAGGCCAGCTGCCCGTCGGACGAGGCGGCCGGAGCCAGCTCACGGCCGAGATACTCGACGGCCAGGGCGTCCAGGGCGAAGGAACGGCGGCCCGGCTTGACGAGGTAGGCGGCGAGCGCGGTGTCCATGGTGATTCCGTCGAGCCGCCAGCCCTGCTCGGGGAAGACCCGCAGGGCGTTCTTGGCGTTGTGCAGGACCTTGGGCCGGCCGGCGTCCGCGAGCCAGGCGGCGAACGCCTGCTCGTCGGCCTCGTCGAGCTCGGCCGGATCCAGCCAGGCCGCGGCCCCGTCCGCTGCGGCGAGCGCGATCTCGGTGACAGAACCGGAACCCAGCGCCCAGGTGTCGACGCTCATCAGGCCGAGCGGCTGCCCGCCGTGGGCCTCCAGCCACGGGGCGACCTCGCCCCGCCCCAGCACCGCGCCGTCCAGCTCGATGCCGGCTGCCGGCTCCGGCGGACCGGCCTCCTGCGCACCCGGGTCGACGGCGAGCAGACGCTCGCGCAGGCTCGGGTTACGGATCTCCAGGATGTCCAGCACCCCAGTGACCGCCGTGCGGTCGTACGGAGCGCGCTCCAGCTCCGCCGGGACCTTCGGCAGCTCCACGTCACGGACCATCTCGGTCAGCACGCGGTTCATCTTCACCGCGTCCAGGTGGTCCCGGAAATTCTGCCCGGCCTTGCCCTTGACCTCGTCGGCCCGCTCGACCAGCTCCGCGAAGGAACCGAACTGATTGATCCACTTCGCCGCCGTCTTCTCCCCCACACCAGGGATACCCGGGAGGTTGTCCGACGGGTCACCGCGCAGCGCCGCGAAGTCCGGATACTGGCCCGGCGTGAGCCCGTACTTCTCCTGGACCTTCTCCGGAGTGAAGCGCGTCAGCTCCGAGACGCCCTTCGTCGGGTACAGCACGGTCACGTTGTCCGTGATCAGCTGGAACGAATCCCGGTCCCCCGTGACGATCAGCACCTCGAAGCCCGCCGCCTCGGCCTGCGTGGCCAGCGTCGCGATGACGTCGTCCGCCTCGAACCCGTCCACCGCGAACCGGTCCGCGTGCATCGCGTCCAGAAGCTCACCGATCAGCTCGACCTGGCCCTTGAACTCGTCGGGGGTCTTGGAGCGGTTCGCCTTGTACTCCGGGAACTCCTGCGCACGCCACGTCTTACGGGACACGTCGAACGCGACCGCGAAATGCGTGGGCGCCTCGTCACGCAGCGTGTTCGCCAGCATCGACATGAAGCCGTACACGGCATTCGTCGGCTGCCCCGTCGCCGTCGTGAAATTCTCCGCCGGCAGGGCGAAGAACGCCCGGTACGCCAAGGAGTGCCCGTCCATCAGGAGCAGGCGCGGTCGGTTGTCTGCCGTCTTCTTCGATGCCGTCTCAGCCACGCCCCCGATCCTGCCACGGACCACTGACAATCCGGACCGGCCGCCGCTCGACTCCGGCTCGAACACCACCGGCCCGCCGTCACCACGCTCCCCGCCCCGCCTCCCGGCCCGCCGCTTCCCGCCGGACGGTACACCGGACCCGCGTGACAGGATCTGAACAAAGTGAAGGCGCACGAAGGCTCGAAGGGGAGCACCATGGCCACCAAGCCCCCGACCGGTGACCCGGTCCAGGACGCGCCGCGGATCGACGCGGTCCAGCACGCCGCCGCCGGACTGCCGGCCGTCGCCCACACCCTGCGCGTCGCCCAGCAGCAGATGGGCGTGCGACGCACCGCGCAGACCCTCCTCAAGGTCAACCAGAAGGACGGCTTCGACTGCCCCGGCTGCGCGTGGCCCGAGGGCGACGAGCGCCACACCGCCGAATTCTGCGAGAACGGCGCCAAGGCGGTCGCCGAGGAAGCGACCCTGCGCCGCGTCACCCCCGACTTCTTCGCCGCCCACCCCGTCGCCGACCTGGCCACCCGCAGCGGCTACTGGCTCGGCCAGCAGGGACGCATCACGCAACCGGTGTATCTGCCCGAGGGCACCGACCGGTACGAGCCCGTGACCTGGGACCGCGCCTTCGAGATCATCGCCGAGGAACTGACCGCGCTCTCCTCCCCCGACGAGGCGCTCTTCTACACCTCCGGCCGCACCAGCAACGAGGCCGCTTTCCTCCTCCAGCTCTTCGCCCGCGAGTTCGGCACCAACAACCTGCCCGACTGCTCCAACATGTGCCACGAGTCGTCCGGCTCCGCCCTCACCGAAACCATCGGGATCGGCAAGGGCAGCGTCAGCCTCGAAGACCTCCACCAGGCCGACCTGATCATCGTCGCCGGGCAGAATCCCGGCACCAACCACCCCCGGATGCTCTCGGCCCTCGAACAGGCCAAGGCCGCCGGAGCGAAGATCATCTCGGTGAACCCGCTGCCCGAGGCCGGCCTGGAACGGTTCAAGAACCCCCAGACCGCTCGCGGCATGCTCAAGGGCGCCGCCCTCACCGATCTCTTCCTCCAGATCCGCATCGGCGGCGACCAGGCTCTCTTCCGCCTCCTGAACAAAATGATCATCGAGGCCGACGGTGCCGTCGACACCGCCTTCATCGCCGAGCACACCCACGGCTACGAGGAATTCGCCCAGGCCGCCCACGCCGCCGACTGGGACGAGACGCTCGCCGCCACCGGCCTCGACCGCCACGCCATCGAGCAGGCGCTCGCCATGATCCTCGCGTCGGAACGCACCATCGTCTGCTGGGCCATGGGCCTCACCCAGCACAAGCACTCCGTGCCGACCATCCGCGAAGTGGTCAACCTGCTCCTCCTGCGCGGCAACATCGGCCGCCCCGGCTCCGGCGTCTGCCCCGTACGCGGCCACTCCAACGTCCAGGGTGACCGCACCATGGGCATCTTCGAACGGCCCTCCGCCGCCTTCCTCGACGCCCTCGACCAGGAATTCGGCATCACCTCACCACGCCACCACGGCTACGACGTCGTACGGGCCATCCAGGCACTCCGCGACGGCGACGCCAAGGTCTTCTTCGCCATGGGCGGCAACTTCGTCGGCGCCACGCCCGACACCGCCGTCACCGAAGCGGCCATGCGCCGCGCCCGGCTCACGGTCCACGTCTCGACCAAGCTCAACCGCTCGCACGCCGTCACCGGCACCCGCGCCCTGATCCTGCCGACGCTCGGCCGCACCGACAAGGACGTCCAGGCCGGCCGGAAACAGTTCGTCACCGTCGAGGACTCCATGGGCCTGGTCCACTCCTCACGGGGCAACCTCACCCCCGCGAGCCCCCACCTGCTCTCCGAACCCGCGATCGTCGCCCGCCTGGCCCGCGCCACCCTCGGCCCCTCCTCCACCACCCCCTGGGAGGACTTCGAGAAGGACTACGGCACCATCCGCGACCGCATCTCCCGCGTCATCCCCGGCTTCGAGGACTTCAACACCCGCGTCACGCGGCCCGGCGGCTTCAGCCTCCCCCACGCCCCCCGCGACGAACGCCGGTTCCCCACCACCACGGGCAGGGCCAACTTCACCGCCGCGCCCGTGGAATACCCCGAACTCCCCGAAGGCCGGCTGCTCCTGCAGACCCTGCGCTCCCACGACCAGTACAACACCACCATCTACGGCCTCGACGACCGCTACCGCGGCATCAAGGGCGGCCGCCGCATCGTCATGGTCAACCCGGACGACGCCCACGCCCTCGGCCTCGCCGACGGTGCCTACACCGACCTCGTCAGCGAATGGAAGGACGGCGTCGAACGCCGTGCACCGGGCTTCCGCGTCGTCCACTACCCCACCGCCCGCGGCTGCGCCGCCGCGTACTACCCGGAGACCAACGTGCTCGTACCCCTCGACGCCACCGCGGACACCAGCAACACCCCGGCCAGCAAGTCGGTCGTCGTCCGTTTCGAGACGAACTGAGCTCCCCGCCCGGACGAGAGGCCCTAAGCGCACGCTCAGCCGTCTGATAAGAACAGTGCACCCACCAACGACCGCACACGATCGGAGCCGGACCCCATGGGCGAGCACACCGCACCCACGTTCCCCCAGGAGATCATCGACGAGTACGCGGCACTCGGCGTCGACCTCCCCGCACTCTTCTCCGCGGGACACCTCGGTGAGCGCATGGGCGTCACCGTCGTCGAAGCCTCCGCCGAACGCGTCGTCGGCACCATGCCCGTCGAGGGGAACACCCAGCCCTACGGCCTGCTCCACGGCGGCGCCTCGGCCGTCCTCGCCGAAACCCTCGGCTCCGTCGGCAGCATGCTCCACGGCGGCGCCACCAAGGTCGCCGTCGGCGTCGACCTGAACTGCACCCACCACCGCGGCGTCCGCAGCGGTCTCGTCACGGGCGTCGCCACCCCCGTCCACCGCGGCCGTTCCACCGCCACGTACGAGATCGTCATCACCGACGAACAGGACAAGCGGGTCTGCACCGCCCGCCTCACCTGCCTGCTCCGCGACGCAACCGGCCCCGCCGCCGGCTGACCACCCGCCGCCCCGAGGACCCCGCTGCCCGGTCCGGAACGCACACCGCATTCCGGACCGGGCAGACCCATATCCGGGATATTTCCGAGGAGTTGTCGAACACGTACGGTCAACGCCCTTGCGTCACACGCATGTTCCATGACCCATCTCAACAGCCACACCACCTCTGCGGCACATCAAACACATCTCACGGATGTAACACTGCGTAACATGTGTGCAATACACGAAAAACGTCCCACACCCCGCACCCCACGTCGCCGGCCGGCGCCTCCCACGTCCCTTGTGCCCGATTCGCGCGTCAGTACCAAGATCACCCCAAGCCCCTTAGCAGAGCTGCACGTTCTCAGCATGCGGTCACTTCGGCACCCACCGAAAAGCCGTACATGTCCACACAGCGACCACCAAGCCTTCCCCATGGCATAACAAGACAGTCACATCATCGGCGGACCCATCCCGCACCTCCTCACCTGCCCTTAGAGTCACGGCCAGTCACCGCGCCGCCGGGCGCCTCTGCTGCACGGCCCTGTATCGACCAGTACGGCCCGGCGCACGTCACGGCACCTCAGCAGAGGAGGCCGCGCCAGGGAAAGGACCTTTCGTGCGACACCGTTCTTTGCTCATACTCACCACCGTGCTCACCACCGGTGCACTCACCCTCACCGCCTGCGGGTCGCGCGACGACAACAGCAAGAGCGGCGACGGCGACAGCGGCGCCAAGACCACCGTCGTCATCGGTGTCGACGCCCCGCTCACCGGCTCCCTCTCCGCGCTCGGCCAGGGCATCAAGAACTCCGTGGACCTCGCGGCCAAGACCGCGAACAAGAACAACGAGGTCCCCGGCATCGAGTTCAAGATCGAAGCCCTCGACGACCAGGCCGTCCCCGCCTCCGGACAGGCCAACGCCACCAAACTCGTCGGCAACAAGGAAGTCCTCGGAGCCGTCGGCCCCCTGAACTCCGGCGTCGCCCAGTCCATGCAGGGCGTCTTCGAGAAGGCCGGCCTCACCCAGGTCTCCCCCGCCAACACCAACCCCGCCCTCAGCCAGGGCGACAACTGGGGCAAGGGCGACTCCAAGCGCGTCTTCAAGACCTACTTCCGCACCTGCGCCACCGACGTCGTCCAGGGCAAGTTCGCCGCCCAGTACCTCTACAACGACGCCAAGAAGAAGAAGGTCTACGTCGTCGACGACAAGCAGACCTACGGCGCCGGCCTCGCAGCCATCTTCTCCGCCGAGTTCAAGCGCCTCGGCGGCAAGGTCGTCGGCACCGACCACGTCACCGTCAAGGAGACCGACTTCTCCAGCACCGCCGACAAGGTCAAGAGCTCCGGCGCCGACTCCGTCTACTACGGCGGCCAGTACCCCGAGGGCGGCCTCCTCTCCGACCAGATCAAGAAGACCGGCGCCAAGATCCCCACCATGGGCGGCGACGGCATCTACGACCCCGCCTTCATCAGCGCCTCCGGTGAAGCCAACGACGGCGACTTCGCCACCTCCGTCGGCTACCCCGTCGAAGCCCTCCCCACCGCCAAGCAGTTCATCGCCGACTACAACGCCGGCGGCTACAAGGACCCCTTCGCGGCCTACGGCGGCTACTCCTACGACGCCGGATGGGCCATCATCCAGGCCGTCAAGGCCGTCGTCGCCGAAAACGACGGCAAGCTCCCCGAGGACGCCCGCGCCAAGGTCACCGAGGCCATGGCCAAGGTCTCCTTCGACGGCGTGACCGGCAAGGTCTCCTTCGACGAGTTCGGTGACACCACCAACAAGCAGCTCACCGTCTACGAGGTCCAGAAGGGCGCCTGGAAGGACATCAAGAGCGCCACGTTCGAAGACTGACCACCCCAGCACACCCACAGCACATGCTCCTGACCGCGCGAGGGCGCAAACAGCGCCCTCGCGCGGTGTCATATCCGACAAGCTCATCGGAGGCACTGCGGTGAACGAACTGCCGCAACAGCTGGCCAACGGTCTCGCACTCGGCGCGCTCTATGGCCTCATAGCCATCGGGTACACCATGGTGTACGGCATCGTCCAGCTCATCAATTTCGCCCACGGCGAGATATTCATGATCGGGGGCTTCGGCGCCCTCACCACCTACCTGGCACTCCCCAGCGGAACCTCGCTCATGGTGGTCATACCCCTCATGATCGTCGGCGGCGCCATCGCCTCCGTCGCCGTGGCCACGGCCGCGGAACGCTTCGCCTACCGCCCCCTGCGAGGCGCCCCCCGACTGGCACCCCTCATCACCGCGATCGGCCTCTCGATCGTCCTCCAGCAGCTTGTCTGGGGCTTCTACCCCGAAGCCAAGAAGCCGCGCAGCTTCCCCGAGTTCCAGGGCGAGTCGTTCAAGATCCTCGACAACCTCTACCTCCAGCGCGCCGACGCCTTCATCCTCGTCCTCGCCCCCCTGTGCATGCTCGCCCTCGGCCTCTTCGTCGCCAAGAGCCGCAGCGGCCGCGCCATGCAGGCCACCGCACAGGACCCCGACACAGCCAAGCTCATGGGCATCAACACCGACCGCATCATCGTCATGGCCTTCGCCATCGGCGCCGCGTTCGCCGCCGTCGCCTCCGTCGCCTACGGACTCGACAAGGGCCAGATCAACTTCGAGATGGGCTTCATCCTCGGACTCAAGGCCTTCACCGCCGCCGTACTCGGCGGCATCGGCAACATCTACGGAGCCATGGTCGGCGGAGTCGTCCTCGGCCTCGCCGAAGCCCTCTCCATCGCCTACATCGAAGAAATACCCGGCATGCAACAGCTCGGCGGCGGCGCCTGGGCCAACGTCTGGGCATTCGTACTTCTCATCGTCGTCCTCCTCGTCAGGCCACAAGGCCTGCTCGGCGAGCGCGTCGCGGATCGGGCGTGAGAGCCATGACAACCGACACCACCACAACCGCCCCGGCCACCAACGGCCCCCGGACCACCACCCTGCGACGGGTCACCGCCCTCGGCGGCATCGCCACCATCGCCAGCACCTTCCTGTCCTGGACCTACACCGACGAATTCCCCGGCGACCTCACCGTCTACGGCTACCCCGGCGGCCTCCAGGTCCTCACCCTCGTCGCCGGCGCCCTCGTCCTGCTCTACACACTCGCCGCACTCGACACCCGCGGCCTGCGCTGGCTCGCACCCACCGGCACCACCAAAGCCCTGCGCCTCCTGGCCCTCGGCGCCTTCGGCACCACCTGGTTCACCGTCATCGCCATCGCCGTCGAACTCGGCGGCGTCGTCAACCTCGAACCCGGAGGATTCGTCGCAGCGGTGGCCTCCGCCATCCCGCTCACCGCCTTCCTCCTCCCCGACGACACCCGCAAGGCAGCCCGGCCCAAAGAACTCCCCTCCTGGGCCGAGATCCTCATCATCGTCGCCGTCTTCGGCACCGGTCTCCTCGTCGTCACCTACGGCATCGACACCGAATACGCCGAACTCTTCACCGGCTACATGATCACCGCGGGCTTCGCCGTCGCCGCATTCTTCAAAGCGGGCCTCATGGCCCGCCTCTCCCGCCTCACCACCACATACCGCTCCATCGCCGTGGCCGCCGCATTCGTGGCCGCAGCCGCCTTCCCCTTCACCCAGAGCACCGACCAGTACACCCTCATCGCGGTCAACATCCTCATCTTCGCGACCGTCGCACTCGGGCTGAACATCGTCGTCGGCCTCGCCGGACTCCTCGACCTCGGATACGTCGCCTTCCTCGGCGTCGGCGCCTACACCGCCGCACTCGTCTCAGGAACCACCGCATCCGCCTTCGACGTCCAGTTCCCGTTCTGGGCATCCGTCCTCACCGGAGCCGCCGTCTCCCTCATCTTCGGCGTCGTCATCGGAGCACCCACACTCCGCCTCCGCGGCGACTACCTCGCCATCGTCACCCTCGGCTTCGGCGAGATCTTCCGCATCACCGTCGGAAACCTCGACGGCGTGTCCGGACCCCAGATCACCAACGGCCCCAACGGCGTACCCAACATCCCCGACCTCGTCTTCTTCGGATACGACTTCGGCGAATCCCACACGATCCTGGGCATCGAACTCGGCGGCTACGCCAACTACTACCTGCTCATGCTCCTCGCGATGATCCTCGTGGTCCTCGTCTTCAGCCGCGCAGGCAGCTCCCGCATCGGCCGCGCCTGGGTCGCCATCCGCGAGGACGAGACCGCCGCCACCGCCATGGGCATCAACGGCTTCCGCGTCAAACTCATCGCCTTCGCCCTCGGCGCCACCCTCGCCGGCCTCGCCGGCACCGTCCAGGCCCACGTCCAGAGCACGGTCGTCCCCGAGATGTACGTCTTCGCCGGACCCGTGCCCCCCAACTCCGCCTTCCTCCTCGCCGCCGTCATCCTCGGCGGCATGGGAACCATCAGCGGACCCCTCATCGGCGCCGCACTCCTCTACATGATCCCCGCGAAGCTGCAGTTCCTCCAGGACTACCAGCTCCTCGGCTTCGGCCTCGCACTCATCCTGCTCATGCGCTTCCGCCCCGAAGGCCTCATCGCCAACCGACGCGCCCAGCTCGAGTACCACGAGACCGGTCAACTCGACACACCTGAGGGCACCTTGCCCGACTCCGGCGTCGGCACCGTGAAGGCGGGGGCGTGAAAGACATGACGACCACCACCAACGAGACCACCCCCGTCCTGGACGCCGGCGGCGTCACCATGCGCTTCGGCGGCCTCACCGCCGTACGCGACGTCGACCTCACCGTCAACGCCGGCGAGATCGTGGGCCTCATCGGCCCCAACGGCGCCGGCAAAACCACCTTCTTCAACTGCCTCACCGGCCTCTACGTCCCCACCGAGGGCAAGGTCCGCTACAAAGGCACCGTCCTGCCCCCCAAACCCCACCTCGTCACCCAGGCAGGCATCGCCCGCACCTTCCAGAACATCCGGCTCTTCGCCAACATGACCGTCCTGGAGAACGTCCTCGTCGGACGCCACACCAGGACCAAGGAAGGCCTCTGGTCCGCCCTCCTGCGCGGACCCGGCTTCAAAAAAGCAGAAGCCGCCTCCCACGCCCGCGCCATGGAACTCCTCGAGTTCATCGGCCTCCAGGACAAGGCCGACCACCTGGCGCGCAACCTCCCCTACGGAGACCAGCGCAAGCTCGAAATCGCACGCGCACTCGCCAGCGACCCCGGACTCCTCCTCCTGGACGAGCCCACCGCCGGCATGAACCCGCAGGAAACCCGCGTCACCGAAGAACTCATCTTCGCCATCCGCGACATGGGCATCGCCGTCCTCGTCATCGAGCACGACATGCGCTTCATCTTCAACCTCTGCGACCGCGTCGCCTGCCTCGTCCAAGGCGAAAAACTCGTCGAAGGCACACCCGACGTCGTCCAGAGCGACGAACGCGTCGTCGCCGCCTACCTCGGCACCCCCTTCGAGGCGGACACCCCCGACAAGGCCGAGCGCACCACCAGCACCACCAGCAGCACAGAAGGGGAAGACCAGTGACCGCACTGCTCGAGGTCGAGGACCTCAGGGTCGCCTACGGCAAGATCGAAGCCGTCAAGGGAATCTCCTTCAGCGTCGAAGCCGGCCAGGTCGTCACCCTCATCGGCACCAACGGCGCCGGCAAGACCACCACCCTGCGCACCCTCTCCGGGCTCCTCAAGCCCTCCGGCGGCCGGATCATCTTCGACGGGAAGCCCCTCAACGGCATTCCCGCACACAAGATCGTGTCCCTGGGCCTCGCCCACTCCCCCGAGGGCCGCCACATCTTCCCCCGCCTCACCATCACGGAGAACCTCCAGCTCGGCGCCTTCCTCCGCACCGACAAAGCAGGCATCGAGAAGGACGTCCAGCGCGCCTACGACCTCTTCCCCATCCTCGGGGAACGCCGGAAACAGGCCGCGGGAACCCTCTCCGGAGGCGAACAGCAGATGCTCGCCATGGGACGCGCGCTCATGTCCCAGCCCAAACTGCTCATGCTCGACGAACCCTCCATGGGCCTCTCCCCGATCATGATGCAGAAGATCATGGAGACCATCGTCGAGCTCAAGGCGTCCGGCACCACCATCCTGCTCGTCGAGCAGAACGCCCAAGCGGCCCTCTCCCTCGCGGACCAGGGCCACGTCATGGAGGTCGGCAAGGTCGTCCTCTCCGGCACCGGCGCCGACCTGCTCCACGACGAGTCGGTCCGCAAGGCCTACCTCGGCGAGGACTGAGCACGCACGCACCACGGGTAGGGCCCGCCCCGGATCCATCCGGGGCGGGCCCTACCCGTACGTCCTCACCGGCTACTCGGCCGCCTTCTTCTTCTCCTCGGCGTCCTCGATCAACGCCTCCGCCAGCTGCTGCATCGACATCCGGCGGTCCATCGACGTCTTCTGGATCCAACGGAACGCCGCCGGCTCGGAGAGCCCGTAATCCGTCTGCAGAATGCTCTTCGCCCGGTCCACCAGCTTCCGGGTCTCCAGCCGCTGCGACAGATCCGCGATCTCGTCCTCCAGGGCCTTCAGCTCCGCGAACCGGGACACCGCCATCTCGATGGCCGGGACCACGTCGCTCTTGCTGAACGGCTTCACCAGGTACGCCATGGCCCCGGCGTCCCGGGCCCTCTCGACCAGATCCCGCTGCGAGAACGCGGTGAGCATCAGCACGGGGGCGATGGACTCCTCCGTGATCTTCTCAGCGGCGGAGATCCCGTCCAGTACGGGCATCTTCACGTCAAGGATGACCAGGTCCGGCCGGTGCTCCCGCGCCAGCTCGACGGCCCGCTGCCCGTCCCCGGCCTCGCCGACGACCGAGTAGCCCTCTTCCTCCAGCATCTCTTTGAGGTCGAGGCGGATGAGCGCCTCGTCCTCGGCGATGACGACGCGGGTCGTCAGCGGCGGGACGTGCGACTTGTCGTCGTCGGCGGCGTCTACGGGCTGGGGCGACTCGGGGGTGGTCAAGGTGCTCCTCATTTCAAGGCAGGTGCTGCTACCTGAGCCTACCTAGCTCCTGTATCTTTGAGTCACAGCGGGTCTCAGCTAACCTTTGATCCTAAGCCCAGCCCTGGTAGTCCAGCGGAAGAGACACGGTGCTCAAACCACCGACAGCGTGGGTTCGAATCCCACCCAGGGCACTTTGCCTTCAATTCCTAGGTTCGCCTCCGGTTTGCTGATCTTCACACTTGCCGGTGAACGTCCCTTCGATTGGGGGGGCATACCGACGAATGCAGCACAAGACTCCATCGCATGGACCAGCACAATCCGTCGATACGTGACGAAGCGCTCGCTCTCTTGCGAAGCGGTGTCAGCAATCGAGCAACCGCAGAACTGCTGAACGTGCCTCGCGGGACGGTCGGCTGGTGGCTGCACGAGGACCGCAAACAGCGTGGCGTGAAGTGCACGCAGCCCACGGATTGCCCTGTATGTACCGGCCGAGACATCGATCGCATCGCCTATGCGTACCTTCTCGGGCTCTACCTGGGCGACGGCCACATCATCTCCAAGCCTAAGCAGCATCACCTGTCGATCTTCTGCGGCGAAGCCTGGCCCGGTCTGATCGATGAGGCGGAGTCGACGATGCGGAGAGTGATGCCCATGCCACGCACTGCACGGCGTCACAGAAGCGGCTGCGTTGAGGTGAAGTCCTTTAGCAAGCACTGGACATGCATGTTCCCTCAGCACGGGCCTGGCAAGAAGCACGAACGCGCGATCGTCCTCGAAGTCTGGCAACAGGAGATTATCGACGCACACCCATGGGAATTCGTCCGCGGGCTCATCCACTCCGACGGATGCCGGAACATGAACTGGACCACCAGGATCGTCGGCGGGGAACGCAAGCGCTACGAGTACCCCCGGTACTGGTTCACCAACGTCTCCGACGACATCCGCCGGCTCTACACCGACACCCTGGACAAGCTCGGCATCGAGTGGACGCACTGCACCCGCGCAGGCAAGGAGTACAACATCTCCGTAGCCCGACGGGCGTCCGTAGCCCTCATGGACGCTCACGTCGGGCCGAAGTACTGACGACCGTCACTCCGGGCTGTCGTCCTCGCCGATGTGGTGCACCCGTACCAGGTTCGTGGAGCCGGCGACCCCGGGCGGGGAGCCCGCCGTGATGACCACGATGTCGCCCCTCTGACAGCGGCCGATCCGCAGCAGTTCCTCGTCCACCTGCGCCACCATCGCGTCCGTCGACTCCACGTGCGGCCCGAGGAACGTCTCCACCCCCCACGTCAGGTTCAGCTGTGCGCGGGTGGCCTGGTCCGGGGTGAAGGCGAGGAGCGGGATCGGGGAGCGGTAGCGGGAGAGGCGCTTGACCGTGTCGCCGCTCTGGGTGAAGGCCACCAGGAACTTCGCACCGAGGAAGTCGCCCATCTCGGCTGCCGCGCGGGCGACCGCGCCGCCCTGGGTGCGGGGCTTGTTGCGGTCGGTGAGGGGCGGGAGGCCCTTGGCGAGGATGTCCTCCTCGGCCGCCTCGACGATGCGGGCCATCGTGCGGACCGTCTCGACGGGGTACTTGCCGACGCTGGTCTCGCCGGAGAGCATCACCGCGTCCGTGCCGTCGATGACGGCGTTGGCGACGTCGGAGGCCTCGGCGCGGGTGGGGCGGGAGTTGTCGATCATCGAGTCGAGCATCTGGGTGGCGACGATGACCGGCTTGGCGTTGCGCCTGGCGAGCTTGATGGCCCGCTTCTGGACGATCGGGACCTGCTCCAGGGGCATTTCGACGCCGAGGTCGCCTCGGGCGACCATGATGCCGTCGAAGGCGGCGACGATGTCGTCGATGTTGTCGACGGCCTGGGGCTTCTCGACCTTGGCGATGACGGGGAGGCGGCGGCCCTCCTCGTCCATGACGCGGTGGACGTCGTCGATGTCGCGTCCGGTGCGTACGAAGGAGAGGGCGATGACGTCGGCACCGATGCGCAGCGCCCAGCGGAGGTCGTCGATGTCCTTCTCGGAGAGTGCGGGGACGGAGACGGCGACGCCGGGGAGGTTGAGGCCCTTGTGGTCGGAGACCATGCCGCCTTCGATGACGGTGGTGTGGACGCGGGGTCCGTCGACTTCGGTGACTTCGAGGGTGACGCGGCCGTCGTCGATGAGGATGCGTTCGCCGGCGGTGACGTCGGCGGCGAGGCCGTCGTAGGTGGTGCCGCAGGTGGTGCGGTCGCCTTCCATGGGTTCGACGGTGATGGTGAAGTCGTCGCCGCGTTCAAGGAGTACGGGGCCTTCGGCGAAGCGGCCGAGGCGGATCTTCGGGCCTTGTAGGTCGGCGAGGATTCCCACGCTGCGGCCGGTTTCCTCGGATGCCTTGCGCACGCGGTGGTAGCGCTCTTCGTGTTCGGCGTAGGTTCCGTGGCTGAGGTTGAGGCGGGCGATGTCCATTCCCGCTTCGACGAGTGCCTTGATCTGGTCGTATGTGTCGGTCGCGGGTCCCAGGGTGCAAACGATTTTCGCTCGGCGCATGGCTCGAGCCTAGACCTTACCTGCGGGTAGGTATTTGTCTGCGCATGACTGCTCAACGGCCTTTGGGTGAAGGGTTGTTGCTAACTGTTTAATTGTGCGTCGGGGTGCTCCGATGAGCGTGCGCCGGGTCGTTCGGGTGGGTGTGCGGGGGGCTGTCGGTCACCAGATCGAAACCTGTCCGGGGTGTTGCGGGTGGGGGTGGCCGGGTCAGAATCTACGCGCGTTGTTCGCGCGAACGAGGAGTCAAGGATGCCGTTGAACCGTAGGACGTTTCTGGGCCGTTCGGCTGTCACCGGTGCGGGTGTGGCACTGGCGGGAGGGGTCGGTGCGGGGCCTGCGGCGGCCTCGGAGTCGAAGGGGCACGGTCACGGGCGCCCGCCGAAGAGGTACTCGTTCACGGTGATGGGGACGACGGACCTGCACGGCAATGTCTTCAACTGGGACTACTTCACCGACCAGGAGTTCGACGACAAGGCGCACAACGATGTCGGGCTGGCGAAGATCTCGACGTTGGTGGATCAGATCCGTGAGGACCGGGGCCGCCGGAACACGTTGCTGATCGATGCGGGTGACACGATCCAGGGCACCCAGTTGTCGTACTACTACGCGAAGATCGACCCGATCACGGCGAGGCGTGGTCCGGTGCATCCGATGGCGCAGGCGATGAACGAGATCGGTTACGACGCCGCCGCGCTCGGGAATCACGAGTTCAACTACGGGATTCCGGTGTTGCGGAAGTTCGAGGAGCAGTGTGATTTCCCGCTGCTGGGTGCGAACGCGCTGGACGCGAAGACGTTGCGGCCGGCGTTCGCCCCGTATGTGATCAAGCGGATGCGGACACCGCACGGTCGTGATGTGCGGGTGGCTGTTCTGGGGTTGACGAATCCTGGTATCGCGATCTGGGACAAGGCGAACGTGGGCGGGAAGATGGTGTTCCCGGGCCTTGAGGAGCAGGCGGCGAAGTGGGTGCCGAAGCTTCGTTCCATGGGTGCGGATGTGGTGATCGTTTCCGCGCATTCGGGTTCGTCGGGGACGTCGTCGTACGGGGATCAGTTGCCGCACGTCGAGAATGCGGCGGGTCTGGTGGCGGAGCAGGTACCTGGGATCGACGCGATTCTGGTGGGTCACGCGCACTCGGAGATTCCTGAGTACTTCGTGACGAACAAGGAGACGGGGAAGCGGGTCGTTCTCTCGGAGCCGTTGAAGTGGGGGCAGCGGTTGACACTGTTCGACTTCGACCTGGCATGGGAGAAGGGCCGTTGGGTCGTCGAGAAGGTCGGCGCCTCGGTGCTGAACTCGAACACGGTGGTGGAGGATCCGCGGATCACGTCGTTGCTCGGGGATGAGCACACGAAGGTGGTGGCGTACGTCAACCAGGTGATCGGTACGTCGGTGGCGGCGATGACGACCGCGGATGCGCCGTGGAGGGACGAGCCGGTCATCGATCTGATCAACCTGGTCCAGGCGGAGACGGTGAAGGCGGCGTTGGCCGGCGGGGAGTATGCGGCGCTGCCGGTGTTGTCGCAGGCGGCGTGCTTCTCGCGTACGGCCGGGATTCCCGCGGGTGAGGTGACGATCAAGGATGCGGCGGGACTGTATCCGTTCGAGAACACGTTGGAGGCGCGGCTCCTGACGGGGGCGCAGTTGAAGGATTATCTGGAGTTCTCGGCGGCGTATTACGTGCGGACGGCTGCGGGGGGCCCGGTGGACACGTCGAAGTTGACGAATGCGGAGAACATTCCGGATTACAACTACGACGTGGTGTCGGGTGTGACGTACGACATCGATATCGCGAAGCCGGTCGGGTCACGGATTGTGGGGTTGTCGTTCGAGGGGGCGCCGATCGATCCGGCGGCACGGTTCGTGTTCGCTGTGAACAATTATCGGGCGAGTGGTGGGGGTAACTTTCCGCATGTGCCGGGTGCGAAGCAGCTGTGGGCGAATTCGGATGAGATCCGGAACACGATCATCGGGTGGGTCGAGGCGAAGGGCTCGGTGGATCCGGCGGAGTTCGCGTCGGTGGGCTGGCGTCTGACGCGCGATGGTGTGCCGGTGTTCTGAGCGGGCTCGGGCAGGTGGTGTGCGGCGGCTGCCGTCCTTCGGGAGGGCGGCCGCCTTGCTGTGGCCGGCGGTGGTGGGAGTGGGGTGTCCGGCCTGTCGTCCGCCGGTCGCTGCCGTCAGGGTTTCGGTCGTTTCCGTGGGCCGACCAGGTCGTGGTACAGGGCTTTGCGTTGCGGGGAGCCGTCCTCGGTCTCTGCGAGGGCGGCGTCCCACTGCTTCTTGATGTCGTCGAGGAAGGCGCGCCAGTCTCCGTTCTCGCCCATCTCCTGGAGTTCGACGAGGCGTTCGTTCTTGCTCAGTCCGCCGGAGCCGACCTTGTCGCCCTTGTGGCCGTGCAGGACCGACTCCGGGTTGGCGGTGGCTTCGGTGGAGCGGAAGTCGTGTTGGTAGCCCACGGGGCTGGTGGCGTGCGGTGCGAGGGTTTCGATGCCGATCTGCAGCGAGCCGTCCTTGCTTCGGGTCGGCCGGTGGTGGACCAGCAGCATGTGGCCGTAGGAGCCGTTCGGCAGCACCACGTCGCCGTTCCAGTCCTTGGAGCCGAGTCCGCCGCCGGAGATGTCCTGTCCCCACAGGTCAGGACGGTCGGCGCCGAGGGAGACCACGTTGGTGAGGGATGCCATGAGGCCGCCCTTCTCCTTGAAGGCGCCGCGTTTGCCCTCCTTGTTGTCCCCGATGGATGTGCGGTGTGTGGCGAAGCCGCGGTCGACGACGTCGCCTGCGCGGGTGTCCGTGCGGTCGTCCTGGGTGACGCCCAGGAATTGCGGCAGCGAGTACGCCGGTTCGTCCACGGTTCGCAGGGCGGGGATGCGGATGTTGACGCGTCCGCCGTGGGCGAGGGCGCGGATGACGTCCTTCTCGTAGTCGGCGATGTGTGCGCCGGCTTCCGGGTCGTACAGTTTCAGCCCGTTCTGTAGGACGAGCAGCACTTTGGTGAGCATCTCGCGGGCTCGCGCGTCCTTGGCGACGAGGTCCGGCGCCGTGCTCCTGCTTTTGCCCTTGGTCGTTGTGGGGCCCGTTTCGGGGATGCCGTCGGGGTGCAGGCGCTCGGGGTCGATTCCGGCCGGGTAGAGGGTGTCGACGGCCGTCTCCCGGATCTGCTGGTCGCGTTCCCGTTCCAGTTTCTGTTTTTCTTCCGGTGGGGTACCGGGCGCGTTGGTGAGCATGAAGCGGCCGAGGGTGTAGTCGGGGGAGATGGGCGTGTTCCGACCGGCTTCCCGTACGGCGGGGTGGTTGGCGCGGACGGCCAGGGTGGCGGTGAGTACGCGCTTGCCCGCGGGGAGCTTCAGCCAGTCGTCGAATCGGCCTCGGGTGTACTTTTCGGCTTGCTCGTAGGTGCCGATGCCCACCTTGTCGAGCCACTGTGCGTTCACGTGGGAGAGCTGTTGAATGTCGGCCAGGTCCTGGTCGTTGAAGGCTTCGCCGCGCATCACCCGCCGGTCGAGGACCTTTCTGAGCCGGGCCGGTCCCTCGGCCGTCCACTGTTCGGGTAACCAGGTGCCCGGCGCGAAGACGTTCTTCTTCGTCTTCTGTTGCACTGTGTTCTGTTCGATCGACTGGCTGAGGCGGGCGATGGTCTCGGCCCCCTCGGCCTGTTGCCGGGGCGGTTCGGTTTGTTCGGTGGCGGGGTTCTCGGTTGCGGCGCGGTGGTGCGTGCGCTGGGCGGGTGCCGGGCGGGCAGGCTCGTTTTCCGGTCCGGTTCCGGCGGGTGATGTGGTGGTCCTGTCGTCGGCCACACGCTGCAGGTGCCGCACCCATGCGCCGCTCATGGTCGTGGGCTGTTGGCGCCGGAGCGCCGGGCCGGTGGTCGGCTCGCCGGCTTTCCGGTGCTCCCGATCGGCGGAGTGCACAGGTGGTCCTCCTTGGTGCCTGGGGTGCCCTGCTTACTTGTTGTAGGCGAGGATCCTGTTCCGGCCAAGGGCCTGAAGGGCAAGGTCCGGTGTCTGTGAGGCCTCGTTTCAGGGAGCTCTCCGCTCCCCCAGCATGCGGAGGACGGCGGTGTTGCCCGCTGTGCGCTGGAGGTGGGCCAGGCGGGCGGTCACGGAGCTTTCCGGTGCGGGCTGCGCAGATCTCCAGTGGGCGTCGGAGGGCCTCGTGTGCCCTCCCCCGGTCCGGGCCGTCGAACTCTCCACGTCTGCTCTGCCCTCCGTCGCGCCGTGTTCGCCCTGTGCCGGTCAGGTGACGCGAAGGTATCGCCCGGGGGTCTTCAGGGACAACCGGTACCTGCGGTGCGCCCTTGGGTGAGGGGGCTGGGAGGGCTGCCCTGCCCGGGGACGGGGGCGGGGGCGGGGGCCGGGAGGGCGGGGTCGTCGTGCGGGGTGAGGCCGAAGGTGGTGAAGGCGGTGCGTCGTGGGAGGGGGTAGGGGGTGGTGCCGGTGATGTTGTTGATGATGGTGGCGCTGCGCCAGGCGGCGAGTCCGAGGTCGGGGGCGCCGACTCCGTGGGTGTGGCGTTCGGCGTTCTGTACGTAGATGTTGCCGGTGAGGGTGGGGTCGAGGTCGAGGCGGAAGTCGGTGTGGATGCGGGGGCGTCCTCGGGTGTCGCGGCGGATGTGGGGGGCGATGCCGGTGAGGAGGGTGTCGAGGGGGCGTTCGCGGTAGCCGGTGGCGAGGACGACTGCGTCGGTGGTGAGGCGGCTTCGGGTGTTCTGCTGGGTGTGTTCGAGGTGGAGTTCGATGCGGGTGCCGCTGCCGGAGAGGCGGCCTGCGGTGCGGACGCTGACGCCGGGGGTGAGGGTGGCGTCGGGCCAGCCTCCGTGGAGGGTGCGTCGGTAGAGCTCGTCGTGGATGGCGGCGATGGTGTCGGTGTCGATGCCTTTGTGGAGTTGCCATTGCTGGGGGACGAGGGTGTCGCGTACGTGTTCGGGGAGTGCGTGGAAGTAGTGGGTGTAGTCGGGAGTGAAGTGTTCGAGGCCGAGTTTTGAGTACTCCATGGGCGCGAAGGCCTGGGTGCGGGCGAGCCAGTGGATCTTCTCGATGCCGCGGGGGCGGGCACGGAGGAGGTCGAGGAAGATCTCGGCGCCGGACTGGCCGGAGCCGATGACGGTGATGTGGTCGGCTCGGAGGAGTTCTTCGCGGTGGTGGAGGTAGTCGGCGGAGTGGATGACGGGGATGCCGGGGGCTTCGGCGAGGGGGCGCAGGGGTTCGGGGATGAAGGGTGCGGTGCCGACGCCGAGGGCGATGTGGCGGGTGTGGGTGCGGCCGGGGGCTTCGGCTTCGCCGTCGGGGCCGAGTCGGGTGTAGTCGACCTCGAAGTGGGAGCGCTGGGTGTTCCAGCGGATGGCGTCGACTTGGTGGTTGAAGTGGATGGTGGGGAGTTGTTCGCTGACCCAGCGGCAGTAGGCGTCGTATTCGGCGCGGTGGATGTGGAATTGCTCGGCGAAGTAGAAGGGGTAGAGGCGGTCGCGGGTGCGGAGGTAGTTGAGGAAGGTCCAAGGGCTGGTGGGGTCGGCGAGGGTGGTGAGGTCGGCGAGGAAGGGGACTTGGAGGGTGGCGCCTTCGATGAGGAGGCCTGGGTGCCAGTGGAAGGCGGGGCGTTGTTCGTAGAAGGCGGTGGTGAGGGGGCGGGCACCGGGGGTGGTGGGGATGCCGTCGGTGAGGGCGGCGAGGGAGAGGTTGAAGGGGCCGAGGCCGATGCCGATGAGGTCGTGGGTCCGGTTGCCTTCGGGGGTGGTCCGGTCGGTCATCGGGACGTGCTGCCTTCCGTGGCGGTGCCGGTGTGGGCGGGGGTGGCGTGGGCGACGAGGGTGAGGAGACGTGCGAGGTCGTCGGGGGTGGTGTGGGGGTTGAGGAGGGTGGCTTTGAGCCAGAGGCGGTTGCCGGTTCGGGCGCGGCCCAGTACGGCGTGTCCTTGGTGGAGGAGGGCGCGGCGGATGGTGGCGACGGTGGTGTCGTCGGTGTGTGCGGGGCGGAAGAGGACGGTGCTGATGGTGGGGCGGTCGTAGAGCTCGAGCGTGGGGTCTTCTTCGATGAGGTCGGCGAGGTGGTGGGCGGTGGCGATGGTGCGGTCGACGAGGTCGGCGAGTCCGTCGCGGCCGAGTGCTTGGAGGGTGACGGCGATTTTCAGGGCGTCGGGCCGGCGGGTGGTGCGCAGGGAGCGGCCGAGGAGGTCGGGGAGGCCTGCGTCGGTGTCGTCGTCGGCGTTGAGGTAGGGGGCGTGGTGGTGGAGGGGGGTGAGGTCGTGGTGGTGGGGGACGGCGAGGATGCCGGCGGAGGCGGGCTGCCAGCCGAGTTTGTGGAGGTCGAGGGTGACGCTGTGGGCGCGGTGGAGGCTGCGGAGGGCGTGGCGGTGGGTGGGGCTGAAGAGGAGGGGGCCGCCGTAGGCGGCGTCGATGTGGAGTTCGGCGCCGTGGGTGGTGGTGAGGTCGGCGATGTCGGTGAGGGGGTCGATCTGGCCGGTGTCGGTGGTGCCTGCGGTGGCGGTGACGAGGAGGGGGCCGTGGTGGTGGATGAGGGTGTCGTGGAGTGCGGTGGGGTCCATGACGCCGGTGGGGGCGGGGATGACGACGGGTCGGGGGAGGCCGAGGAGCCAGGCGGCGCGGGCGATGCTGTGGTGGGCGTTGGCGGCGCAGATGGTTTGTACGGGGCCGTGGCGTTCGCGGGCGAGGAGGAGGGCGAGTTGGTTGGCTTCGGTGCCGCCGGTGGTGACGAGGGCGTCGGGCTTGGGGGTGTGGGGGTAGATCTCGGTGGCGAGTGCGGTGGTGAGGGCTGTTTCGAGGGCGGAGGCGGCGGGGGCTTGGTCCCAGGAGTCCATGGAGGGGTTGAGGGCTGATGCGGCGAGGTCGGCCGCTGCGGCGAGTGCCAGGGGTGGGGTGTGGAGGTGGGCGGCGCAGTGGGGGTGCGCGGGGTCGGCGGCGCCTTCGGTGAGTGCGGTGACGAGGGTGCGGAGTGCGTGGTGGGCGCCGGTGCCGTGGTCGGGGATGAGGGGGCCGGTGGTGCGGCGGAGTTTTTCGGTGACGGTGTGGGGGCCGCCGGCGGGGAGTGGGCCGTCGCGGCGGGTGGCGCCGTCGAGGAGCGCGGTGAGGACGGTGTCGATGAGGGGGCGCAGGTGGGCGGGGCCTGCGGTGCCTCCGGCGAGGGGCGGGGTGGGCATGGGTGGTGTGGTCCTTCGGGTGCGGGGGGCGGTGGTGCCAGCTTGTCCGGATCGCGGAGGGGGCGGCCGAAGAGCCCAACGATCTGAACCCGAAAGGGGTACTGCCGTTCGGTGTGGGGGTGTTGGAGGGGGCGGGCCTGGTATGGGCGTTCGCTGTTCGTACGACCGTGCCCGGCTCCCTTCGGTGAGGGGCCGGGCACGGTGTGGTGGGTGGTGCGGGTGGGGGGTGCTGGTCAGTGGGCGTCGCGTACGGCGAGGGCGCGGCGGAGGTCGTCGAGCTGGTCGGTCAGTTTGCGGCGCAGGGCGGGGGTGAGTGCGGGGTCGTCGAGGGCCTGTTCGCCGAGGTGGAGGCTGTCGGTGTCGATGGCGTGGGCGGGGAAGGCGTAGCGCCCGGCGGCTTCGGCGATGGCGGGGCCGCGGCGTGCGGCGAGCGCGATGGCGTCGCGGTAGTAGCGGGCGGTGTAGGGGCGGAGGAGTTCGCTCTGTTCGGGCTGCCAGAAGCCTTGGGCGGTGGCGGTGAAGAGGTAGTTGGACAGGCTGTCGTCGGTGAACATGGAGTGCCAGGCGGTTGCTTTGGTCTCGGCGGAGGGGAGGGCGGCGCGGCAGCGGGCGGCGCCTTCCTGGCCGGTGGCGCTGGGGTCCTTGTCGAGTTCCCGGGTGATGGCGGTTTCGTCGGTGGCGCCGAGGACGGCGAGGCGGGTGAGGATGCGCCAGCGGAGTTCGGGGTCGAGTTCGGGCCCGCCGGGGACGGTGCCTTCGTGGAGCCAGTCCTGGATGGTGTCGGGCTGGGTGGCGGCGTCGATGAAGTGGCGTACGGCGGTGAGACGGAGGCCGGGGTCGGGGCTGCCGGGTGTGGTGCCGGAGCTCCGGCTCTGTTCCCAGTCCTTGGCGGTGAGGCCTTCGGTGCGGCGGAGGAGGTCGCGGCACAGGGAGGTGAGGGTGGCGAGGGCCGTGGGCCGGTCCTGGGGTGGGAGGTAGCGGTCCGCGATGTGGGTGGCGGCGAAGCCGAGGACGCCTTGGACGAGGGCGAGGTCGGTTTCGTAGGGGAGGTGGGTGCGGGCGGCGGTGAGGTGGACGGTGGGGTGGAGTTCGCCGTCGCGGACCATGTCGCGGGTGGTGTTCCAGAGCAGGGCGCGGGTGAGGGGGTCGGGGATGCCGGAGAGGTGGGTGAGGGCGGTGTTCCAGGAGTCGGGGTCCAGGCGGATCTTGGCGTAGGTGAGGTCGTTGTCGTTGAGGACGACGAGGTCGGGGCGCCGGCCGGGCTGGGTGGTGGGGGCGTGGTTCTGGGGGATGTCGAGGTCGAAGCGGCTGCGCGGGGTGAGCTGGTCGGTGCCGGTCAGGGTGTCGAGGCTGTGGTCGTAGGTGCCGACGGTGATGCGGTGGGGGCGGCTGCCGGTGCGGTCGACGGTGAGGTTCCAGCTGTTGCCGGTGTTTTCGACGTGGGCGGTGAGGGTGTCGATGCCGGTGGTGCGCAGCCAGTTCGCGGCCCAGGTGTGGACGTCGCGGTCGGTGGCGGTGGCGAGGTTGTCGATGAAGTCGGCGAGGGTGGCGTTGGCGAACTTGTGCCGGGCGAAGTGGGTGTTGATGCCGGCGAGGAAGTCCTTCTCGCCGAGCCAGGCGACGAGTTGGCGCAGGGCCGAAGCGCCCTTGGCGTAGGAGATGCCGTCGAAGTTGAGGAGGGCGGAGGCGGTGTCGGGGACTGCGTCCGGGTCGGGGGCCACGGGGTGGGTGGTGGGGCGCTGGTCGGCGTCGTAGCCCCAGCCCTTTCGGGAGACGCCGAATTCGACCCAGGTGTCGGGGAATGGGGTCTCCCCTGCTCGAACGGAGTTGAGAGCTTGGGGAAGGGTGACTTCGGTGAGGGTCTGGTAGCCCATGTACTCGGCGAAGGACTCGTTGAGCCAGATGTCGTCCCACCAGGTGAGGGTGACGAGGTCCCCGAACCACATGTGGGCCATCTCGTGGGCGACGACCATGGCACGGGTCTGGCGTTCGGTGTCGGTGACGGCGGAGCGGTAGATGAATTCGTCGCGGAAGGTGACGAGTCCGGGGTTCTCCATGGCGCCGGCGTTGAATTCGGGGACGAATGCCTGGTCGTAGGAGTCGAAGGGGTAGGGCTCGTCGAATTTCTCGTGGTAGCGGTCGAAGCAGGCGCGGGTGATGCCGAGGATCTCGTCGGCGTCGGTGTCCAGGTGGGGGGCGAGGGAGCGCCGGCAGTGGATACCGAAGGGCAGTCCGGCGTGCTGGGTGGTGACGGAGTGCCAGGGGCCTGCGGCGACGGCGACGAGGTAGGTGGAGATGGGTGGGGTGGGGGCGATGGTCCAGCGGCCTTCGACGGCCTGGGTGGCGGTGCCGTTGCCGAGGACGGTCCAGCCGGTGGGTGCGGTGACGGTGAGGTCGAACACGGATTTGAGGTCGGGCTGGTCGAAGGCGGCGAAGACGCGCTGGACGTCTTCCATGAAGAGCTGGGTGTAGACGTAGGTCTCACCGTCGGCGGGGTCGGTGAAGCGGTGCATGCCTTCGCCGGTGCGGGAGTAGCGCATGGTGGCGTCGACGGCGAGTTCGTGGGGGCCGGCGGTGAGGCTGTCCAGGGGGTAGCGGTTGCCGTCGAGGCGTTCGGGGTCCAGCGGCTGTCCGTCGAGGCTGAGGGAGCGCAGGGTTTCCGGCTTGATCTCGACGAAGGTGTCTCCGGCCGTGTGGGCGGTGAACCGGATGGCGGTCCTGGAGTCGAAGGTCTCCTCGCCCGTGGTGAGGTCGAGGTCGACCGTGTACCGGTGTACGTCGAGGAGCTGGGCGCGGGTCTGCGCTTCGTTGCGCGTCAGTACGGACATGGCGCCCATGCTGCCGTACGGGTCCGGGGCTGTGCAGTGGGGTTCTCGCAGGGCTGACGGCGGGCGGCGGGTGTCAGCCGCCCGCCGTGCGGGGCGCTGTGCGGCCCGGGCCGAGGCGTCGGTCCCGCCTCGGGTCAGGCGTCGGCCGGTGCGGTCTCGCCCGACGACTCCTCCGCGATCCGTTCGTGGTGCCGGATGACCTCGGCCACGATGAAGCTCAGCAGCTTCTCCGCGAACCCGGGGTCCAGCCTGGCGCTCTCCGCGAGCTGGCGCAGGCGGGCGATCTGACGGGCTTCGCGGGCGGGGTCGGCGGGCGGCAGGTGGTGTGCGGCCTTGAGGTGGCCGACCTGCTGGGTGGCTTTGAACCGCTCGGCCAGCATGTGGACGACTGCGGCATCGATGTTGTCGATGCTTTCGCGCAGCCGGTTCAGTTCCGCTCGTACGGACTCGTCGATGTCGCTCGTGGTCATGGTCAGCGAGCCTAGCGGGAGGCGCGGGGGCGTTCGGGATCCGGGACTCGGTCGCTCCGGCGGGCCGGGCACATGTTCCGGGCCGGGTGTTGTGTCCAAGCACCGGCGTGCTTTCTCCATGGACCGGCCGGGGGGCCGCAGGCGAAGCTGATGGCCGGCGAGGATCGCACACAGGAGCGTACGAGCACGATGACTGACTTCACCGTGGGGGACGACCACTTCCGGCTGAACGGGGAGCCCGTCCGGCTGCTGTCGGGGGCGTTGCACTACTTCCGGGTGCACGAGGACCAGTGGGAGCACCGTCTGTCGATGCTGCGGGCGATGGGCCTCAACTGTGTCGAGACGTACGTGCCGTGGAATCTGCACGAGCCTCGGCAGGGGCGCCTGCGGGACGTGGGGGCGCTCGGCCGCTTCCTGGACGCGGTGCACGGGGCGGGGTTGCTGGCGATCGTGCGTCCGGGTCCGTACATCTGTGCCGAGTGGGAGAACGGGGGGCTGCCCGCGTGGGTGACGGGGCGGTTCGGCCGGCGGGTGCGCACCCGGGACGCGGGGTACGGGGCGGCGGTGGAGCGCTGGTTCGGGGAGTTGCTGCCGCAGGTGGTGCGGCGGCAGATCACCCGGGGCGGGCCGGTGATCATGGTGCAGGCGGAGAACGAGTACGGGAGTTACGGCTCGGACCGGGTGCATCTGGAGTGGTTGGCAGGGCTGCTGCGGCGGTGCGGGGTGACGGTTGCGCTGTTCACGTCGGACGGGCCGGAGGATCACATGCTGACGGGCGGTTCGGTGCCGGGTCTGCTCGCCACGGCCAATTTCGGGTCGGGGGCGCGGGAGGCTTTCGGGGTGCTGCGGCGTCACCGGCCGAGGGGGCCGTTGATGTGTATGGAGTTCTGGTGCGGCTGGTTCGGGCAGTGTGGCGCGGAGCCGGTGGTGCGTGATCCGGCGGAGACGGCGGAGGCGCTGCGGGAGATCCTGGAGTGCGGGGCCTCGGTGAATGTGTACATGGCCCATGGGGGGACGAGTTTCGCCGGGTGGTCGGGGGCGAACCGTTCCGGCCCTTCGCAGGATCAGGGGCTGGTACCGACGGTGACGTCGTACGACTACGACGCGCCGGTCGATGAGTACGGGCGGGCCACGGAGAAGTTCTGGGCGATGCGGAAGGTGCTGGAGGAGTTCGGGGACGGGCCGCTTCCGGCGTTGCCTCCGGAGCCGGTGGGGTTGCGTCCGGTGCGGGTGGAGTTGACGCGGGGCGCGCCGCTGCCGGCCGTTCTGGAGGTACTGGGCGATCCGGAGACGGCGGAGTCGGGGGTCGCGCCGACGTTCGAGGAGCTGGGTGTGGATCGTGGCCTGGTGCGCTACCGGGTGGGTGTGCCGGGGCCGCGGCAGGCGTATCCGCTGCGTGTCGCGGGGTTGCGGGACCGGGCGGTGGCGTACGTGGACGGGGTGCGGCGGGGGGTGCTGACGGAGGAGGACCACACGCTGGAGGAGCCCGTGGCGGGTCCGGCCGAGGTGGAGTTGTGGGTGGAGTCGCTGGGCCGGGTCAACTACGGTCCGCGGCTGGGTGAGCCGAAGGGCATCACGGGCGGTGTGCTGCACGAGCGCCAGTTCTTGCACGGGGTGCGGGCGCGGGGGTTGCGTCTGGACGCGTTCGACGAGCCGGGGGCGGTGGCCCGGGTGCCGTTCGGGGATGCCGGGAGCGTGGGGCGGACGGGGCTGTTCCGTGGCCTCTTCGACCTGGCGGACGTGTCGGGGATCGGTCATGCGGGGCTGGAGCTGCCGGGCTGGACGCGCGGGTTCGTGTGGGTGAACGGTTTCTGCCTGGGCCGTTACTGGTCGGTGGGGCCCGGGCAGGTGCTGTACGTCCCGGGGCCGGTGCTCCGTGAGGGTGCCAACGAGGTGTGGGTGCTGGAGCTGGAGGAGGCCGGGGAGCCGTTCGTGGAGCTGGGCCCGGGGGCGCCCGTCGGGACGGGCGCCCCCGGGGAGCGGCTGGGGTGATCCTGGTCAGAGGGTCGCGGCCGCCGACGCGATGGCGGAGGCGAAGGTCGACACCTGGGTGTACACGCCGGGGTAACCGGGCCGTGCGCAGCCCTCGCCCCAGCTGACGATGCCGACCTGGATCCAGGCTCCGGCGTTGTCCTTGCGGAACATGGGTCCGCCGGAGTCCCCCTGACAGGTGTCCACACCGCCGGCGCTGACGTATCCGGCGCAGATCTCCTGGCTGGCTACGAGGTCGCTGCCGTAGGCCTGGCGGCAGGTGGCGTCGGAGACGAAGGGGACGTTTGCCTTGAGGAGGTGGCGCTGCTGGCCGCCGCCCTCGGTGGCGGCGCCCCATCCTGCGACGGTGAAGGTGCCGGTGTCGTAGGCGGTGGTGGTGGCGATCTTCAGGGTGGGCTGGTTGATGGGCTGGGCGAGTTTGATCAGTGCCCAGTCCTTGCCCACGCCGTTGTAGCCGGGTGCCTGGAGGACCTTGGTGGAGCGGACCTTGACGGCGGAGGACGACTGGAGGTCGACGACTCCGGCGGTGGCGGTGATGGAGGTGTTGTTGCCGGATCCGCTGACGCAGTGGGCGGCGGTGAGCACGACGGTCGGGCTGTAGAGCGCACCGCCGCAGCCCATGGAGAGCCGGACCATGAAGGGGAATTCGCCCTGGGCGGCACGGGTGCCGCCGACGACGGGCGCGGGGGCGGCGGAGGCGTTCGACGGCTGGAGGCTGAGGGTGGCGAGGGCCACCGCGGCTATGACGGAGCATCTCTTGAGGGTGCGCAGAAGCTGCTTCATGGACTGTGCCTGCTTTCGGGTGGGGGGTCGGGGTGGGTGCTGCTGCAGGCGTGCGGGCGTGCGTGTCCTGGTCAGGGGCACAGGCCGGTCAATTTCGCCATGCCCCCGACAAGAGCGATCCGATTATCGGGAAACGTTCACCGCTGCCACAAGGCAGGGTTTCCGGCCAAGATCACTTGTCGGGCATCGGCGGGTTCTTTCCGGATCGACCTAAGCTGAAGGTCCGTTGAAGTCATCGATGGGGGTTCCGGACGTGAGCGACGGCGGCAACGGCAGCGGCGGTCCGGTCGTCCACGGGTTCCCGCATCTCGACGCGGTCCGGTCCGCGATCACCGCGCTCTACCGGCGGCTCTCCCCCGACGGTGTGCGCTCCTACGCCACGAGCCTCGCCCCGGTCGACGCGGCCTTCTCCGACGTGGACGACCTGCATCTCGGCGCCCAGCGGGTGGCGGGCGCCCTGGTGGAGCACCTGCGGCTGCCGCAGGCCCGTGTCGTGGTCGGTTTCCGGCGGATGGAACACGCCGCGAGCGTCGAACTCACCGCCGGGCCGGAGTACTTCATCGAGCTCAACGACCGTTTCCGCACGCACCGCAGGGACATCGGGGCCGCGCTCGCGCACGAGATCACCCATGTCCTGCTGCACCGGCTGGGTCTGGAACTCCCCGGCACCCGCGACAACGAGATCCTCACCGACACCGTGACGGCCTATCTCGGCACGGGCTGGCTCCTGCTCGACGCCTTCCGCCAGGACGCGGTCTCCAGCCAGAAGCTCGGCTATCTCACGCCCGAGGAATTCGGGTACGTACTCGCCAAGCGCGCACTGGTCTTCGAAGAGGACCCGTCGGTGTGGTTCACCAGCCCTCAGGCGTACACGGCGTACACCAGGGGACGGGCCGAGGCCCTGCGTGACCTGCGGCGGCCGCCGTTGACGGCCGCCGGGTGGGCGGGCAGGCGCCGTTACGCCAAGGACCGACGCCACGCCGGGGACCACCCGGGCACCGCCCCGGACCCGTCCGTCCCCTACGCCTTCGAAGCCGGCACGGACGGGCTCCGGGTCTCCTTCGCCTGCCCCACCTGCCACCAGCGCGTCCGGGTCCCGGCCCGGGGCCGGACGCGGGCGCGGTGCGGGCTGTGCCGCACCGTCCTGGAGTGCGACACCTGAGAGACCGGCCCGTACCGGGCAGGTCGTAGGGTCGGTGTATGACGAACGGTCCCGCTGGGGGTGCGAAACCCCTCTTCGAGGCGTTGTACGACGATGAGGACGCCGTCGTACGGGCGCTCCGTGCGGGCGCGTCCGCCGAGTCGGCCGACGAGGAGGGGACGACCGCGCTGTATCTGGCGTCCGTGCAGGACCTGCCGGGCGCGGTGAGGCTGCTCCTGGCCGCCGGCGCGGACCCGAACCGGGCGAGCGGGCCCGAGGCGGGTGATCTGCCGTTGTGCGGGGCGGCGTGCGGCGGCCACGCCGAGGTCGTCGGAGCGCTGCTGTCGGCCGGGGCCGCACCGGACCTGAGCGAGGAGTTCGGCTTCACCGCGCTGCGCTGGGCGGTGGGCCTCGGCCACGCACGGGTCGCGGAAACCCTCCTCGCCCACGGCGCGGACCCGAGCCTGCCCGGCCCGCAGGGTGAGGTCCCGCTGGTGGTCGCGGCCCGGCGAGGATCGGTGCACTCCGTACGGGCCCTGCTCCGGTACGGCGCCCGTGGCCTCTCCCCCGCACTGGACGAGGCCAGGCGCATGCTCACGGTGGACGTGGAGCAGGAACTGCTCGAAGGGCTGCGGCGCCTGTACGGGGACGAGGGCCACGAGAGCACGGTGCGCCGGGCACCGGTGGACGGCGGGGTGACCGTCACGGTCGAACTGCTGCGGGGCGGGGCACCGTTCGCGTCCCAGGAACTGCAGACGGGGCACGGCGCGATCGCGACACTCCTGGAGAACGAGCTGGGTCTGCGTGCCCCGTTCGAGGAGCTGGCCGTCCGGGCGCTGCGGGGCGGGGGCCCCGGGCTGGACAACTGGCTGGTGGCGGTGGGGACGCTGTGGCTGCGCGGCGACGAGGAGACGTTCCGGGCGGCGGCCGCGTGGACGGCGGACGCGGATCCACTGCGGCAGGCGTTCGGTGTGGATGTGCTGGCGCGGCTCGGGTTCGACACCGGCGGCAAGCCGTTCGCCGCACGGGCGGTTCCGCTGCTGCGGGAGCTGACCGGTTCTCCGGACCCGGCGGCGGCCGACGCGGCCGCGCGTGCGCTCGACCGGTACGAGGGCGCGCCCGGGCAGTGAGGAAGGGCGCGGCGACCGGCGGAGGCCAGTCACCGCGCCCGGTGGTCACGCTGCCCGGCGGCCACGGCCGGGAGCGCTGCCGCGCCCGGTGCCTGCGGCCCGGCCGGAGCCGGCGCCCCGGGCGGATCCACCCGCGCTGCCGGCGCCACGAGCCGCACCGCCGCCCGCACCACCACGGGCCGCCCCGCCGGTGCCGCCCTGCGCGGCGCCCGTTCCACCACGTCGCCCGCGGCCCCGGCTGCCCGAACGGAAGGCCCCGCCGGACGCCGGGCCGGAGCCCTGGCTCCCGCCGCGGGTCCGCGGCTTGGGCTGCGTCGGCTGCGGCACCTCGATGACGATCGCGACGCCGGACGGCTCACGCGCGCCCGTGATCCGGCTCAGCTCCTCGTCGCTGGACTTGATCCGGGTGGTGCGCGGCGCGATACCCGCGTCCTGCATCAGCCGGGTCATCTCGCGCTTCTCCTCCGGCAGGACGAGCGTGACGACGCTGCCGGACTCCCCGGCGCGCGCGGTGCGTCCGCCACGGTGCAGATAGTCCTTGTGGTCGGTCGGCGGGTCCACGTTGACGACCAGGTCCAGGTCGTCGATGTGGATGCCGCGGGCTGCCACGTTCGTCGCGACGAGCGCGGTGACCTGGCCGTTCTTGAACTGGTCCAGCGTCCGGTTGCGCTGCGGCTGGGACCGGCCGCCGTGCAGCGCGGCGGCCCGTACGCCGCTGGCGAGGAGACGCTTGGCGAAGCGGTCGGCGGCGCGCTTGGTGTCCACGAACATGATCACCCGGCCGTCGCGGGCGGCGATCCGGGTGGCGACGGCCTTCTTGTCCGTCTCGTCCGCCACGTGCAGCACATGGTGCTCCATGGTGGTGACGGCACCGGCGGACGGGTCGACCGAGTGCACGACCGGGTCGGTGAGGAACATCTTGACCAGCCGGTCGATGTTCTTGTCGAGGGTCGCCGAGAAGAGCATCCGCTGCCCGTCCGGCTCGACCTGCTTGAGCAGTGCGACGACCTGAGGCATGAAGCCCATGTCGGCCATCTGGTCGGCTTCGTCGAGGACGGTGATCGAGACCTGGTCGAGGCGGCAGTCACCGCGCTCGATGAGGTCCTTGAGCCGGCCCGGCGTGGCGACGAGCACCTCGGCGCCGCGGCGCAGCGCTCCGGACTGCCTGCTGATCGACATGCCGCCGACGACGGTGGCGACGCGCAGGTTCACGGAGGTGGCGTACGGGGTCAGCGCATCGGTGACCTGCTGGGCGAGCTCGCGGGTGGGGACGAGGACGAGGGCCAGCGGGGCGTGCGGCTCGGAGCGGCGTCCCGCGGTACGGGCGAGCAGGGCCAGGCCGAAGGCGAGGGTCTTGCCGGAGCCGGTGCGGCCACGGCCGAGGATGTCCCGGCCGGCCAGCGAGTTCGGCAGGGTCGCGCCCTGGATGGGGAAGGGGTCGGTCACGCCCTGTGCGGCGAGGGTCTTCAGCAGCGCGGCGGGCATGTCCAGGTCGGCGAACGCGTCGACGGCGGGCAGCGCGGGGGTCAGTGTCTCCGGCAGGGCGAACTCGCCGCCCTGGGCGGGCACGGTCCTGCGGCGGGCCGGTGCCTTGCCGGATCCTCGGGTGTTCGTCTGCGCCCGGTCCGTGCCGCGCCCCTTGGTCGGGCGGTTACGGGTCGGTCGGTCCTGGCGTTCGGAGCGGGTCATACGGAATTGCCCTCCTGGGGGATTCCTGGGGTTACTGCCGACTGCTGTGGACTGCGTGATGTGCGCCCCAGGATGCAAGCACATGGCAGGTGTCCCGGCGGCGGAGCCGAACCGGGGAGGAGGAGTCGCAAACAGCACAAACCGGGGCCCGCACCGTGAAGGTGCGGGCCCCGGTCGCGAGGTACGCGTCCGGCGATTAGGCCGGGACGATGTTCTCCGCCTGCGGGCCCTTCTGGCCCTGCGTGACGTCGAAGGAGACCTTCTGGCCCTCCTGGAGCTCACGGAAGCCCTGGGTGGCGATGTTCGAGTAGTGGGCGAAGACGTCGGCGCCGCCGCCGTCCTGCTCGATGAAGCCGAAGCCCTTTTCCGAGTTGAACCACTTCACGGTTCCAGTAGCCATGTCATTCTCCTAAAAGAGGTGCAGTGCCGGAAATCCGCACTTTACGAATTCCAAGTCGCCGCATTGAGCCCCATCCGGAGAAAGCCGGAAAACAATAAAGCGCCTGAGGAGGGTTCCCGTCAGGCGCACATAAAGTTCATGGGTACCAAAACTGCAACTCGGCAACCGTAGCACGTTCTGTCGGCGAGCGGCAGATCACTTCGCTCAGGCACGCCGGAAGATCCGCTGACCAGCACCGTGGCGGGGACTGTTCACGGCGGGTTCCATGACCGTTCCCGGATGGTTCCTGCCCTGTCCCCCCATGGGGTCCGGGCACTTCCCCGGGTGGGGAGACCTCGCGCTCCGCCGCCCGGCCCGGACGGCACGGGGAGAACAGCCGGTTCACCTGATTGCCGTAGCGGCGCGCCTCCGCGACCACGCACCGGCGGCAGCCGGTCGCACGTGGGGGTTACGCCGAACGGGCGTCACGACTCGCGGACCGGGCTTTCGTCGGCCTTCCTGCGCAGGGTGCGCAGGGGGTGGCCGGGGCGCCACACCTGGACGACGATGTCCTCGCCGTCGATCCCGGTGCGGACCACCTCCGTGGGGTCGGCACGGAAGAGGAGGAAGGGCTCCGGCGGGTTCACCTCCTCGGCGAAGCGGGCCCGGACGGCGTCGTCGGTGACCTCCACCGCCCGCCCGGAGATCCGGGTGTCCCCGTCGGTCATCTCCGCGTCCGGCCCCGGGTTGGCGTGGATGGCGAAGCGGGGGTCACGCCGCAGATCGAGGGCCTTGCGCGAGTTCGGCATCATGCCGAACCACAGCGTGTCCATCCGGAAGTTCACCTCGAGGCCGGTGACCCGGGGGGAGCCGTCCACGCGCAGGGTCGCCAGGACGTGGTGCTTGTACTGCTGGAACCGCCTCCGCACGGTGTCGGCGAAGGCCGGCTCCGCCGCGCGGAAGTCCTGCCAGGAAGGGGGTGTCACGTTCGATGTCATGGGTGCCATCGAACCCCGTAACCAGGACATCCTCTGTCGTGTTTCGTCGCGCGTCACCGGATCGGACGCCACTCACGTCGCCGGCTGCCGGCCAGGCCCCTTGCGGCCACGGGAGCTCCGGGCGCAGTCCCCCGCCCGGGCGCGTGATGCCCGCGGCCCCAGGTGTGTCCCGCTTCACCCGCGTTCGCTATCTTGAGCGCCGCCGCCCCCTGCGGCCCTCCGTCCACGAATGAAGGAGCCGGCCATGACGGCCGCCGCCACCACGTGTTACCGCCACCCGTCCTACGAGACGTATGTGCGCTGCACGCGTTGTGACCGCTACATCTGCCCCGACTGCATGCGTGAGGCGTCGGTCGGGCACCACTGCGTGGAGTGCGTGAAGGAGGGGCAGCGCTCGGTCCGGCAGGCACGTTCACTGTTCGGTGGCGCGGTGCCGAGCGCCGCGACGCCGGTCGTCACGTATGTGCTGATGGTGCTGAACATCGCCGCGTACGTCGTCGAGGTGGTCCGGTCGGAGACGGTGGACCGGTTCGGGATGCTCGGGGCGGTGCTGGTCGACCCGGAGGGCGGGCAGTACTACTACAAGGGTGAGACCTACCCGGGGTTCGAGCTGGCCGGGGTGGCCGACGGTGAGTGGTACCGGCTGCTGACGGGCGCTTTCCTGCACCTGCCGCCCGACGCGTCGTTCGGCGTGATGCACCTGGTCTTCAACATGCTCGCGCTGTGGAACCTCGGCAGGGTCGTGGAGGGCCAGCTGGGCCGGGCGCGGTATCTGGCGCTGTATCTGCTGTCCGCGGTGGGCGGTTCGGTGCTGGTGTACCTGGTCTCACCGGAGACGACGGCGGTCGGCGCGTCCGGTGCGATCTTCGGCCTCGCGGCGTCCTTCTACGTCATCAACCGCCGTCTGGGACGGGACATGGGGCCGGTCAACCGCTTCATGGCGGGGTTCCTGCTCTGGATGGTGATCTCCGCCGTGTTCACCTCGTGGGAGGGCCACCTCGGCGGGCTGCTGACCGGCGGCCTGGTGACGTACGGTCTCGCGTACGCCCCGGCGAAGCTCCGGACGTCTGCGGCCCAGCTGGCCGGCGGGGCAGTGCTGGCCGTGCTGCTGGCTGCGGTGATCGCCGTCCGGACGGCGGCTCTGACGGGCGCGGCCTGACGCGAACCCGCCTGCCCCTGAGCGGCGTCCGCTTTCTGGGACCATCGTCCCATGCTGAGAGATGCTTCGGTGGGACGTGCGGCGGACGGGGGCATCGGGTCCGGTGAAGAGGCAGCCGGGCGTGGCCGGCGTCCGCACCCGCTCGACTGGCTCGCGGGAGGTCTGCTGGCTCTGGGCCTGCTGGCGGTGGTGACCGGGCTGTTGCCCTCGGAGACCGCCGCGGCGCAGACGCGTCGCGTCGGGCCCCTGGTGGTGTTCCTGGGCACCGTGATCGTGATGGCCGAGCTGACGGGCCGGGCGCAGGTCTTCGATGTGGTGGCGGCCTGGGTGGCGCGGGCGGGGCGGGGGCACTATCCGCTGCTCTTCGGGCTGTGCGTGCTGTTCGCCTCGCTCACCACGATCACGCTGAATCTGGACACCACGGCGGTGCTCCTCACCCCGGTGATGCTGGCGCTGGCCACCCGGGTGGGGATCGCGGCGATGCCCCTGGCGATGACGACGGTGTGGCTCGCCAATACCGCGAGTCTGCTGTTGCCGGTCTCGAACCTGACGAACCTGCTGGCGGCGGACCGGGTGGCCCTCTCGCCGGCCGGTCTGGCCGCGGTGATGTGGCTGCCCCAGCTCGCGTCGATCGCGGTGACGGCGGTGTGCCTGTGGGTCTTCTACTGGCGGCGTGGCCGGCGGGGCGCGGACCGGTACTCCCCGCCGGGAGCACCGGTGGTGGAGGACCCCGTTCTGTCGCGGATCTGTGCGGTTGCCTGTGCGGGCTTCCTGCTGGCGCTCCTGGTCGCGGACGTTCCGCTCTGGTCGGCGTCGCTGACGGCGATGGCGGTGGTCGTGGTGGCGTTCGCCGTACGGCGCCGGCGGGAGCTGCGACTGTCGCTGGTGCCGTGGCGACTGCTGGTGCTCGTCCCGGGGATGTTCCTGGTGGTGGCGACGGTCGACGCACACGGTCTGCACGAGCTGCTGAAGTCGGCGCTGGGGTCGGACAACGGCTTCCTGGGGATGCTGCGGTCAGCGGCGGTGGGGGCGGGGCTGTCGAACGTCCTGAACAACCTGCCGGCCTACCTGGCGGGCGAGGCGGTCGTCCCGGCGGGGAACCACGAGCAGTTGCTGGCTCTGCTGATCGGCGTCGATGTGGGGCCGCTCGTCACTCCGTGGGCGTCCCTGGCGACGCTGCTGTGGTTCGAGCGCTGTCGTTGGCACGGGACGCGGATCGCCATGGGTCCGTTCGTGGGGACCGGTCTGGTGCTGTCGGTGACGGGCACCCTGGCCGCCGTGTCCGCGCTGGCGCTGGTCAGCTGACCCGCCGCCGGGCCGGCGCGCGTGTGGACGCGCCGCGGCGCCCTCCCCTTGTCCGGTCGGGGACGGGGGGAGGGCGCCGCGTTCAGTTCCGTACGCCGTTGTACGGGACGTCTGTGTGCCGTGGATCAGACCGTCAGGGAGCGGTCCGTCGGGCGGATCGGGGCGTGCAGGGCACTGGTTCCGGTCAGGAAGCGGTCCACGCCGCGCGCCGCGGAGCGGCCCTCGGCGATGGCCCAGACGATGAGGGACTGGCCGCGGCCGGCGTCACCGGCGACATAGACGCCGTCGACGTTGGTCGCGTAGTTCTCGTCGCGTGCGATGTTGCCGCGCGCGTCGAGCTCCAGGCCGAACTGCTGGACGAGACCGTTGGCCTGGTCGGTACCGGTGAAGCCCATGGCCAGGGTGACGAGCTGGGCCGGGATGACCCGCTCGGTGCCGGCCTTCTGCTCCAGCTTGCCGTCCTTGAACTCCACCTCGATGAGGTGGAGGGACTGGACGTTGCCGTCCTCGTCGCCCTCGAAGTGGGTGGTGGAGACGGAGTAGAGCCGCTCGCCACCCTCCTCGTGCGCGGAGGTGACCTTGTAGAGCATGGGGAAGGTCGGCCAGGGCTGGTTGGCGTTACGCTCCTCGCCCGGCTGCGGCATGATCTCCAGCTGGGTGACGGAGGCCGCGCCCTGCCGGTGGGCGGTGCCGACGCAGTCCGCGCCGGTGTCGCCGCCGCCGATGACGACGACGTGCTTGCCCTGGGCGGTGATCGGGGAGACCGTGAGGTCGCCCTCCTGCACCTTGTTGGCGAGCGGGAGGTACTCCATCGCGAAGTGCACGCCGTTCAGCTCGCGGCCCGGGACGGGCAGGTCGCGGGAGACGGTGGCACCGGCGGCGATGACGACCGCGTCGTAGCGGCGGCGGAGCTTCGTGGCGTCGATGTCCTTGCCGATCTCCACCTCCGTGCGGAACTTGGTGCCTTCCGCGCGCATCTGCTCGATGCGGCGGTTGATGTGCGACTTCTCCATCTTGAACTCGGGGATCCCGTACCGGAGGAGTCCGCCGATGCGGTCCGCGCGCTCGAAGACGGCGACGGTGTGGCCGGCCCGGGTCAGCTGCTGGGCGGCGGCGAGACCCGCCGGGCCCGAGCCGATGACGGCGACGGTCTTGCCGGAGAGGCGCTCGGGCGGCTGCGGGGTGACGTCGCCGCTGTCCCACGCCTTGTCGATGATGCTGACTTCGACGTTCTTGATGGTGACGGCGGGCTGGTTGATGCCGAGGACGCACGCCGACTCGCACGGAGCGGGGCACAGGCGGCCCGTGAACTCCGGGAAGTTGTTCGTGGCGTGCAGGCGCTCGGACGCCGCCGACCAGTCCTCGCGGTAGGCGTAGTCGTTCCACTCGGGGATGAGGTTTCCGAGGGGACAGCCGTTGTGGCAGAACGGGATGCCGCAGTCCATGCAGCGGCCGGCCTGCTTGCTGATGATCGGGAGCAGCGATCCCGGAACGTAGACCTCGTTCCAGTCCTTGACACGCTCGCCGACGGGGCGGGTCTGGGCGACCTCGCGTCCGGTGGTCAGGAAGCCCTTGGGGTCAGCCATTGGTCGCCGCCTCCATCATCTTCTCGGTGGTCTCCTGCTCGGAGAGACCGGCGAGCTCAGCGGCGTCCTTGGCGGCGAGCACTGCCTTGTAGGTGGACGGGATGATCTTGCTGAACCGGGCGACCGAGGTGTCCCAGTCGGCCAGCAGCTTCTCGGCGACCGTGGAGCCGGTCTCCTCCTGGTGGCGGCGCACGACGTCGTGCAGCCACAGCTTGTCGGTGTCGTCGAGGAGCTCGACCGCGCCGACGTTGCCGGTGTTGACGTTGTCGAGGTCCAGGTCGATGACGTACGCGATGCCGCCGGACATACCTGCGGCGAAGTTACGTCCGGTCTCGCCGAGGACGACGGCGTGCCCGCCGGTCATGTACTCGCAGCCGTGGTCGCCCACGCCTTCCGAGACGACCGTGGCACCGGAGTTACGGACGCAGAAGCGCTCGCCGGTCCGGCCGCGGAGGAACAGCTCGCCGCCGGTGGCACCGTAGCCGATGGTGTTGCCGGCGATGGTGGAGTACTCGGCGAGGTGGTCCGCGCCGCGGTCCGGGCGGACGATGACGCGACCGCCGGAGAGGCCCTTGCCGACGTAGTCGTTGGCGTCGCCCTCCAGGCGCAGCGTCACACCGCGCGGTACGAACGCGCCGAAGGACTGGCCCGCGGAGCCGGTGAAGGTGATGTCGATGGTGTCGTCGGGCAGGCCCGCACCGCCGAACTTCTTGGTCACCTCGTGGCCGAGCATCGTGCCGACGGTGCGGTTGATGTTGCGGATCGCGATCTGTGCCCGGACGGGCTGGGCCGCCTCGGCGCTGTCGGCGTCCAGGGCGTCGGCGGCGAGCTTGATCAGCTCGTTGTCGAGGGCCTTGGCCAGTCCGTGGTCCTGCTCGGCGATCTGGTGGCGCACCGCGCCCTCGGGGAGCTCGGGCACGTAGAAGAGGGGCTCGAGGTCGAGGCCCTGTGCCTTCCAGTGGGTGACGGCCCGCTCGGTGTCGAGGAGCTCGGCGTGGCCGACGGCCTCCTCGATCGTGCGGAAGCCGAGCTCGGCGAGGATCTCGCGGACCTCTTCGGCGATGAACTCGAAGAAGTTGACGATGTACTCGGCCTTGCCGGAGAACCGGTCACGCAGGACGGGGTTCTGGGTGGCGATGCCGACCGGGCAGGTGTCGAGGTGACATACGCGCATCATGACGCAGCCGGAGACGACGAGCGGCGCGGTCGCGAAACCGAACTCCTCGGCGCCCAGCAGCGCGGCGATGACGACGTCCCGCCCGGTCTTGAGCTGGCCGTCGGTCTGGACGACGATGCGGTCGCGCAGGCCGTTGAGCAGCAGGGTCTGCTGGGTCTCGGCGAGGCCGAGCTCCCAGGGGCCGCCCGCGTGCTTGAGCGAGGTGAGCGGGGACGCGCCCGTGCCGCCGTCGTGGCCGGAGATGAGGACGACGTCCGCGTGGGCCTTGGAGACACCCGCGGCGACCGTTCCGACACCGACCTCGGAGACCAGCTTCACGTGGACGCGGGCCGCCGGGTTGGCGTTCTTGAGGTCGTGGATCAGCTGAGCCAGGTCCTCGATGGAGTAGATGTCGTGGTGCGGCGGGGGCGAGATCAGGCCGACGCCCGGGGTGGAGTGCCGGGTCTTGGCGACCCACGGGTAGACCTTGTGGCCGGGCAGCTGGCCGCCCTCGCCGGGCTTGGCGCCCTGCGCCATCTTGATCTGGATGTCGTCCGCGTTGACCAGGTACTCGCTGGTGACACCGAAGCGGCCGGAGGCGACCTGCTTGATGGACGAGCGGCGCGCCGGGTCGTAGAGACGCTCGGCGTCCTCGCCGCCCTCACCGGTGTTGGACTTGCCGCCCAGCTGGTTCATGGCGACGGCGAGCGTCTCGTGCGCCTCCTGCGAGATGGAGCCGTACGACATGGCGCCGGTGGAGAAGCGCTTGACGATGTCGGCCACCGACTCGACCTCGTCGATGGAGATCGGCTCGCGGCCGCTCTTGAAGCCGAAGAGTCCGCGGAGCGTCATGAGGCGCTCGGACTGCTCGTTGACCCGGCCGGTGTACTTCTTGAAGATGTCGTACCGGCGGTTGCGGGTGGCGTGCTGGAGGCGGAAGACCGTCTCCGGGTCGAACAGGTGCGGCTCGCCCTCGCGGCGCCACTGGTACTCGCCGCCGATCTCCAGCGCGCGGTGCGAGGCGGAGATGCCGGAGGCCGGGTACGCCTTGGTGTGCCGGGCGGCGACCTCCTTGGCGACGACGTCGAGGCCGGCGCCGCCGATCTTGGTGGCGGTGCCGTTGAAGTACTGGGCGACGAAGGCCTCGTCGAGGCCGACGGCCTCGAAGACCTGGGCCCCGCGGTAGGAGGCGACGGTCGAGATGCCCATCTTGGACATGACCTTCAGGACGCCCTTGCCGAGGGCGTAGATCAGGTTGCGGATGGCCAGCTCGGGCTCGATGCCCTCGATGAACGTGCCGGCGCGGACGAGGTCCTCGACGGACTCCATCGCGAGGTACGGGTTGACGGCGGCGGCGCCGTACCCGATGAGCAGCGCGACGTGGTGGACCTCACGGACGTCACCGGCCTCGACCAGCAGGCCCACCTGGGTGCGCTGCTTGGTGCGGATGAGGTGGTGGTGGACGGCCGAGGTGAGCAGCAGCGACGGGATCGGCGCGTGCTCGGCGTCGGAGTGCCGGTCGGACAGGACGATGAGACGGGCGCCGTCCTCTATGGCGGCGTCGACCTCGGTGGTGATCTGCTCGATCCGGGCGGCGAGGGCCTCACCGCCGCCGCTGACGCGGTAGAGGCCGGAGAGGGTCGCGGCCTTCATTCCCGGCATGTCGCCGTCGGCGTTGATGTGTATGAGCTTGGCCAGCTCGTCGTTGTCGATCACCGGGAAGGGCAGCGTCACGGCGCGGCACGCGGCGGCGGACGGTTCCAGGATGTTGCCCTGGGGGCCGAGCGTGGAGCGCAGCGAGGTGACGAGCTCCTCGCGGATGGCGTCCAGCGGCGGGTTGGTGACCTGGGCGAACAGCTGGGTGAAGTAGTCGAAGAGCAGCCGGGGGCGCTCGGAGAGCGCGGCGATCGGCGAGTCGGTGCCCATGGAGCCGAGGGGTTCACCGGCGGTGCGGGCCATCGGGGCGAGGAGGACGCGGAGCTCTTCCTCGGTGTAGCCGAAGGTCTGCTGGCGGCGGGTGACCGAGGCGTGGGTGTGGACGATGTGCTCGCGCTCGGGGAGGTCCTCGAGCTCGATCTCGCCGGTTTCCAGCCACTCCTGGTACGGGTTCTCGGCGGCCAGGGACGCCTTGATCTCGTCGTCCTCGATGATGCGGTGCTCGGCGGTGTCGACGAGGAACATCTTGCCGGGCTGGAGGCGGCCCTTGCGAACGACCTTGGCCGGGTCGATGTCCAGGACGCCGACCTCGGAGGACAGGACGACCAGTCCGTCGTCGGTGACCCAGTAGCGGCCGGGGCGCAGACCGTTGCGGTCGAGGACCGCGCCGACCTGGGTGCCGTCGGTGAAGGTGACGCAGGCCGGGCCGTCCCAGGGCTCCATCATCGTGGAGTGGTACTGGTAGAAGGCGCGGCGGGCCGGGTCCATGGACGCGTGGTTCTCCCACGCCTCGGGGACCATCATCAGCACCGAGTGGGGCAGCGAGCGGCCACCGAGGTGGAGCAGCTCCAGGACCTCGTCGAAGGAGGCGGAGTCGGAGGCGTCCGGGGTGCAGACGGGGAAGATCCGGTCGAGCTGCGCTTCTCCGAAGAGGCTGGACGCGAGCTGGGACTCGCGGGCCTTCATCCAGTTGCGGTTGCCCTTGACCGTGTTGATCTCGCCGTTGTGCGCGACGAAGCGGTACGGGTGGGCGAGCGGCCAGCTGGGGAAGGTGTTGGTGGAGAAGCGGGAGTGCACCAGCGCGACGGTCGTGGCGAAGCGGCGGTCGGAGAGGTCCGGGAAGAACGGCTCCAGCTGCCCGGTGGTGAGCATGCCCTTGTAGACGATCGTGCGTGCGGAGAGTGAGGGGAAGTACACCCCGGCCTCACGCTCGGCGCGCTTGCGCAGGACGAAGGCCTTGCGGTCCAGCGCGATGCCGGCGTTCTCGCCGTCGGCGACGATCAGCTGGCGGAACTCCGGCATGACGGCGCGGGCGCCCTTGCCGAGGATGTCAGGCGCGACCGGGACCTGGCGCCAGCCGAGGACGTCGAGGCCCTCTTCGGCGGCGATCTTCTCGATCTGCTTGACGGAGTCGGTGGAGTCCTCCGCGGGCAGGAAGGCGATGCCTACGGCGTAGGAACCGGCCTCGGGGAGCTCGAACGCGGTCTCTTCGCGGAGGAAGGCGTCGGGGACCTGGAGGAGAATGCCGGCGCCGTCACCCGAGTCGGGCTCGGATCCTGTGGCGCCGCGGTGTTCGAGGTTGCGCAGTACGGTCAGCGCCTGCTCGACCAGCTCATGGCTGGCCACACCGGTCAGAGTGGCCACGAACCCGACACCACAGGCGTCGTGCTCGTTACGGGGGTCGTACATCCCCTGCTGGACAGGGCGACCGTCCATGGGCGACCAGGCGTCGGAACGCATCGGCTCTCCCGTCGTCGTCGTGGCATGTGCTGTGCCGAGGGACGACTCTGGCCCTCTGCGAAATTTCGTGCAGGTTACATGATGGAACGCTTCTCAAAAACCGGAAAGACTGTTCCAACATGCGGACACCACGGAGTCGTGGTGCACGTGGGTCATGATCGGCGGGATCCTTGTGGATCACCGTCCGGGGAGACCGCAGAGAGCAGGCGTCGTTGCCCGCGAGTGTCTACGGCTCTTGCCCTGCGGTCATGGAAACGAAACCGCCGAGTAACGGCTACTTATGTGTAGCGCTGCATAGCGTCTCATTTTACGGTGGGGACACCGTATCCGCCCAGTGACGTGCGTCAAGACGTACGTCACACCGAGGCGCCCCGGGTCCTCAGCCGACGGCGACACCGAACAGCGTGCCCAGTCCGTACGTGATCGCCGCGGCGGCGCCGCCGAGCACGAGCTGGCGCAGTCCGCTGAACCACCAGGAGCGCGCCGTCACCCTGGCCACCACCGCTCCGCAGCCGAACAGGCCGGCCAGGGCCAGCAGCACGGCGGGCCACATGGAGGTGGCACCCAGCAGGAAGGGCAGTACGGGCAGCAGAGCGCCCAGTGCGAAGGCGCCGAAGGAGGACACCGCGGCCACGAGCGGCGAGGGCAGGTCGCCCGGGTCGATGCCCAGTTCCTCGCGGGCGTGGATCTCGAGCGCCTGCTCCGGGTCCTGGGACAGCTGGCGCGCGACCTCCCGGGCGAGCGCGGGCTCGACTCCGCGCGATTCGTAGAGCTCGGCGAGCTCCCGCATCTCGTCCTTGGGGTGCTTGCGCAGCTCGCGCCGCTCGACGTCGAGCTCGGCCTCGACGAGCTCACGCTGCGAGGCGACGGAGGTGTACTCCCCTGCGGCCATCGAGAACGCGCCGGCAGCGAGCCCGGCCAGGCCGGTGATGACGATGGTCTGCTGGGACACCGCCCCTCCGGCGACGCCCGTCATCAGGGCGAGGTTGGAGACGAGGCCGTCCATGGCACCGAACACCGCGGGACGCAGCCAGCCACCGTTGACGTCACGGTGGGTGTGGTTGTCCCGGTGCGCCTCGTGCAGGACGGCGTCGGTCTCGATGATGGACACAGCTCTCCCCTTCTCCGGGAGCGGGCCCCTTGTCCTCCTCCCGCTCCACAACGTCGAAAGTACGCACGAAACAGGCCTCCCGCCAGCAAGGAAGGCCGAACTTACCTGCCCCGAGGACGTCACCCGGGCGGCCGATTTGTACGATCCGCGAGCCTCTCTTCGGCACGAGCGGGGAAACCTCGCGTATCCGGTCTTTCCGGGTGCGAGCGAAGGGGCGACACGATGGAGCTCAGAGCGGACGGCGCGGCGGCGAGCACGGGTGACCGGGCCCGGGGGGCATTGCTGGGGCTCGCGGTGGGGGACGCGCTCGGAGCCCCGGCGGAGAACCTGCGGCCGTCCGAGATCCGCCGCCGCTGGGGCCGCATCGAGGGCTTCGTCAGCGACGATCCGGCCGGGACCGACGACACCGAGTACGCGATCTTCTCCGGACTGCTGCTGGCCAGGCACGGCTCGGCGCTCACCGTCTCGCATGTCGAACGGGCCTGGCACCACTGGATCGCCGATCTGGACGAGGGCCCGTTCCGTGGCGCCGGATTCAGCGAGCGCGGCACGCTGGAGAACCTGCGACGCGGTCTCGCCGCCCCGATCTCCGCGCAGCACCGGCACGCCTGGAGCGACGGACTCGCGATGCGGGCGGCGCCCTTCGGGGTGTTCGCGGCGGGCCGTCCCGCCGAGGCCGCGCGGCTGGTGGCGGTGGACGGGCGGGTCAGCCACGACGGCGAGGGCATCTACGGCGGGCAGGCGGTCGCGGCGGGGGTGGCGGCCGCGATGGTGGGGGCGGGACTCGCCTCCGTGATCGCCGCCGCGCTCTCGGTCGTACCGATGGACTCCTGGACGGCCCGCTCGCTGCGCCGTGCGGTCACGGCCGCGCAGCGCTCGTACCCGGACCGGCTGGCCGGGGAACGCGCGGTGCGCTCGGCGGTGGTGATCGGCGGCTACCCGTGGACGGATCTGGCACCGGAGGCGGTGGGCCTGGCCTTCGGCGCCCTCACGGCGGCGCGCGGTGATTTCCGGTCGGCGGTACTCACGGCCGTGAACATGGGCCGGGACGCCGACACCACGGCCGCCGTGGCGGGCGCACTGGCCGGCGCTCTGCACGGGGCGTCGGCGATCCCCCCGGACTGGGCGGCGGCGATCGGGCCGGTGCGCGGCAGCTGCCTGCCGTCGATGCGCGGCTACCACGTACTGGACATCGCGGATCTGCTGACCCCGGACGACGGGGAGGATACGCCGGGGACGTCTCCCGCCCCGGGCCGGGAGCCCGGCACCGCCGCCGCCCCCGGCGGCCGGCTGGGTGCCCGGTGACCGCCGCCGGCCACGCCCCGCAGGGCTCGCCCGCCGTGACGGAGTCCACCCCGCACGTGGCCATCCGGATCACCGCCGAACCGGCGGCCGCCGCCGGCGCCGGCGCCGGGAGCTGCGGCGCTCCGGGCAGGCGGGCCAGGATCGAGGGGCTGCTGCTCGGGCTGGCCGCCGGTGACGCCGCCGGCTGGCCGGCCGCGCGGCACCGGGCGGCGCGGATGCCGGAGTGGACGCGGCGGCTCACCCGGGAGCTGGACACCTTCGCGGAACAGAACGCGACGACGACGCTGCCCGTGCCCATCGCCCTCAACCAGCCGCCGGAACCGCTGCGGCTCGGCCCCTCCGACGACGCCGAGTGGGCCGCGTTCGCCGCCCGGACGGTGCTGGCCGCCGCTGCCGACCACGCACCGGGCCTCTCTCCCGGCCACCGGGTGCGGGACGCGGTCGACCGGTCGTGGAACGCGCTGGCGGCGAAGGTCGCCGCCGCGAGCGCCCGGGCGCCCGAGGTCGAGTCGGCGGTCCTGCCGCTGCGGGCCCGGATCTCCGTACGGGCCGGACTCGGCAACCTGGCCGCCGGGCTGCGGCCGCCCGCCACCGGCCACGACAACCCGCACTACTTCGACGACGCGGCCTGCGTACGCGCCGCCGTCCTCGCGGTCATGCACCCCGGGGACCCGGCGGCGGCTGCCGGGCTCGCCGAGTTCGACGCCCGCTACACCCAGGACGGTGACGGGGTGCACGGCGCGCGCGCCGTCGCCGCCGCGATCGCCGAGGCCTTGGCCGGAGCGGATGTCGACTCGGTGGTGGACGCCGCGCTCGACCAGCTTCCGGACGGCACCGAGATCGCGCGCAACGCCGTCCACGCCGTGCGGCTGGCCCGGGAGTTCGCCGACGAGGCGGCGGGCGCCTTCGCGCTCGTCCCGGTGCTGGAGCACCAGATCGTGGACCACGTCTACAGCTACGGGATCGCCGCGGCCGAGACCGTGCCCGTCGCCCTGGCCCTGGCGACCGCCGCCCGGGGCGCGTTCACCCAGGCCGTTCCCGCCGCGGCCTGTCTGTCCCGGGTCGCCGACTCCGCCCCGGCACTGGCAGGGGCCCTGACCGGGGCGCTGGGCGGAGCGGGGACGGTGCCCGCCGGCTGGCGGGAGGCCTGTCGGACGCTGGCCGGGTGCGCGCTGCCCCGGCTCGCGGGCACCGACCTCGTCGAACTCGCCGGGCTGCTCGCAGCCACGGAACCAGCCGCCCCGGGTGGACAATTCCGGCATGGCACACAAAACATCCGCACCGCTCGCGGTCGGCACGACCACTACGGCACTCACCCTGGATGAACGCGTCACCGGAGCCCTCGTCGGCGCGGCCGTGGGGGACGCGCTCGGCGGTCCCGTCGAGGGCTGGACACCCGAGCAGATCACCGAGCGCCACGGCGGCCGGGTGACCGGCGTCGTCGGGCCCTGGTACGGCGACGACTGGCGCACCGCGCGCCCCATCGCCCCGTACCACAAGGGTGACGGGCACGTCACCGACGACACCCTGATGACCCATGCGCTGGTCCGGGTGTACGAGACGGTGCGCGGCCACCTCGACGCCTACGCCGTCGCCGACCACCTCGTACCGGACCTGATGTCGCGACCCCGCTGGATTCCGGAGCTGGAAGCCGAGGCACTCCCCCTGCAGCGCCTCTTCCTCGCCGAGAAGTGGATCGTCACTCGGCTGCACTACGGGCACGCCGACCCTCGCGAGGCGGGCTCGGGCAACGTCGTCAACTGCGGGGCGGCGATGTACATGGCCCCGGTCGGCCTGGTGAACGCGGCCCATCCGGAGGCGGCGTACGCGGAGGCGCTGGACGTCGCGGGGGCCCACCAGTCCTCGTACGGCAGAGAGGCGGCCGGGGTGCTGGCGGCCACCGTCGCCGCCGCGTGCGCGCCCGACGCGACCCCCGCATCCGTCGTCGAGACCGCGCTGGCCCTGGCCAAGGACGGCACCCGGTCGGCGATCGAGTCGGTGTGCGAAGTGGCCGCCCGCTACACGGACTTCGAGTCCGCACTGCTGCCACTGCGCGCCGCCGTGGCCCCGTTCGACACGGTGGGCCCCCACTACCGCGACCCCTCGCTCGGCGCCCGGCGGCCTTCCCGGCTGCACTCGATCGAGGAGCTGCCTGTCGCGCTCGGCATGCTGCTCGTCGGCGGCGGCGACTACCGCCACACGGTGCTCGGTTCGGTCAACTACGGCCGTGACTGCGATTCCATCGCCACGATGAGCGGGGCGCTCGCCGGTGCACTCCACGGCGAGCAGGCGATCCCCGAGGCCTGGGTGAAGACGGTCGGCGAGGCCAGCCGCCTCGATCTGCACGCACCGGCGCGGGCCCTGGCGGACGTCACCCGGGAGATCTTCGTACAGGACACGGCGCGGCGCCGCAGGCACGAGGCGGCGTTCGCCGTGCTGGCGGGCGACGGCAGGTGACCGTACGTCTGACCTGGGTCCAGCCGGAGGACCTGGTGGGCCACGAGCTGCGCCAGGCAGCGCAGGACGGCCGGGACGCCGGGGACATCGAGCGGCGCTGGTACGCGGCGGGCGGCGCCCCCGCCCCGGAGCGCGCGGGGGCCTCGGAGCCCTCCGTCCCGCACCGGCTGCGCGCGCTCGCCGAGCAGCTGCTGGACGAACTAGCCCTGCTGGAAAGCCCGTTGGCCGATGACGAGCCGACCGGCCTGGACCGGATCCGGGCCGTCTGCCCACGCTGGCCCGCCCCGCGTACCCGCCCCGTCTCCCCCGGCCCCGACCGTCTGCACGCGGCCTGGCTGGGCCGGGCCGCCGGCTGTCTGCTGGGCAAGCCGGTCGAGAAGCTGCCGCTGGCCGGCATCCGCGCGCTGGCCCGCGCCACCGGCAACTGGCCGATCGGCACCTGGTTCACCGCTCGCGGGCTGTCCGCCGAGCTGACCGCGCGGTACCCCTGGAACCGCCGCTCGGCGCCCACCTCCCTCGCCGAGAACATCGACGGGATGCCGGAGGACGACGACCTCGACCATCCTCTGCTGACCCTGCTGCTCCTCCAGCGGCACGGCCGGGACTTCAGCACGTCCGACCTCGCCAGGCTGTGGCTCGAAGAGCTCCCGGCGGGCCGTGTCTTCACCGCCGAGCGCATCGCGTACCGCAACCTGCTCGACGGCGTCGAGCCGCCGGACACCGCACGCCACCGCAACCCGTTCCGGGAGTGGATCGGCGCCCAGATCCGGGCCGACGTGCACGGCTGGACACACCCCGGCGACCCGGGGGCGGCAGCGGAGCAGGCTCACCGGGACGCCGTCCTCACCCACACGGCCAACGGGGTGTACGGGGCGATGTTCACCGCCGCCGCTCTCGCCGAGGCGGCGGGCGGGGAGACGGACGTGCACGGCTGCCTGGCGGCCGGGCTGCGCGTGGTGCCGCCCCGGTCCCGGTACGCCCGTGCGGTACGCCTGGGGATCCGGGCGGCCCGCGACGAACCGGACTTCGACACGGTCGTGGACCGTCTCCACGCCGCCTACGGGCCCACCCACCACTGGGTGCACGTCCTGCCCAACGCGGCACTCCTGGCCGCCGCCCTCACCCACGCCGACGGGGACTTCGGACGCTCCATCGGCTGCGCGGTGTCCGGCGGCTGGGACACCGACTCCAACGGCGCGACGGCCGGCTCGCTCACGGGGCTGCTGGCCGGGCGGGCCTCCGCGCTGCCCGACCACTGGACCGCCCCGCTCAAGAACCGCCTCGCCACATCCGTACCCGGCTTCGACTCCATCGGCTTCGACGCCCTCGCGGAACTGACTCTTCAGGAGGTACGCCGCCCATGACAGCGATCGCGGTGCTCGGCAGCACCACCATGGACCTGGTCGCCTACGTCGCCCGGGCCCCCGGGCGCGGGGAGACCGTCACCGGACGGGAGTTCCGGACCGTCCCCGGGGGGAAGGGCGCCCACCAGGCCGTCGCGGCGGCCCGCGCGGGAGGCGACGTCGTGATGATCGGTGCGGTCGGTACCGACGAGTACGGCTCGCTGCTCCGGACCCGTCTCGAACACGCCGGTGTGGACACGGAACTGCTGCACACCGTCGCGGGGCCCAGCGGCACCGCGCACATCGTCGTGGACGACGAGGGATCGCACACGATCGTGGTGATCCCCGGTGCCAACGGCACCGTGACCGCGCTCGGCACCGGCGAGGAGGCCGCCGTCGCGGCGGCCGGCCTGCTGCTCCTGCAGCTGGAGCTTCCGCTCTCCGTCGTGACGGAGGGGGCGCGGACCGCGAAAGCCCACGGTGTACGGACGATCCTGACCCCCTCCCCCGTGCAGCCCCTGCCCTCCGGGCTCCTGGACACCGTCGACCTGCTGGTCCCCGACGAGCACGAGGCGGCCGCGCTCACCGGGTGCTCGGATCCGCGTGCCGCCGCCCAGATCCTGCTCCGCCAGGTCCCCGAGGTCGTGATCACGCTCGGCCGGAAGGGCTGTCTGTACGCGGCCAGGGGCGGCGAGCCCGTCCTCTTCCCTGCCCCCGAGGTCAGCACCGTCGACGCGACCGGCGCCGGGGACGCCTTCGTCGGCACCCTCGCCGTGGCGCTGGTCGAGGGCCGGGGCGTACCCGAGGCGCTGGCATGGGCCTCGGCGGCGGCCGCGCTCTGCGTCCAGCGGCCCGGTGCCCAGACGTCCATGCCGTACCGCAGCGAGAGCGGGGCCGTGTGAACACGACGACCGCTCCTCTCGCCGGCCTGCGGGTCCTGGATCTCGCCACCCTCTTCGCCGGCCCGCTCGCGGCCACCATGCTCGGCGACTTCGGTGCCGAGGTCATCAAGGTCGAGCATCCGCGAAAGCCCGACCCCTCCCGGGGGCACGGCCCCGCGAAGGACGGCGTCGGCCTGTGGTGGAAGCTCCTCGGCCGCAACAAGCGCACGCTGACGCTCGACCTGTCCTCCCCGGGCGGCCGGGACGTGCTGCTGCGGCTGGCCGCCCGCACCGATGTGATCATCGAGAACTTCCGGCCCGGCACCCTGGAGCGCTGGGGGCTCGGCTGGGAGGAGCTGTCCGCCGCCAACTCCCGGCTGGTGCTGACCAGGGTCACGGGCTTCGGGCAGACGGGCCCGTACGCGCACCGGCCGGGCTTCGGCACGCTCGCCGAGGCGATGAGCGGTTTCGCCGCCGTCACCGGGGAACCGGACGGGCCGCCGACCCTGCCGCCGTTCGGGCTCGCCGACTCGATCGCGGCGCTCGCCACGGCGTACGCCGTGATGACGGCGCTGGCCGGACGGGACCGCACCGGCCGCGGCCAGGTGGTGGACATGGCGATCATCGAGCCGATCCTGACCGTGCTGGGGCCTCAACCGCTCTGGTACGACCAGCTCGGATACGTCCAGCCGCGGACCGGCAACCGCTCCCGCAACAACGCCCCGCGCAACACCTACCGCACCTCCGACGGACACTGGGTGGCCGTCTCGACCTCCGCCCAGTCCGTCGCGGAACGCGTGATGCGTCTCGTGGGGCGCCCGGATCTGATCGAGGAGCCATGGTTCACCGCCGGAACCACGCGCGCCGAGCACGCCGACGAACTCGACGAGGCGGTGGGCCACTGGATCGCCCGGCGTACCAGGGAGGAGGCGGTGGACGCGTTCGAGAAGGCCGAGGCGGCGATCGCGCCGATCCAGGACGTCCGGGACGTGATGGAGGATCCCCAGTACCGGGCGCTGGGCTCGATCGCCGAGGTCGACGACCCCGAACTGGGGCCGCTGCGGATGCAGAACGTGCTGTTCCGGCTCTCGGAGACACCGGGGGCGATCCGCTGGGCCGGCCGGCCGCACGGAGCGGACACCGCCGAGATCCTGGCGGAGCTCGGCCTCCCCGCACCGACGATCGCGGCGCTGCGGGACGAGGGCGCGCTGTGAGCGGCCCGGCGGTGGCGCTGACCTGGCTGTACGTTCCCGGGGACCGGCCCGGGGTGGTCCGCAAGGCGCTCGGCGCGGGTGCGGACGTGGTGATCGTGGACCTGGAGGACGCGGTCGCCCCGGAACGCAAGGAATACGCACGGTCGGCGACGGTGGAGCTCCTCGCGGATCCGGTCACGGTGGACCCGATGGCAGTGCCGGTCCATGTCCGGGTGCACGGCGAGGACGACGTGAAGGCGCTGGCGGGCCTGCCGGGGCTGTCCGGGATGCGGCTTCCCAAGATCACCCATGCGGCGTCCGTGCACCATGTCGCGGCTCTGGCGCCGGGGGTGCCGCTGTATCCGCTGCTGGAGTCGGCGCTGGCCATCGAGCACGCGTACTCGATCGCCGGGGCGCATCACGCCGTGCGGGGCATCGCCCTGGGCGAGGCGGACCTCCGGGCGGATCTGGGGGTGCGGGACGACGCCGCACTGGACTGGCCGCGCAGCCGTGTGGTGATCGCCGCCCGGGCGGCCGGACTCGACCCTCCCGTGATGTCGGTGTACCCCGATGTCCGGGACCTGTCCGGGCTGCGGTCGTCCTGTGCGCACGGGAGAAATCTCGGTCTGCTCGGCCGTGCGGCGATCCATCCGCGGCAGTTGTCCGTCATCGAGCGGGCGTTCCGGCCCGTGGCGTGCGAGGTCGAGGCGGCGGAGCAGATCCTGGAGGCGTCCCGGACCGAGGCGGGGGCGCAGGCCCTGCCGGACGGCCGTTTCGTCGACGCGGCGGTGGTGGCGGCAGCGGAACGCACGCTCTCGTTGGCTCGGCGTCGCTGAGAACTCCCGTACGTGCGCAAGGGGGCCCCGGACCTCTGTGGTCCGGGGCCCCCTCTCACCACACGCGTGGGTGGAGCGTCAGCTCCTGTCGGCCTTCTGCGTGCTCTCGTCGGCCTGCGTCGCCTGCGCCTCGGGGGCGGGCTCGGCGTCGGCGGGGGCTTCCTCGGAATCGGCGTCGGTGGCGGTGTCCTCGGCGGAATCGGCGCCGGTGGCCTTCCCGCCGTCCTCCGCCGGGCTCACGGCGGGCTCGACGATCTCCTCGCGGCCGGGGCGCACCTTCGCCGAGATCACGATGTAGGCGACGGCGAGCACGAACACGATGATCGCGGTCCACACGTTCAGCCGGAGGCCCAGTACGTGGTGCGCCTCGTCGACGCGCAGGTACTCGATCCATCCGCGGCCCGCGCAGTACGCCGCGACGTACAGCGCGAAGGCCCTTCCGTGTCCGAGCTTGAAGCGGCGGTCCGCCCAGATGACCAGGAGCGCGACGCCGACGCACCACAGCGACTCGTACAGGAACGTCGGGTGGTAGGTTCCCGCGACCCGGTTCGGGCCCTCGCTGATCTTCAGCGCCCAGGGCACGTCCGTCTGCTTGCCGTACAGCTCCTGGTTGAACCAGTTGCCCCAACGGCCGATCGCCTGGGCGATGGCGATGCCGGGGGCCAGCGCGTCCGCCCAGGCCGGGAGCGGGATCCCACGGCGGCGGCAGGCGATCCAGGCACCGACCGCGCCGAGCGCGATCGCGCCCCAGATACCGAGGCCGCCTTCCCAGATCTTGAAGGCGTCCACCCAGTTCTCACCGTCGCTGAAGTACAGCTGGTAGTCGGTGATCACGTGGTAGAGCCTGCCGCCGACCAGGCCGAAGGGCACGGCCCACACGGCGATGTCGGCGACGGTGCCGGCTCTGCCGCCCCTGGCGATCCAGCGCTTGTTGCCGAGCCAGACGGCGACGAAGACACCGATGATGATGCAGAACGCGTAGCCGCGGAGCGGGATCGGGCCGAGCTCGATCACGCCGGTCGACGGGCTGGGAATGAAGGCAAGGTTCATGACGGGGTCGACGCTACCCTGCCGGACGGTCCGTGCGGCGAGCCGTCCGGCAACTTCTGGGTAACGGGTACTCCGACGGAGCGTCCGCGGGGGCGCGTTCCTCGCCCACGACGCCTACGACGACGGTGTCGCCCCGACGGTGCCGGGCTTCTTGCCCTTGTTCGCCGCCGCGACCCACTTCTTCAGGTTGGCCACGGAGATCTGTTCGTCCCCCTTCTTCGGGAAGACCGACTCGCCGTTGAGCAGCACGGTCGGTGTGCCCTCGAACCCGCCCTCGTCGAAGGCGTCGCCGGACTTCTCGACCCAGCTGTCGTGGGTGCCGTCCTCCACACAGGTGCGGAAGCCGGGTGTGTCGAGGCCGTCCACCTTGCCGGCCAGTTCGATCAGCTTGCTGTTGTCGGCGAAGGCGTCGTCGGTCTCCGTGGGCTGATTGCGGTAGAGGACGTCGTGGTACGGCGCGAACATGCCGACGTCCTGGGCGCAGGCGGCCGCGTTGGCCGCGCGGAGCGATCCGCTGCCGCCGAGATTGCCGTCGATGATCGTGACCAGGTGGTACTCCACCTTGAGCTGCCCGCTGTCCGCGAGCTCCGTGATCGTGTCGCGGAAGGCGTTCTCGAACTGGGCGCAGGCCGGACAGCGGAAGTCCTCCCAGACGGTGAGCGTGGACGGCGCGTCGTCGGCTCCCACCTGGAGGGCCAGGCCGTCCTCCCCCACCGCCCCGGACGGGGTGACGGCGGGCCCGGCCTCACGGTCCTGGTCGTCCTTGCCCGCGTCGGCGGCGATCACACCGATCACGGCGGCCAGCGCCAGCACCCCCACCACGGCGGTCGCCACGATCAGCGTGCGGCGCCGGCGCTCCCGTGTCCGGTCCTGCTCACGCCGCTGGACGAGCCGGTCACGCGCGGCTCTTCTTCGGTCCTCGTTCTTGTCGCTCACACCGGGCAAACGAACCGGGGAGGCGCGCGAGCGCCTCCCCGGCCCCATGTCCACCCGTACGGGTGATGAGCGCGGTCAGCGCTTTCGAACGCCTTCGGCCAGTTCGCCCGCCAGCGCGCGGACGGCGGCGAGGCCTGCGGCCTCGTCCGGGGCGTCCAGCATCCGCTTCACGAAGGCCGATCCGACGATCACCCCGTCGGCGAAGCCCGCGACCTGCCGGGCGTGCTCGGCGGTGGACACGCCGATGCCCACACAGACCGGCAGGTCCGTGGTGGCGCGGGTGCGGCGCACCAGGTCCTGGGCCTGCTCGCCGACCGATGCGCGGGTGCCGGTGACCCCCATCAGCGAGGAGGCGTACACGAAGCCGGAGCCCGCCGCCGTGATGGTGGCCAGGCGGGCGTCCTGGCTGCTCGGGGCGACGACGAAGACGGTGGCGAGACCGTGCTTGTCCGCGTACTCCCTCCACAGCCCGGACTCCTGGACCGGCAGGTCGGGCAGGATGCACCCGGCGCCGCCCGCCTCGGCGAGCTCGGCCGTGAACCGCTCCACGCCGTACCGGTCGACCGGGTTCCAGTACGTCATGACGAGGATCGGCGCACCCGTCGCCTCATGGGTCTCCCGGACCGTACGCATGATGTCGGCGATCTTGAGGCCGCCGCGCAGCGCGATGTCGTCCGCGGTCTGGATGACCGGTCCGTCGAGCACCGGGTCGCTGTGCGGGAGTCCCACCTCGATGACGTCGGCGCCGCCCGCGACGGCCGCCTTGACGGCCGCGATGCCGCCGTCGACGGTCGGGAAGCCGCCGGGCAGGTAGGCGATGAGCGCCGCCCGGTCCTCGGACGCCGCCCTGGCCAGCGTCAGCTCGAGAAGCTCTCGGTTGCCGCTCACTTGGTGACCTCTTCCTCTCCGTCGGCCACATCGGCCTCGACGACCGCGTCGGCACCGTCGTACAGCCCGAAGTACCGCGCCGCCGTGTCCATGTCCTTGTCGCCGCGGCCGGACAGGTTGACCAGGATCAGCCCGTCCTTGCCGAGCTCCCTGCCGACCTCCAGGGCCCCGGCCAGCGCGTGCGCGCTCTCGATGGCCGGGATGATCCCCTCGGTGCGGGAGAGGAGGCGCAGCGCCTGCATGGCCGCGTCGTCCGTGACCGCGCGGTACTCGCCGCGGCCGACGTCCTTGAGGTAGGCGTGCTCCGGGCCGATGCCCGGGTAGTCGAGCCCGGCCGAGATCGAGTACGGCTCGGTGATCTGGCCTTCCTCGTCCTGGAGGACGTAGCTGCGGGAGCCGTGCAGGATTCCGGGCTCACCCGCGGTCAGCGTCGCCGCGTGCTCGCCGGTCTCCACACCGTGCCCGGCGGGTTCGCAGCCGATCAGCCGGACGCCCGCGTCCGGGATGAAGGCGTGGAAGAGGCCGATGGCGTTGGAGCCGCCGCCGACGCAGGCGACCGCGGCGTCCGGCAGCCGGCCGGTGCGCTCCAGGATCTGGCGGCGGGCCTCGACGCCGATCACCCGGTGGAAGTCGCGGACCATAGCAGGGAAGGGGTGCGGTCCGGCGACGGTGCCGAAGAGGTAGTGGGTGCGGTCCACATTGGCGACCCAGTCGCGGAACGCTTCGTTGATGGCGTCCTTGAGGGTCCGGGAGCCGGACTTCACCGCGACGACCTCGGCGCCGAGCATCCGCATCCGCGCCACGTTCAGCGCCTGGCGCTCGGTGTCGATCTCACCCATGTAGATGGTGCACTCGAGCCCGAAGAGGGCGCAGGCGGTCGCGGTCGCGACACCGTGCTGTCCGGCTCCGGTCTCCGCGATGACGCGGGTCTTTCCCATGCGCTTGGTGAGCAGCGCCTGGCCGAGCACATTGTTGATCTTGTGTGAGCCTGTGTGGTTGAGGTCCTCGCGCTTGAGGAAGACGCGGGCACCTCCGGCGTGCTCGGCGAAGCGCGGGACCTCGGTCAGCGCGCTGGGACGGCCCGTGTAGTCGACCATGAGCTGGTCGAGTTCTGCGGCGAAGGCCGGATCCGCCTTGGCCTTGTCGTACTCGACGGCCACCTCGTCCACGGCGGCGACCAGCGCCTCCGGGATGAACTTGCCACCGAAAGCGCCGAAATAGCCCTCGGCGCTGGGAATCAGACCTTCGGGGTCCGGAATGAAGAAGTCGGACGACATGCGACGTGCTCCTCGAATCGCAAACGGGTGATGTCACCGTATGCGCCATGAGCTGAGCGCCACGCCGGCCGGTGGACTGCCGGGGCGGTGGGACGTACGGGGCTCAGCACAGGCGCGGAACCCGTACGCCATCGCATGCCGTTGACCTGCCCCGGCTCGTCGCCGATCACGTACCGCACGCGCCGGCCGTGCACACGCCGGGCGGGGGCGCGGCAGCCACGGGGGCGGCAGCCGCGCGCCAGCGGCGCGTGCGGGTCCCGGGCGGCCCCGGCCCCGGCGGGCCGCAGGCCCGGCCGGACACGGGACGCGGGACGGTCGGCGGCCATGAGGAGGGTGTCAGCCCCGTCCGTGCCGGAGCGCGGGGTGGGCGCCGGCGGCGACCAGGTCGGCGACGGCGGCACGGGGGTCGCGTCCGGTGACCAGGGACTCACCGACGAGTACGGCGTCCGCGCCGGCGTTGGCGTAGGCGATGAGGTCGTGCGGACCGCGGACACCTGACTCGGCGACCTTGACGATGTGGCCGGGGATCTCGGGGGCTACGCGGTCGAAGGTGGAACGGTCGACCTTGAGGTCCTTGAGGTTGCGCGCGTTGACACCGATGATCTTCGCCCCGGCGTCGACGGCGCGCTCCGCCTCCTCCTCGTCGTGCGCCTCGACGAGCGGCGTCAGACCGATCGACTCGGCGCGCTCGATCAGTGAGACCAGGGCCTCCTGGTCGAGGGCGGCGACGATCAGCAGCGCGAGGTCGGCGCCGTAGGCCCGGGCCTCCCACAGCTGGTACGAGGTGACGATGAAGTCCTTGCGCAGGACCGGGATGTCGACCTTGGCGCGGACGGCCTCCAGGTCGGCGAGCGAGCCGCCGAAGCGGCGCTCCTCGGTGAGGACCGAGATGACGGATGCCCCGCCGGCCTCGTAGTCCGCGGCGAGCGCGGCCGGGTCGGCGATGGCGGCAAGTGCCCCCTTGGAGGGGCTGGAACGCTTGACCTCGCAGATGACGGTCACGCCCTCGCCCCGCAGTGCGGCGACACCGTCCTTGGCCCGGGGAGCGCGCGCGGCGCGTTCCTTGAGCTCGTCGAGGCTGACACGCGCCTGCCGCTCCGCGAGGTCGGCGCGAACGCCGTCAATGATCTCGTCGAGCACACTCACGCGAGCGGCCCCCTTCCGAAGCGGTGATGGGTACAGGATCAGCCCTCTCGATGGTATCCGCAGGAGGGCTCAAGGCTCGCATCCGGCGTCCTCACGTCCCACCACCTGGTCATTCACGGCGCCAGTGCCGAGCCGAACGGCAGGTTTCTGACCACGGAGAACACCAGCAGCACCGCGCCGACGCCCCACCAGTAACGGGGCGCGACACCGATCCTCAGGGGCGTGCCCCGGCTCGCACGGACCGTCCAGAGCAGCCAGACCACGGCGAAGACGGCGAAACCGACGACGGCCAGGGCGTTGGAGCCGAGAGCGGTGGCGAGGTCTCCGTGGGCGAAGGCGTGGGCACTGCGCAGCCCGCCGCATCCGGGGCAGAGGAGTCCGGTGAACCGGAGCATGGGGCAGACCGGGTAGTGACCGGGCTCGTTGGGGTCGACCGCGGCGACGTAGCCGAAGGCCCCGACGACGGCGGCCATGACCCCGACGGGAACGGCGAGCCGCCGGATCCGGGAGACCGGGGCGGGGGGCGGCGCGAGCCCGGGTACGGAGGCCGGGTCCGGGGCGGGGGCTGCGGGAGAGGCTGAGGCGTCCACGCGCCGATTGTCCCCGCTCACGCGGAGAGGCGCAGCCCGGTCCGGGCTGCGCCTCGCGTCGTGTCCTGGGAGCGGCACCCGCCGGGTGCCCCTCAGGGCTGTCCTAAGCCGTGATCTGCGCTCGTGCGGCGCGGGCACGGGCGGCCGCCATCTCGGCGGACTCCTTCGGCATGCCGAGACCGGCCATCTTCATGGCGAGACCGACGACCCCGCCGAGGAGCGTCACGGCGATGCCCACCCAGAAGCCGAGCGTGTTCGCCGCGACCATGAAGAGGCCCGCGACGCAGAAGCCGATGAAGGAGATGATGACACCGGTCCAGGCGGCCGGGGTGTGTCCGTGGCTGCTGCCCGCCATGAGTTGCTCCTTGTTGGTGTTGCGCTGAAGGTGTCGCGCTCGTGAAAGCTTGCTGCCATTGTCCCGTACGCGCCGGTGGACGTGAGGCTGGGGGTCATGCCTCGCGCGTCGGGTCCTCGCCGCGGTCCAGGGCTTTCCACAGTTCCTCGGGCCGGTCGGGGTCCGGGGCGGTGCGGGCGGCCTTGCGGGGGCGGGGGGTCCCGTCGCGCTCGTACCGTCCCGACATGGCCGGCCAGCGGCTGCCGTAGCGCAGTGCGAGCAGCCCGGCGAGCAGGATCAGCAGCCCGCCGGCCGCGGTGACGTAGGGCCAGGCGGTGTGGCTGAGGGCGCCGATGGTGGCCGCGGTGTTGCCTGTGGTCTGCGCGGCCTGCTCGTCCAGGGCGGCGCTGTCCGAGGCGCCCGTCCAGGCGCTCAGCCCGGCGCCGAGACCGCTGAGCGCCAGCAGTCCGGCGACGAGCAGCCGGCCGACGCCGCGGACGGCGAAGACGGCGACGAGGGCGGCCAGGCCCACGACCGCCAGGGCCGCCGGGAGGCCGGTGACGTCCTGGCCGTCGGCGCTGAGCGGCAGCGTGCCGCCGCCCACGGACGCCTTTCCCTCCGCCCAGGTCTGCCCGGAGGCGAGGAGGACGACGGTGGCGCCGGCCGCCCCGGCGAGCAGGCCGGCGGCCAGGCTCCGGCGGCTTCCGGCGCTGTCGGGCGCGGAGGCGGCTCGGGCACGGGACTGGGGTACGGGGACAGCACTCACGTACTCCACTATCCCCTACCGGCTCAGCACGGCCGGAGGCGGTTCGCCGTATGCACGGCCCGCAGGACCGCGGCGGCCTTGTTGCGGCACTCCATGTCCTCGGCGGCGGCGTCGGAGTCGGCGACGACACCCGCACCTGCCTGGACGTACGCGGTGCCGTCGCGGAGCAGGGCGGTCCTGATGGCGATGGCGGTGTCGGAGTCCCCGGCGAAGTCGAGGTAGCCGACGCAGCCCCCGTACAGGCCCCGGCGGGTGGGTTCGAGCTCTTCGATGATCTGCAGGGCTCGGGGTTTGGGTGCGCCGGAGAGCGTGCCTGCGGGGAAGCACGCGGTGAGGACGTCGAAGGCGCTGCGACCCTCGGCGACACGGCCGGTGACGGTGGAGACGATGTGCATCACGTGTGAGTACCGCTCGACCGACATGAAGTCGACGACCTCGACGCTGCCGGGTTCGCAGACGCGTCCCAGGTCGTTGCGGCCGAGGTCGACGAGCATCAGGTGCTCGGCGCGTTCCTTCGGGTCGGCGAGGAGCTCCTCGGCGAGCGCCTGGTCCTCCTGCGGGGTGGCGCCCCGGTGCCTGGTCCCGGCGATCGGGTGGACCATCGCCCGGCCGTCCTCGACCTTGACGAGCGCCTCGGGGCTGGAGCCGACGACGTCGAAGCCGTCGAAGCGGAAGAGGTACATGTACGGCGACGGATTGGTGGCGCGCAGGACCCGGTAGACGTCCAGGGCACTCGCCGTGCACGGCGTCTCGAAGCGCTGGGAGGGGACGACCTGGAAGGCCTCGCCGGCCCTGATGCGCTCCTTGACGTCCTCGACGGCGTCCATGTAGGCCTGGCCGCCCCACAGCGCGGTGTAGGGCGGGAGTTCGGAGGGCGGCAGTGCGGTGGGGGCGTTCTCCACGGGCCGGGACAGGTCGCGCTCCATCGCGTCGAGCCGGGCGACCGCGTCCTCGTACGCCTCGTCGACCCCGGTGTCCAGGTCGTTGTGGTTGATCGCGTTGGCGATCAGCAGGACGGTGCCGTCCTGGTGGTCGAGCACGGCGAGGTCCGAGGTGAGCAGCATGGTGAGCTCGGGGAGCTTCAGGTCGTCGCCACCGTGCTCGGTGATCCGCTCCAGCCGGCGGACGACGTCGTAGCCGAGGTAGCCGACCATGCCGCCGGTGAACGGCGGCAGGCCGTCGTCGCCGACCAGGTCGCGGGGGGTGTGCAGTATTTCCACGGTGGTCCGCAGCGCCCGCAGCGGGTCACCGTCGAGGGGGACGCCGACGGGCGGGGTGCCGAGCCAGTGCGCCTGCCCGTCGAGGGAGGTCAGGGTGGCGGCGCTGCGTACCCCGATGAAGGAGTAGCGGGACCAGGTGCGGCCGTTCTCCGCGGATTCGAGGAGGAAGGTGCCGGTGCGTTCGGCCGCGAGCTTGCGGTAGAGCCCCACGGGGGTGTCACCGTCCGCGAGGAGCCTGCGGCTGACGGGGACGACACGCCGGTCGGCGGCGAGCTTGCGGAAGGTCTCGAGATCCATGGCGGCTGACCTTATCGGGGCGCGGTGAGCGGAAGGACGTCCTTGTCGAAGCAGGTCCGGTCGCCGGTGTGGCAGGCGGCACCCGTCTGGTCGACCTTCACCAGGACCGTGTCGGCGTCACAGTCCAGGGCGACGGAGACGACCTGCTGGGTGTGTCCGGACGTGTCGCCCTTGACCCAGTACTCCTGGCGGCTGCGCGACCAGTAGGTGCAGCGGCCCGTGGTGAGGGTGCGGTGCAGCGCCTCGTCGTCCATCCAGCCGAGCATGAGCACCTCGCCCGTGTCGTACTGCTGGGCGATGGCCGGGACCAGTCCGTCGGGGCCTCGCTTGAGGCGGGCGGCGACGTCGGGGTCGAGGTTGCTGGCGGGCGTGGAGCCGGGCGTGCTGGTCATGCGCCCCATTGTGCCGCGCCCGGTGGCACCTCCCGGCCGTGCGTCCACTGGGCGGACCGCGTGCGGCGGTCGTACGCTGGCGGGCATGTCGACCCATGCGAAGCGTGAACGTCTTCTGCTCGCCGACCTGTTGGAAGCGGCGGGTCCCGAGGCCCGGACCTTGTGCGACGGCTGGAAGACCCGTGACCTGGCGGCCCATGTCGTGGTGCGTGAACGCCGTGCGGACGCGGCGGGCGGAATCATGCTGGGCCCTCTGAGGAACCGGCTGGAGCGGGTCCAGGCCGAGTTCGCCGCCAGGCCCTACGAGGAGCTGATCCAGCTCATCCGTACGGGTCCGCCGCGTTTCTCGCCCTTCGGCCTGAAGCAGCTGGACGAGGCGGCCAACACCGTCGAGTTCTACATCCATGCGGAGGACGTACGGCGGGCCCAGCCCGACTGGTCGCAGCGCGATCTCGATCCGGTCTTCGCCGATGTGCTGTGGTCGCGCACCGAGAAGACGGCCCGGATGCTGGGCCGCCGGGCCCCGGTGGGTCTGGTGCTGCGGCGCCCGGACGGCCAGACGGCGGTGGCCCACAAGGGCACCCCGGTGGTGACGGTCACCGGGGAGCCGGGGGAGCTGCTGCTGTTCGCCGCGGGGCGGCAGGACGCGGCGCGGGTGGAGCTGGACGGCGACAAGGACGCGCTGGCCAGGCTCCACACGGCGGAACTCGGCCTGTAACCCCTTCCGGAAGCCGCTCAGGCCCCGCCCCGTGCGCGTACGGATCCCCAAGGGGCGCGGTGGCGGCGCCGCTCGTCCGGGGCGGCGTCCGGGTCCCGCCGCGCCCCCAGCAGCCCCAGGAGGAACCCTGCGGGGATCGTGACCAGGCCCGGGGTCTGGAGCGGGAAGACGTCGAAGTCCCACTCGGGGAAGAGCGCGACGGGCGTGCCGGAGAACGCCGGTGACAGGACCATGAGGGTGACGATCAGCGGAAGCGTCCCGTAGACGGTCCACCGCACCCCGCGGGCGTCGAAGCCCGGCCGGAACAGCGCGTGGAGCAGGACGGGCGGCAGGATCGAGGCCGCCGCCGCGAACGACAGGGAGAGCAGCACCTGCGGATTGCGGTCGTGGGTGTACGCCGAGAGGAATACGGCGAGCGCCCCGATCCCCACGACGGCCCAGCGCGCGCGCCGGATCTCCCTGACGGAGGCCTTGCCCTCGCCCTGCGCACCCGACTTCGCCCCGAAGTCGCGGGCCAGCGACGAGGCCGCGGCCAGAGTGATCCCGGCGACAGCCGCCAGGGTGGTGGCGAAAGCGGCGCAGGCCACGAGGGCGAACAGGGGACTGTCCCGCGGTCCGGCCGCGCCGGGGTCCAGAGCGCTGGTCACCATCAGCAGGGCGGTGCCGCCGGCCGGGTCGGCGGCATGCAGGAGGTCCCGGCCCACCAGGGCGGATGCGCCGAGTCCGACGACGACGATACCGACGCACAGCAGGGCGACGGGGCCGACGGCCCAGACGCCGGCCCGGCGGGCGGTCCAGGCGTCACGGATCGGATGGAGCCGCATCATGATGTGCGGCATGCAGGCGGCGCCGAGTACGAGGGTGAGCTGGAAGCCGACCAGGTCGAGTCCGCCCGCGAGGCCGTGGCCGAACTGCAGCCCGGGGCGCGCGTAGTCGCCGCCCGCCTCGCTGCCTTCCCGGGCGGCGTCGAAGAGGGCGAACGGGGACCAGTCGAAACGGGCGAGGACGAGTCCCGCGAGGAGGGTGACCGCGCCCAGGACGACGGCCACCTTGAGGATCTGGATGTAGCCCGTACCGCGCATGCCGCCGAACGCCGAGTAGCAGACCATCAGCGCGCCGCTGGCCACGGTGCAGCCGGTGAGGGCGCCCTCGGGCAGCCCGAACATGGAGGTCATGACGCGGCCGGCGGTGGTGAGCTGGACGAGCAGCAGCGGGGCCAGCACGACGAGGGTGGCCACGCCGAGCGCACGGCGTACGGAGCCGTCGCCGAGCCGGTCGGCCAGGAAGTCGCCCATGGTGAACACGCCCTTGCGGCGCAGGCGTTCGGCGAAGAGCCGCATCACCAGGAGGAGCGAGGCCACGGTGGCCAGCGCGAACAGCAGTCCGTCGAAGCCGGCGAGCGCGACGGACCCGGTGGTGGAGAGCAGTGTGGCGGCGGAGACGTAGTCCCCGGCGATGGCCAGTCCGGCGCCGACCGGGCCGAGGGTGGCGCCGCCGGCGTAGAAGTGTTCCGGATCGTCCTGGTCGGCCGCGGCGAGTCCGCACAGCAGCAGGGACACGGCGACGAAACCGAGGAAGATGACCACGGCCAGGGACCGTGCGTCGATCGCGCCGCTCACCGGATTCGCTCCGCCGGTACGGCTGTGCAAGGGGCAGCTGAAGACATGCGCGCCATGGCACCAGCCGGGACGGGGGGCGGCACAGGGGGGCGGGGCGGCGCGCGGCGCGGGTACAGCGCGCCCGGCGAAGGACTGTGCCGCCGCACAGCCGCAGGGCCGGAGCAGCGCCTTTCGGGCTCCCTCCGCCGCCGTGGACCACCGCGCTCAGCCTGTCAGCAGCCGCCGCGCCGCCAGCGCCAGGGACACCTCGACCGCGTCCGACGGTCTGGTCAGGCAGCGCCCCGTCAGCTGTTCGAACCGCCGCAGCCGGTTCAGCACCGTGTTGCGGTGGCAGTACAGCTTCGCTCCCGCCCGCTGCGCCGAACCGTCCGAGTCGAGCCATGCCGTCAGCGTCTCGATGAGCACGTCCCGGTCGGCGGGGTCGAGCCGGTCCAGCGGTCCGAGGACCCGGTCGGCGAGCGCTGTTCCGAGGCCGGGCGAGGACACGACGAGGGCTGCGGGCAGGTGCTCGTCGAGCAGGACGGTGCCGCCCGACGCGGGGCAGGCACGCAGCGCCGTCTCGGCGAGACGTCGTGCGTCACCGACGCAGGCGAGCCCGTCGACCACGGAACTCACCCCTACGCGCGTCCCCTGAGGCATCATCAGATCAGTGGTGAGGGCGTGGAGTTCACTCCCGCCACCCGCGTGCGCGGGGGCGGCGTCGCCCCCCGGCTCCGTCCCGACCACCGCCGGGGCCGTCCCCAGCTGCAGGATCGCGAGTTCCACGACCCCCGCCGCGTGCCAGAGCACGGGCGTCCCCTCGGCCAGCTCCAGCGGCGGGCGTCCGGTGCCGTGCGGGGCACGGCGGGCGGCGGCGACCGCGAGTACGGCGTACCGCCCTTGCACCGGGAGTCCCAGCATCGCCGCGGCGTCCGGCAGGTCCGCGATCCGGGCGGTGCCGTCCAGCAGGGCCGCCGTCATCAGGCGCTGCTGGTTCTCGCGGCGCCAGGAGAGCCGCCGTTCGGCCTGCCGATAGGCCTCGGCCACCACACCGCAGTGCTCGTCGACGAAGTTCCACACATCCGCGGCGACATGGACCAGCAGCCGGGTGTCCTCGGGGTGGCGCCTGGCGGTGTCGTCGACCAGGTCCTGCCAGACCATCGCGCCGCCCAGCCGGAAGGCGTGCATGACGGCGTCGAGCGGTACGCCCTGTTCGGCCCGGCTCTCGCCGATCCACCGGGAGGTGCGGTGGGCGGCCTCGCGGAATTCCCTGGGCTGGATGAGTGAGGCGACGTTGTGCCTCAGCGAGTGGTGGACCTCCTGCCAGATCTCGGACGGCTCGTTCTCCATCGCGGCGCGGTAGGCGGGCTCCTGCTCCCTCAGCGCCTCGACCAGCCGGTCCGTGAGCTCCGGCAGCGCCTCCAGCAGCCCTTGGGCGGCACGGTGGAGCACCGCCACGGCCTCACGGTCGGCCAGGGAGCGGACTCGGTGCGGCGACGGAGCTACGGGGGGCGGTCCGTGCAGCGCCCTGATCCGTGAACGTACGACCTGCGGCATGGCGGCCTCCACCGGGAATCGGCCGGCTGCGGTTGGGCCGGCCCCGGTGTGCGCCGGGCCCGCATTGGGCGGGCGCACACCGATTGATCCTGACGACCGCAGAATGGCATACCGCCCGGTCGGTACCTAGAGGTCTGCGCGGTTCTTCTCATCACGGTCCTGCAACCTCGGCCCGGCCCCGCGGTCCAGCAGCCTCGCGAGCTCGGTCCTGGACCGGATTCCGAGAGCGGCGAAGACGTTGCGGAGATGGTGGTCGACGGTCCGGGGACTCACCGAGAGCCGCACCGCCACCTCACGGTTGGTGGCGCCCTCCGCGACACAGCGGGCGATCCGCTGCTGCTGCGGGGTCAGCCCGGCCAGCGGGCCGGGGCCGCTCTGATCCGGTACGTCCACCGCCTCCCCGGCGGCCCGCAGCTCACCTCCCGCCCGATCGGCCCAGACGCGGGCCGAGCAGCGTTCGAACGCGACCAGCGCGTCGCGCAGCGGGCCGCGGGCCTCGCGGGTACGGCGCAGACGGCGCAGCAGCTGGCCGTGGAGCAGCTGGGTACGGGCACGCTCGAAGTCACCGCCGGCCCGGTCGTGGTGGGCCAGCGCCTCCTCGTACCGGGCGGCGGCCTCCTCCGGCGGCGCCAGCAGGGCGCGGCAGCGGGCCAGCTGCGCCGAGACCTGCGGGTCGGTGGTCCGGGCGGTCCACAGCGCGAACTCCTCGACTGCGGCGGCGAGTTCACCGGCGCCTTCGTCCGCGCGACCGGAGAGCGCCATCGCCTCGACGTAGCACGGTACGGCGAGCATCCGGGTGGCGAAGTGCCCGGTACCGGGTCCCGGCCTGACCAGTGGTCCGAGCCGGGCCGCCGCCTCGCCCGGCCGCCCGGCCGCCAGGTCGGCACGGGCGACCGCCCAGGTGGCGAGCATGGCCGCCTGGGCGAGGCCGTGCGGCCCCGCCCCGGCCAGTGCCGCTTCGGCGTGGGCGGCGCACGCCTCGGCGGGCCCTTCCACGGAGGCGGCGAGTGCGAGCACGGCGTGCAGATGGGTGGCGGAGTTGCGCTGCCCGGTACGGCGGGCCGCGTGCAGCCCTTCCAGCGCGTGGGCCCGGGCCCTGGCGTGCTGGCCGGCGCGCAGTTCCGCGTACGCGAGCTGCTCCAGGGCGTGCGGCAGCAGGGCTTCGGGCCCCCGGGTGCGTACGACGGCGAGAGCGCGGGCCCCTGCCCGGCCGGCCGCGTCGACCTCACCGAGCACCAGGGCCGAGGCGCCCGCCCGCAGGAGTTCGGCCGCGTCCTCGGCACGGTCGGCGGAGTCGAGGCAGCACCGCAGCAGGGCGTGGCCCCGGTCGGGGTGCCCGGCGAGCACGGCGCACATCCCCGCGCGGTACTGCGCCATGGGCCGGTCGGCCGCGGTGACCGGGACGCGGTTCATGGCGTCCAGGTAGGCGATGGCGTCCCCCATGTCCCAGGCGGCCTCCGCCGCGCCGAACAGGGCGTCCAGAGTACGGCGCGGGTCGTGCGGGGCGAGCAGCTCCGCCGCGGTCAGCAGCGCCTCGCGGGCGTCGGCAGCGGGGCCGTCGCGCAGGGCGAGCATGCCGCGTACGTAGGGCGCCGCGCCCCCGGCCGGGTGGGGGCCGACACGGGCCAGCATGGCGCGGGCCCGGCCGGTGTCGCCGGCCAGCCGCGCCTGCTCGGCGGCGGCGGTGAACCGGGCGGCGCGCAGTGTGTCGTCGGTGGACAGCGCGGCGGCCCGGGCCAGCGCGGCCGACCGTTCGCCGTGCGGCCGGGGCGCGGTGGCCGCCGCCTCCAGCTGCCCGGCGAGGGCGGCGTCCGGCCCGGCCGCGGCGCAGGCCCGCTGGACGAGAGCGGGCAGCGTCGCCGGTCCGGGTCCGGCGAGCAGCCCCGCCAGCAGTTCGTGCACGGCCCGGCGGCGGCCCGGCGGCGCTCGGTGCAGGACCGCGCGGCGCAGCAGCGGGTGACTGAAGTGCACGCGGCTGCCCGCGCGTTGCAAGGCGCCGGCGGTGCCGGCGGGGGCGAAGAGCACCCGGTCGAGGTGTGCGGTGGCCAGCCCCGCCCGGGCTCCGGCCCGGAACAGCAGGGCCGCGTCGGCGCCGGCCCCGTCCGGCTCGTGTTCCTCCGCGGCGGCGGCCAGCAGGAGCAGGGTGTGGGTCTCGGGGGACAGCCCGCCCAGGTGCGCGGCGTGGGCGTCCAGGACGCTCTCGGCGCCGGGCAGCGGGTACGGCAGCGCGGTGCGCCCGGCCAGCTGGCCGGGGGTGAGACGGTCGACGAACCCCGCCAGCAGCCGGGGGTTACCGGACGCTTCGCGTAGGAGTTCACCGCGTACGACGGGGTCGACATCGGCCGTGCCGTCGGTGAGCCGGTCCAGGATCGCGGCCGCCGCGTCGTCGTCGAGCGGGCCGAGACGCAGCGCGGGCAGTCCGGCGAAGGCGGTCTCCTCGGCCGCGCCGACGACCACCGCGACCCGGCTGCCCGCGCCGAGTCTGCGGGCGGCGAAGACGAGCGCGGCGCGGGAGTCGGGGTCCCAGGCGTGCGCGTCGTCGACGCAGACCAGCAGGGGCTGTTCGGCTCCCAGGCCCCGCAGCAGGCCGAGCAGCCCGCCCGGGGTGATCCCGGAGCGCAGGATCGTGTCGGGGGTGATGGGCAGCGGCCCGGGAGCCGAGCAGAACAGGGCGTGCAGCCCGCTGTAGGGCAGTCTCTGTTCGGTGGGGGCCGCGGAGGCGTACAGCACGGCTCCGCCGTGCCCTGCGAGGTAGTGGGCGGCGGCTTGCCGCAGCAGGGCGGTGCGGCCGAGGCCGGGCGGCGAGGTCAGCACGAGGGCTCCGCCGTCCCCCGCCCGCAACCGGCGCAACAGCGTTTCCAACAGGGCCAGTTCACCGCTGCGGCCGTACAGCCGGAGCGGACTGTGCACGGTCGTCGATGGGGTCACGCTCTCACGTTACTTCCGCGTAAACAGCGTCGGAAGCCTCGCGTCCGCTCCCGGTTCCCGGTCGGCCCCGAGCGGTGCGGTTTCCCAACGGAACGGCGGCCGCGCTGTGCGGGGGCACAGTCCGGGCCCTTTCAGCGGCGGCCGCCCGTAACGTCGGTGCATGGCTGATGAATTGCGTACACACGACGGTTTGACCCTGCGTTACTGGTCCTGGTCGCGGAACGCGGACGACGCCCTGCCCCCGGTGGTGCTGCTGCACGGCTTCGCCGCGCACGCCCGGCTGAACTGGGAGGGCCCCGGTGTCGTCGAGGCGCTCGTGGCGCGGGGCCGGCGGGTGTACGCCCTGGACGCGCGCGGCCACGGTGCGTCCGACCGGCCGCACGACGACACGTACTACGGCGAGTCCCTGATGGCCCGTGACGTCCGGCTGCTCATCGACCGTATCGGCACGGACCATGTGCATCTCGCGGGCTACTCCATGGGCGCCGTGGTGGCGGTCCTGGCCACGGCGGCTGATCCCCGGATCAGCCGCCTGGTGGTGGGCGGGATAGGCGCCGGCGCGGTGGAGGTGGGCGGCCTGGACACCCGGGCGATGCCGCCGGAGCTGGTCTCGGCCGCGCTGACGGCCGACGACGCGGCGGACGTACCCGAGCGGACCCGGGGCTTCAGGCTGCTGGCCGACGCCTCGGGCGCCGACCGTCACGCACTGGCCGCGCAGATCCGGGCGGTACACCGGGGCGCGCTGCCGCTGGACCGGATCACGGTGCCCACGCTGGTGCTGGCCGGCGAGAGCGACCCCCTGGCCGTACGCCCCCGGGTCCTGGCCGACGCGATCGAGGGCGCGGAGCTGGTCGTGCTGCCCGGCGACCATCTGACGGCCGTACGGGACCCCGGCTTCGCCGGGTCTCTCGCCGGGTTCCTCGGCAGGGACTGAACGGCCCCGTCGTGGCGGAGGGCCGGACCGCGGTACGCACGGTCCGGCCCCCTGTCGTCCCCCGGATCAGTGCGGGCAGGTGCCTCGGTACTCCGCGATCGTCAGGCTGGCCGACGGGATCGGGCAGAGGAACTGCTCGTAGCGGGTGTCGTTGTCGATGAAGCGCTTCAGCCACGAGATGCTGTACTTCGCGATCGTCGTGTTGGAGGTGTTCGGGGTGAAGTGGGACGCACCCCGCAGCTCCAGATACGCCTTGTCCAGCGAGCTCGGCAGCGAGTTGTAGAACGGCTTCGAATGCGAGCTGACGGACGCGACGGTGTCCCCGTCCGCACCGACGACCAGCGTGGGGGTCCGCACCTCCGGCCACGTCTTGTCCGTGTTCCAGCCGGTCAGCGGGATCGCCGCCTTCAACGAGGGACGGTCCTTCGCGGCCTCCAGGGTGCCGCCACCGCCCATGGAGTGGCCCATCACACCGAGCCGTGAGGAGTCGACCCGGCTGCGCACCGAACTGTCCTCGGTGAGGTAGTCCAGCGCGGCGAGCAACTGGTCGCCGCGGCTGGCCGGCTGGTCCAGGGTGGTGTTGGTGTCGATGGTGAACACCACGAAGCCCTGCGAGGCGAGCCGCGGCCCCAGCCAGGCGATGCTCGACTCGTACGCGGTGAAGCCGGGCGAGATGGCGATCGCGCCGAAGGTCCCGTCCGAGGTGGACGTCGGGTAGTAGATCGTCCCGCCGCCGAAGCCCCTGACACTCAGCGAGGACACGGACGTCTGGGAGGTGGCGTACGAGCCGCGGCTCGCCTCGATGCTCGAGTTGCTCGGGGCCGGACCACGCTCGTACGGGTTGTCGGCGGCCTGCGCTCCGCCGGGGACGAGCGCGGTGAGCAGACCGGCGGTCGCCGCCGCGGCCGCCAGGGCGCCCTTGACGGTGCGGGAGCGGCTCTTCGACACCTGGTGACGGTGGGGGGAGATGTCGCCGGAGGGGAGGTGCTGCTGCACGGGGGTTCCTCTCGGTTGTGGCGGAAGCGCGCCGTGGCGGCCTGCGGCCCCGTCGTCCGGGGGCTTCGGGGTGCGCCGTGTCGGTCACGCCGTCGTTCATCGGTGCTGCCGCCACTTTCGCGGTGGCTCCCCCGCGCGGGCATCGGCGAGATCGCCGGTCTTGTCTCCGGACCTCGTCGACGCGGCCCCGTGGACGGCGGGCCGGGAAGCACGAGGAGCCGGACCGTGTGACGCGGTCCGGCTCCTGGTGCTCCTGTCGGTCAGGAATTGTGCGGGCAGGTGCCCCGGTACTCCGCGATCGTCAGGCCGGCCGACGGAATCGGGCAGAGGAACTGCTCGTAGCGGGTGTCGTTGTCGATGAAGCGCTTCAGCCACGAGATGCTGTACTTCGCGATCGTCGTGTTGGAGGTGTTCGGGGTGAAGTGGGTGGCACCCCGCAGCTCCAGATACGCCTTGTCCAGCGAGCTCGGCAGCGAGTTGTAGAACGGCTCCGAGTGGGTGGTGACGGACGCGACGGTGTCCCCGTCCGCACCGACGACCAGCGTGGGGGTCCGCACCTCCGGCCACGTCTTGTCCGTGTTCCAGCCGGTCAGCGGGATCGCCGCCTTCAACGAGGGACGGTCCTTCGCGGCTTCGAGCGTGCCACCGCCGCCCATGGAGTGGCCCATCACGCCGAGCCGTGAGGAGTCGACCCGGCTGCGCACCGAGCTGTCCTCGGTGAGGTAGTCCAGCGCGGCGAGCAACTGGTCGCCGCGGCTGGCCGGCTGGTCCGCCGTGGTGTTGGTGTCGATGGTGAACACCACGAAGCCCTGCGAGGCGAGCCGCGGCCCCAGCCAGGCGATGCTCGACTGATACGCGGTGAAGCCGGGCGAGATGGCGATCGCGCCGAACGTCCCGTCCGAGGTGGACGTCGGGTAGTAGATCGTCCCGCCGCCGAAGCCCCTGACACTCAGCGAGGACACGGACGTCTGGGAGGTGGCGTACGAGCCGCGGCTCGCCTCGATGCTCGAGTTGCTCGGGGCCGGACCACGCTCGTACGGGTTGTCGGCGGCGTGGGCGCCCGGCATCAGCGCCGTGACCAGACCGGCCGTCGCGGCCGCCGCGGCGACGGCGAGCTTGACGGTGCGGGAGCGGCTCTTCGACACCCGATGGCGGTGGGGGGAGATGTCGCCGGAGGGGAGGTGCTGCTGCACGAGGGGGGATCCTCTCGGTTGTGGCGAACCACACCGCGACAGCCGGCGGCCCACTGTCCTGGGCCTTCGGGGGAGCACCGCGGGGGCGCCGTCATGTGCTGACGGCGCCACTCTGTCGGCGCGTCCCCCGGGCGCACATCGGCGAGATCGCCGGTCTTCACGACCGGTGACTCCTCGGACAGGGTCAGCGAACGGGGTGCCCGGCCTCGCGCAGAGCGCCCTTGACCTCGGTGATCCGCAGGTCACCGAAGTGGAAGACGGACGCGGCGAGAACCGCGTCGGCGCCCGCGCCCACGGCCGGCGGGAAGTCCGCGAGCCGGCCCGCACCTCCGGAAGCGATGACGGGGACGGTGACGTGGGCCCGGACCGCCTTGATCATCTCTGTGTCGTAGCCGTCCTTCGTGCCGTCGGCGTCCATCGAGTTGAGCAGGATCTCGCCCGCGCCGAGCTCGGCCGCCCGGTGCGCCCACTCGACGGCGTCGATGCCGGTGCCCCGGCGTCCGCCGTGGGTCGTCACCTCGAAGGTGCCCTCGGGGGTGCGGCGCGCGTCGACCGAGAGCACCAGCACCTGGCGCCCGAAGCGTTCGGCGATCTCCCGGATGAGGTCGGGGCGGGCGATGGCGGCGGTGTTGACGCCGACCTTGTCGGCCCCGGCGCGCAGCAGCTTGTCTACGTCGTCAGGGGTGCGGACCCCGCCGCCGACGGTGAGCGGGATGAAGACCTGCTCGGCGGTGCGGCGCACCACGTCGTACGTCGTCTCGCGGTCACCGCTGGAGGCGGTGATGTCGAGGAAGGTCAGCTCGTCGGCGCCCTCGGCGTCGTACAGCTTCGCCATCTCGACGGGGTCGCCCGCGTCACGCAGGTTCTGGAAGTTGACGCCCTTGACGACGCGGCCCTTGTCGACGTCCAGACACGGGATGACCCGTACGGCGAGCGTCATCGCTCACCTGCCCGGTAGGCCTCGACCTCGACCTCGACGACCAGGGAGGGGTCGACGAAACCGGAGACGATGAGCATGGAGGCGGCGGGGCGGACTTCGTCGAAGAGCTCCTTGTGGGCGCGGCCCACCTCGTCGACGTCGCGGGCGTGGGTGAGGTACATCCGTGTGCGGACGACGTCCTCACGGCCGAGTCCGACCTGCTTGAGCGCGTCGAAGGCGACCTGGAAGGAGGCGACGGCCTGCTCGTACGGACTGCCCGCGGAGATCTGGCCGTTGACCACCGAGGTGCAGCCGGAGACCAGGACGAGTCCGTCCGGGAGCTGGACCGCTCGGGAATAGCCGAACTTGTCCTCCCACGGGCCGCCCGAGGAGACGCGGCGTACGGAGTCCGTCATGCGGCGACCGCCTTGAGGGCCTCTTCGAGGGTGAACGCCTTCGCGTACAGCGCCTTGCCGACGATGGCTCCCTCGACGCCTTCCGGGACGAGCAGGGAGATCGCGCGCAGGTCGGCCAGCGAGGAGACGCCGCCGGAGGCGACGACGGGCTTGTCGGTTGCGGCGCAGACGTCCCGCAGGAGCGCCAGGTTGGGGCCCTCCAGCGTGCCGTCCTTGGCGATGTCGGTGACGACGTAGCGGGCGCAGCCCTCGGAGTCGAGGCGGGCGAGCGTCTCGTAGAGGTCGCCGCCGTCGCGGGTCCAGCCGCGCCCGCGCAGCGTCGTGCCCCGGACGTCGAGGCCGACGGCGATCTTGTCGCCGTGCTCGGCGATGACCTTGGCGACCCACTCGGGGCTCTCCAGGGCGGCGGTGCCGAGGTTGACCCGGCGGCAGCCGGTGGCGAGGGCGGCGGCGAGCGACGCGTCGTCGCGGATGCCGCCGGAGAGCTCGACCTTGATGTCCATGGCGCCGGCCACTTCGGCGATCAGCGCACGGTTGTCGCCGGTCCCGAAGGCGGCGTCCAGGTCGACGAGGTGCAGCCACTCGGCGCCGGAACTCTGCCAGGCGAGGGCCGCCTCGAGCGGGGAGCCGTAGGAGGTCTCGGAGCCGGATTCGCCGTGCACGAGACGGACGGCCTGTCCGTCGCGGACGTCTACGGCGGGGAGCAGTTCAAGCTTCGGCATTACAGCGTCTCGATCCAGTTGGTCAGCAGCTGGGCGCCGGCGTCGCCGGACTTCTCGGGGTGGAACTGGGTGGCCCACAGCGCGCCGTTCTCGACGGCGGCCACGAAGCGCTCTCCGTGCGTGGCCCAGGTGACCTTGGGGGCACGGATCTTGGCGTTGGTCACTTCGAGGGACCAGTCGTGCGCCGCGTAGGAGTGCACGAAGTAGTAGCGGGCCTCGGCGTCCAGTCCCGCGAAGAGCTGGGATCCCTCGGGGGATTCGACGGTGTTCCAGCCCATGTGCGGCACCACGTCGGCCTTCAGCGGTCCGACGGTGCCGGGCCACTCGTCGAGGCCCTCCGTCTCCACGCCGTGCTCGATGCCGCGCTCGAACAGGATCTGCATACCGACGCAGATGCCCATGACGGGGCGGCCGCCGGACAGCCTGCGGCCGATGATCCATTCGCCGCGTGCCTGCTTGAGCCCCGCCATGCAGGCGGAGAACGCGCCGACGCCGGGGACGAGCAGCCCGTCGGCGTTCATCGCGGTGTCGAAGTCGCGGGTGATCTCCACGTCGCCGCCGACGTGGGCGAGGGCCCGCTCGGCGGAACGGACGTTGCCGAAGCCGTAGTCGAAGACGACGATCTTCTTCTTGTCGCTCACAGTGCTACCTCAGTCCCAGAGTCCCTGGATCCGCATGATGCCCGCCACCAGGCACATCACGGAGCCGATCCCGAGCAGCACGACGACGCCCTTGGGCATGCCCTGCTTCCAGAAGGAGTAGACGCCGCCGGCCAGGAAGAGGCCGACGATGATCAGAACGGTGTTGAGACCGGTCACAGCGCGCCCTTCGTGGACGGAAGGATTCCGGCTGCGCGCGGGTCGTGCTCGCTGGCGTAGCGCAGGGCGCGGGCCAGCGCCTTGAACTGGCACTCCACGATGTGGTGGGCGTTGCGGCCGTACGGGACGTGGACGTGCAGCGCGATCTGCGCCTGGGCGACGAAGGACTCCAGGATGTGCCGGGTCATCGTCGTGTCGTACTCGCCGATCATCGGCGCCATCTTCTCCGGCTCGGTGTGCACCAGGTAGGGGCGTCCGGAGAGGTCGACGGTGACCTGGGCGAGCGACTCGTCCAGCGGTACGGTGCAGTTGCCGAAACGGTAGATGCCGACCTTGTCGCCGAGGGCCTGCTTGAAGGCGGCGCCGAGGGCGAGGGCGGTGTCCTCGATGGTGTGGTGCGAGTCGATGTGCAGGTCACCCTCGGTCTTGACCGTGAGGTCGAAGAGCCCGTGCCGGCCCAGCTGGTCGAGCATGTGGTCGTAGAAGCCGACCCCGGTCGCGACATCGACCTTGCCGGTGCCGTCGAGGTTGATCTCGACGAGTACGGAGGTCTCCTTGGTGGTCCGTTCCACCCTGCCTACGCGGCTCATGCGTCGTGCTCCTTCTTGAGTTCGCGCACCGCATCGAGGAACGCGTCGTTCTCTGCCGGGGTTCCCGCGGAGACCCGCAGCCACCCCGGTACGCCGTTGTCCCGGACCAGGACGCCCCGGTCGAGGATCTGCTGCCAGGCGGTGTGGCTGTCGGCGAAGCGGCCGAACTGGACGAAGTTGGCGTCCGAGTCCGTGACGGCGAAGCCGAGCTCCCGCAGTCCGTCGACCAGCCGGTCGCGCTCGCTCTTGAGCTGCGCGACGTACCCGAGCAGGGTATCGGTGTGCTCCAGGGCGGCCAGCGCGGTGGCCTGCGTGACGGAGGACAGGTGGTACGGCAGGCGCACCAGCTGCACCGCGTCGACGACGGCGGGGGCCGCCGCGAGGTAGCCGAGGCGCAGGCCCGCGGCGCCGAACGCCTTGGACATGGTGCGGGAGAGCACCAGGTGCGGGCGGCCCTCGATCAGGGGGAGCAGCGAGGGGTGGTGGCTGAACTCGCCGTACGCCTCGTCGACGACGACCATCGAGGGCCGGGCGGCCTGGGCGGCGTCGTAGAGCTCCACGACGGTCCGCGCGTCCACCGCGGTGCCGGTCGGATTGTTGGGCGAGGTGATGAAGACCACCTCGGGCCGGTGCTCGGCGATGGCCTCCTTCGCGGCCTCCACGTCGATGGTGAAGTCCTCGTCGCGCGGACCGGAGATCCAGCCGGTGCCGGTGCCGCGGGCGATGAGGGCGTGCATGGAGTAGGAGGGCTCGAAGCCGATGGCGGTGCGTCCGGGGCCGCCGAAGGTCTGCAGCAGCTGCTGGAGGACCTCGTTGGAGCCGTTGGCGGCCCAGACGTTGGCGGCGGCCACCTGGTGTCCCGCGGTGCGGGTGAGGTAGCGGGCGAGCTCGGTGCGGAGCTCCACGGCGTCACGGTCGGGGTAGCGGTTGAGGTCGCGGGCGGCCTCACGGACGCGTTCGGCGATGCGGTCGACGAGCGCGTCGGGCAGCGGGTACGGGTTCTCGTTGGTGTTGAGCCGGACCGGCACGTCGAGCTGGGGCGCCCCGTACGGGGACTGGCCGCGGAGCTCGTCGCGGATCGGGAGCGCGTCCCACGCGTTCGGGGTGGTGCTGCCGTTCGTCACGCCTGCGGTACCTTCCAGCCGAACCTGGCCTTGAGTGCGGCGCCGTGCGCGGGGAGGTCCTCCGCCTCGGCGAGGGTCACCACGTGGTGGGTGACCTCGGCGAGCGCGTCGCGGGTGTAGTCGACGATGTGGATGCCGCGCAGGAAGGACTGCACGGACAGGCCCGAGGAGTGGCAGGCACAGCCGCCGGTGGGCAGGACGTGGTTGGAGCCGGCGCAGTAGTCGCCGAGGGAGACGGGCGACCAGGGGCCGACGAAGATCGCACCGGCGTTGCGGACCCGGGCGGCGACGGCGGCGGCGTTCTCCGTCTGGATCTCCAGGTGCTCGGCGGCATACGCGTCGACGACCTTGAGGCCGTCCTCCAGGTCGTCGACCAGGACGATCGCGGACTGGCGGCCGGCCAGCGCGGGCTCGATCCGGTCCGTGACGTGGCGGGTCGCGGCGACCTGCGGCCCCAGTTCGGCCTCGGTGGCGGCGGCGAGCCGCTCGGAGTCGGTGACGAGGACGGCGGCGGCCATCGGGTCGTGCTCGGCCTGGCTGATCAGGTCGGCGGCCACGTGCACCGGGTCGGCGCTCGCGTCGGCGAGGATCGCGATCTCGGTGGGGCCGGCCTCGGCGTCGATGCCGACACGGCCCTTGAGGAGACGCTTGGCGGCGGCGACGTAGATGTTGCCGGGGCCGGTGACGAGGTTCACGGGCAGGCAGTCCGCCGTGCCGTACGCGAACATCGCGACGGCCTGGGCGCCTCCGGCGGCGTACACCTCGTCCACGCCGAGGAGCGCGCAGGCGGCGAGGATCGTGGGGTGCGGCAGGCCGCCGAACTCCTTCTGCGGCGGTGAGGACACGGCGATACCCTCGACGCCGGCCTCCTGGGCGGGAACGACGTTCATGACGACGGACGAGGGGTAGACCGAGCGTCCGCCCGGGACGTACAGCCCGACGCGCTCGACGGGCACCCACTTCTCGGTGACCGTGCCGCCGGGGACGACCTGGGTGGTGTGCGTGGTGCGGCGCTGCTCGCGGTGGACGAGCCGGGCGCGGCGGATCGACTCCTCCAGGGCCGCCCGTACGGCGGGGTCGAGCCGCTCCAGCGACGCGGTGATCGCGTCGGCCGGGACGCGGATCGCGTCGAGGCGTACGCCGTCGAATTTCTCTCCCCAGTCGATCACTGCAGCGGAGCCACGATGGCGTACGTCCTCGCAGATGGGCCGCACCGTCTCCAGGGCGGCTTCCACGTCGAACTCGGCACGGGGCAGCAGGTCGCGCAGGGCGCCACCCTCGGGGAGGGCGGTGCCGCGCAGATCGATTCGAGAGATCACACCGACAATTCTCTCAGACCGTTTCCGGCGTCCGGTCCTCCGTATCACTGGCTGATACATGTCCCGGCTGTCACTGCTGACCGTTAGCGTTCACTTCGTCACACAGAGGGGAAGAACGACTGTACGAAGCGCGGGACAGAACGCGCAGGCGGAGGTGAGGCAGTGACCGAACCGCATGACGGCGAGATCCCCGACGGGCTCAGCGCCGCGGAGCTGGGTATGTGGCAGTCCTTCCGGAACGGCACCACCTACGATCTGCGCTCCCACGATCCGGTCCGCGACGATCCGTTCGCCCCGCACAGCTGGGGACCGGAGCGGAGCGTCGGCGCCCGGACGGTGGCGAGGCTGCTGCTCAGCGGGCCGGCGGCGCGGCCGGGGCGGGTGGCCGCTCTGAAGCTCCGGGGTGTCCGCATCACGGGGAAACTGGATCTGGCGGGCGGGCGCGTCTCGCCCTACGTGGAGCTGACCGGCTGCCGCTTCGAGCAGGAGGTGGTGCTGCCCGAGTGTCATTTCACGACGCTGCGCATGGTGCGCTGCGCGGTGCCGAGGCTGGACGCGGCCCGGCTGCACACGGAAGGCGATCTGCATCTGCCCCGCTGCCTGATCGAGCGCGGCATCCGGTTGACCGACGCCCAGATCGGTACGGACCTGCTGATCAACCAGATCCGTATCGGCCCCGACCGGCGCGGCCGCGCCTTCGTGGGCGACGGGATGTCGGTGGCGCAGGACCTGCAGGCCGAGATGATCGAGACGCTCGGCGAACTGAGCCTGCGCGGGGCGAAGGTCGGCGGTTCGCTGAGCCTGCGCGGCAGCCGGCTGCGCGCCACGGACGGGCGGCGCGCACTGAACGCCCCGCAGCTGAGCGTGGAGCGCACGCTGTACATGACGGAGGCCTGGGTCAGCATCGACACGGGGAATCAGGGCACCACTCCCCCGTTCGGTGTGGCGCGCGGCGGCGGCCCGGCGCGTGGGACGCGTGCGCAGGTCTTCGAGTGCCGGGGCGCGGTCCGGCTCGACGACGGGCGGTTCGGGGACGCGGTGGACCTGCACAAGGCCCGGTTCGTGCTCGCCGACCGTGAGGAGCTGTCGCTGCGCCGGATCGTGACGCCCGAGCTGCGGTTCAACGCGGAGCGCCCGCGGGAGGGCCGCGTCGTGCTGAACGGCGCGAAGGTCGTCACCCTGATCGACGTGTCGACCAGCTGGCCGGGCCCGGGCGGCCTGGCGATGGGCGGCTTTGTGTACGAGAACCTCGTCCCGTACGGCCATTTCCCGCTGTCCCGGCGCCTGGAGTGGGTGCTGGCCGCGACCCCGGAGTACGTCCCTGAACCGTACGAGCGCCTCGCCGCTGTGCTCCGCAGCTGCGGGGAGGACGCGGACGCACGGGAGGTGCTGCTCGCCAAGCAGAGGCGCCGGCGCGAGACGCTGCCGCCCGCGGGAAGGATCTGGGGCTATCTGCAGGACTGGACGGTGGCGTACGGCTACCGCCCGGGGCGGGCCCTGGTCTGGATGGCGGTGCTGTGGGCCGCGGGGGCGGTGGCCTTCTCGCAGTACCACCCGGAGTCGATCAAGGGGGACGAACATCCGCAGTGGAATCCCGCGCTGTACGCGCTGGATCTGCTGGTGCCGGTGATCCATCTCGGGCAGGACGGTTACTGGCTGCTGGAGGGCGGCTGGCAGTGGACGGCGGCGGCTCTGGTACTGGTGGGGTGGATACTGGCCACGACGGTCGCGGCGGGCGCGTCCCGGCTGCTGCGGCGCGGCTGACCGGAACGCGGCGTCGCATCCGGCCGGCTTCCTGCCCGCACAGTGATCGAAGGGCCGCTCGAAGCCCGACCGGACGAGCGGTCAGAGGAACGGAAAAGGTCGGGATCGAGCCACCCGCACGCGCTTCCTTTGCCTTTTCTTGACCTCGGTCAGGGCAACCCTTCCACTCGCCACAGAAGCTTCACAGAGCCCCTCTGGCGCCGCCCCCACCAGGGCTTTTCAATGGTCTGCACCATGGCTTTCCTCCGCGCACTGCTCGGTTCCGCGCGCACGTTCCGGTACGGCCCCGGGCTGTCGGCCGGGCTGCCGGCGGACGACGCGGTGCTGCTCGACGCCCCCGACGAGCGGCTCTCCCCCGCGTTGGTCGCCGCGGCCCTGGGCGACTTCGAACTCGTGGCCAAGCTCCTCGCCGCCACCCGGGACGCCGCCGACTGGGAGACCCGCGACCGCGTCCTGGCCCGGCTGGTCGCCTTCGCCCGCAGCCGTGACGCATGGCTCACCGACTGGCTGTGTGCCGCCCCGCGCGATCCGGACGCCCTGCTCGTCAAGGCCGCGCTGGCGGTGCGCCGCGCCTGGGAGTCCCCCGCCCATGCCGAGCTGCTGCGCGAGGTCGGCCCGCTGATCACGGCGGCGGCCGAGGCCGATCCCCGTGACCCGGTGCCGTGGCGGCTCGCGCTCGACCACGCCCGTGGCACCCATGCCCCGCACACGGTCTTCGAGGGGCTGTGGGAGCAGGCCGTGCGCCGCTCCCCGCACCACTACGGCAGCCATGTCGCCGCGCTCAGGTACCTGTCGGCCGAGTGGTACGGCTCCCACCGCGAATGCTTCGACTTCGCCGAGCGGGCGGCCGAGGACGCCGCCCGCGACTCCCTGGTGCAGGCACTCCCCGCACGGGCGGCCTTCGCTCTGCTGCGGGACGAGAGGGCCACCGCACGGGCGACCTCCGTGCAGGCGGACCGGATCGACGCGGCCGCCGACCTCGCGATCCGCCTCTCGGCCCAATTCCCCGCCGGTGATCCCTGGCCCGCCGAGGTCCGTAACCTCCTCGCCTACGTCCTGGTCGCACGGGGCCGCGCGACCGAGGCGCTGGAGCAGTTCCGGCTGATCGGGCCGTACGCCACCTCGTTCCCATGGGCCTCCGTGACCCGGGAGGCGCTCGGCGGATTCCTCGACGCGCGGGCGGATGTCCGGCTCCGGGTGGCCTCGTCCACGCCACTGTGCGGGAGGCCGGAACACAGGGCGCCCCACGGCCATTAGGCTTGGCCGTTGTGACCACCGCTCGCCTGCCCCTCTTCCCGCTGAACGCGGTGCTGTTCCCCGGCCTCGTGCTGCCCCTCAACGTCTTCGAGCAGCGTTATCGCGCCATGATGCGCGAGCTGCTCGCGATCGACGAGGACGAACCGCGCCGATTCGTGGTGGTCGCGATCCGCGACGGCCGCGAGACCGCCCCGACCGCCACCGGGATGCCGGACACGGTCGCCGCCGCACCTCCCGCGGAGCGGGCGCCGGGCGACGGCTTCGGCCCCGATCCCCTCCAGACCTTCCACCGGGTCGGCTGCGTCGCGGACACCGCCAAGATCCGCGAGCGCTCCGACGGCAGTTACGAGGTCCTGGCGACCGGCACCACGCGGGTCCGGCTGCTCTCCGTCGACGCGAGCGGCCCGTTCCTGACGGCCGAGGTCGAGGAACTGCCGGAGGAGCCGGGGGCCGCCGGGGGCGATCACCCGCTCACGGACGAGGCGGGGGCCCTGGCGGAGGGCGTCCTGCGGGCCTTCCGCAGCTACCAGAAGCGGCTGGCCGGGGCGAGTGAACGCTCCCTGACGACCGGCGCGGACCTGCCGGACGACCCGTCCGTCGTCTCGTACCTGGTGGCTGCCGCCGCCGTGCTGGACGTCCCGACGAAGCAGCGGCTGCTCCAGGCCCCGGACACCGCCACCCGGTTGCGCGAGGAGCTGGCGCTCCTGCGCAAGGAGACGGCCGTCATCCGGCACCTGCCGTCGCTGCCGGCGGCCGACCTGACGCGCGACCCCACGTATCCCAACTGACCCGAGGACCTGCCAGGTGGCGAAGAAGTCCAGCAGACAGCAGCCGGGGGGCACCCCGGCCACGGTCGCCCTGACCGGGGCCGGCATCACGTTCACGGTCCACTCGTACGAGCATGACCCCTCGTCCCCGTCCTACGGCGAGGAGGCGGCCGCGGCCCTCGGGGTCTCCGCCGACCGGGTGTTCAAGACACTGGTCGCCGACGTCGACGGCGACCTGGTCGTCGCCGTGGTGCCCGTCGCGGGATCACTGGACCTGAAGGCGCTGGCAGCGGCCGTGGACGGCAAGCGTGCGGCCATGGCGGACCCGGTGGTGGCGGAGCGCACCACGGGCTACGTGAGGGGTGGCATCTCCCCCCTGGGCCAGCGCAAGCGCCTGCGTACGGTGCTGGACGCCTCGGCCGGGTCGCACGCCACGATCTGCGTCTCGGCGGGCCGCCGCGGCCTGGAGGTGGAACTCTCCCCCGCGGACCTGGCATCCCTGACGGGCGCGACCTCGGCCCCCATCGGGCGGGCGTAGCGCGGGTCCACGGGCCTCCGGCAGCAGAGCGCCGCGACACGGACACCCGGTCGCGGCTCTGCCGGGGCGTGCCCCGTCGTCGGCGTGAAGGATCAGCGCTTGAAGGCGCCCTTCGCCTTCTCCTTCGTGTCCCGGCCCTTGCCCCGGGTCTCCAGGGCCGCTCCCTTGGCCGCGGTGGTGTCGTCACCGACCGCGTGGGCCACCTTGCGTACGACCTTGCCGACGATCTGCTCGGTCTTGGCCTTGCTCTTCTCTCCGGCGCTCATGTCGGTCCCTTCGTAGTAGCTCACCCCTCGCGTGCCCCGGGTCCCGGGGCGGAAACGGCCCGGAGCGCGCGCGTCCCCGTTCCGGAGCACGGATGCCCTGGAACGGGGACGCGGATGAGCGACTGCGGGAACCCGCTAGGGTCGCGCCCGGCCCTCGCCGTCCGCCGGCCTGCCGCCCTCGGCTTCCGGCTCCTCGGCGAGCTGCGGCGCAGGCCCGAACGCGGTCCCGGTGCCCGGTCCGGCCTGGGGAGCCCAGTAAGGGGATCCCCACTCCGGCTCGGGGTCACGCGGGCCGAACGACGCGGTCAGTCCCAGGTGGACGAGCATCGCCGCGATCGGCCAGGCGAGCACCGCCGCCCCCACCGCGTGCAGCTCCAGCGGCGCGTCGAAGGTGACACCCTTGCCGACCTCCTTGGCATGGGCCACCACATCGGACGTCGGCCCGAGCCAGGTGCCGGTCCCCCACGCCAGCAGGGAACCGAGCAGCCCTCCCAGGGCGAGTCCCACCACCAGCGGGATGCCCCCGCGCCGGCGGAAGAGGAAGACGGCGACAGCCGAGACCAGGCCGAAGGCGAGCCCCAGCAGCACGAACGTGCCGTCCGCCCCCATGGCCTCCTCGCCCTCGCTGTTCTCGAGGAAGACGGCGGTGTCGTCGGAGACGAGCGGTACCCGGGGCGCCAGCCACAGCCAGAGCAGTCCGAGGCCGACGCCCGCCACCGTCAGCACCGCGGCGATCAGAGCACCCTGGCGGACCTCCGCCCGCCGCTCGGCCACGCCCGGCTCCCCGCCGGGCACGGCATGCGACCCGGAGGGCGGGACCTGCCACGGGTCGTTCGGCTGGGGCTGGTGCGGCGGCGTCAACGGTGCGGTCACGGTGCCATCGTGCCAGGCCGGCCCGTGCACCGCCTCACCGGACCGCCGCCCGCCGGTACGCCCACGTGGCCACGGCCAGCGAGAGCACACCGACCGCCGCGCACACCGCGAGGTCGAGGACGACGACCGCCCAGTCGGGGTGGGCGTCGAAGGAGCGGGACAGCGCCTCGACGCCGTAGGTGGAGGGAAGCAGATCACGCGCCCAGCCGACGGGACCGGGCAGCCGCTCGGCCGGCAGTACGCCCAGCAGCAGCGCGGCCGACATGCCCAGCTGGCCGAGCAGCGTCGCCAGCTCCTGCCGTGGTGCCAGCAGCCCGAGGGCGGCGCCCAGGCCGGAGAGGGCAGCGCCGGAGAGCGGGATGACCGCGACGAGCACCCACAGATGCGTCATCGGCAGGCCGAAGAGCGCGCTGCCCGCCACGGCGGTGACGATGGTGCCGGGCACGGTGAACGAGGCGTACGCCCCCGCCGCCCCCAGCACCACCGCGGCGGGAGGCACCGGCAGCGTGGCGTAGTGGTCGAGCCCGCCGCCGGCCCGGAGCTGGCCGAAGTACTGGGCGAGCAGGTTGAGCGCGACGAAGGCCACGACCAGCACGCTGGAGCCGGCGACGACGGCCCGTGCCTCCGCGCCGCCGTCGACGACCCCGCGCATCAGCACCATGATGCCGACGGACTGGAAGGTCGCGACGAACAGCAGCGGGATCCGGGCGACCCTCGCCCGCGACAGCTGCGCCCGGTAGACGGCGGCCAGCGAGGGCAGCAGCCGGGCCCGCGGCGCGAGAGCCGCGGGGGCCGTGCGGGCGGGCCGGCCGGTGCGGACGGCGGAGGTCCGGATTTTCGGCCCGGACACCTTCGCGGGTTCGGTGGGAACGATGCTCGTCACCTGGCAGTGCTCCCCTTCGACTCCGACACGTGTTCCGACACGCCTCCCGGCACGTTCACCTTCCTGATCACGCCTTCACCAGTCCCTCGATGGCCCTGGCGGCGTCCCCGCCGAGCGCCAGATAGACGTCCTCCAGGCTGGGCGTGGCCAGCGTGAAGTCGTCGAGCGAGGAGAAGGCCGCCCCGCCGGTCACCGCTGCCACCGCGGCCCGCGCCTCGTCGGGTCCGAGGCGCAGGACCCACTTACGCCCGGACTCCTGCGCCGACTCGCGGAGCGCGGCCACCTCGGGGACCTCCAGCGGTGCGCGTTCGCGCCACACCAGCTCCACCCGGACCTCTCCGGCCACCTGCTCCTTGAGCCCTGACGGTGTGTCGCAGGCGATGACCTTGCCGCGTTCCATGACGGCCACCCGGTCCAGGACCGTCTCGGCCTCGATGACGTTGTGCGTCACGAGCAGCACCGTCACCCCGTCCTCGGCCCGCCGCCGGTCGACGGCGGCCCAGACCGACCGCCGGGCGACGGGGTCCATCCCGGTCGTCGGCTCGTCGAGCACGAGGACGGGGCGCTCGCCGACCAGTGTCGCGGCGAAGCAGGCGAGCCGCCGCTGTCCGCCGGACAGCTTCTTCAGGGGCCGCCCGGCGAGCGCGGTGAGCCCGAGTTCCTCCAGCACGTCGTCGCGCGCGGCGCGTGCCTGCCGTGCCGGCAGGCCCCTGAGCCGCCCGGTGGTCTCGGCGGCGAGCGACACGGTCAGTTCGTCGAGGGCGGTGGACTCCTGGCCGAGGTAGCCGATGAGCCGCGAGGCCCGTTCGGGGTGGCGCACGAGGTCGTGTCCCAGCACCTCGACGCTCCCCAGATCGGGACGCATCAGCCCGGTGAGCTGGCGTACGAGCGTGGACTTGCCGGCGCCGTTGGGCCCGAGGAGCCCGAAGATCTCTCCGCGCCGGACATCGAGGCAGACCCCGTCGGTGGCGCGCACCTCAGGAGTGGCGGCGCGGCCGCGTCGGCCGCGGACGGCGGGATAGGTCTTGACCAGATCACGCACCGCGCATACGGTCCCGGTCCCGGTCTGTGCCTGTGCTGTGCCCGTACTCACGAGGTACGAGAGTACGGGGTCGGATGCCCCGTATTGCGGCCGGGGCAGGGCTGCACCGACCCGCTCACTCCCCCGCGGGAGCGTGTTCGGCGGCGGCCCGTACGTCGATCTCGCGCCAGAACCCCGCCCGGATGGCATAGCGGTCGTGCTCGTCGATCTGGTCGTCCTTGTGCGCGAGCAGGCCGAAGCGGGCCGCGTACCGCAGCAGTTCGCCGTCGATGCGGTGCGGGATGCGGGGATACATCGTGGACAGCTTCTGCAGGTGGACGGTCTCCGGCAACCGTTCCATCCAGCGCCGGGCGAAGACCTGGCCGACCTCGAAGGGGTCACCGCCGACGGTGGTGATGTCCTCCTCCCGGTCCGCCCAGCGCTGTTCCGCGCTGGTGAGCTGGGCCAGGGTCGGCAGGGACGCGGTCTCGGCGGGTTCGCCGAGCGGTCCGCCGCGCTCGACCCAGCCCTTGTCGGACGACCAGCGCAGGGTCGCGTTGGCGGCCGGCTGCTGGACGGTGTGCTGCGTGGCCTGTGGTCCGGGCGCGCGCAGGCTCGCCAGGTCCTTGGGGGTCGGGACGCTCCTGGGGCCGGGCGCGGGCCTGGTGTCCGGGGCCGCGTCCCCGGCCGGCGCTCCGGTGCCGTTGCGGGCCGCCGCGGCCTGGGCCTCCGATGCCCGCTCGGCCGAGGCGGCGAGGGCGGCCTCGGGCAGCGGCGCGGACAGGATCGCGGCGATCTCGGGGCGTGGGACGGCCGGCGGCGCACAGACACCGCCCGTGTCCTTCGCCCGTACGGCCTTGGTGATCCATGCCCGGTCGAGCACCCGGCGCTCGTCGGCCTCGGCGACCAGGTCCTCGGACTGGTTGTAGTCACCGTCGGCGGCCTGGACGGCCCAGAGATGGACGGCGACGCCGTGCTCCTTGGCGGACATCAGCCCGGGCAACAGGTCGCCGTCACCGGTCACGAGCACCACGTCGGAGCAGGCCCGGTTCCTGGCGAGCTCGGTCAGTTCGGCGTGCATGGCCGCGTCGACGCCCTTCTGCGCCCACCGCCCGTCACTGCGGGTGAGAGCGCCCAGCCGAACGGTCACCCGCGGCATGACCCGCAGCCTGCGGTGCTCGGGCTGCGGCACCCGGTCGGGGGCGCCGTCGAACCAGTAGATGCGCAGCAGGGGCTGTTCGGTGTCGGCGACGGCGCGCTCGCGCAGACCTTGGATCAGGGCCGCGTGGTCGACGGTGATGCGGGAACGAGCGGGCTCTCCGGCCAGCAGGCTCGCGGCGGCGCCCAGCAAGTAGCCGGCGTCCACCAGGACGACGCAACGGTCCACGCGTTCCACCCTCTTCCAGTTCGGGAGCGGGGCGGCGGGACCGGACCGGTGGGTGGGTCCGCCGACCCGGTTTGCTCACTCAGGGTTTCCTTCGAGTCTGCCCGACGGCGGGGGGGTTGAGGTCCGGAACTCGATCATCGGCGTGGCGGATCCGGAAACGGGGCATGATACCGCCCCTATTACGCTCGGTAATGATCCAACATGCGGCTTTTGTGGTGACATGTGAGTCTGACAGCGGTTCTGGACCCCCAGATCTCCCACAGGAGGCATCACGATGGCGAAGAACAAGAACCGCAAGCAGGCCGGCCAGCACGACCGCGCGTCCGCCGCGGAGCGTGGCGCGGAGGAGGCCAAGTCGACGGCGTACGAGTCGCAGACCCGGCCTCAGTCGCAGGGACAGGGCAGCCCTGCCGATGTCGCCCGTAAGCACCAGAAGCGCTTCGGCCACAACTGACGTCCCGCAGACCCCGGGCTCCATGGGGCCCGCAGCCCGAGAGGGGCGCCCCGCCGGTCGGCGGGGCGCCCCTCTCGCGGGTGCGGTGGCGGCCGTCAGCCGGCCAGGCAGGACGGGCCGAGCAGCACCTTCAGGTCGCCGAAGAGTGCGGGGTCCGGCTTGACGCGGTGCCGGTCGAGCCGGAGCACGGTGGTCTTACGAGGGCCCTGGAGCCTGATGCGCACCTCGGTGTCGCCCCGGTGGTTGCTGAGGACCTCGCCGAGCCGGCTGACCATGGGCGGGGTGACCCGGACCGTGGGGATGGTCAGGACGACGGGGGCGTTGGTCCCGGCGTTGGAGATGTCGGGGACCTGCATCTCCATCGCGACCAGGCGCGGCACGTCCTCGCGCTTGTCGAGGCGCCCCTTGACGAAGACGACGGTGTCCTCGACGAGCTGGGTGGAGACCAGCTGGTAGGTCGCGGGGAAGAACATGCATTCGATGGAGCCCGCGAGGTCCTCCACGGTCGCGATGGCCCAGGCGTTGCCCTGCTTGGTCATCTTGCGCTGGAGGCCGGAGATGATGCCGCCCACGGTGACGATCGCGCCGTCGGAGTGCTCACCTCCGGTGAGCTGCGAGATCGCCGCGTCCGACTTGTCGGACAGGACGTGCTCCAGGCCGAAGAGCGGGTGGTCGGAGACGTACAGGCCGAGCATCTCGCGCTCCTGCGCGAGCAGGTAGGACTTCTCCCACTCGATGTCGGAGAACTCCACGTCGAGCCCGAAGCCCGGCTCGCCGCTGTCCTCCTCGCCGCCGCCGAAGAGGTCGAACTGTCCCTCGGCCTCCTTGCGCTTGACCTGCACCACGTTGTCGATCATCGGCTCGTGGTGGGCGACGAGTCCCTTGCGGGTGTGTCCCATCTCGTCGAAGGCTCCGGCCTTGATGAGCGACTCGACGGTGCGCTTGTTGCAGACGACCGCCTCGACCTTGTCGAGGAAGTCGGGGAACGTGGAGTACTTCCCCTTCGCCTTGCGGCACCTGATGATCGAGTCGACCACGTTCTGGCCGACGTTGCGGATGGCGGTCAGGCCGAAGAGGATCACGTCGTCGCCCTGCGCGGCGAAGTTCGACTCGGACTCGTTGACGTTCGGCGGGAGCACCTTGATGCCCATGCGCCGGCACTCGTTGAGGTAGACCGCGGACTTGTCCTTGTCGTCCTTGACCGAGGTCAGCAGGGCCGCCATGTACTCGGCGGGGTAGTTCGCCTTGAGGTAGGCGGTCCAGTAGGTGACCAGGCCGTACGCCGAGGAGTGCGCCTTGTTGAACGCGTATCCGGCGAAGGGCACCAGGACGTCCCACAGGGCCTTGATCGCCGCGTCGGAGAAGCCGTTCTTCTTGGCGCCGGCTTCGAAGAGGACGAAGTTCTTCGCCAGCTCGTCGGCCTTCTTCTTGCCCATCACGCGGCGCAGGATGTCGGCCTCGCCGAGCGAGTACCCGGCGACGATCTGGGCGGCCTTCTGCACCTGCTCCTGGTAGACGATCAGGCCGTAGGTGAGGCCGAGGACCTCCTTGAGGGGCTCCTCGAGCTCCGGGTGGATCGGAGTGATCTCCTGCCGGGCGTTCTTGCGCTCGGCGTAGTTCGTGTGCGAGTTCATGCCCATCGGGCCCGGCCGGTAGAGGGCCGAGACGGCGGAGATGTCCTCGAAGTTGTCGGGCTGCATCTGGCGCAGCAGCGAGCGCATGGGCCCGCCGTCGAACTGGAACACCCCGAGCGTGTCACCGCGGCAGAGCAGCTCGTACGTCTTGGGGTCGTCCAGCGGGAGCGCGAGCATCTCCAGGTCGACGCCCTTGTTGGCCTTCACCATCTTGATGGCGTCGTCCATGATCGTCAGGTTGCGCAGGCCCAGGAAGTCCATCTTGAGCAGGCCGAGCGACTCGCACTGGGGGTAGTCCCACTGCGTGATGGTGACGCCGTCGGTGTGGCGCACCCAGATCGGCGCATGGTCCACGATCGGCTCGCTGGACATGATCACGCCGGCCGCGTGCACGCCCATCTGCCGGACCAGGCCCTCCACGCCCTTCGCGGTGTCGATGACCTTCTTGACGTCCGGCTCGTTCTCGTACATCCCCCGGATCTCACCCGCCTCGCTGTAGCGGGGGTGCTTCGGGTCGGTGATGCCGTTGAGGTCGATGCCCTTGCCGAGGACGTCGGCGGGCATCGCCTTGGTCAGGCGGTCGCCCATGGCGTACGGGTAGCCCAGGACGCGCGCGGAGTCCTTGATCGCGTTCTTGGCCTTGATCTTGCCGTAGGTGCCGATCATGGCGACCTTGTCGGCGCCGTACTTCTCGGTCACGTACCGGATCACCTCGACGCGCCGGCGCTCGTCGAAGTCGATGTCGACGTCGGGCATGGAGACGCGCTCGGGGTTGAGGAACCGCTCGAAGATCAGCCCGTGGGTGATCGGGTCGAGGTCGGTGATGCCCATGGCGTACGCGACGATCGAGCCGGCGGCGGAACCACGGCCGGGGCCGACCGCGATGCCGTTGTTCTTGGCCCACATGATGAAGTCGGCGACGACGAGGAAGTACCCCGGGAACCCCATCTGGATGATGATGTCCATCTCGTACTCGGCCTGCTTCTGCCGGTCCTCGGGGACGCCTCCGGGGTAGCGGCGGCCCATGCCGACCCGGACCTCCTCCTGGAACCAGGTGATCTCGGTGAAGCCCTCCGGGATGTCGAACTTCGGCATCAGGTCGCGCTTCTCGAACATGCCGGTGGTGTCGATCTGCTGCGCGACCAGGAGGGTGTTGGCGCAGCCCTCCTGCCAGGCGTCGGACGAGTCGATGGCGTACATCTCGTCCGTCGTCTTCAGGTAGTAGCCCGTGCCGTCGAAGCGGAAACGGTCGGGGTCGGAGAGGTTCTTGCCGGTCTGGATGCAGAGCAGCGCGTCGTGCGCGGTCGCCTCGTTGGCGTACGTGTAGTGCGAGTCGTTCGTCACGAGCGGCGGGATGTCCAGCTTCCGGCCGATCTCCAGGAGCCCGTCGCGGACCCGGCGCTCGATCTCGATGCCGTGGTCCATCAGCTCCAGGAAGTACCTGCCCTCGCCGAAGATGTCCTTGTAGTCGGAGGCCGCCTGGACCGCCTCGTCGAACTGCCCGAGCCGCAGGCGGGTCTGCACCTCGCCGGAGGGGCACCCGGTGGAGGCGATCAGGCCCTCGGACCACTGGGAGATGGTCTCCTTGTCCATGCGCGGCCACTTCTGCAGCCAGCCCTCGGCGTACGCGTCCGAGGAGAGCTTGAAGAGGTTGTGCAGTCCGGTCCTGTCGGCCGCCCAGATGGTCTTGTGGGTGTACCCACCGGAGCCCGACACGTCGTCCCGCTTCTGGTGCGGCTGACCCCACTGGACCTTGCGCTTGTGCTTGCGCGACTCCGGGGCGACGTACGCCTCGATCCCGATGATCGGCGTCACCCCCGCCTTCTTGGCCGAGTGGAAGAAGTCGTAGGCGCCGTGGAGGTTGCCGTGGTCGGTCATCGCGATGTGCGACATGCCCATCGTGTTCGCCGCCTCGAACATGTCCTTGAGCCGCGCGGCACCGTCCAGCAGCGAGTACTGGGTGTGGACGTGCAGGTGCGTGAAGGGCGGCTTGCTCACGGCGCTGTGCCTCCGGAAGAACTCGGGATGACGGCTCGGGTATCTCGTCTGGATCAGGCCGGGCTCGCGTGCCTGGCACCGCTCGCCGATCCGGCCCGCTCCGAACGGGAGACCGCCAGGGGGGGACAGCGTGGAAGTCTACGTCTCCGGGATGACGAACGACGGGCACTCCGGGGTACGGTCGCGCGTTGGAAGACCGGGGACGCCCGTCCCTTTTGTCATGACCGTCATGTACCAGGAGGCACCCAGCGATGTCGGACACGCAGACCGGCGCAGAGCAGCGCGGGGAGCAGATTCTCGCCGTTTTCGACACCGCGTTCGGGCAGCTCCTGGCCGCCGACCCCGCAGCCTTCCGGGTCAAGTTCCGCAAGATGGCGGGCTCGGCGTTCGCGTTCTACCGCGGCTCCGCCGGCCTGTTCTACGCCGACCTGGACCGCGAGCAGAGCAGCGGCGACTACCTGGACGAGCGTACGAGCCGGGTGTGGATCCACGGCGATCTGCACGCCGAGAACTTCGGCACCTACATGGACGCCAACGGCCGTCTCGTGTTCAACGTCAATGACTTCGACGAGGCCTATGTGGGGCCCTTCACCTGGGACCTCAAGCGCTTCGCCGCCTCCGTCGCCCTGATCGGTTACGCGAAGGCCCTGGGTGACGACCAGATCACCGAGCTCGTCCGGGTGTACGCCGACGCGTACCGGGAGCGGATCCACGCCCTGGCGACGGGCGCCAAGAACGACGAGGTGCCGCCCTTCACCCTGGACACCGCCGAGGGGCCACTGCTCGGCGCGCTGCGCGACGCCCGCGCGCTGACCCGGTTCGGCCTGCTGGACTCCATGACGGAGATCCGGGACTTCGAGCGCCGCTTCACCGCCGACGGCGGCGCGATCGACCTGGACGCGGCGACGCGCTACAAGGTGCTCGCCGCCTTCGACGGCTATCTGGAGACGCTGCCGGAGTCGAGCCTCGCACGGCCCGATTCGTACCGGGTGAAGGACGTCGTCGGCCGCCGTGGCATCGGCATCGGCTCGGCCGGCCTGCCCTCGTACAACATCCTCCTGGAGGGCAACAGCGACGCCCTGGAGAACGACGTGGTGATCTACCTCAAGCAGGCACAGACCCCGGCGGTGTCCCGGCACATCACCGACGCCGCCGTGCGCGACTACTTCCGGCACGAAGGGCACCGCACGGTGATCTCGCAGCGCGCGCTCCAGGCGCACGCCGACCCGTGGCTGGGCTGGACCGAGCTGGACGGCTCCGGTCAGCTGGTCGCCGAGGTCTCTCCGTACGCGGTCGATCTGGACTGGTCCGACATCGACGAGCCCGAGGAGATCGCCGCCGTGGTCGCCGATCTCGGCCGGGCCACCGCGACGATGCACTCGGCGGCGGACGACGAGAGCGGCCACTCGCTGGTGCCGTTCTCCACGGAGCGTGCGATCGACGCGGCCATCGCCGCCGACGAGGAGGGCTTCGCCGGGCTGCTGGTGGACTTCGCGCACAGCTACGGGGCGCGGGCCCGCGCCGACCACCAGATCTTCGTCGACCTCTTCCGCAACGGCCGCATCCCGGGCCTGTAGGCGCCCTTGGCGGGCATGTGAGGGAACGCATGGCACACTCTGCGGCGATGGACGTATCAGGGACACAGATCAGAGCGGTACGCGCGGCGCTGTTCACCGCGCTCGTCGTCACGCTCTCGTCCGCGTCCCATGTGCTGCTCTCCCGGGTCCCGCTGCCGGTCACCGCTGTCGCGCTGCTGGCCGGGGCCGTCTTCGCCGTGGCGTTCGCGCTGGCGGGCAGGGAGCGCGGTTTCGGCGCCATCGCCGGGCTGCTCGTTCCGCTGGAGCTGGCAGCCGACACGGTGTTCACCACCGGACAGCACCTCTGTTACGGAGCGGCGGGCGGCCCGATCGCGGGCCCGCTACGCTCCGTCGGCGTCGATGTGCTCTGCGGCGGTGAGACCGGGCCCGGCACGGACGGTCTCGCCGGCGTCGCCGCGGTCGGCACACCGCTGGCCGGAGTGACCGGCGAGGGTGGCCACGCCTCCGCCCTGCTGGCGTCGCCGGGGCCCGCGGTCCCGTGGCTGCTGCTGGCCGCGCACGTGACGGTCGGCCTGCTGGCCGCCGCCTGGCTGCGGCGCGGCGAGTCGGCGCTCGCGGGGCTGCTGCGCGCGGCGGCCGCCGTCGCCTTCCGTCCGCTGCTCACGGCGGTCGCCGTGGTGGGCACGGCGGAACGCCACGCACGGACCGGTTCCCCGCGCGCCGGGCGCCCGCACCCGCTCGCCCCGGCCCGCTTCCTGGTGCACTCCGTGGGACGAAGGGGTCCGCCGCGCTCGGCCTTCACCCCGGCCTGAGCACGCGGTAAAGCCCCTTTTTCGAGCCACCCCACTTCTACGGAGCACCCTCATGAGCAAGCGCAACAGCCAGGCCAACAAGTCCGCCGCCCGCGAGCGGCTGCGCGAGGAGCGCGAGCGCCAGGCCAAGAAGGACAAGGCACGCAAGCAGCTCGTCGTCGGCCTCTCGGTCGTCGGGGTTCTCGCGATCGCCGGTGCTGTCAGCTACGGCGTGATGCAGCTGAACAAGCCCTCCGCCTGGGAGGCCGCGGCGGACGCGAAGAACGTCACCGCCCCGAAGAACACCTCGGGCGACGACGGCACGACCGTGGTGATCGGCGAGTCGAGCGCGAAGAAGACCCTGGAGCTGTACGAGGACTCGCGCTGCCCGATCTGCGCCACGTTCGAGCAGGCGGTCGGCGAGACCGTGGCCAAGGACGTCGACGCCGGCAAGTACAAGATCAAGTACGTCGGCGCGACCTTCATCGACAACTCGGACAGCGGCGAGGGCTCGAAGAACGCCCTGAGCGCGCTGGGCGCGGCGCTGAACGTGAGTCCCGACGCCTTCATGGAGTACAAGGCCGCCCTGTACTCCGCGAAGTACCACCCCGAGGAGGCGAACGACAAGTTCGCCAAGGACAGCTACCTGATCGAGGTGGCGGACTCGGTGGACGCGCTGAAGGGCAACGAGGCGTTCCGGAAGGACGTCGAGGACGGCACGTACGACGCCTGGGCGATCAAGATGTCCAAGGCGTTCGACAAGAGCGGGGTACAGGGCACGCCGACCCTCAAGATGGACGGCAAGACGCTCACCGCCGAGGGCAGCGAGAACGCGCCCATGACGGCGGCCGACTTCAACGCGGCTGTCACCAAGGCGCTCAAGGGCTGACAGGAGAACCCGCGGCCCGACGGGTACCGCGGACACAACTCCGGGCGTCATCCGGCCAACAGGCGGGCGAACTTCCTTTGTTCGCCCGCCTGTTCTCTCTACCCGCCAGTAGGGTGATCGTCCGTGACCAGACGACTCCTCTCCGCCGCACCCAGCCGCCGCACGGTCGTGAAGGCGGCCGCCGCCACCGCGGTCGCCGGCACCGTGCTCACCGCCACCGGCGCCCATGCGGCCGACGGCCCCGCCTTCCTGCACGGCGTCGCCTCCGGCGACCCCCTGCCCGACGGCGTACTCCTGTGGACCCGTGTGACCCCCTCGCCCGACGCCGTGCCCGGCTCGGGCCTCGGCGCCGCCACGGGGGTGGTCTGGGAGATAGCCGAGGACCAGGCTTTCTCCCGGGTCGCCGCCCGGGGCACGGCGGTCGCACGGGCCGACGCCGACCACACCGTCAAGGCCGACGTCCGGGGGCTGCGCCCGGCGACGACGTACTGGTTCCGCTTCATGGCGGCGCCACCGGGCGGGACCGAGGGCGGGCACGGTGTCCTCTCCCCCGTCGGCCGCACCCGCACGGCGCCCGCCGCCGGGGCGGCCGTCCCCGGGATCCGCTTCGGCGTGGTGTCCTGCGCCAACTGGGAGGCCGGCTGGTTCTCCCCGTACCGCCATCTCGCGGCCCGTACCGACCTGGACGCCGTGCTGCACCTGGGCGACTACATCTACGAGTACGCGTCGGGCAGTTACCCGACCCAGGACACCGTCGTGCGCCCGCACGCCCCGCTCCACGAGATCCTCACCCTCGCGGACTACCGTCTCCGGCACGCCACGTACAAGACGGACGCCGACCTCCAGGCGATGCACGCCGCCCATCCGGTGATCGCGATCTGGGACGACCACGAGTTCGCCAACGACGCCTGGTCAGGGGGAGCCGAGAACCACACCCCCGGCACGGAGGGTGTCTGGGCCGACCGGGTGGCGGCCGCGAAGCGGGCGTACTTCGAGTGGATGCCGGTCCGCGCCTCCACCGAGGGCACCGTCTACCGGCGCCTGAGCTTCGGCGACCTCGCCGAGCTGCACCTGCTCGACCTGCGCAGCTTCCGTTCCGCGCCGGTGTCGATCGGCGACGGCGCGGTCGACGACCCGGAGCGCTCGATCACGGGGCGGGCGCAGTTGGACTGGCTGAAGTCCGGGCTGACCGCGTCGGACGCCCGCTGGAAGCTGGTCGGCACCTCGGTGATGATCTCGCCCGTCGCCTTCGGGGCGTTGCCGGCCCATCTGCTGGCCCCGCTCGCGGAGCTGCTGGGGCTGCCGTCGGAGGGGCTGGCGGTCAACGTCGACCAGTGGGACGGCTACACGGACGACCGCAAGGAGCTGATCTCCCATCTGCGGGACCACGCCGTCACCGACACGGTCTTCCTGACGGGGGACATCCACATGGCCTGGGCCAACGACGTGCCCGTGAAGGCGGCGACCTATCCGCTGTCCGCGTCGGCGGCCACGGAGTTCGTGGTGACGTCGGTCACCTCGGACAACCTGGACGACATCCTGCGGGTCGCTCCCCGGACGGTCTCGGCGGTGGCGTCGACCGCGATCAGGGCGGCCAACCGTCATGTGAAGTGGATCGACATGGACTCTCACGGCTACGGCGTCCTCGACGTGACGCCGGAGCGCTCGCAGATGGACTACTACGTGGTCTCCGACAAGACCGCGAAGGACGCGACGTCGTCGTGGGTCCGCTCGTACCGCACGCGCAGCGGCACCCAGAAGGTCGAACGGACCGACGCCCCGGTGCGCTGAGCCGTTGAGGGCCGCGCATCAGGATGCGCGGCCCTGCCGCGGGACTACAGCGTGGCGAGGAAGCCGAGGGCGACCTTCCAGGTCAGGGTGGCCGCGGCCTGGTCGAAGTCAGCCAGGTCGGGGTCGGTGTACAGGTGCCCGGCCCCCGGATAGCGGTAGATCTCGACGTCGGCCCCGGTCCGCTGCATCTGGAGGTACCAGCTGTTCAGCCAGTCCGGCGACTCGAACGCGTCGGGGTCGGCCACATGCAGCTGCACGGGCAGTTCGTCCACCGAGGCGTTCTCGGCGATGTCCGAGGTGCCGTGGAGCAGCAGCAGTCCGCGGGCCTTCGCGTCGCCGAGCGCGAGGGTCTGCGCGACCGACGCCCCGAAGGAGAAGCCCGCGTAGACGAGGCCCTGGTCGGAGTAGGGCGCGGCGGCCAGGACGGCGCGCTTGAGCAGCTCGTCCTTGCCCACCTCCTCCTTGAAGGCCATTCCGTCCTCGACGGTGTCGAAGGTGTGCCCCTCGAAGAGATCGGGCACGCGCACTTCGTGCCCGGCCGCACGCAGGCGGTCGGCAGCCGCATGCACCGCGGGCCGCAGACCGAAGGTCGAGTGGAAAAGCATGATGTTCATGAGGCCCATGGTGCCAGTTGTGCCCCGACGCTTGGAGGACGAGGGAATGGAGAACATACTGCGACCGCTGCTGGTCGTGGGCGGATCGCTGGTGATCACCCTGGCGTTGGGCTGGCTGGTCGACCTGCTGCTACGGCGCGCCGACAGCCGACACCACGACACCCCCGTCTGGGGCCTCCTCCGGCTCTGCCGCCCTCCTCTGCAGGTGGTTCTCTGCACGGCCCTGCTGAGGGCCAGCTTCGACCAGCTCCGGCTCGACGTGGTGCGGGACCACCGGGACGCCATCGGCCAGGTCCTGACCCTCGTGCTGATCGGGGCGTCGGCCTGGCTGGTGATCCGTGTCGCGGCCACCGTGGTGCAGTCCTCGTACGCCCGTTACGCGACGTCCACCCGCGATCCCGCCCGGGTCCGCCGGGTCCGGACCCAGGTCGCGCTGATCCAGCGCGTGGTCACCGCCGTGGTGGCGACCGTCGCTGTCGCGGCGATGCTGCTGACGTTCCCGGCGATGCGCACCGTCGGCACCTCGATGCTGGCCTCCGCCGGTGTGCTCGGCATCGTCGCCGGTGTCGCCGCGCAGTCGACCCTGGGAAACCTCTTCGCGGGCTTCCAGATCGCCTTCGGCGACATGGTCCGGATCGGCGACACCGTGGTGGTGGACGGCGAGTGGGGCACCGTGGAGGAGATCACCCTGACCTTCCTCGCGGTGCGGACGTGGGACGAGCGGCGGATCACCATGCCGGTGTCCTACTTCACCAGCAAGCCGTTCGAGAACTGGTCGCGCGGCGGGGTCCAGATGACCGGCACCGTCTTCTTCCAGCTCGACCACTCGGCCCCGGTCGCGGCGATGCGTGACAGGCTGCGTGACATCCTCGGCGAGTGCGCTGCCTGGGACGGGCGCGACTGGTCCCTGGCCGTGACGGACACCACCCCCACGACGATGGAAGTGAGGGCGGTGGTCACCGCGAAGGACGCGGACGACATCTGGACGGTGCGCTGTGCGGTGCGGGAGCAGATGATCGGCTGGCTCCGGGACCACCACCCCTACGCGCTGCCCCGCGTCGTGACGTCCCCCGCGGCGCTGCCGCCGGGCGACCACTGGCGGGAACTGACGGGCGCGGCCAACGGCCGGACCCCGTCCGACGGCCAGGTGCCGACGCTGGACAAGGCCCCCCGCACAGGGCGCGGCTGAGCCGCCCAGGCGCGGGCGGGCCGGTCAGAACTCCGGGGGGATGTCGACGTCGGGGACGAAGTCGGCGAAGGCCATGACGATCCCGGCCAAGGTCATCAGGATCGGCGCAGGAAGCCCAGGCGCTGCCCGAGTGACCACCGCTCCGAACCACGGTGTGCCTTCCGCAGCGCGCCGGGCCTCCCGGGGCCCGTTGATCAGCCGGTCAGGGCTCCCGGCGTGCCACGCGGGACCGGCGGACCGGCAGCACCTCCTCCGCCGTCAGAGCGCGCGGCGCATGGCCCGGTGCGGCATCCCGGCGTCCGGGAACTCGGGGCCGTACGCCGTGTAGCCGAGCCGCTCGTAGAAGCCGAGCGCGTGTGTCTGGGCGTGCAGGTCCACGGCGGCCAGGCCCAGGGCGCGGGCCTCCCCCTCCACGGCGCGGACCAGGGCTGCCCCGACCCCGAGGCCACGGGCCTCACGGGTCACGGCGAGCCGGCCGAGCGACCCGACGGTGTGGTCGCCGCCGGTCTTCCCCGCCGCGGCCTCGCCGTGCAGCAGCCGTCCCGTGCCGAGCGCGGAGCCGTCCTCGGCGACGGCGAGCACGTGCACCGCCGTGGCGTCGTGGGTGTCGTACTCGAGCTCCTCGGGCACCTGCTGCTCGCCGACGAACACGTCCTTGCGGACCTGGAAGCACGCCGCGAGGTCGCTTTCCTCGAGAGCCCTGCGGGTGTTGAACGGAGTGGACACGGGGGTCATTCGCTCTCTGCGGCGATGGTGTCCAGGGCGAGGCGCAGGTCGTCCGGGTAGCCGCTCTCGAATTCGACCCAGCCGCCGTCGGCCGGGTGCTCGAAGCCGAGCCGGACCGCGTGCAGCCACTGCCGGGTCAGGCCGAGACGCTTGGCCATCGTCGGGTCGGCGCCGTAGGTCAGGTCACCTACACAGGGGTGGCGGTGCGCGGACATGTGCACACGGATCTGGTGCGTGCGCCCGGTCTCCAGCTTGATGTCGAGCAGGCTGGCCGCACGGTAGGCCTCGATGAGGTCGTAGTGGGTCACGGAGGGCTTGCCCTCGGCGGTGACGGCCCACTTGTAGTCGTGCTGCGGGTGGCGGCCGATGGGGGCGTCGATGGTGCCGCTCATCGGGTCCGGGTGGCCCTGCACGAGGGCGTGGTACTTCTTCTCGACGACCCGGTCGCGGAACTGCGCCTTGAGCAGGGTGTAGGCCCGCTCGGACTTGGCCACGACCATCAGGCCGGAGGTGCCGACGTCCAGCCGGTGCACGATGCCCTGACGCTCGGCGGCGCCCGACGTCGAGATCCGGTAGCCGGCCGCGGCGAGGCCGCCGATGACGGTGGTGCCGTTCCAGCCGGGGCTGGGGTGGGCGGCGACGCCGACCGGCTTCATGATGACGACGATGTCGTCGTCGTCGTGGACGATCTCCATGCCCTCGACGGGCTCGGCGACGATCTGGACGGGAGCGGGTGCCTGGGGCATCTCCACTTCCAGCCAGGCACCGCCGTGCACCCGCTCGGACTTCCCGGCCACCGCGCCGTCCACCTGGACCTTCCCGGCAGCGGCCAACTCGGCGGCCTTGGTGCGGGAGAACCCGAACATCCGGGAGATGGCGGCGTCGACACGCTCGCCTTCCAGGCCGTCGGGTACGGGCAGGGTGCGGACCTCGGGATACGTACTCACCAGTCGAGTATGCCTTGCGCCCGCTAGTCCTTGTGCACGGTGCCGTCGGGGTCCAGACCCTTGAAGGAAAGGATCACGATCAGGATTCCGCCGCAGACGATCGCGGAGTCGGCGAGGTTGAAGACCGCGAAGTGCGCGGGGGCGATGAAGTCGACCACCGCTCCTTCGAAGACGCCGGGCGCGCGGAAGATGCGGTCGGTGAGGTTGCCGAGCGCTCCGCCGAGCAGCAGCCCGAGGGCGATGGCCCAGGGCAGGCTGTAGAGCTTGCGGGCCAGCCGGACGATCACGATGATCACGACGGCCGCGATGGCCGTGAAGATCACGGTGAAGGCCTCGCCGATCCCGAAGGCGGCGCCGGCGTTACGGATCGCGTCGAGCTTCAGCCACTCGCCGAAGATCTCGATCGGCTCCTCGTGCTCCAGCTTCGCGACCACGATCATCTTGCTGACCAGGTCCAGGAGGTAGGCCAGGACGGACACACCGAGGAGGACCATGATCCGCTTCCTGCCCCGGCCGCTGCCCGGCTCCTCGGTCCCTTCCGGCGTCGAGCCCTCGGCGGCCTGCTGGGGCTCTGCCCCGTCGGCCCCCTCGGCATCAGGGATATCCGGCGTACCGATGATGCGCTCCGCCTCTGCCACGTGAGTCCCTCAACCTAGGTGCCTGACTGAGGACGAGGGTACGACACACCCGGGTGGACGGGGGCCTCAGGCCCATGGACCGCCCCCGGCGCCTCGGGCCGCCAGGGGCTTTCGTCCGGATCAGGCCTGTTCCGGCCCCGTCAGGCCTGATCCGACGCGAGGCGCCCTCAGCCCCGCCGCTCCTGCTTCTGCTTGTCCTCCACACAGAGCGTGGCCCGGGGGAAGGCCTGCATCCGCGCCTTGCCGATCGGCTTGCCGCAGACCTCGCAGAGCCCGTAGGTCCCCGCGTCGAGCCTGGCGAGGGCGCGCTCGGTCTGGTCCAGGGTCTCCTGGGCGTGCGCCGCAAGCGACAGCTCGTGCTCCCTGGTGATGTTCTTCGTACCGGTGTCCGCGTCGTCGTCGCCGGCCCCGTCCCCGGAGTCGCGCATCAGGCCGGCCAGTGCCGCGCCCGACGCCTCCAGCTCGGTGCGCAGCCGCACGACCTCGCCGGTCAGCTCGGCTCGCGCCGCTTCGACCTCCTCCGGGGTCCAGGGGTCCTCCCCCGGCCTGACCGCCAGGTCACCGGGGGCCGTCGCGGCGCCGGCCCTGGCCGGTGGGACCGCTGTCGCGGCACCTTCTCCTACCGCCGTGGTCCGGGCCGCGCTCTTCTTGGCTACCACCGTGTGGGCTCCTGTCTGCTCGGCGGCCTGTGCCGCCCCCGTGGCTTTCTTCGACGCCTTCTCGGCTGCGCTCTTCTTCGCCGTGCTCTTCTTCTCGGCGGCCGTCTTCCTGGCCGCCTTCTTCGCCGGCCTCTTGACCGGCTTGTCCTGGTCCGCCTCCGGGCCGGCATCCTCGCCCGTGTTCCCGGTCTCCTCCTCGGCAGCCGCAGCCGTGGATCTCGCGGACGCCGTTCTCGATGCGGCGGTCTTCTTCGCCACCATGGCCGCGGCCCCTTCACATATTGTGATCTTGCACGCGAATCGTGCTGGGACGATAAGTCGACCCCAGCTCCACGGCAACGGGGCACGCCGCCGGTTCGCCCCTCCCCGCGGCCGGGCAGTGGCGCGCCTGCAACCGTTGTGCCCAGCTCCTTGCGCTGTAATCCGCCCCCACACGCTCTCCAGGACTCCGTCCGCCCCGACTGGCCATTCGGGTCAAGCCCCGCCCCGCGCGCAAACCGGTCGGCCGTCGGCCGCCGGGCCCGTACACTGGCCGCAGCGAGAGGCATGGATGGGACGAGTAGCGTCGTACGCAGCCAGGAGCGACCCGGGGACGGTGGGAGCCCGGGGGCGAGCGCGCCGTGAAGATCACCCGGAGCCGCCGGAAGAAAGCTTTGGACCGTGGGCCGCGCCCACGGGCGCAAGGCCACTAGACCCGGCAGCGCGACCCCAATGAGGGGGCCACGGGTGCGTGCCCGGGGCCAAGGAGGGTGGTACCGCGGGAGCTGATCCGGCTCTCGTCCCTCCGACGGAAGTGGAAGACGTCCGCCGGAGGAAGCCCGCACATGACATCGCCGCAGTACCGCCAGGTACCCGCCCAGGTCGACCTGCCCGCCCTCGAGCACGCCGTGCTCGACTTCTGGCGCGACAGCAAGGTCTTCACCAAGAGCCTCGAACAGTCCGAGGGCCGCCCCGAGTGGGTCTTCTACGAGGGCCCGCCGACCGCCAACGGCATGCCCGGGGCCCACCACATCGAGGCCCGCGTCTTCAAGGACGTCTTCCCGCGCTTCCGCACCATGCAGGGCTACCACGTCGGCCGCAAGGCCGGCTGGGACTGTCACGGCCTGCCGGTCGAGCTCGCGGTGGAGAAGGAGCTGGGCTTCAACGGCAAGAAGGACATCGAGGCCTACGGCATCGCCGAGTTCAACGCGAAGTGCCGTGAGTCCGTGACCCGCCACACCGACGCGTTCACCGAGCTCACGACCCGCATGGGCTACTGGGTCGACCTCGACGACGCCTATCGCACCATGGACCCGGAGTACGTCGACTCCGTGTGGTGGTCGCTGAAGGAGATCTTCAACAAGGACCTGCTGGTCCAGGACCACCGCGTGGCCCCCTGGTGCCCGCGCTGCGGCACCGGCCTCTCGGACCACGAGCTCGCCCAGGGTTACGAGACGGTCGTCGACCCCTCGGTCTTCGTACGCTTCCCGCTGACCAGCGGTCCGCTGGCCGGCGAGGCCGCGCTGCTCGTCTGGACGACGACCCCCTGGACCCTGGTCTCCAACACCGCCGTCGCCGCGCACCCCGACGTCACCTACGTCGTCGCGACGAACGGCGAGGAGAAGCTGGTCGTCGCCCAGCCGCTGCTGGAGAAGTCCCTCGGCGAGGGCTGGAAGCTCACCGGCGAGTCCTTCACCGGCCGTGAGATGGAGCGCTGGACGTACGAACGCCCCTTCCAGCTCGTCGAGTTCCCGAGCGAGGCGCACTACGTCGTCAACGCCGAGTACGTCACGACCGAGGACGGCACGGGTCTGGTCCACCAGTCCCCCGCCTTCGGCGCCGACGACCTCGTCGTCTGCCGTTCGTACGGCCTGCCGGTCGTCAACCCCGTCCGCCCCGACGGCACCTTCGAGGAAAACCTCCCGCTGGTCGGCGGCGTCTTCTTCAAGAAGGCCGACGAGGCGCTCACCGAGGACCTGGCCGCCCGCGGCAGGCTCTTCCGCCACGTCCCGTACGAGCACAGTTACCCGCACTGCTGGCGCTGCCACACGGCCCTGCTGTACTATGCGCAGCCGTCCTGGTACATCCGCACGACGGCGGTCAAGGACCGGCTGCTGCAGGAGAACGAGAAGACCAACTGGTTCCCGGACTCCGTCAAGAACGGTCGCTTCGGCGACTGGCTGAACAACAACGTCGACTGGGCGCTCTCCCGCAACCGTTACTGGGGCACCCCGCTGCCGATCTGGCGCTGCGAGGACAACCACCTGACGTGCGTCGGCTCCCGTGCCGAACTCTCGGAGCTGACCGGCCGCGACCAGTCCGACCTGGACCCGCACCGCCCGTTCATCGACGAGATCACGTTCACCTGCTCGCACGAGAACTGCCAGCTGGAGGCGTACCGCGTCCCGGAGGTCATCGACGCCTGGTACGACTCGGGCTCGATGCCGTTCGCACAGTGGGGCTACCCGTACAAGAACAAGGAGATCTTCGAGAGCCGCTACCCGGCGCAGTTCATCTCCGAGGCCATCGACCAGACCCGCGGCTGGTTCTACACGCTGATGGCCATCGGCACGCTCGTCTTCGACAAGTCGTCGTACGAGAACGTGGTGTGCCTCGGCCACATCCTCGCCGAGGACGGCCGGAAGATGTCCAAGCACCTGGGCAACATCCTCCAGCCCATCCCGCTCATGGACCAGCACGGCGCCGACGCGGTCCGCTGGTTCATGGCGGCGGGCGGCTCCCCGTGGGCGGCGCGCCGTGTGGGCCACGGCACGATCCAGGAGGTCGTCCGCAAGACGCTCCTCACGTACTGGAACACCGTGGCCTTCCAGGCCCTGTACGCCCGTACGTCGAACTGGGCGCCGTCCGCGGCCGACCCGGCCCCCGCCGACCGCACGGTCCTGGACCGCTGGCTGCTGAGCGAGCTCGGCACCCTGGTGGAGGAGGTCACCAAGGCCCTGGAGGGATACGACACCCAGCGCGCCGGCAAGCTGCTCTCGGCGTTCGTCGACGACCTGTCCAACTGGTACGTCCGCCGCTCCCGCCGCCGCTTCTGGCAGGGCGACAAGGCGGCTCTGCGCACCCTGCACGAGGTCGTGGAGACGGTCACCCGGCTGATGGCCCCGCTGACCCCGTTCATCACGGAGCGGGTCTGGCAGGACCTGATCGTCCCCGTCGCCCCGGACGCCCCGGAATCGGTGCACCTCTCCACCTGGCCGAAGGCGGACCCGGCGTCGATCGACCCGGCGCTGTCCTCGCAGATGGCACTGGTACGCCGCCTGGTGGAGCTCGGCCGGGCCACACGTGCCGAGTCGGGGGTCAAGACCCGGCAGCCGCTGTCGCGTGCCCTGGTCGCGGCCTCGGGCTTCGAGGCGCTCACGCCCGAACTGCGTGCCCAGATCACGGAGGAGCTGAACGTCTCCTCCCTGGCCTCGCTCTCGGAAGTCGGCGGCTCGCTGGTCGACACCACGGCGAAGGCGAACTTCCGCGCCCTGGGCAAGCGGTTCGGCAAGGGTGTCCAGGCGGTCGCCAAGGCCGTCGCGAACGCCGACGCCGCCGCGCTCGGCCTCGCGCTGCGCGAGGGCACGGCCTCCGTGGAGGTCGACGGCGAGCAGATCACCCTGGCCCCCGACGAGGTCATCATCACGGAGACCCCCCGCGAGGGCTGGTCGGTGGCGTCCGACTCGGGCGCGACGGTCGCCCTGGACCTGGAGATCACCCCGGAGCTGCGGGCGGCCGGGCTCGCGCGTGACGCGATCCGGCTGATCCAGGAGGCGCGCAAGAACAGCGGCCTGGACGTGGCGGACCGGATCGCGGTCCGCTGGACGTCGGCGTCCCCCGCGACGACCGAGGCCCTGACCGGCCACGCGACACTGATCGCGGACGAGGTCCTGGCCCTGGACTACGCGCAGGGTGAGGCGGACGACACATACGGCGCCCCGTTCGAGGACGAGGGTCTGGCCCTGACGTTCCGCCTCCGCAAGACGGAGCGGTAACCCGGATCACATCCCGACGTGCCCGGCCGGACCCGTTCCGGCCGGGCACGTCTCTTTCCCCCTCCGGCATCTCGCTTCCGTCGCCGCCGGCCCGCACTCGCCCACCCGCTTCGTTCCCGCCGGCGCACGGCACATCCCAGGCCTCTCCGGGCCCGCTTCGCGTCTCAGCCCTTCCGGCGCCCGAGGAGCGTGGGTCCGGACAGAGCCCCCGGGTATCGGAAAGGGGCGGAGACGGGAGCAGGCCGCCGCAGGCGCCGTCTCCCGGCCCCACCGCGGGGCGCCCACGCCAAAGGGCCGGGCCCCGGGGAAATCCCCGGGGCCCGGCCCTCAGCCTGCCGACGGCTACGCGCTCAGCGAGCGCGACCCGCTCAGTTGTCGTCCTCGTCGATCAGGAACCCGCGCATCGGCGACGGTGCCTGCTGCATCGGCTGCGGCGCCTGCGGCCGCACCGGCGCCATCGGCTGCGTCATCGCGGGCGACATCTGCTGCTGGCCGCCGCCGTACGACGGGCCACCGCCCATCGACTGGTTGCCGGCGCCCATCTGCTGGCTGCCGTGACCACCGTGGTTGCCACCCATGGTGTGCCCCATCGCACCCGCACCGGCCGGAGCCAGCGAAGGCGACGGCGGCAGCGAGGCGGCAGCAGGGGTCCGCGGCGGAGCCAGCGAGTCGTCGGCCTGGGTCTCCAGCTGACGCAGCTGGCTCTCCAGGTAGGACTTCAGACGGGTCCGGTACTCGCGCTCGAAGCCACGCAGGTCCTCGACCTTGCGCTCCAGCGTCGCACGGGCCGACTCCAGCGAGCCCATCGCCACGCGGTGCTTCTCCTGCGCGTCCCGCTCCAGGGCGTCCGCCTTGGCACGGGCATCACGCTCGAGGCCCTCGGCACGGCTGCGCGCCTCGCCGACGATCTTGTTGGCCTCGGAACGGGCCTCCGCGATCGCCTGGTCGGCGGTCTGCTGAGCAAGGGAGAGGACACGGGCGGCGCTGTCGCCACCGGGGCCCTGACCGGGCTGCTGCATCTGCTGCTGCTGCATTTGCTGCTGCTGCATCTGCTGCTGCGGGGCGTGACCGCCCATGGGGCCGCCCATCGGGCCACCCATGGGGCCGCCCTGCATCGGGCCGGGGCCGTGCGGGCCCTGCGGACCGGGGCCGTGGCCGCCCTGGGGGCCGTGGCCGCTGGGACCGGCAGGCAGCTGCGGAGCTCCACCGGGCAGCTGGGGGGGACCCATCTGCGGGGGCTGCTGCTGCTGTACCGGCGGACCCGATATGGCGGCTGGCACAGGGGCCCCTGGCCGGTCCTGCTGCTCCGGCGGTTTACGCATTCCCTGCTGCTGTTGCTGCTGCTGGTTCTGCGCGGCCGCACGCGTGGCGGCGGCCAGCTTGGCGCGCAGGTCCTCGTTCTCACGGAGCAGGCGGGTCAGTTCCGATTCGACCTCGTCGAGGAAGGCATCGACCTCGTCCTCGTCATAGCCTTCTCGGAGGCGGACGGTCGTGAACTGCTTGTTCCGCACGTCCTCGGGGGTCAGCGGCATCTCTTCTTCACCTCTACGTAGTCGTCGGCAGTCGGCAAGACCGTATCGTTCACACGCTGCTCGCAAGCTTGCCCACGAGGTTGAGCAGAATGTAGACGATGATCATCAGAACGAAGAAGGACAGGTCAAGTGCCACGCCCCCGAGACGCAACGGCGGTATGAACCGCCGCAGAAGCTTCAACGGTGGATCCGTGACAGTGTAAGTGCCCTCGAGGACGACCACCATCGCCTTGCCTGGCTGCCATGAACGTGCGAACTGGAAGACGTAGTCCATGACCAGCCGGAAGATCAGCACGATGAGGAAACACATCAGCGCGATATAGACCACATCCAGTGCGACGCCCATGTCCCGCGCTTCCCTCTCCCCTGGCTTTCGTTGCCCCGGCCTCCCGGCCGGATCGTCCCCGGTGTTCTCAGCTCTGGTTGAAGAACCCGCCCTCTGCGATGCGGGCCTTGTCCTCCGCCGTGACATCGACGTTAGCAGGCGACAACAGGAACACCTTCTGCGTCACACGCTCAATGCTGCCATGAAGACCGAAGACGAGTCCCGCGGCAAAGTCGACAAGTCGCTTCGCGTCCGTGTCGTCCATCTCCGTGAGATTCATGATCACCGGAGTGCCCTCACGGAAGTGTTCCCCGATGGTACGGGCCTCGTTGTAGGTCCTGGGGTGCAGCGTGGTGATCCGGTAGGGCTCACGCTCGGACACAACCTTGGGCATGATCACCGGTGCGTTCTTCTCCATGTTCGGGCGGTCAGGTGTGATGGATGCCACGGGAGCGATTCGGGCGGGTCGTCCGCTTTCCGCCGGGAGCTGAACCGGTTCCCGCGGTGCGGGAGGTTGTACCGCTCGCACCGGTTCGTCCCGTTCCCGCTCCACCGGATGCGCGGGCTGGTGCCGTCGCCGGTCCCGCTCGGGCTCCGGCTCGGGTTCGAATTCGTCGTCGGGGTCGAACCCCGGACCGTCGTATCCATCGTCCTCCACGAGGCCGAGGTAGACCGCCATCTTGCGCATCGCGCCGGCCATGCTCCGAGTCCTCCGCTCTGTGGTGGATCGGCATTCGTGTCACCAAGTGCCCGAGATCCACTCCGGCCTGCCCGCTCCGAGCGGGAATGACCATATTTTCTGCTGTGGTCCGACTTGCTTCGCGACGTTACCCGAGCCGGGGTCGGACTCCGAGTACCGCCGTACCGACGCGTACATGTGTCGCCCCGGCCGCGACCGCGTCCTCGAGATCCGCGCTCATCCCAGCAGAGACCATGTTCGCAGCCGGATGGTTTCCGCGCAGGCGCGATGAGATTTCCATCAGGCGGTCGAAAGCGGCCCGTTGCCGGCCGGCGTACGGACCGGCGAGGGGGGCCACCGTCATCAGGCCGTCGAGCCTGAGCCCTTCCGCCGCGTCGACCGAAGCGGCCAACCCCTCGACCCCGTCCGGTGCGACACCACCCCGGTCCCCGCGCTCGCCGCTCTCCGCGTCGAGAGCGACCTGGATGAGGCAGCCGAGTTCACGCTCGCCCCTGACCGCGGCCGCCGAGAGCGCGGTGACCAGTTTCACCCGGTCCACCGACTGCACCACTCCGGCATAACCGGCCACGGAGCGGACCTTGTTGGTCTGCAACTGTCCGACAAAGTGCCATGTGAGCGACAGATCCGCACAAGCCTCGGCTTTTGGTGCCGCGTCCTGGTCACGATTCTCCGCGACCTGGCGCACACCGAGCTCGTGCAGCATGCGCACATCGCTCGCCGGGTACGTCTTGGTGACCACGATCAGGGTCACTTCTTCCCGCTTGCGGCCCGCCGATGCGCAGGCGGAAGCGATACGTTGCTCCACCTGTGCCAGGTTTGCCGCGAGTTGCGTCCTGCGATCCGTCATGTCCTATCAGTCCAACCAGACATATCCGGCGAGCCGTCCTGTGGTGCGGTCGCGGCGGTACGAGAAGTGGTCACCGGATTCCAGGGTGCAGAACGGCGAGCTGTGCCGGTCGACGACGCCGAGCTCGTCGAGCTGGGCGTGGACTCCGGCCGTGACGTCCACCGCGGGTGTTCCCCAACTGGTCTCCGACCACGCCGCCGGAACGGTTTCCGCGACCTCCGCGCGCATCTGCTGCGGGACCTCGTAACACCGCCCGCAGACGGCCGGTCCGGTGCGGGCGACGATCCGGGACGGTTCGGCGCCGAGCGCGGCCATGGCCTCGACCGTGGCCGGGACGACTCCCGCGACCAGACCGGGCCGTCCCGCATGGGCGGCGGCGACGACACCGGCGACCGGATCGGCGAGCAGCACGGGAGTGCAGTCGGCGGTGAGCACCGCGAGCGGGAGTCCGCGCCGCGCCGTCACCACCGCATCGACTGCGGGGATGTCCGCGGTGTCGCCCCAGGGGCCGTCGACCACGGCCACGTCACGCCCGTGCACCTGGTTCATCCAGACCACCCGGTCAGGGTCGAGACCGAGGGAGCGGGCGGCACGCGCACGGTTCGTGCGGACGGCGGCGGGGTCGTCGCCGACCGCACCGCCGAGGTTGAGCTCCTCGTACGGAACGGCGCTCACTCCGCCCCACCTGTCGGTGAAGGCGAAATGGGCGCCGCCCGGCGAGGACTCCGCGGCTTTCACCGCGTGCTGCGGACCTATCACTTCAAGAAGTCCGGTACGTCCAGCTCTTCGGCCTGGGTGTCCTGGTAGGGCCGGGCCGTCGGGACGTGCGGCGGGGAAACCGGCGGCAGCGAGCTCTCGCTCGCCACCGGCGCCGGCTCGGCCGGCTTCTGGGACTCCTCGCGCGGAGACACGGAGCCCAGTCCACCGGTCTGGCGAGCCGGTTCGGCGGCCCGGGCCGGCGGAGCCGGCTCCTCGCGCTTGCCGGCGGTCGACCCGAGGACGTTCTCCCGGCGGGCCGGCGGCTGTCCGCCGTCGAAGCCCGCGGCGATGACGGTGACCCGTACCTCGTCCCCCAGCGCGTCGTCGATGACCGCGCCGAAGATGATGTTCGCCTCCGGGTGGGCCGCCTCACTCACCAGCTGGGCGGCCTCGTTGATCTCGAAGAGACCGAGGTCGCTGCCGCCGGAGATGGAGAGCAGGACACCGCGGGCGCCGTCGATGGACGCCTCCAGGAGCGGCGAGGAGATCGCCATCTCCGCTGCGGCCACCGCGCGGTCGTCGCCGCGGGCGGAGCCGATCCCCATGAGCGCCGATCCGGCCTCGGACATGACCGACTTGACGTCGGCGAAGTCGAGGTTGATCAGACCCGGGGTGGTGATGAGGTCGGTGATGCCCTGGACACCCGAGAGCAGCACCTGGTCGGCCGACTTGAACGCGTCGAGCACGCTCACCTGGCGGTCCGAGATGGACAGCAGCCGGTCGTTGGGGATGACGATGAGGGTGTCGACCTCTTCGCGGAGCTCGGCGATGCCGTCCTCCGCCTGGTTCGCCCGTCGCCGGCCCTCGAAGGTGAACGGGCGGGTGACCACACCGATCGTCAGGGCGCCCAGCGAGCGCGCGATGTTGGCGACGACGGGTGCGCCGCCGGTGCCGGTGCCGCCGCCCTCTCCGGCGGTGACGAAGACCATGTCGGCCCCCTTGAGGACCTCCTCGATCTCCTCACGGTGGTCCTCTGCCGCCTTACGACCGACGGCCGGGTTCGCCCCGGCGCCGAGGCCACGGGTGAGTTCACGGCCGACGTCGAGCTTGACGTCGGCGTCGCTCATCAACAGTGCCTGCGCATCGGTGTTGATCGCGATGAACTCGACGCCCTTGAGGCCGACCTCGATCATTCGGTTGATGGCATTGACACCACCGCCGCCGACACCGATGACCTTGATGACTGCGAGGTAGTTCTGCGGTGCTGCCACGTCGAAGGCCTCTCGCCTCGAGTTACGTGTCGTCGCTTCGCGGTAGTCCCGCCGCGACGACGGATGCCGATTGGGTCGGTCCGGACGCCGACCCAAACCCTAACGTTCAAGTTCAGGGTTACCAGTGTGTCTGCTTCTTGGACTCTTCCGAACAGGACACTAAGTCGACAAGTGGCGCACGTTCAACGAACACGCCGAACCTCCCGTTTTTCTTTTCACCCTATGTGATCACCCGTAGCGCTGACCAACCAGGGGGCTGGCCAGGTCAAACGGGCGTCAACTCTTGGAAACCGCTGGGGCGGTGGGAGCACTTACGTCGAAGTGTCCCGCTTCGGGAGACGCTTTCATGAGAGCGGTGAGCACCCGCGCCTTCACGGGCCCTTCCTCACTGCTTCCCCACATCACGGTGCGGCCCCGGGTCAGTTCGAGGACGGCGGAATCGTACGAAGTGACCCGTACGGTCCCGGTCTCCGCGGCGACCTTCGCCGGGACGTCTCCCGCCACCCGCACCGCTTCCCGCAGCAGGCGGTCACCGCCGAAGCGGCGCAGGCTCGCGGACTGATCGGGCGTCAGCTTCAGGAGCGGCACGTGCGGGGGCGCCTTGTCCACAGTCGCGAAGCGGACGCCCTTCGCATCCACCTCGATGAACTTCTCGCCCTTCTCGACCAGCAGAACCGGTTTTCGTTCGGTCACTTCGAGCCTGACCCCGTGCGGCCATGACCGTACGACATCCACGGAGTCGATACGAGGCAGCTTCCGGCGCAGGCGGTCCGCGATCGCACCGGTGTCCACGGACATCAACGGAGAGCCGACCGGCGCCGCGGCCGCCGCGCCCACCTCACTCCGGGTCAGGACGTCGGTGCCGGTGACCGTCACCTGTTCCAGCCTCAGCCAGGATGAGCCGTAGAGCACCCAGACGGTCGCCGCGGCGGTCACGACGAGGCCGGCCGCGGCCAGGATCAACCGCGTACGGCCGGCCAGCCGTCGTCGCCCCTCGGGGCTGATGTGGGGCGGGCGGGCCGGGGTGTCGGCCCGCTCGGCCTCGCCGCGCTGGGCGGTCGTCGGTCCGGCCACGCTCGCTCCTTCGCCGGACCCGGGGCGCGCGCCCCGGGTCCGCCTCGCCTCACGCCTGGCGGCGTGCGGCAATCGCCTCGTACACCATGCCGACGAGCAGGTCGTCGGCGTCCCGTCGCCCGAACTCCGCGGCGGCACGGGACATCTCGTACAGCCGGTGCGGATCCGAGAGCACCGGGAGGACGTTGCCCTGCACCCATTCCGGGGTGAGCGCCGCGTCGTCCACCAGCAGGCCGCCGCCGGCGTTGACCACCGGCTGGGCGTTGAGCCGCTGTTCGCCGTTGCCGATCGGCAACGGGACGTAGGCGGCGGGCAGCCCGACGGCGGAGAGTTCGGCGACGGTCATCGCGCCCGCGCGGCAGAGCATCATGTCGGCCGCGGCGTACGCGAGATCCATCCGGTCCACGTACGGTACCGGGATGTAGGGCGGCATCCCGGGCATGTTGTCGATACGCGGCAATTCGTTCTTCGGGCCGACCACGTGCAGGATCTGGATCCCGGACCGCTGGAGCAGCGGTGCGATCCGTGTGACCACCTCGTTGAGGTGACGGGCGCCCTGCGAGCCGCCGGAGACGAGCAGCGTCGGCAGGTTGGGGTCGAGACCGAAGGCGGCGCGCGCCTCGGGGCGGACCCGGGCCCGGTCGAGGGTGGCGATGGTGCGGCGCAGCGGGATGCCGATGTAGCGGGCACCGCGCAGCTTGCTGTCCGGGGTGGAGACGGCGACGCCGTGGGCGTACCGCGAACCGATCTTGTTGGCCAGGCCCGGCCTCGCGTTGGCCTCATGGACGACGATCGGTACCCCGGCGCGCTTGGCCGCGAGGTAGCCGGGCAGGGCCACGTAGCCGCCGAAGCCGACCACACAGTCCGCCTTGGTGCGCTCCAGGATCTGCTCGGCGGCCTTGATGGTGCCGCGCAGCCGCCCCGGGACGGTGATCAGCTCGGGTGTGGGCTTGCGCGGCAGCGGTACGGCGGGGATCAGTGCCAGTTCGTACCCCCGCTCGGGTACGAGCCTGGTCTCGAGTCCGCGTTCCGTGCCGAGGGCAGTGATGCCCACGGCCGGGTCCTGCCTGCGCAGGGCGTCTGCGAGGGCAAGCGCGGGCTCGATGTGCCCGGCGGTCCCCCCGCCGGCGAGTACGACATGCACCGAAATTCACCGCTCTCCGGACGGACGCTTCATGACGCGCCGTCTCATCGTCTTCCATCTGACCCCGGGCCTCCGCATGGCCAGGGCCGCTCTCGCCGCAGGGTCCTCTCGCGCGAAGGCGATCATGAGCCCGACAGCGAACATGGTCGGCAGCAGGGCCGAGCCCCCGTAGGAGAACAACGGGAGCGGGACACCGGCGATCGGCAACAGGCCGAGCACCGCACCGATGTTGATCACGGCCTGCGCCGTGATCCAGGTGGTCACGCCTCCCGCTGCGTACCTCACGAAGGGGTCCTCCGTGCGTCCGGCCACGCGGATACCCGCATAGCCTAGAGCCGCGAAGAGGGCCAGCACCGACAGCGTCCCCGCCAGGCCCAGTTCCTCCCCGGTGATGGCGAAGATGAAGTCAGTGTGCGGCTCCGGGAGTTGACCCCATTTTTCCACACTCGCACCGAGCCCGGAACCGAACCATCCGCCGGACGCCAGGGCGTAGATTCCGTGCACCGCCTGCCAGCAGGAGTCCCCCGGGCCGGGCTCGGACGCGCCGATGCAGCCGAGCCGGGACATCCGGTTGGGGCTGGTCTTGATGAGGAGGAATCCGATGAGACCGGCGAAGGCGAGTACACCGGCGAAGAGCCTGGTCGGGGCACCGGCCAGCCAGAGCAGGCCGAAGAGGATCGCGGTGAGAATGATCGCAGTACCCATGTCACCGCCGAGCATGATCAGCCCCAGCAGCATGAAGGCGACCGGGACGAGCGGGACGAGCATGTGCTTCCACTGGGCGAGCAGCCGCTTGTCCTGTTTGCGGGCGAGCAGGTCGGCGCCCCAGAGGACGAGCGCGAGCTTGCCGAACTCACTGGGCTGGAGCTGGAAGGGGCCGCCGAGATAGATCCAGTTCTGATTGCCGTTGACCGACATCCCTATCCCCGGCACCTGGACCAGGACCATCAGGAAGACCGTGCCCGTGAGCAGCGGGTAGGCCAGCGCCCGGTGGAGTTTGACGGACATCCTGGAAGCCAGGAGCATCAGTCCGGCCCCGATCACGGCGGCCAGGAACTGCTTGCGGAAGAAGTACGTGCTGGGCCGTGCCAGTTCCAGCGCCTTGATCATCGAGGCGGAGTAGACCATGACGAGGCCGAGAACCGTGATCAGCAGACCGGCGCCGAGGATCAGGTAGTACGCGGTCAGCGGGCGGTCCCAGGCCCGTCGCGCCCGCTCGTACGCCCGCCGCACCCCGGAGCCCCGGCGACCCCGGGGTGTTCCCGACGTACGGGGTCCGCCACGCGGCGCGGGGGGCCGCCGGGAGCCCGTGGCGGGCCGGCTCCGCAGCGCGAGCCCCGCGAAGGGACCGCGACCGGCGGGCGACGGACCGATGGGCAGGGGCGGGGTGAGCGCCCGGCGGATCGCGGCGGCCGCCCGTGTGCGGTCGGCTCCGCGCGCGGTCGGGCTCTCGTCGGCCGGCATTGTCGCTGTCCCCTCCACTGCTCGTGCCCGGGGCTGCCGCCGGAGCCCGGTGGCCCGGCGGCGCCGCTCGTGACCGGGTGACCGGACACGCCGGTTCCCCGGGACGGTACGACGCGGAGACCGCGCTCGTCAGGCGCTCTCGTCGGCGAGTTCGCGGACCGCGTCCGCGAACGCCTCGCCCCGCTTGTTGTAGTTGACGAACATGTCCATCGAGGCGCAGGCCGGGGCCAGCAGGACGGTGTCACCCGGACCGGCCAGCCGTGCCGCCTCGCGGACCGCCGCGGACATCGCACCAGTGTCGGTCCGGTCGAGGTCGACCACCGGTACCTCGGGGGCGTGTCGCGCCAGGGCTTCACGGATCAGCGCCCGGTCCGCGCCCAAGAGGACTACGCCCCGCAACCGCTTCGCCGCCCCTTTGACCAGTTCGTCGAAGGTGGCGCCCTTGGCGAGGCCGCCGGCGATCCATACGATCGGTTCGTAGGCCGCGAGGGATGCCTCGGCGGCGTGGGTGTTGGTGGCCTTGGAGTCGTCGATGTAGGTGACGCCGGCGACGTCGGCCACGTGTTCGATGCGATGGGCGTCGGGGCGGAAGGCCCGCAGCCCGTCCCGTACGGCGGCGGGCTGCACGCCGTAGGCGCGGGCCAGTGCCGCCGCGGCCAGGGCGTTGGCGATGTTGTGGGGAGCCGGCGGATTGATGTCGCCGACCTCGGCGAGCTCCTGGGCCTGCTTCTGGCGGTTGGCGACGAAGGCCCGGTCGACGAGGATGCCGTCGACCACCCCGAGCTGCGAGGGGCCCGGCGTACCGAGGGTGAAGCCGATGGCCCGGCAGCCTTCCTCGACGTCGGCCTCGCGCACGAGGTCCTCCGTCGCCGGGTCCTGCGCGTTGTAGACGCAGGCGACGCTGTTGCCCTCGTAGACCCGGCCCTTGTCGGCGGCGTAACCGGCCATGGAGCCGTGCCAGTCGAGGTGGTCCGGAGCCAGGTTGAGCACGGCCGCGGAGTGGGCGCGCAACGAGGGCGCCCAGTGCAGCTGGTAGCTGGAAAGCTCGACCGCGAGTACGTCGTACGTCTCGTCGCCGAGCACCGCGTCCAGCAGGGACACCCCGATGTTGCCGACGGCGGCGGTACGCAGACCGGCCGCTCCGAGGATCGAGGCGAGCATCCGCACGGTCGTGGTCTTGCCGTTGGTTCCGGTGACCGCGAGCCACGGTGCGGCGCCAGGACCCCGCAGCCGCCAGGCGAGTTCGACGTCGCCCCAGACGGGGACGTCCGCCTCGGCGGCTGCCTGGAAGAGCGGCTTGCCGGGCTTCCAGCCGGGCGCCGTGACGACGAGCTCGGTGGACTCGGGCAGGGTGTCGCCGTCGCCGAGGCGCACGGTGATCCCGAGTGCCTCCAGTTCGGCGGCCTGGGCGCGGGAGCGCTCGTCGTCGCCGTCGTTGACGACGGTGACGAGCGCCCCCCGCTCGTGCAGGGCGCGGGCGGCGGGGATACCGCTCACCCCGAGCCCGGCGACCGTGACGTGCTTGCCCTGCCAGTCCACGTTGCTCACTTCTTGGCTGCCCATCCCGCGTAGAAGAGGCCGAGTCCGACGATCACGCACATGCCCTGGATGATCCAGAAGCGGACCACGACAAGGACTTCGGACCACCCCTTGAGTTCGAAGTGGTGCTGGAGCGGTGCCATCCGGAAGACCCGCTTGCCGGTCATCTTGAAGGAACCGACCTGGATGACCACGGACATGGTGATCATCACGAAGAGACCGCCGAGGATCGCCATCAGGAACTCCGTGCGGGAGCAGATGGCCAGACCCGCGAGCGCGCCGCCGAGGGCGAGGGAACCGGTGTCGCCCATGAAGATCTTGGCGGGCGAGGTGTTCCACCACAGGAAGCCGAAGCAGGCGCCCATCAGGGCCGAGGCGACGACCGCGAGGTCGAGTGGGTCACGTACCTCGAAACACGCCTGTGGGTTGGTGAGGGTGGTCGCGTTGGCGCAGGACTCCTGGAACTGCCACAGCCCGATGAAGGTGTACGCGCCGAAGACCATCACCGACGCGCCGGTCGCCAGACCGTCCAGGCCGTCCGTCAGGTTCACGCCGTTGGACATGGCGAGAATCATGAACAGCGCCCAGACGCAGAACAGCACCGGGCCGATCGACCACCCGAAGTCCTCGACGAACGACAGCCGGGTGGAGGCCGGGGTGTTGCCGCGGGCGTCCGCGAACTGGAGCGAGAGCACCGCGAAGGCGATGCCGACGATCAGCTGGCCGGCCATCTTGGCCTTCGCCCGCAGACCCAGCGAGCGCTGTTTCACGATCTTGATGTAGTCGTCGAGGAAGCCGACGAGGCCCATCCCGGCCATCAGGAACAGGACGAGAACGCCGGAGAAGCGCATCTCCTCACCCGTGATCACCTTCGCGAGCACGTACGCGATGATCGTCGCCAGGATGAAGGCGATCCCACCCATGGTGGGAGTGCCCTTCTTGCTGCCGTGGGTACGCGGACCGTCGTCCCGGATGAACTGCCCGTAGCCCTTGCGGGCCAGAAGTTTGATCAGCAGCGGAGTGCCGACCAGGGTCAGGAAGAGCCCTATGGCCCCTGCGAAGAGGATCTGCCTCATCGGACGGCGACCTCGCCCTCGGTCGTCTCCAGCAGTGCCAGGGCGACCCTTTCCAGGCCGACCGACCGGGACGCCTTCACCAGCACGACGTCTCCCGGGCGCAGTTCACTGCGCAACAGGTCGACGGCCGCCTGTGCGTCGGACACGTGCACCGACTCCTCACCCCACGAACCCTCGTTATATGCGCCCAGTTGCAGCCAGGAGGCTTCTTTTCCCCCGACAGCGACGAGCTTGCTGACGTTGAGCCGGACGGCGAGCCGTCCGACCGCGTCGTGCTCGGCGAGCGACGCGTCACCGAGCTCGGCCATCTGACCGAGCACCGCCCACGTACGTCCCCCGTCTGCCCGTCGGGCCTTGCCCATGGCAGCCAGCGCACGGAGTGCGGCCTTCATGGATTCGGGGTTCGCGTTGTAGGCGTCATTGACGACCGTCACACCGTCCGGACGCTCGGTGACCTCCATGCGCCAGCGGGAGAGGGTGCCCGCCCCGGAGAGCGCCTCGGCGATCTCGGTCACGGACATGCCCAACTCATGGGCGACGGCGGCCGCGGCGAGCGCGTTCGACACGTGGTGCTCACCGTACAGGCGCAAGGTCACGTCGCTGCACCCGGTGGGTGTGTGAAGCGCGAAAGCGGGGCGTCCGTCGTCCGTGAGCCGCACGTTCTCTCCCCGTACGTCCGCATCCGGGGCCTCTCCGAAGAGGAGCACCCGGGCTTTTGTGCGGGACGCCATGGCACGCACGAGCGGGTCGTCGGCGTTGAGGATCGCGGCGCCGTCCTCCGGGAGGGCCTCGACGAGCTCGCCCTTGGCCTGCGCGATCGCCTCGCGGCTGCCGAACTCCCCGATGTGGGCGCTGCCCACGTTGAGGACCAGACCGATCCGCGGCGGCGTCAGGTCGGCGAGGTAGTGGATGTGGCCGATGCCCCGCGCACCCATCTCCACCACGAGATGGCGGGTTTCCGCCGTGGCGCGCAGAGCGGTGAGCGGCAGACCGATCTCGTTGTTGAAGGAGCCGGGTGTCCAGACGGTGGGCGCCTTGCGCTCCAGGAGCTGGGCGATCAGGTCTTTCGTGGACGTCTTGCCGGCCGAGCCGGTCAACGCGACGACGACGGTGCCGAGGCGTTCGACGGCGGCGCGGGCGAGGGCCCCGAGCGCGCCCACGACGTCGTCGACGACGATCGCGGGTACACCGACGGGGCGGGCGGCGAGCACGGCGACCGCGCCCGCCTCGACGGCGCGCTGAGCGTAGTCGTGGCCGTCGACGCGCTCGCCGTCGAACGCGGCGAACAGTGCGCCCTGGCGCACCTCCCGGGAGTCGATGACGACGGGGCCGGTGACGACGACGGACGGATCCGGCACGTCGTACGGCTGCCCGCCGACGATTCCGGCGATCTCGGCGAGGGAAAGGGCGATCACTTGGTCATCCCTGACTGTTGTTCTCATGGGTGTGTACACGGTCTTCGGGGGCGTGCGCGGCGTCCGTGCGCCCCAGGGAACGCTCGATCGCCTCGCGCAGGACCTTCCGGTCGTCGAAGGTCCGTACCACTCCGTGGATGTCCTGGCCCTGCTCATGTCCCTTTCCGGCCACCAGCACGGTGTCGCCGGGCTCGGCCCGGGCGACCGCGGCGGCGATGGCCGCGGCCCGGTCGGCGTCCACGAGGACGTCTCCGCGCTCGTGGACGGGCACCTCGGCCGCGCCGGAGAGCATCGCGGCGAGGATCGCGAGGGGGTCCTCGGAGCGGGGGTTGTCGGAGGTCAGCACGGCGGTGTCGGCGAGCCGTGCCGCGGCGGCGCCCATCGGGCCGCGTTTCGTCGTGTCGCGGTCGCCGCCGCAGCCGAGCACGATGTGCACCCGGCCCTCGGTGACCTTCTGCAGGGAGCGCAGGACGGACTCGACGGCGTCGGTCTTGTGCGCGTAGTCGACGACCGCGAGGTACGGCTGGCCGGCGTCGACGCGTTCCAGCCGGCCGGGAACGCCCGGGACGGCCGCGATGCCGTCGGCGGCGGTCTGCGGGTCGACGCCCGCGACGGCCAGGGTGACGATCGCGGCGAGGGTGTTGGCGACGTTGAACGGGCCGGGCAGCGGGGCCTTGGCGGTGACGCGTTCGCCCTTGGGGCCGCTCACGGTGAAGCTGCTGTCCTGGGGGCCTACTTCGACGTCATCGGCCCGCCAGTCGGCGTCCGGGTGCCCCTCCGCGGAGAAGGTCACGACCGGCACGGACGCCTCCGTCACCAGCCTGCGGCCGTACTCGTCGTCGAGGTTGACGACACCGATCTTGCTCCGCTGCGGGGTGAACAGCTGGGCCTTGGCCTGGAAGTAGTCCTCCATCCCGGAGTGGAACTCCATGTGCTCCGGGCTGAGGTTGTTGAACACGGCGACGTCGAAGACGCATCCGTCGACCCGGCCGAGCACCAGGGCGTGGCTGGAGACCTCCATGGCGACCGCCTCGACACCGCGTTCGCGCATGACGGCGAAGAGGGCCTGGAGGTCGGTGGCTTCGGGGGTGGTGCGCTCCGACTTGATGCGCTCGTCGCCGATCCGCATCTCGACGGTGCCGATCAGTCCGGTGCTGCGTCCGGCGCCGCGCAGCCCGCCTTCGACGAGGTACGCCGTGGTCGTCTTGCCGGACGTCCCGGTGATGCCGATCTGGAGGAGGCCGACGCCCGGCCGTCCGTAGATCTCGGCCGCGATGTCGCCCATCCGGCCACGCGGGTCCTCGGTGACGAGGACCGGGAGGCCGGTGGCGGCGGCGCGCTCGGCACCCGCCGGGTCGGTGAGGATCGCGGCCGCTCCGAGGCCCGCGGCCTGGGCGGAGAAGTCGGCGCCGTGGAAGCGGGCACCGGGCAGGGCCGCGTACACGTCACCGGGGCGCACCGCCCGGGAGTCGTGGGTGATGCCGGTGACGTCACCGGAATCCTGCGGGCCGGCACCGAGCCGGGCTGCCAGCTCTCCGAGGGAGGTCGGCCTGAGCCGGTCCGGTCGGGGCGCTCCCGGGTAGTTCACAGGCGCGTCCTTCTGAGTGGTTTGGCACTGATCAGCGTGGGGCACGGCGGTGAGCGTACCGGGCGGACCCGGCCTCCCGCGAAGTGAGGGGCCGGGGTTGCGGTACTTCTCGTTCCGGTTCCCGGGATCAGGGGTGATGGTCGTCACTGAGGGTTCCCCCGCGTTACCCGCCGGGCGCGAAGGACACCGGCAGCCGGGCGGGATCGCTGCCTGAAGGAGGCGTCTGGAGGGTCTTCAGGGCGAACTCCATGACCTTCTTGTAGATCGGGCCGCAGATCTGGCCGCCGAAGTAGCTGCCCTTGGTGGGGTTCTGGATGGCGCAGTAGACGGCGATCTGCGGGTCGTCGGCGGGCGCGAAGCCCGCGAAGGACGCGGTGTAGCCCTTGTAGACGCCACGCACGGGATCGACGCGGTTGGCCGTGCCGGTCTTGCCCGCGACCCGATAGCCCGGAATGTGAGCCTTCGTTCCGGTTCCTTCCTCGTCGTCCACCACGGACTCCAGCATCCTGGCCAGGGTCTTGGCGGTCTTCTCACTGACCACCCGGGTGCGCTCGGGCGCTTCGGACGCCGTGTAGTTGCCGTCCGCGTCCTTGGTGCCGCGGACAAGGGTCGGCTGGATCCGGACCCCGCCGTTGGCGATGGTCTGGTAGACCGACGCGGCCTGCATGGCGTTGAGCGAGAGGCCCTGGCCGAACGGGATCGTGTACTGCTGGGAGGTCGACCAGTCCTCGGGCTTGGCGATGATGCCGGGCGACTCGCCCGGGTAGTCGAGCCCGGTGGTGCTGCCGATGCCGAATTTACGCAGGTAGGAGTACAGGACCTTGTTGGCCTCGGCCTGGGTCTTCCCCAGCTGCCCGGTGGCCAGGATGGTGCCGATGTTGCTCGATTTGGCGAGTACGCCGTTGAGCGTGAGGTACCAGGTCGGGTGGTCGATGTCGTCCCTGAAGAGACGGTCGCCCCGGTGCAGCCGGTTGGGCACGGTGACGTGCGTGCCGGGCGTGGCAGCTCCTTCCTCCAGCACTGCGGCCATGGACATGACCTTGCTGGTGGAGCCGGGTTCGTAGACGTCCTGGAGGGCCGCGTTGCCGAGGGCCGCCGAGTCGTTCTGTGTGAGGTCGTTCGGGTCGTAGCCGGGGGCGTTGGCCATGGCCAGGACCTCGCCGGTCCTCGTGTTCTGGACGACCACGTAGCCACGGTCCGCCTCGGACTCCTCGACCTGGTCCGCGATGGCGCGCTGGGCCGCCCACTGGATGTCCCGGTCGATCGTCAGCTCGACGTCGGTGCCGGCGACGGCCGGGACCTCCGTGGAGCCGGCGGTCGGCACGGGACGGCCGCCCGCCTGGGCGTAGCGGATCTTGCCGTCCTCGCCCTGCAGCTGTTTGTTCAGCTGTGACTCCAGGCCGCCGCCGCCCTTGCCTTCGGCGTTGACGAATCCCAGTATCCCTGCGGCGAGGTCCCCGTTGGGATACACGCGCTTGGTGGTGGACTCCTGGAGGACACCGGCCAGCACGTTGGCTCCGGGGCCGCCGTTCGCCCTGTCCTCGGCCGCCTCCTCGGCGAAGGCCGATTTGAGGTCCTTGATCTGCTTCCAGACCTGCGGGGTCTGCCGCCGTGCGAGCACCTCGTAGCGGGTCTTGGCCGCGAGCTTCTTCGCCAGCTCCGCCTCGTCCTTGCCGAGGATCGGGGCGAGCAGGGCCGCCGCCTGCCGCGGGGCGTCGGGGGCCTTGCTCTCCTCGGGAGTGAACAGCTTCGGGTCGGCCGTGATGTCGTGCGCGTCGACGCTGGTGGCCAGGGCGATACCGCTGCGGTCGGTGATCTCACCGCGTTCGGCGGCGATCGTGTACTCCAGATAGCGGTTCGCCTCGGCCTTGGCCGCGTACATACCGGCGTCGACCGCCTGGACCTGGAGGAGCCGGACGACGAACGCCAGCATGACGAGGGTCAGACAGAGGCTGATCAGCCGCAGCCGGGGGCGCGGACTGCCCAGGCGGATGGACTGCGGGGAGCCGCCGCTCCGCTTCCTCGCCGCCGGGCGCCGGGGAGGCCGGGCCTCGGGACGGGCGGCGGACCGGGGACGCCCCGATCCGCCGGCCGCGTTACGGGAGCGCGCGGGGCCGGGTACGCGGCGGCGCGGCGGTTCCTTGGACGGCACTGCGTCACCTGCCGGAGCTCGTCGGGGGCGGTGTGGTCGGGAGGGGTGAGGGCGGGGTCGGCGTGGCGAGGGAGGCGGAGGGCGACGGCGTCGCGGAGCCGGTCGCGGAGGCACCCCCGGCCGCGCTCGCCTCCGGTTCGGGGGTGGCTGCCGGGGAGGGCTGAGCGGTGGCCCGCTCGGGCACTCCGCGGACCGTGCCGTCCGGGTCCAGGAAGGCGGGGCTGCCGCCGGGCACCATGCCGAGCTCCCGGGCGCGGCGCTCCAGAGCATCGGGTTCGGAGTAGCTGTCGACGTCCCGCTGGAGGGCCTGCTGCTCGTCGGTGAGTTCGGTGGTCTCCCGCTCCAGTCTGCTCAGCCTGAACGATCCCTCGTTGAGCGCCGAGTTCAGCAGCAGGAGCGAGATCAGGCCACCCGCGAGCAGCAGCACGACCAGCAGGACGAAGGGGGTGCGGGCCGCGGTGCTCGGACCCGACGGCATCAGCCGGGCGAGCCGGCCGGCCCGCCCCTTCATCTGCTCGGCCGTTCCGGTCACCTCGGCGCCACCGTCCCCCTGCGTGTCCGGCCGTCCCCGCGGGATCCACTCATCGTTCCTCCTCGCGGATCCGCTGGGCGCCGCGCAGCCTGGCGGGGGCGGCACGCCGGTTCTCGGCGACCTCCTCCTCGGTGGGCAGTTCGGCGCCGCGGGTGAGCAGCTTCAGCCGGGGCTGGTAGCGCTCGGGGACGACGGGCAGTCCGGGCGGTGCCGTGTTGGCCGCACCGGCCGCGAAGACCTGCTTGACCAGGCGGTCCTCCAGCGAGTGGTACGAGAGGACGGCGATCCGGCCACCGACGGCGAGGCTCCCCACCGCGGCGGGGACGGCCCGCTCCAGGACGGTGAGTTCACCGTTGACCTCGATGCGCAGGGCCTGGAAGGTGCGCTTGGCCGGATTGCCGCCGGTGCGCTTGGCGGCCTGCGGCAGGGAGTCGCGGATCAGCTCGACGAGACGGGCGCTGTTGCTGAACGGTTCCTTCTCCCGTTCACGCACGACGGCCGAGACGATGCGCTTGGCCTGCTTCTCCTCGCCGTACGCGCGCAGGATCCGTACGAGTTCGCCCGGCGGGTAGGTGTTGAGCACCTCGGCCGCGCCGATGCCGGTCGTCTGGTCCATGCGCATGTCGAGCGGGGCGTCCTGGGCGTACGCGAAGCCTCGGTCGGCCTCGTCCAGCTGCATGGAGGAGACACCGAGGTCGAACAGCACGCCCTGGACCTTGGGGATCCCCAGCCGGTCGAGGACCTCGGGCAGTTCGTCGTAGACGGCGTGGACCAGTGTGGCGCGGTCGCCGTACGGGGCGAGGCGCTCACCGGAGAGCCGCAACGCCTCCTTGTCCCGGTCCAGGGCGATCAGCCGGGCGTCCGGGAAGGCGGTGAGCAGGGCTTCGCTGTGCCCACCGAGCCCGAGGGTGCAGTCGACGACGACGGGGGGCCGGGGCCCGGTCGCCTCCAGAGCCGGGGCCAACAGGTCCAGGCATCGCTGGAGCATCACCGGGACGTGTCGGGTCTGGCTCAAAGCGCCCTCTCAGGCTATGTCCCGTGTGGCCGCACATACGGCCTGGTCCCCGCCCGCCCGGAAGGGGAGGCAGGCCGGCGCCGGGGAAGAGGCGTCGGCCGGCCGACGAGCGGGAGAGGGCCGGGCCGCATGTACACCGCACATCACGGGGAACGCGGAACATATAAAAAAAATATGCGGAATGTGCAGGCGTGTCGGTAACTTCGCGTCACTTTAGTCCACCCTGCCATTCGATCCATGCCCGATCAACGAACCGCGCAGCGCGTCGCCCCGCCGCGACGGCCCGACACCCTCACCCTGCCGGGTGCCTTAACGTGAGGCTTGTGGGTTACCTCACAACAAGCGGTGTTGATGTTCTTTGTCCCCTTCCACAGCACGCCAGGAGCGGTCACGGACGCTAACGTCGTAGCCATGTCGACTTCTGCGCAGCCCTCCGCCGAGACCGATGCCCCCGACTCCTCCGCAGCCCGTTCCGGTGGGACCGTCACCGACCGCCTGGTCGAACTGAACGCGCGTTACGCACAGGCGTTCAGCGACCCGGGCATGGACGCGCGGCCCGTTCTGCACGTCGCCGTGGTCGCCTGCATGGACGCCCGCCTCGACCTCCACGCCGCGCTCGGCCTGGAGCTCGGTGACTGCCACACCATCCGCAACGCCGGCGGCGTGGTCACCGACGACGTCATCCGGTCGCTGACCATCAGTCAGCGGGCGCTCGGTACCCGCAGCGTGGTACTCATCCACCACACGAACTGCGGCATGGAGTCGCTCACCGAGGACTTCCGCAAGGACCTGGAGGCCGAGGTCGGACAACGCCCCGTCTGGGCGGTGGAGGCCTACTCGGACGCCGACCAGGACGTACGGCAGTCGATGCAGCGCGTGCGCACCTCGCCGTTCCTCCTGCACACGGACGACATCCGCGGCTTCGTCTTCGACGTGACCACGGGCAAGCTGCGCGAGATCCTGCCCACCCCCTGAAACTTCCCTCCGAGAGACCCCCGACAAACGGACCCACATCCGGCGTATCGCACCCACTTATCCACAGGCGAGTGACACGAAGCGGTAACGGCAACAAGAATGCGGGTGTGACATCTCTCCGGGTCCTCCGGAGAGTGTCCGTATGTCGGGGCGGGCCGGGCAGTTCTGCGCGTCGGCCCGTGCACAAGGGGCCGAGGAGGGCCGGGTGACGACCTATGACGATCGAGCGAGCCTCACAGATCTGACCACCACAGCGGAGCGGGTACGCAGGTCGGTCGAGGGTGTGATCGAGGGCAAGCCTGAGGTCGTACGGCTTTCGCTGACCGTGCTGCTCGCCGAGGGACACCTCCTGATCGAGGATGTGCCCGGGGTCGGCAAGACGATGCTGGCCAAAGCGCTGGCACGGTCCATCGACTGTTCGGTGCGGCGCATCCAGTTCACACCGGATCTGCTGCCCTCGGACATCACCGGGGTCTCGATCTTCGATCAGCAGCGCCGGGACTTCGAGTTCAAACCGGGCGCGATCTTCGCCCAGATCGTGATCGGCGACGAGATCAACCGCGCGTCGCCCAAGACCCAGTCGGCGCTGCTGGAGTCGATGGAGGAGCGCCAGGTCACGATCGACGGCCATACCTACGAGCTGCCCGACCCCTTCATGGTCGTGGCCACCCAGAACCCGGTGGAGATGGAGGGCACCTATCCCCTCCCGGAGGCGCAGCGCGACCGCTTCATGGCCCGTGTGTCCATCGGCTACCCGAGCGCGGAGGCCGAACTCCAGATGCTCGACGTGCACGGCGGAACCTCGCCTTTGGACGATGTGCAGCCGGTGGCGCACGCCCACGACATCGTGAAGCTGATCGACGCGGTGCGCTCGGTCCATGTGGCCGAGTCCGTCCGGCGGTACGCCGTGGACCTGGTGGGCGCCACCCGTCAGCACCCGGATCTCAGGCTCGGGGCCTCGCCGCGCGCAACCCTGCATCTGCTGCGCGCCGCCAAGGCGTCGGCCGCGCTGGCCGGGCGGGACTACGCCCTGCCCGACGACGTCCAGGCCCTGGCGGTCGCGGTGCTCGCCCACCGGCTGCTCCCGACGGCGCAGGCGCAGCTCAACCGCCGTACGGCCGAGCAGGTCGTGCTGGACATCCTGCAGCGCACACCAGTGCCCACCTCGGGAGGCGTGGCCGCCCACGCCCAGCCTCTGCCCGGCGGTGCGGTGTACGGCCGGCAGCCCGGCGCGCGGCGGCTGTGATGCCGACCGGGGCACCCGGTCCTGTGGACGACAGTGACAAAGGCGGCCTGCGGGCGGCTCTGAGCGGACTGACGACGCGGGGGCGGTCCTTCCTGGCCGCCGGTGTGGCGGCGGCGGTCTGCGCCTATGTGCTGGGCCAGGGCGATCTGCTCCGGGTCGGCCTGCTGCTGGCGGTTCTGCCTCTGGTCTGCGTCACCGTCCTCTACCGCACCCGTTACAGGGTGTCCGGCAGTCGGCGCCTGTCGCCGTCCAGGGTGCCGACGGGCTCGGAGGCGCGGGTCCATCTGCGCATGGACAACGAGTCCCGGCTGCGCACGGGTCTGCTCATGCTGCAGGACCGGGTCCCGTACGTCCTCGGCCCCCGGCCCCGCTTCGTGCTGGACCGGGTGGAGCCGGGCGGCGTACGGGAGGTGTCCTACCGGGTCCGCTCCGATCTGCGCGGGCGCTACCCGCTGGGGCCGCTGCAGCTTCGGCTGAGCGATCCGTTCGGCATGTGCGAGCTGACGCGCTCCTTCAGCGCCTACGACACCCTCGTCGTCATCCCCCGCACGGAGCCCCTCCCGGTTCTGCGGCTGGCCGGGGAGGCTTCCGGATACGGGGACGGCAGACAGCGCTCGCTGGCACTGGCCGGCGAGGACGACATCATTCCGCGCGGCTACCGCCACGGTGACGACCTGCGCCGGGTGCACTGGCGCTCCACGGCGCGCTACGGCGAGCTGATGGTGCGGCGGGAGGAACAGCCGCAGCGGGCCAGATGCACGGTGCTGTTGGACACCCGGCGGATCGCCTACCGGGGGGCAGGGCCAGGATCGGCCTTCGAATGGGCGGTGTCCGCGGCGGCGTCCGCCCTGATGCACATGCTGGAGCGCGGCTACTCGGTGCGGCTGCTCACGGACGAGGGGAGCGCCGTGCCGGACGGGAGCGCAGACGGTTTCGCCGGCTCGACCCAGGAGTCCGCGGACTCGGCGGGGCTGATGATGGACACCCTCGCGATCCTCGACCACTCCGACGGGGGCGGTCTCTCCCGCGCGCACGACGTGCTGCGCGGCAACGACGAGGGGCTGCTGGTGGCCTTCTTCGGCGATCTGGACGAGGAGCAGGCGGCGGTGGCGGCCAGGATGCGGCAGCGCAGCCGCGGGGCCGTCGCGTTCGTGCTGGACGGCGACGACTGGGCGCGCGACGGAGCGGCCGTGCCTTCCGCGCCGGTCTCCGACCGCTTGCGCCTGCTGCGCGAAGCGGGATGGACGGCGATTTCGGTGCCACCCCGGGCGGAGTTCTCCCGGTTGTGGCAGCAGGCCGGCCAGGGGGGCTCCGGCACGCAGTCCCCCGCCGCCGGGACGACGACGGGGCTCCCGGGGGGATGGGCATGAGCGGGCGTGACCGACTGGCGCTGAGCGCCTTCGCGGCCACGATGATGGCGGCGGGGGCCCTGCTGCCCCTGGTCGAGTCGTCGAAGTGGGTCCTGCATGCCACGTTCCTGCTGGCCGTGCAGTGCGGTGTGGGCGCTCTTGCCCGCAGGCTGCGCCTGGCACGGATCCTGACGGTCTGCCTCCAGGTGTTCGTCACACTGCTGACGCTGACCGTGGCGTTCGCCAGGGAGTACGCCCTGTTCGGTGTGCTGCCCGGCCCTCAGGCGGGCCGGCGTCTCGCCGAACTGCTGACCATGGGCGCCGACGACGTCAGCAGGTACGCCACCCCCGCACCGGCGACGGACGGCATCCGGCTGATGCTGATCGGCGGAGTGCTGGTGATCGGGCTGGCCGTGGACGTCCTGGCGGTGACCTGCCGCGCCGCGGCCCCGGCCGGTCTGCCGCTGCTCGCGCTCTACTCGGTCGCGGCAGGGCTCTCCGACGGTGGGGCGGGCTGGCTCTGGTTCCTGCTCGCCGCGTGCGGCTACCTGCTTCTCCTGCTGGCCGAGGGCCGGGACCGGCTGTCCCGGTGGGGACGGGTCTTCGGCGGTGTGTCCCGTACGTCGGGCGGTCCGGCGGCCGGCCTGGCCGGGTCCGGATCCACCCAGGCACCGGTGCGTACGGGGCGGCGCATCGGTGCGGTGGCACTGGGCATCGCGCTGGTCGTGCCCGCGGCCCTGCCCGCGCTGGACGGCGGACTGCTGGACGGGGCCGGCGGAGGGACGGGCAAGGGAAGCGGCGGGGGCACGATTTCCGCGGTGAACCCGCTGGTCTCGCTGCAGAACAACCTGAATCAGCCGGAGAACCGGGAGGTGATGTCGTACCGCACCAACTCCGGAAGTCCGCAGGACTTCTATCTGCGCATCCTCTCCCTGGACCAGTTCAACGGCGGCGAGTGGCGGCCGTCGACCCGCCGCCTCCAGGACGTCCCGGACAGGCTGCCGCAGCCTGCGGGGCTGGGCGGGGAGATCGCCGTCACCGAGATCCGGACGAACATCACGGCCTCACGCTCGTACCAGCAGACGTATCTGCCGCTCCCCTACCCGGCCAGCGAGGTGGACGTCCAGGGCAGCTGGCGGTACGAGCCCGAGGGCCGCACACTCGTCGGCGACGACGGCCAGACGACGCGTGGCGCCCGGTACGAGGTCAGCAGTCTGGTCGTGGAACCGACGGGCGCACAGCTCGCCGCTGCGGCGCCCCCGCCCGCCGACATGGCCCGTGAGTACACGCGGGTCCCCTCGTCGCTACCCGATGTGGTCGAGGAGACCGCCGAGCGGGTGACCGCGGGCTCCGCCGACGACTACGAGCGTGCCGTGAAGCTGCAGGACTGGTTCGCCTCTCAGGGGGGCTTCCGGTACGACACGACGGTGACGTCGGGCACCGGCACCGCGGCGATCGAGCGGTTCCTGAAGGACAAGGAAGGCTTCTGCGTCCACTTCTCCTTCACGATGGCCGCGATGGCCAGGACCCTGGGCATTCCGGCGCGGGTCGCGGTGGGCTTCACGCCCGGCACGGTTCAGGCGGACGGCTCGGTCTCGGTCGGGCTGCGGGATGCGCATGCCTGGCCCGAGCTGTACTTCGAGGGCGTGGGCTGGACACGCTTCGAGCCCACCCCCTCCCGGGGCAGCGCCCCGGCGTACACCCTGCCGGACGCGCCCTCGCAGGATCCGAGTGATCCCGCGTTGCCGACGGACGGTGCCTCCGCGGCGCCCACGGCCGTTCCCTCCGCCTCGGAGTCCTGCCCTGCCCAGATGCGCCGACAGGGCGAGTGCGGTGCGTCCGCGGCTCCCGGCGCGGTGGATTCCGCCGATCCGGGGACGCCTGCGGGCACGGTGACGTTGTGGGTGCTCGGCGCCCTGGTGGCGCTCTTGCTCCCGCTGGTGCCCATGCTCTGGCGGATACGGGTCCGTGGCCGGCGGCTCGGGTCCTCGGGCGGGCGTACGCCCGCGGACGCGGCGGCCAGGGTGATGGCCGCCTGGCGGGAGATCACCGACACGGCCTGGGACCACGGCATCCCGCCGGACGAGTCCCAGACCCCCCGCAAGGCCGCGGCACGTGTCGTACGACTGGGGGGCCTCGACGGGTCGGCGGCCGCCGCGGTCCACCGGGTGGCGGGGGCGGTGGAGCAGGTGCTCTACGCACCCGAGCCCGACGCGGTCTCCGTGCCGACCGGGGATGTGCGGGACGTCAGGGCGGCCTTGTGGATCTCCGCCGGACGCTGGGGCCGTCTGCGGGCCACGTTCGCCCCCCGTTCGGCCGTCCGGGTGGTCTGGGCGGCCTCGGAACGCCGGACGGAGGCCGGCCGCCGCTGGTCGGACCGGGTCGGGCGCAGCCGCTGGACGGCTCGGCTACGCCGCCCGTCACGGCAGCAGGGCTGATCCAACCGAGGGCCGGCTCGGGCCGTACGAGCACATACGTGAGGGGCGGTCGCTGTGATGCGACCGCCCCTCACGTATGAGTTCCAGCGACACGTACTCAGTGCGCGGATCATGTCCTGGGCCGGTGGCAGAGGCTCCCCGCCGCCGGCCGGGAGGCTACATCCTCACTGGCCCTGTTCGTCTCGGCGGCGCTGCCACCGCTGTTCGATCCGGTTCATCATCGACCGGCGCTGCCTGGGGTGTCGGCCTTCGCCTACGGCCCCACTCGCGCTCCCCGCCGGTTGCTGCTCACCGGGCTTGGGCGCTTTGCGCCATCCGGTGACCGCCAGCACGGCACAGCCCAGCATGACGAGGAATCCCGCCACGCTGACCCACGTCTGCTGGAAAACCATTCCGGCCATGAGGAGTGCGATACCCACCAGAAAACCGGCCACCGCCTGGTAGACCCGTCGCCGGGTGTACCTGCGCAGCCCGCTTCCCTCAAGCGCTGTAGCGAACTTGGGATCTTCGGCGTACAGCGCTCGCTCCATCTGCTCGAGCATTCGCTGCTCGTGCTCCGAGAGCGGCACGGAGTCCTCCTCGTCGTCGGCCGCGGGGGCGACCGGTATGCGGCCCTTCCAGGATAGGCAGGGATTCGCCCCCGTGAAACCCGCCCTCTAGCCATAGCCAGTCCGGACCGCCATTTCGGCTCGGCTGCTGAGGCGTAGATTCCCCGACCTCCGATCCGTCATGCCGGATGGTGTCACCCGATCATACGGGGCTCGCGGCGCGATCGGGTGTTCTCGGCGTTACTCCGTCTGCAGCTGCGTTGCTGATCAGCCGTGCTGCCGTCACGTTCGCGCCGGTACTCCGACGGTGTCGCCGCCCGCTCAGGCGCGCTTCTCTCCCAGAACGTGCAGCTGGGTCGCCACCGAGTGGAACGCCGGCAGTTCCGCGACGGCCGCCTCGAGCCTGAGGAGCTCCTCCATCGCACCGGGCTCGGTGTCCACGAGGGCGCCCGGGACGAGGTCGGCGAAGACCCGCACCCCGTGCACCGCGCCTACCTCGACGCCCGCGGCGTCCACCAGACCGGTCAGCTGGTCGGCGGTGAACCTGCGGGGCACCGGGTCGCCGTCGCCCCAGCGCCCGGCGGGGTCCGTGAGGCCCTGCCGGGCCTCGGTGAAGTGTCCGGCGAGTGCCCTGGCCAGCACGGCCCCGCCGAGGCCGGCGCCGAGCAGGCTGAGCGCACCGGACGGGCGGAGCGCGTCGACGGCGTTCCTGACGCCTTCGGCGGGGTCGTCCACGTATTCCAGGACTCCGTGGCACAGGACCGCGTCGTAGCCGGCGCGGTCCACCACCTCGAAGAGGCCGAGGATGTCGCCCTGGACACCGCGGACCCGGTCGGCGACGCCGGCCTCCTCGGCACGGCGCTCCAGCGCGAACAGGGCGTTCGGGCTGGGATCGACGACGGTGACCCGGTGGCCGAGCCGGGCGACGGGTACGGCGAAGTTGCCGGTGCCGCCGCCGGTGTCCAGCACATCCAGGGCTTCCCTGCCGGTCGCCTCGACCCGGCGCTCGAGAGCATCCTTGAGGACCTCCCAGACCACGGCGGTACGGAGGGAGGCGCGGGGGCGCAGCTGGTCCGACACGGCAGTTGACTCCTCGGCACGGTGCCGCCACGGACGGCGGAGCGTGAACGGTGCAGGTGATACGGGTGCTCTCCACCCTATTGCCTCACACCGTCGTCGCGGTCACTCCGAGTCGGGCCACCGTCCGGGGCCGTCCCTCCGCGGCTGCGGGAGGACGGGCTGGAGGGCCAGCATCCGCTCGACCAGGCGCAGGAACATGGCTACGTCGCGCAGCAGATCGTCGGCGTCGCGGTTGGTCGCCGCGCCCGGTATGCCCGCTTCCGCCCGAGCCCTGCGCCGGGCCCCGGAGGCGAACAGAGCGCTCCACTCGGTGAGTTCCGGCGCGATGTCCGGAAGGACTTCCCAGGCGCTGCGGATCCTCTCCCTGCGGCGCCTGCCGGTCTCGGGCCGCCCGCGGGCGGCGAGTACGGCGGCCGCGGTGCGCAGCGCGGCAAGGTGTGCGGTGGCGTACCGCTCGTTGGGCACGTCGAGTACGGCGGCCTCGTCCAGGCCGGCGTGGGCCTGGGCGAGCAGATCGAGAGCGGCGGGTGGCGCCGTGGTGCGGCGCGTAACGGGGTGGACGTCGGTTGCCGGACCGGTCGGTGAGGGGGCAGGGCTGCCTGCGCGGCGCCGCGGGGCGGCGGCTGCGGATGAGCTGGCCATGACGAGCCTCCTGTCGTCGCGTGACGGCTCCGTGGCCGTATGTATCCATCGTGACGGCCCCCACTGACAATCACTCAGGAACCGCCTCCGACCAGGCACTTTGCTTCGAGCGCGAGTTCGGGCTAGTTTTTTGCACTGACCGGTCAGTACAAAAAAATGGGGTGGGATCGTGGACAGCCCGCACGGGGTGGCGCTGCGCGCCGAGGACTTCGGCCTGAAGGGACCGCGCGGCTGGGCCTTCCGAGGAGTGCGGTTCACCGCCCCTCCCGGATCGCTCGTCGCGGTGGAAGGACCCTCCGGCTCCGGCCGTACGTGTCTGTTGCTGGCGCTCACCGGCCGGATGCGCTCCACTCAGGGGCACGCCGAGGTCGGCGGTGAGCACCTGCCCGGACGGCTCGCCGCCGTACGCCGGTTCAGTGCCCTCGGCCCGGTCCCCGGGGTCAGCGAACCGGAGCCCTCCTTCACCGTCGCCGAGCACCTGCGGGAACGGGCCCTGCTGCGGCGCCGCTTCGACGGCTCGCTGCGCTCCCTGCTGAGCCCCCGCGCCGAACGCGCCGCCACGGCGCGGGAGGCGATCGACACCGCGCTGGAGGCTGCGGGACTGGACCTTGCGGCTCTGCCCAAGGCCGGACGGACCTGCGTACGCGACCTGGAGCGCCTCGACGCCCTGCGCCTGTCCGTCGCTCTCGCCCTGATGGGCCGTCCGCGGCTTCTCGCCGTGGACGACACCGACCTCAAGCTCTCCGCCACGGAACGCTCCCAGGCCTGGGAGCTGCTGCGCACCATCGCGGGCGGCGGGACCACGGTGCTGGCCGTGTGCAGCGGGGCACCCGAGGACGCTCTCACCGTGCGCACCCGGCCGACGGCCGAGGCGGAGACCCCCGCCGACGACACCACGACGGAGAAGGAGACGGCCGATGCGATCGCCGAGACTGGCCGCGCTTGAGTTGCGGAGGTTCGGCAGGGGCCGGATGCCACGCGCCGCACTCGTGGCGCTCCTCCTGCTGCCCCTGCTGTACGGGGCGCTCTACCTCTGGTCGTTCTGGGACCCGTACGGGCGGCTCGACCGCATCCCCGTCGCGCTGGTCAACGACGACAAGGGCGCGAAGGCCGGGGGCGAACGTCTCGCGGCCGGGGACGAGATCGCCGGCGGACTGCTCGACTCGAAGGTCTTCGACTGGCACGAGGTCGGTTCCGCCGAGGCCGAGCGGGGCGTCGAGGACGGGACGTACTACCTCTCGCTGACCATGCCGGCGGACTTCAGTGAGCGTATCGCGTCGAGCGCCGGGGACTCCCCCGGGACCGGCGCCCTGCAGGTCCGTACGAACGACGCCAACAACTACATCGTCGGGCAGATCTCCAGAACGGTTTTCGCCGAGGTCCGCAGTGCCGCTTCGGCCAAGGCCTCGCGCGGCTTCCTGGACCGGATCTTCATCGACTTCTCGGGGCTGCACGACGCGACCGCGAAGGCCGCCAAGGGGGCCGACGACCTCGAGAGCGGCCTCACGAAGGCGAAGAAGGGCTCCAAGGACCTCGCCGACGGCCTCAAGGACGCCAAGTCGGGCAGCGGCACGCTCTCCTCCGGCATCACCGCGCTGGACGAGGGAGCGGATGACCTCGAGGCGGGGTCCCGGCAGGTCGCGAACGGCACCCGGCTGCTCGCCGACAAGGTCGACGCCGTCGCGGCGGACGTACGCCCCTTCCTGAAGGACGACGGCAAGGCCATCGGGGACACCGCCGAACTGGTCGCCGGCTCCTCGAAGACCGTGCGGGACAACCTCGGCCTGCTGGCCGAAGCGGCACCCACCGCCTCCGCCGCCGCCCACACCGCCTCCGACGGTCTGGCCGAGGTGTATCGCCTCCGCTGCGAGGAGCAGCCACTGCCCGACCCGGAGGTCTGTCCGCAGCTGGAGCGCGCCAGGACCGCGGCGTCGGATGTCACCGACGTCTCCGACGAGGTGGACGTCCTCGTCACGAACCAGCAGGGCGAGCTGACGGAGTTGCGCTCCCGGCTGGCCGGCCTGGAGAAGCAGGCCGCCGCCCTGGCGAAGCGTGCGCCGCGTCTGGACACGGACCTGGAGTCCGCCGTCACGCGGATCAACAAGCTCGACACCGGGGCGCACAAGGTCGCCAAGGGCGCCGACGCGCTCCACACCGGTCTCGGCACCGCCAGGACGGGGGCCGCGGACCTGAACACCGGCGTCAAGAAGCTGGACACCGGCGCCAAGACCCTGAAGAGCGGGCTGTACCGGCTGGGCGACGGCTCCGCGACGCTCGCCCAGGGCCTGAACGACGGGGTCGGCAAGATCCCCGACTACGAGAAGGAGGACCGCGACGCCCGCACGGGTGTGATGGCGGATCCCGTGCGGCTGTCCTCCTCCTCGCTGCACGCGGCACCCGACTACGGCACCGGCTTCGCCCCGTACTTCATCCCGCTCTCGCTCTGGGTGGGCGCCATGGTGGCGTACATGCTGATCCAGCCGCTCAGCCGGCGGGCACTCGCGGCCGGCGCACCGGCCTGGCGCATCGCCTTCGCGGGCTGGCTGCCGGTCGCGGCGATCGGTCTGCTCCAAGTCGTCGCCCTGATGTCCGTGCTGCACTGGCGGCTCGGCCTGGAGATGACGCACGCGGTCGGCACGATCGGCTTCCTGGCCCTGGTGACCTGCTGCTTCGCCGCGATCGTGCAGTGGCTGAACGCCCGGTTCGGTGCGGCGGGACGCATCCTCGTCCTCGCGGTACTGATGCTCCAGCTGACCTCGGCCGGGGGCACGTACCCGGTGCAGACCAGCCCGGGCTTCTTCGGTGCGATCCACCCCTACCTGCCGATGACGTACGTCGTGGAGGGGCTGCGCAGGCTGATCACGGGCGGCGGTCTCGGCCCGGTCTGGCAGGCGTGTGCCGTCCTGTCGGCCTTCACCGCGGGTGCCTTGGCCCTGACCGCGCTCTCCGCCCGCCGCAAGCAGGTGTGGACCCTGGACCGGCTGCATCCGGAGCTCAGTCTGTGAGCGCGCCCGGACCTGTGAGAATCGTCTGTATGGACAGCAGCAGCACCACGCGGCGCCAGGCCACCCGGCAGAAGCTCTACGAGGCGGCGGTGACCCTCATCGCGGAGAAGGGGTTCTCCGCGACGACGGTGGACGAGATAGCCGAACGCGCCGGGGTCGCCAAAGGCACGGTCTACTACAACTTCAAGAGCAAGACCGAGCTGTTCGAGGAGTTGCTCCGGCACGGCGTCGGGCTGCTCACGCAGTCGCTGCGGTCCGCCGCCGAGTCGACGGACGCGCGCGGCGGCACCCGCGTCGAAGCACTGGACGCGATGATCAGGGCCGGTCTGGTCTTCATCGACCGCTACCCGGCCTTCACCCAGCTGTACGTCGCCGAACTCTGGCGCACCAACCGTGCCTGGCAGTCGACCCTCCTGGTGGTGCGCCAGGAGGCCGTCGCCGTCGTCGAGGGGGTGCTCCGGGAGGGCGTCGCGGGCGGTGAACTCAGCGAGGAGATCGACATCCAGCTGACGGCCGCCGCACTGGTCGGGATGGTGCTGGTGGCGGCTCTCGACTGGCAGGCGTTCCAGCCCGAGCGGACGATCGACGACGTGCACTCCGCCCTGTCCCTGCTGCTGCACGGCCGGGTCAGCGGGCGCTGAGAGCTCTTCCGGCCCGTGCGAAGACGCCGGTCCGGTGGAATTCGATCCCCCCGAATTCCACCGGACCGGCGTCCCGTACCGCCGCGAAGCTCTCCCCCGTGACCCCGTGTCCCCCGTGGTCCCGGAGCTCCGCGCAGTGCGCCCCCGTTCCGTCCGGGGTGCCGCGCCGTTCCGCCGCCCCGTGCCGGCGGTCCGGGCGCCGCGCCCCTTCCGTGGTCTCCACTCTTCCGTGCACGCAGGTGACGGCCCATCCGCGTCCCTACTCATCTCCCGTACTAGGTAGGGATACTCAGGCCTGCGCGGCAGGGCCCACCCGGGCGTCTCCCCGACTGGTTACGATCGCGTCCGTGTCCGTACTCCCCCTGGTGTTCACGAGTGGCTGGGCGAGCGGGATCAACGCCTACGCGGTGGTCCTCCTCCTCGGCGTCTTCGGCGCGACCGGTCTCTCCGACGAGGTGCCCGAGTCCCTGCAGCGCACCGACGTACTCGTGGCTGCCGGTGTGCTGTTCCTCGTCGAGGCGGTGGCCGACAAGATCCCGTACGTGGACTCGGCCTGGGACGCGGCGCACACGGTGATCAGGCCGGTGTCCGGTGCGGTCGTCGCGGCGCTGCTGGCGGGCGGGAGCGGGTCGCTGCCGGAGCTCGCGGCGGGGGCCGTGGGCGGCTCCACCGCCCTGCTGAGCCATCTGGTGAAGGCCGGCACCAGAATGGCGGTCAACACCTCGCCCGAGCCGTTCAGCAACGCCGGGGTGAGCGTCGCCGAGGACCTCGGCGTCGCCGGGATCATCACCTTCGCGGTCTTCAACCCGGTGGCGGCGTCCGTCGTCGCCGGGTCGCTGCTGCTGCTCGGACTGGTGACGCTCGTCTTCCTGGCCTCCCGCATCCGCCGGTTCCTGCGCCGCAGGGCGCAGCGCCGCGAGGAGAAACGCATGGCCGGGACGGGCGTGCACCGGCCTGACGGATGAAGTGTCGGCGGCACCCCTTAGGGTTTCCGGCATGGCACGAATTGCGGTGATCGGCGCCGGGGCCGGCGCGATGGCGGCGGCTGCCCGGCTCTCCGTGGCAGGCCACCGGGTGACGGTGTACGAGCGGTCGGAGACCCACGGCGGCTCACTCGGGCGGTATGCCCGTGACGGCTTCGTCTTCGACACCGGCCCGGGGCTGCTGCATCTGCCCGCGGTCTACCGCGACCTGTTCGTGAAGACGGGCAAGGAGAGCCTCGAGCAGTCCGTCACGCTCACCCAGGTCGACCCGGCGAGCCGTCATCTCTTCGCCGACGGCACCGCGGTGTCGCTGCCCAACGCCTCACGGGCCGGAGTCGTCGGCGCGCTGGACCGTGCGCTCGGCGAAGGGGCCGGCGCCCGGTGGGGGGACTTCCTGGACCGGGCAGGGGCCACCTGGAACCGGTCGCGGCGGCCGCTGCTGGAGGAACCTCTGCCCGAGGACCGGCAGGCGCTGGGCCGTGACCCCTATCCGGCGGTGCGCCGCCGGAGGCTGCTGCGCGCGGCGCGGCAGGCGGGGACGGTGGCGGAGGTGGGCGCCTGGGAGCTGGGCGACCCCCGCCTGGCGGCCCTGCTCGACGGGTACGCCCTGTCGTACGGGCTCGACCCGCGCCGCACCCCGGCCGCCGCCGCCGTCCTGCCGTACATGGAGGAGACCTTCGGCAGCTGGTACGTCGCCGGGGGCATGCGCGCCCTGGCCGACGCGGTGTACGAGCGATGTCTGGCACGCAGGGTGGAGTTCGTCTTCGGCGCCGATGTCGTGCGCGTTCTCGAGAAGGACGGGCGGGCGGCAGGGATCGAGCTGGCGGACGGCACGATCGTGGAGGCCGATCGCGTAGTCCTGGGCGCGCAGCCGTCGCCCGGGCTCCTGCCGGCCGGGGAGGAAGGGGCCGCCAGGACGGACGGAGCCCGGCTGCCTGGCCGATTCGTCGTTCTGCTGTCGCTGCGCGGCGCCCGGGAGGCCGGGGCCGTGCACCGGACCGTGGTGCACACCGTGGACCCGCTCGCGGAGCAGGAGGCGGTGTTCGGCGGCCGGACCACGGAGCAGCCGACGGTGACGGTGCTGCGCCCGGACGACCCGGCCACCCGCCCTGACGCGGAGCACGAGGCGGTGACCCTGACGGCGACGGTGGCGCCGCACGGTCCGGTCGACTGGACGGACACGGCGCTGCGCGAGCGATGCGCGGACGCGGTGATCGACCGGGCCGCCGAGGCGGTTCCCGGCCTCCGCGAGCGGATACTCCACGCCGAGGTGCGTACGCCCGCCGAGACCGCGGTGGACACGGGCGCCGAGGGGGGTTCGGTGCCCGCCCCGGCCCTGGCCGGGGCGGGGGGCGCGTATCTGCGCTTCGGGAACCGCGCCGCGCTGCCGGGGCTGTATCTGGCGGGCGGCTGGTCGCATCCCGGCGGCGGATCGGCCCACGCCGGGATGTCGGGTGCCCTGGTCGCCGGACTCGTGGTGGAGGGGGACGGCTTCCGCGGCTCCCGGTGAGCCGCGGAAGGCGCGTCGGCCGCCGGTCGGCGGATCAGTAGCGGTACTGCTCGTTCTGACCGGTGTCGTATCCGTTGCCGTACGGGGCCGGCTGGACGGGGGCTTCCGGCGGCATCGGGGGGTGCAGCCCGCTCTCGCGCTGTTGCGGGACCCACACCCCACCCGGCGGGGTGTCCGCGTACTGCCCGGCGTACGGGTCGGCGGGCTGCTGCCCGGTGCCGTAGGAGGCGTCGTGGCCGTTGCCGTAGCTGTCGTGCGCGGCGTACTGCCCGGTGCCGGTGGAGGTGTCCGTACCGTTGTAGGGGTCGGAGTAGGGCGCGTAGCCCGGCTGGTCGGCGCCGTGGCCGTACTGGCCGGCGTAGGCACCCTGGTCCTGACCTTGTTCCTGGTACGGGCCCTGGCCCTGGTCCTGGTAGCCCCCGTGGCCGCCGTAGCCGTAGGAGTCCTGGGCGGGCTGCTGACCGTAGCCGGTGTACGGGTCGTAGGCGGCGTACTGCTGCTCACCGTGCTGGTCCTGCCGGTCACCGCCGCCGGCCGGGGCCGGGTCGGTGTAGATGCCGTACTGCCCTGTGTCGTCCGGGAGCGGCTCAGGTGCGTAGACCGCCGAGGGGGCCTCCGCCTGCTGAGGGGCTCCCTGCTGGGAGGCTCCCTCGTACTCCAGGCCGGAGACCTCGAGCGTGGGTTTCGTGGCGCCGGTCCCGCGTCGACGGCGGCTCTCGCCGGGGCTGCCGCCGATGGCCCAGCCTGTCGAGAAGCCGCGCCGGAAGGAGAGCGTCACATAGGTCTGGCCCGTCGCGAAGGCGACCGCCCCGACGATGATGACCAGGACGGAGGCGATCAGAACACCGAGGACCACCCCGAGGAAACCCGCGAAGGCGAGCAGTCGCCAGCGCAGACGTGCCTTGTACTGCAGGAGCACCTCGCCCAGCAGCCACAGGGCCACTATGCCGAATGCGATGTAGAGGACCGTCCAGCCCACGCCCGCCCCCTCCTACGGCCACCGCCCCGGACGGGGGCGGGTACGACCGGTCACGACTGCTTGTGCAGTCCGAGATTCTCGTAGATCTCGAGTGTCGCCGTCGAGTTGTTGAGCGTGATGAAGTGCAGCCCCGGGACTCCCTCGGAGAGCAGTTTCGCGCAGAACTCCGTGGCGAACTCGATGCCAATGGAGCGTACAGCGGCCGGGTCGTCCCTGGCGGCGAGGATGCGCTCTTTCAGCTCGGAAGGCAGGGACGCGTTGCTGAGCTGCGCGAATCTTTCCAGCTGTTTGACGCTGGTGAGCGGCATCACCTCGGGAATGACCGGGGTGTCGCAACCGGCAGCGACCACACGGTCACGCATCTGCAGATAGTTTTCCGGATGGAAGAACATCTGAGTGATCGCGTAGTCGGCACCGGCGCGGCACTTGTCCACGAAATGACGGATGTCGGAGTCCCAGTCGGCTGACCGCGGATGCATTTCGGGGAATGCCGCGACGCCGACGCAGAAATCACCGGCCTCCTTGATCAGCCGGACGAGATCCGCCGCGTACCGCACGCCCTGCGGATGCTCGACCCACTCACCCATCGGGTCGCCGGGCGGGTCCCCCCGCACCGCCAGGATGTTGCGGATACCGGCGTCGGCGTACTGCCCCACCATGTTGCGCAACTCTGCGACCGAGTGGTCGACCGCGGTGAGGTGCGCGACCGGGGTGAGCGTGGAGTCCGCCGCGATCTGCTGGGTCGCCCGGACCGTTCCGGCGCGGGTCGAACCGCCGGCGCCGTACGTCACGGAGACGAAGCTCGGCCCCACCGCCTCGACCCGGCGCAGGGCGTTCCAGAGGTTCCGCTCGCCCTTCTCGGTCTTGGGCGCCCAGAACTCGAACGAGAACGACATCTCGCCGGTCGCGAGCATCTCACCCACGGTGCGCGCGTGATCTGTCCTGGTGGAAGGTGTGCCAAGGGCCATACTGGGAGGTTAACCAGGGCCAGGCGGTACCCCAACCAGAGGAGGGGATTTGCCCGGAATGAGGTGGCCTTTGTCCACCCTTCGGACAGCCCTTCGGTCAGCACCTCGACCGGCCGGCGCCAAGGAGTCCGAGGCCGCCGTTCAGACGGTGCGCGCCCGGATGCGTCGGGCGAGCGAGGCGGCCGCCGCGCCCGGGTCCGCCGCCTCGGTGATCGCCCGTACGACGACGACACGACGTGCGCCGGCGTCCAGCACCTCGTCCAGGTTCCCCGCGTCGATCCCGCCGATGGCGAACCACGGGCGCGTCGTGCCGAGCGAGGCGGCGTAGCGCACGAGGCCGAGGCCGGGGGCGTGACGGCCGGGCTTGGTCGGGGTGGGCCAGCAGGGACCCGTGCAGAAGTAGTCGACCCCCACCTCGGCGGCGGCCGCGTCGACCTCGGCCTCGGCGTGGGTGGAGCGGCCGATCGCGACGTCACCGCCTATGACGGCGCGGGCGGCGGGCACCGGCAGGTCGCCCTGCCCGAGGTGCAGCACGTCGGAGCCGATGGCATGGGCGACATCGGCCCGGTCGTTCACCGCGAGGAGCGCGCCGTGGCGCTTGCAGGCGTCGGCGAACACCGCGAGGTGTTCGAGCTCCTCGGCCGCCTCCATGCCCTTGTCCCGCAGCTGGACGATGTCCACGCCGCCGGCCAGCACCGCGTCGAGGAACTCGGGGAGGTCGCCCTGCCGCTTGCGGGCGTCCGTGCACAGGTAGAGCCGGGCGCCGGAGAGCTGGGAGTGGGGCGTGGACATGACGATTTTCCCCCGTCGGTGTGTCGATGGATCACTGATGCGGCGACGAATCGCCCTCACGTCGATGGATCGCCGTGCCGGCAAGCCCGACAACGGCGGGGTGCGGGCCGCGTGTGCCACGGCCCGCACCCCGCTCATGGTCGTCCGGTCAGACGGCGAGCGCCTGGGCCCGGCGCTTCACCTCCGTACCGCGATTCTCGCTCAGGGCCTGCGCGGGGGTGCCGGGCAGGGTCGGGTCGGGGGTGAAGAGCCAGTCCAGCATCTCTTCGTCGTTGTAGCCGTCGTCCCTCAGGAGCGTCAGGGTCCCTACGAGACCCTTGACCACCTTGTCGCCGTCGATGAAGGCGGCAGGCACCTGCAGCGCCCGGTTCTCACCACGTCGTACGGCGATGAGCTGGCCTTCCTTGACCAGCTGCCGTACACGCGTCACCTCGACATCGAGCATTTCCGCGATGTCGGGAAGGTGGAGCCAGGCGGGGACGAGAGCATCGATCTTTGCGTCAATCTCGGTCACAAGGACAAGCGTGCCATCCCGGACCGACAGTCGGTACCCGGGCCGCCCGTACGGGGCCGTCACGGCCCCCCGAGCACCGTCGATTTCAGCGGTACGGAGGAGTCGGCGGCGCGTGCCGGATCGATCCGCGCCCCGGCTTCGAGGAGCTTGCGTCCCTGCGCCATGTCGCGCACCCTGCCGACGGCCAGCAACGCGACCAGGACGCCTTCCCGCAGCCAGCAGACGGTCCAGGACGCCTCCGCGGGGTCACCCCGCCACAGCAGCGTGTCGGCATGGGCGTGATGGCCGGCGTACTGCACGAAGCGGCCGAACTGCTCGGACCAGAAGTAGGGCACCGGGTCGTACGTCCCGCTCACGCCCTGGGCGAGGGCCGCGGCGACCGTCCAGGGCCCCTGGAGGGCGTTGTCCCAGTGGTGGACCAGCAGGCGCTCCCCGTAGCGGGCGGAGGGGAAGGAGGCGCAGTCGCCCACCGCGTGGACATCGGGCAGCGACGTGCGCAGGGAGCTGTCCGCGGTGACCGAGCCGTCCGGGCCGAGCGCGATGCCCGAGCCCGTGAGCCACGTGGTGGCGGGCCGGGCCCCGATGCCCACGACCACCGCTCCAGCGGGTATCACCCGACCGTCCGCCAGGTGGACGGCGCCTTCGTCGACGCGCGCGACGCGTGCACCGGTGAGGAGTTCGGCTCCGCTCTCGGCGTACCAGCGGGTCATCGGAGCGGCGACCTCGGCGGGCAGCGTGCCCGCGAGGGGACGGTCCGCGGCCTCCACGACGGTGACCGCGCAGCCGGCCGCGCGGGCCGCGGTGGCGAACTCGGCACCGATCCAGCCCGCTCCGACCACGACCACGTCGTGCTGCCGCTCCAGGACGGGCCGAAGCCGTGCGGCATCGTCGAGCGTACGCAGCAGGTGGACGCCGGGCACGCTCTCGGAACCCGGCAGCCCGACCGGTTCCGCGCCGGTGGCGAGGACCAGGGCGTCGTACGCGACGGGCCCTTCGGCGGTGTCCAGCTCGTGCGCCTCGGCACGCAGGCCGGTGACGTCGAGGCCCAGGCGCAGCGTGATGTCCAGTTCCTCGAAGTCGATGTCGAAGGCGGAGTCCTCGGCCTTGCCGAGCAGGACCGCCTTGGACAGCGGCGGCCTGTCGTACGGCTGGTGCGGCTCGGCCCCGATGAGCGTGATCGGACCCGTGAAGCCCCGTTGGCGCAGGGCCACGGCTGTCTGCACACCGGCCATGCCGGCGCCCACGATCACGACTCCGTACGGCCGCTGTTCCGCTGCGGGGACCTGCGTCTGTTCGCTCACCCGTCCACCCTAGTCATCTGACCGCCCGTCAGCCGGCGAGCTCTTCCACCACACTCGTCCCGCTGCCCTTCCGGGACTCCCACTCCCACCGCTCGTCCAGCCGGACCCGGCCGTCGGGAAGGTCCGTGACGGTCGAGACGCAGTGCCCGGAGGCGGTCGTTCCGTCCTGCTTCAGCTGGACGTACCTGAAGTCCAGCGTGTCGGCGTCCCTGGTGCCGACGAGGTGGCCCCGGGCGATGTCACCGCCCGCGTACTCGGCCCAGATCCGGCCCTCCTGCTCGTGGTAGGTGAACCGGGTCCGGGTGCCGACCTGGCCCGGCGCCTGGTCGGCGACGGGCGAGAGGACGAGTCCGTCGAGTGAACGGGCCACGGGTACTGCTCCCTTACCGGCTGCGGAGAACGGGGTCTAGGCTGGCCACCGTAAAACACTCGCGGGAGTCCGGGCGCACCGGGCTGAGAGGGAGGCTGGCCGGCCTCCGACCGTACGAACCTGATCCGGGTCATGCCGGCGAAGGGAGGGGCTGGACGCCCATGCGTTTCTCCGCAGACAGTTCCGACGTCCTGGTCGTCGGAGGCGGCATCATCGGTCTGGTGACCGCCTGGCGGTCGGCCCAGCAAGGGCTGCGCACCACGCTGGCCGATCCCGCACCAGGTGGCGGGGCGGCCCAGGTCGCGGCCGGGATGCTCGCCGCCGTCACCGAACTCCACTACGGCGAACAGACTCTGCTCGGTCTCACCGTGGACTCCGCCGCGCGCTATCCGGCCTTCGTGGCCGAGCTGGAGGAAGTGAGCGGGCAGGAGACCGGCTTCCGCGCCTGCGGCACCCTGTCCGTCGCGCTGGACTCCGACGACCGGGCGTATCTGCGGGAGCTGCACGCTCTGCAACTGCGTTCGGGGTTGGAATCCGAGTGGCTCAGCGGTCGCGAGTGCCGCCGTCTGGAGCCGATGCTCGCTCCTGGCGTACGCGGCGGTCTACGGGTCGACGGCGACCACCAGGTGGATCCCCGACGGCTGGCCTCGGCACTGGTCACCGCGTGCGAACGGGCGGGGGTCGTCTTCCACCGCACCTGGGTCCGACGGCTCCGCGTCACGGCCGGCCGTGCGACGGGAGCCGTCCTCGCGGACGGCACGGAGCTCGCCGCCGGCCAGGTGGTTCTCGCCGGCGGCAGCCTCAGCGCCCGACTCGAAGGGCTGCCGGAGGCCGTCGTGCCACCGGTACGCCCGGTCAAGGGGCAGGTGGTGCGACTGACCGTGCCGCCCGTGTACGCCCCCTTCCTCAGCAGGACGGTGCGTGCCGTCGTGCGCGGCAGCCAGGTCTATCTGGTGCCGCGCGCCAACGGCGAGCTGGTGATCGGCGCGACCACCGAGGAGCAGGGCTGGGACACCACGGTCACCGCGGGCGGGGTGTACGAACTGCTGCGCGACGCCCATGAGCTGCTCCCCGGCATCACCGAGCTTCCGCTGGCCGAGACCCGGGCCGGTCTGCGGCCCACCACGCCGGACAACGCGCCGCTGCTGGGCCCCACGGCCCTGCCCGGTCTGCATCTCGCCACCGGGCACCATCGCAACGGAGTGCTGCTGACGCCCGTCACCGGCGATGTGATGGCCCAGGTGCTGACCACCGGCGAGCTGCCCGAGGTGGCCCGGCCGTTCTCGCCGGACCGCTTCGGCCCGTCCCGTGAAGCCCCCTCCCCCGCCCCGGCACCCCAGGAGCAGCCCGCATGACAGCGCCCGTACCCACCTCCGTGTCGGTGTCCGTCAACGGGGAGCATCGCCGCGTTCCCGCCGGGACCCCGCTGGACGCCCTGGTCGCGACCCTGACGGCGGCACCCTCCGGCGTCGCCGCCGCGGTCAACGAAGCCGTCGTCCCCCGCGGCCGGTGGTCCGCCACCGCGCTCGCCGAGGGCGACCGGGTCGAGATCCTCACCGCGGTCCAGGGAGGCTGACCATGTCCGACGATCTCTTCACCCTCGGTTCCACGGCGTTCTCGTCACGGTTGATCATGGGGACGGGCGGGGCGCCGAGCCTCGACGTGCTGGAACGCTCCCTGATCGCCTCGGGCACCGAGCTGACCACCGTGGCGATGCGCCGGCTCGACCCGACCGTGCGGGGCTCGGTGCTCTCCGTGCTGGAACGCCTCTCCATCCAGGTCCTGCCGAACACCGCGGGCTGCTTCACCGCCGGCGAGGCCGTGCTGACCGCCCGGCTGGCCCGGGAGGCGCTGGGCACCGACTGGATCAAGCTGGAGGTCGTGGCCGACGAGCGAACCCTGCTGCCCGACCCGATCGAGCTGCTGGACGCCGCCGAGGTCCTGGTCGACGACGGTTTCACCGTCCTGCCGTACACCAATGACGACCCCGTCCTGGCGCGCAAGCTGCAGGACGTGGGATGCGCGGCCGTCATGCCGCTGGGCTCCCCCATCGGCTCCGGGCTCGGCATCCGCAACCCCCACAACTTCCAGCTGATCGCCGAGCAGGCCGCCGTACCGGTGATCCTGGACGCCGGCGCCGGGACCTCGTCCGACGCGGCGCTGGCCATGGAGCTGGGCTGTTCCGCTGTGATGCTCGCCTCGGCGGTGACCCGGGCGCAGGAGCCGGAGCTGATGGCGGCGGCGATGCGGCACGCGGTGGACGGCGGACGCCTGGCGTACCGGGCGGGACGCATCCCCCGCCGCCGTTTCGCCGAGGCGTCCTCGCCGACGGAGGGCCGCGCGATGCTGGATCCGGAGCGCCCGGCCTTCTGAGATCCGGGGCCGGCGACGGCCTCCCGGTCACAGGACGTGCATGTCCCTGTCACGGCTCGGCACCGGAACGGCCCTCCGGGCTCCTCGGCACATCCGTCGTGTCCGTGGCAGCTCGTAGACTCGCTCCGTGGACACGACCCTCCAGGACCCCCTCGTCGGGCAGCTGCTCGACGGCCGCTATCGCATCGATGCGCGCATCGCCGTCGGCGGTATGGCCACGGTCTACCGGGCCATGGACACCCGGCTCGACCGGGTGCTCGCGCTCAAGGTGATGCACCCGGCGCTGGCGGCGGACGCCGCGTTCGTCGAACGCTTCATCCGCGAGGCCAAGTCCGTCGCCCGGCTCGCGCACCCCAATGTGGTGGCCGTCTTCGACCAGGGCGCCCAGGGCGCGTACGTGTACCTCGCGATGGAGTACGTCGCCGGGTGCACCCTGCGCGATGTCCTGCGCGAGCGCGGGGCGCTGCAGCCCCGAGCCGCACTGGACATCCTCGAACCTGTCCTGGCCGCCCTCGGCGCCGCCCACCGCGCGGGCTTCGTCCACCGCGACATGAAGCCGGAGAACGTGCTGATAGGGGACGACGGCCGGGTGAAGGTCGCCGACTTCGGTCTCGTACGCGCGGTCGGTACCGCCACGGACACCACCGGCTCCCTCCTGGGCACGGTCTCGTATCTCGCCCCCGAGCAGATCGAGCAGGGCACGGCCGACACCAGGTCCGACGTGTACGCCTGCGGCGTGGTGCTCTACGAAATGCTGACCGGTGGCAAACCCCACGCCGGGGACACCGCCGCCCAGGTCATCTACCGGCATCTGAACGAGGACGTCCCTGCGCCGTCCGGCGCCGTCCCCGGCCTGGCCGCCGGGCTGGACGGACTGGTGGCCGCCGCGACCGCGCGCGATCCCGACGTCCGTCCGCCCGACGCGGTGGCCCTTCTCGCGAGGTCCCGCGATATACGGGCGGCTCTCACCGAGGAGCAGCTCGACGCGAGGCCTCCGCAGGCCCTCGCGGAGGTCCACGACGCCGCCGAGGACCGGACGAGCGTGATCCCCCGGGTGATTCCGGCCGGCCAGGGCACCGCCCACCACACCAGTCGGCTGGAGATGCCCCCGCCCCAGGAGCCCGTGCGCGGGCGCAACCCCTTCGCCGGCCGCGGCAACCGGCGTGGGTTGCTCGCCGTGCTCGTCGCCGTCCTGCTGGTGCTGGGGGTCGGATCGGGCGTCTGGTACATCAATTCGGGTCAGTTCACCCATGTCCCCTCGCTCCTGGGCCAGACCCAGGGTGCCGCCGAGAAGCGGCTGACGGACGAGGGCCTCGATCTGAAGGGCGTCGAGCGCGCCTACAGCGACACGGTGAAGCGCGGCACGGTGATCAGCAGCGACCCGGGCTCCGGTGAGCGCATCCGGGGCAACGACGCGGTGAAGCTGGTGATCTCGCGCGGCCCGGAGATCGTGAAGGTCCCCGATGTGGAGGGCCTCTCCCTCGGTGACGCCCGGCGCGAGCTGAAGGAGACGGGGCTCGCGCCCGGGATGGTGACCCGGGAGTTCAGCGAGGACATCGCCCGGGGCGAGGTGATCCGTACGGATCCGGACATGGGTACCGAGCGGCGTCCCGACTCCGCGGTCGCCCTCGTCGTCAGCAAGGGCAGCCCGGTCGACGTGCCCGACGTCACGGGTCTCGGCGTCGAGGAGGCCACGGCCGAGCTGGTCGAATCGGGGCTGGAGGCGAAGGTGCTGCCCGAGCGGGTCAACTCACCCGAGGCCCAGGGCGAGGTCGCCCGCCAGACACCCGGCAGCGGTGCGGAGGCGGCCGAAGGCGACACCGTGGAGCTCACCGTCTCCAAGGGCCCGCGCATGCTCCAGGTCCCCGACGTCACGGGCAAGGACGTCGACGCGGCCCGGAGCGCACTGGAGGACGCCGGGTTCGAGGTCGAGGTCGACCGGCCGTTCCTCTCCTTCAGCGACACGATCGGGAGCCAGTCCGTCGAGGGTGGCGAGAAGGCCGCCGAAGGCTCCACGATCACCATCAGGACCAAGGCCCTGTAGACCCCCCGAGGACTGACAGCACATGCGCAACCCGATAGGCGGCCACGTCCCGGTGGCCGGCGGACTCGCCAAGGTCGGTCTCGACTACGCGCGGGAGCTGGCGGCGGAGACCGTGCAGGTCTTCGTCGCCAATCCGCGCGGCTGGGCGACCCCGCCCGGGAACCCGGCCCAGGACGAGATCTTCCGTACGGAGTGTTCGGCCCGGTCCGTCCCGGCATACGTCCATGCCCCGTACCTGATCAACTTCGGGTCGCACACCGAGGCCACGGTCGAGCGGTCGGTCCTGTCACTGCGCCACTCACTGCGCCGGGCCCGGGCGATCGGCGCCCTGGGCGTGGTGGTGCACACCGGCTCGGCGACCGGCGGACGCCCGCGCGCGGAGGCCCTCGCCCAGGTGCGTACGCACATGCTCCCGCTCCTGGACGAGCTGACCCACGACGACGATCCGTTCCTGCTGCTGGAGTCGACTGCCGGGCAGGGCTCCTCGCTCTGCTCGCGTACCTGGGACTTCGGCCCGTACTTCGAGGCCTTGGACTCCCACCCCAAGCTGGGGATCTGCCTGGACACCTGCCACATCTACGCGGCGGGCCACGACCTGAGCGGGCCGACCGGCATGCGGCAGACCCTGGATCTGCTGGTGGGCACCGTGGGCGAGGGACGGCTGAAGCTCATCCACGCCAACGACTCGAAGGATGTGGCGGGCGCCCACAAGGACCGTCACGAGAACATCGGGGCGGGGCACATCGGCGCCGAACCGTTCCGTGAACTGTTCTCGCACCCGGCGACCGAGGGCGTGCCGCTGATCATCGAGACGCCCGGGGGCAAGGAAGGCCACGCGGCGGACGTGGCACGGCTGAAGGAGCTCCGCGGCACCCGCTGACAGCGGACGGGGAAGGCGTCAGAGCTCGGGGCCGTCCCCGGGCTCCTCCTGGTAGGAGTAGCGCTGCTCGCTCCACGGGTCGCCGATGTTGTGGTAACCGCGCTCCTCCCAGAACCCCCGGCGGTCGGCCGTCATGTATTCGATGCCCCGGACCCATTTGGGCCCCTTCCAGGCATACAGATGCGGTACGACCAGTCGTAGTGGAAATCCGTGTTCGGCGGTGAGCAGTTCGCCGTCCTTATGGGTGGCGAACAGCGTGTGGTCCGAAGCGAAGTCGGCGAGCCTGAGATTTGAGCTGAATCCGTATTCGGCCCAGACCATCACATGGGTGACATGGGGCGCGGGCGGCGCCAGTTCCACGATCTCGCGGGCCAGGATTCCGCCCCACTCGGCTTCGAGCATGCTGAATTTCGTCACGCAGTGGAGGTCCGCGACGACGGAGGAGAAGGGGAGCGCCGTGAATTGCTGGTGATTCCAGCAGTGCTTGTCACCGTCGGCGGTGGCTCCGAAGACCCGGAACTCCCAGCGGTCCGGCTTGAACTTGGGCACGGGCCCGTAATGGGTGACCGGCCAGCCTCGCTGCAACCGCTGCCCCGGCGGAAGCCCGGACTGCTCTGCTGTGCCGCGTTCCCGGCTCTCCGGCTGACCCATGCCTCCATGGTGACAGACAGGCAGGGGTGGTCATGACCAGGGGAGAGCCGATTCGGGCAACTCATACTAAGCATGCACTTACTGGACGGCTGCCTGGGGCGATGCGAGGATGCGCGCACACGTGCCCAGTTCACCGGTTGGAAGGAGCCTCTGCGATGCAGGGCGACCCCGAGGTCCTCGAGTTCCTGAACGAACAGCTGACCGCCGAATTGACTGCCATCAATCAGTACTTCCTGCATGCGAAGATGCAGGACAACTTCGGCTGGACGAAGCTCGCCAAGTACACCCGGGCCGAATCGTTCGACGAGATGAAGCACGCGGAGATCCTCACCGACCGGATCCTTTTCCTGGACGGGCTGCCCAACTATCAGCGGCTCTTCCATGTACGGGTCGGCCAGACGGTCACCGAGATGTTCCAGGCCGACCGGCAGGTCGAGGTGGAGGCGATCGACCGCCTCAAGCGGGGCATCGAGGTAATGCGCGGCAAGGGTGACATCACCTCGGCGAACATCTTCGAGTCCATCCTCGCGGACGAGGAGCATCACATCGACTATCTCGACACCCAGCTGGAACTGGTCGAGAAGCTCGGTGAGCCGCTTTACATCGCCCAGGTGATCGAGCAGCCGGACAGCTGATCGACCGGAGGGTTCCCGCACTCCTGAGACCCGCGGGCCCTTCAGGCGGCGTCAGAAAGCGTGACGTCCGGCGTGACTCCGCGGGCGGCGGGCGCACCGCCCCGGGCGCCCTCCGGCGCCGTACGTCCTTCGGCGAGCTCACGGCGCGGGCACTCGCCACGGCCGAGGAGCGCCTGGATCCTGCGGACGCAGCCGCCGCAGTCGGTGCCGGCCTTGCAGGCCGAAGCGATCTGGCGAGGTGTGCACGCTCCGCCGTCCGCATGCTGCTTGACCTGGTCCTCGGTGATGCCGAAGCAGGAGCAGACGTACATGCGGTTCACCTCCCGACGGTTCGATCGCTGCGCCGTACCGATTATCCGGTGAGGCTAACCTAACCTTACCCGCGAGGGCCCCGCACGCAAAAGCCCCGGTACGCCCGTGGGGCACGGATCACATCGATCCGTGCCCCACGGGCTTCACCAGGGTGTTCCCTACTGGTCGCGGTACATCTCGGCGACCAGGAAGGCCAGGTCGAGGGACTGGCTGCGGTTGAGGCGCGGGTCGCAGGCCGTCTCGTAACGCTGGTGCAGGTCGTCCACGAAGATCTCGTGGCCGCCGCCGACGCACTCGGTGACGTCGTCGCCGGTGAGTTCGACGTGGATACCACCGGGGTGGGTCCCGAGGTGCTTGTGCACCTCGAAGAAGCCCTTGACCTCGTCCAGGACGTCGTCGAAGCGGCGCGTCTTGTGGCCGGACGCGGCCTCGAAGGTGTTGCCGTGCATCGGGTCGGTCACCCATACCACCTGGGCACCGGAGGCAGTGACCTTCTCGACCAGCGCGGGGAGCTTGTCACGGACCTTGTCGGCGCCCATACGGACGATGAAGGTCAGCCGGCCCGGCTCGCGCTCGGGGTCGAGGCGGTCGATGTAGCCGAGTGCCTCGTCGACGGTGGTCGTCGGACCGAGCTTGATGCCGATGGGGTTGCGGATCTTCGAGGCGAACTCGATGTGCGCGCCGTCCATCTGGCGGGTGCGCTCACCGACCCAGACCATGTGGCCCGAGGTGTCGTAGAGCCGGCCGGTGCGCGAGTCGGTGCGGGTCAGCGACGACTCGTAGTCCAGCAGCAGCGCCTCGTGCGAGGCGTAGAACTCGACCGCCTTGAATTCGGCCGGGTCCGTGCCGCACGCCTTCATGAAGTTCAGCGCGTTGTCGATCTCGCGGGCCAGGGCCTCGTAACGCTGCCCGGACGGCGAGGACCTCACGAAGTCCTGGTTCCAGGCGTGCACCTGGCGGAGGTCGGCGTAACCACCGGTGGTGAAGGCGCGCACCAGGTTCAGCGTGGAAGCAGACGCGTGGTACATCCGCTTCAGCCGCTCGGGGTCCGGGACGCGGGATGCCTCGGTGAACTCGAAACCGTTGACGGAGTCACCGCGGTAGGTCGGCAGGGTCACGCCGTCGCGGGTCTCGGTCGGCTTGGAGCGCGGCTTGGAGTACTGCCCGGCGATCCGCCCGATCTTGACGACCGGCACGGAGGCCGCGTACGTCAGGACGGCGCTCATCTGGAGCAGCGTCTTCAGCTTGGCCCGGATGTGCTCGGCGGACACGGCGTCGAAGGCCTCGGCGCAGTCGCCGCCCTGCAGCAGGAACGCCTCGCCCTTGGCGACGGCTCCCAGTCGGGCACGCAGCTGGTCGCACTCACCCGCGAAGACGAGCGGAGGATACGAGTCGAGGTCCGCGAGTACGTCGCGCAGAGCCTCGGCATCGGGGTACTCGGGCTGCTGCGCCGCGGGAAGGTCTCGCCAGGTGTGGCCACCGGCGACGGAGGTATTGGCGTTCACGGTCACCTTGACAACACTACGGGGTCGACGCGTGCGTCCCGTCCGGCCGCTCAGCAAATGAGACGAGCGCTCGTTCGTGCACCGTTTCCGTTAGGGTTCGGGGCATGTTCGCGCAGACGACACGGAACTGGTGGTGGACCGCTCATCCGGCGGCCCGCTGATTCATCGCGCGTACAGACTTCGCGAAGGCCGCCCGAGGGGCGGCCTTCTCTGCGTTTCGGAGCCGGGAGCCGTTCCTCCATCAGGAAGGAACACCCGTGCCCGAACCCATGCCCGAGCCCATGACCGGTCGTACAGCCGGCCTCTTGTCCGCCCTGCTCCGCGACGACGCCCCGCCTTTCGCGCTGCTGCGCCGGCGCACGCCCGGCCGGGACCACGACTCCGTCGAGGTGCTGACCGGCGCGGTGCGGGAGGTGGACCGGCTCGCCGACATCCCGGTGGGTGAGCTGCCGTCGCTGGCCCTGGTGCCGTTCCGGCAGATCGCCGAGCGCGGTTTCGACGTGCGGGACGACGGCACCCCGCTCGCCGTACTGGTCGCGGAGGAGGCGTACGAGCTGCCGCTGACCGAGGTGCTCGCCGAGCTGCCCGGCCACGATGTGCGGGTCGAGGACGGCGCCTTCGACGTCGCCGACGAGGAGTACGCGGACGTCGTCCGGCGGGTCATCGACGATGAGATCGGGCAGGGCGAAGGCGCGAACTTCGTCATCCGGCGGACCTTCGGCGGCGAGATCCCCGGCTTCGGCCGGGCCGACGCGCTGGCGTTGTTCCGGCGGCTGCTGGCCGGTGAGCGCGGGGCGTACTGGACGTTCGTGGTGCACACGGGGGGAAGGACACTGGTCGGCGCCAGCCCGGAGGTCCATGTGCGGATGTCCGGCGGGACGGTCGTGATGAACCCGATCAGCGGGACCTACCGCTACCCGGCCGAGGGGCCGAGCGCCGAGGGCCTGCTGACCTTCCTCGGCGACCGCAAGGAGACCGAGGAACTCTCCATGGTGGTCGACGAGGAGCTCAAGATGATGTGCACCGTCGGCGACATGGGCGGTGTGGTGATCGGGCCCCGGCTGAAGGAGATGGCCCACCTCGCGCACACGGAGTACGAGTTGCGCGGGCGGTCCTCGCTGGATGTGCGCGAGGTCCTGAAGGAGACCATGTTCGCGGCGACCGTCACCGGTTCACCCGTGCAGAACGCCTGCCGGGTGATCGAGCGCTACGAGCCGGGAGGGCGCGGCTACTACGCGGGCGCCCTGGCGCTGGTGGGCCGGGAACCCGGTGGCGCGCAGACGCTGGACTCGCCGATCCTGATCCGTACCGCCGACATCTCCGCGTCCGGCCGGCTGCGGGTGCCGGTGGGGGCCACGCTCGTACGCCATTCCGACCCTGCGGGAGAGGTCGCCGAGACCCACGCGAAGGCGGCCGGCGTGCTCGCGGCACTGGGCGTCCGGCCGGGTCGGCGCGGGTCGGAGGCGGGCCTGCCGCGGCTGGCTTCCGACCCGCGGGTGCGAGCCGCTCTGGACGACCGGCGCGGCGGGCTGGCCCCCTTCTGGCTGCGGATGCAGGAGCGCACCCGGCACCTGTCCGGCCATGCGCTGGTGGTGGACGGTGAGGACACCTTCACGGCGATGCTGGCGCACCTGCTGCGCGTCTCGGGCCTGGCCGTGTCGGTCCGCCGGTACGACGAGCCCGGTCTGCGCGAGGCCGTACGGGCGCACCAGGGGCCGGTGGTACTGGGACCCGGGCCCGGCGATCCGGGGGACACGGCCGATCCGAAGATGCGGCTGCTGCGCGGGTTGACCGCCGAACTCGTGCGGGGACACCGCCATGGGCTGCTCGGCGTCTGCCTCGGACATGAGCTGATCGCGGCGGAGCTGGGCCTGGGGATCGCGCGTAAGGCTGTGCCCCACCAGGGGGCCCAGACCCGGATCGATCTGTTCGGCAGGCCCGAGACCGTCGGCTTCTACAACAGCTTCACCGCGCTCTGCGACGAGGCGGCGGCCACGGAGCTGAGCGCGCACGGCATCGAGGCGAGCAGGGACACGGCCTCCGGCGAGCTGCACGCTCTGCGCGGCCGGGGCTTCGCCTCGGTGCAGTTCCACCCGGAGTCGGTGCTCACGCTGCGCGGCGCCACCATCGTGACCGAGTTGCTGGCGGCGCTGCCCGTGCCCGGCTGAAGGACCGGGCTCCGACACTCTCCGACTGACAACTACAGTTGCCACAATCGATTCCGGTAACTATAGTTGTCAACATGGCAGCGAACGAGGTCACGCACACCGAACTGACCGCCCTCGAGCAATCCCTCTGCGACGCCTTGGCCCCCCTCGCAACGGCTCTGCGGGCCCGCGCCTCGGGGCTCCCCGAGGACCGCATGTGGGCGGCGGACCCTGTCGAGGTGTCACTGTCGGTCCTCGCCGGCTGGAAGGTGGTGGACTCGGCGGTCTCGCGGCTGACGGCACGCGCCGCACGGACCGCCGGCTCCTACGGCGCGAGCTACGAACAGCTGGGCGCGGCCTGGGGCATAACGCGGCAGGGCGCCCGCAAGAAGTGGCCCGACGCGGTCGACCGGCCGACGGCAGCGGCGGCGCGGGGCACCGTCGAGCTGTTCGGGGGCACGGCCGAGCTCTTCCTGGAGTCCTCGTCGGGCAGTTGGCGGTGGACGGGGCGGGGTGCGGACGGCACGGACGGCGCGGCCGACGCGGACTCCCCCTGCGGCTCGAAGGAGGAGGCAGCGGCGTACGCGGGCGCGTTCCTGAAGGAGCACGCGGAGGAGCACGCGGGCTAACGAACGGGGAGTGCCGGGACCAGGACGTTGTCGCTGCGGCGGCCCGCCAGGTGGTCGGTGACGTTCTGCACGGTGGCGTCGATGATCTGCTCCACGGCGTCACGCGTGTAGTACGCCTGGTGCGAGGTCACGATGACGTTGGGGAAGGTGACGAGCCGGGCGAGGGTGTCGTCGTCGATGCCCTCCACCGACTTGTCGACGTAGAAGAGCCCTGCCTCCGCCTCGTAGACATCGAGCCCGACACCGGTGAATCTGCCGGCCCTCAGCTCGGTGACGAGCGCGCGGGTGTCGACGAGGCCGCCCCGGCTGGAGTTGACCAGGATCGCGTCGTCCTTCATCGCGGACAGGGCTTCCCCGCCGATGATGTGCTGGGTGGCCGGCAGCAGCGGCACATGGAGGCTGATCAGGTCGGACTCGGCGAAGAGTTGTTCCTTGTCCACGTATCTCATGCCGAGTGCGGCGCAGGCGGGGTTCTCGGCGACGTCCCAGCCCAGCAGATCCATGCCGAAGCCGTGGGCGATCCGGGTGAAGGCCTCACCGATCTTCCCGGTGCCGACCACACCGGCCGTGCGGCCGTGCATGTCCCGGCCGAGGAGCCCGTCGAGCCGGAAGTCGAAGTCCCGGGTCCGGCTCACCGCACGGACGATGCGGCGGTTGACAGCCATGGCCAGGGTCCAGGCGAATTCGGCGACCGAGTGGGGCGAGTAGTACGAGACCCGGGCCACGCGCAGGGCGAGGCGCTCGGCGGCCGCGAGGTCGATGTTGTTGAACCCGGTGGAGCGCTGGGCGATCATCCGCGTGCCGCCCGCCGCGAGGGTCTGCAGGACGTGGCTGCCGAGGTCCGCGTTGACGCTGGTGGAGATGATCTCGTAGCCCGCGGCGATCGGGGCGGTGTCCTCGGTGAGGAAGACGTCCAGGCAGCGGACGTCGTGCAGGCCGGCGAAGGCCTTCTCGATGAGTGGCTTCTCGTCGGACTGCACGCCGAATGCCAGGATTTCCACGACGTCTCCCGGGTGAGGGGGCTGGGCCGGTCCTCGCGAATATACGACCCGCGCCCCCCGGGCGCCGCTCGGCCTGAGCGGGCCCGGCCGCCGACGCGGGATCGTCCACGAGGGATCAGCCGAGGAGGACTGCCGCTTCCGCGTACGGGGCCGGGTCGACCGTCTTCGGGCCGCCGTCGTCTCCACGGTCGGCACCCGCACGGTGTCCGATCCCCGGTGGGGTGACCAGCAGCCGGAGACACCGTCGTGCACCGCGTCGACGGCGGCCCGAAGCGAGTGGCGAGCCGGCGGCCGAAGGCACTCGGTGTGCCGCCGCGCCGGACATGGCCGAACGCTGTGGCTGACCTTCCTGCCGGCACGCCGCTCGATCTCCTCGGCCGGCCGTGCACCGACACCCGAGGGCCGGGTGTGACGCCCTGGGCGACCACCACGATCGGCGCGTGACCCGCCCGGAAACGGGGGCGGACACCTCCACGGCCGCACACGGCGGTAACCCGTCGGGCGTTGGCGGTTGTCCGTCAGACGTCGTCGAGACCTGCCTCGATGGCGTAGCGCACGAGTTCCACCCGGTTGTGCAACTGGAGCTTGCCCAGGGTGTTCTGGACGTGGTTCTGCACGGTGCGGTGGGAGATGACCAGGCGCTCGGCGATCTGCTTGTACGACAGTCCCTTGGCGACCAGCCGGAGTACCTCCGTCTCGCGGTCGGTGAGCTGCGGGACCTTCGGCTGGTCGGGGGCCGCCGGCGCGGGGTCGGAGGCGAGCCTGCGGTATTCGCCGAGGACCAGCCCGGCGAGGCCCGGGGTGAAGACCGGGTCGCCGGCGGCGGTGGCGCGTACGGCGTCGGTCAGCTCCTGGGTGCTCGCCGACTTCAGCAGATAGCCGGTGGCGCCCGACTTCACCGCCTCCAGGACATCGGCGTGCTCGCCACTGGCGGAGAGCACCAGGACACGCAGCCCGGGGAGCGACCCGACGAGCTCCTTGCAGACCTGGACGCCGGGCATGCCCGGGAGGTTCAGGTCGAGCACCAGGACATCGGGGCCGACGGCCCTGGCCCGGCGTAGGGCCCCCGGGCCGTCGCCGGCGGTCGCGACCACCTCGAAACCGGACTCGGCCAGATCGCGGGCGACGGCGTCGCGCCACATCGGGTGGTCGTCGACGACCATCACCGTGATGGTCCGCTTCTCGGACGCCTGTGTGTTCGGTGTACTCATCGGGCCGATCCTGCCTTCCCCCGTGAAACCTTCGGAACCTTCAGTTCGACCTCGGTGCCCTGGCCGGGGACCGAGATCAGCTCTGCTGTGCCGCCCAGATCGCGCAGTCGCCCGCGGATCGACAGGGCGACGCCGAGGCGGCCCTCACCTTCCGCCTGGTCGAGCCTGCCCTCCGGGATGCCCGGGCCGTCGTCCCGGACCGTGACGATCACCTCGTCCGGCTCGTCCTCGACCAGGATCCACGCCTGGGCGTCGGGGCCCGCGTGGACGCGGACGTTGTCGAGCGCCGCGCTCACCGCGGCGGCGAGCTCGCGCGCCGCGCCGGCCGCGAGCAGTACCGGGGCGCCGGGTTCCGCGAACGTGACCCGCGACCCCGCGTGCGGGGCGAGCAGGGCACGCAGATCGGACTCGGCGCCGCCCTCGCCGTCGGAGGCCACCGGGCGGACCACCGCACCGTCGGCGCTGTCCTCCGATACCCGTGTCGTGGGCACCAGGCCGCTGGAGACCAGGGTCCGCAGGGCGACCTCCTGCTCACCGGCCATCCGGCCGAGCTCCGCGGCCTCGCCGCCCAGCGCCGTGCCGCGCCGCTGGACCATGGCCAGGACCTGGAGGACGCTGTCGTGGATGTCACGGGCGAGCCGCTCCCGCTCCCGGGTGGCCGCCTCGATCTCCAGGGCCCGGGCGAGGGTGCGTTCACTGGCCCGGGCCACCTCGACGACGTAGCCGATGGCGATGGAGGCGACCCAGACCAGCACCACGTTGTGGAAGGTGTCCTCGCTGGGCTCGCCGCGCTCGATGATGTTGGCGACGGCGACGAGGGTGGAGGCGAAGGCAGCCCAGCGCCAGCCGCCCTTGAGGGCGAACGCGAGGACGGAACCCGCGGTCCAGATCGACGGGATCGTCGGACCGTCCATGTGCTGGGCGTCGAAGTCGGCAAGCGGGGTCAGCATGATCCCGGTCAGGGCGACGGTGAGGTCCATGCCGAGGAAGCGCTTGGTGCAGCTCGCCGCGTTGGCCACCCTGGGGAGGGTGGCCAGCGTCCAGACGGTGAGGACCGCCAGGAAGGCGACGGCCACCCAGGGCTGCTCGTACTTCGCGCGGCCGAAGCCCGCGAGCAGCGCCGCGTAGGCCAGCGTCAGCACTCGGTACGCGGTCAGTGCGCGCCACAGCGGCTGCTCGACCGACATCCGTACGACCCGTTCCCGCCCGGCCATGGCCCCTCCCCCGGTTCCCGCCCCTGTCATGCTGCCCGCTCCGGACGTCCGTCGGCGCTGCTACGCGCCGGGCCCGTCCGTGCCCTTCTTCTTCGCCGCGTCGGCGATCTGCCGCTTGGCCGCGGTCGCGTAGATGTCCACGTACTCCTGGCCGGAGAGCTTCATGATCTCGTACATCACCTCGTCGGTCACCGAGCGCAGGATGAACCGGTCACCGTCCATGCCCTGGTAGCGGGTGAAGTCCAGCGGCTTGCCGATCCTGATGCCGGGCCGCATCAGCTTGGGCACCACCTGTCCGGGCGGCTGGATCTTCTCCGTGTCGATCATCGCTACGGGGACGACCGGCGCCCCCGTAGCGAGGGCCACCCGGGCCAGGCCGCCGGGCTTGCCCCGGTAGAGCCGCCCGTCGGGCGAGCGGGTGCCTTCCGGATAGATGCCGAAGAGCCCGCCGCTCTCGATCACCTGGATGCCGGACTTGATGGCGGCCTCTCCGGCGCCACGACCGCCGGAGCGGTCCACCGGCAACTGTCCCACGCCCTTGAAGAAGGCGGCGGTGAGCTTGCCCTTGATCCCCGGCGCGGTGAAGTACTCCGCCTTGGCGATGAACGTCACCTTGCGGTCGAGGACGGCCGGCAGGAAGAAGGAGTCGGAGAACGAGAGATGGTTGCTCGCGAGGATCGCCGGCCCGTCCGCGGGAATGTTCTCCAGGCCCTCCACCCACGGCCGGAAGGCGAGCTTCAGAGACCCGCCGATGGAGAACTTCATTGCGCCGTAGATCAACTCGGGTGCCTCCTGTTGTGCCGTCCGACAGACCTTAACCTGTGGGGCCTCGGCCACCCCGCCCGCTCGTGGACCGGTGTCCCCCCGGCGGATACGCCCGCAGACGCCCTGCGGGTGGCGGCTGCTCGGGGGTGACGGCCCTGGTCGGTGTCGGTCCGGTCGCGTACGGTGAAGTCATCCTTCTGCACCCCCGTACCCCCGCCCGCTTCATGAACAGGAGACCCCGGTGCCGGTCCTCCCTGGAGCCGAGCCGTTCCGCCACGAAGGCGGAGAGGTCGGCGTCCTCCTCTGTCACGGATTCACGGGTTCGCCGCAGTCGCTGCGCCCCTGGGCCGGTCATCTGGCGGACCGCGGACTGACCGTGTCGCTCCCGTTGCTGCCCGGGCACGGGACGCGCTGGGAGGACATGGCGGTCACGGGCTGGCAGGACTGGTACGCCGAGGTGGACAGGGAGCTGCGGGCGCTGCGGGCGCGGTGCGAGCAGGTCTTCGTCTTCGGCCTGTCGATGGGCGGTGCCCTGGCGCTTCGCCTCGCCGCGAAGCACGGAGACGAGATCGCGGGTCTGGTGCTGGTCAATCCGGCGAACAAGGTGCACGGCCTGTCGGCGTACGCCCTGCCGGTGGCCCGGCATGTGGTGCGGACGACGAAGGGGCTGACCAGCGACATCGCCCTGGACGGTGCCGAGGAGGTCGGCTACGACCGGGTGCCGCTGCACGCCGCGCACTCCGTGCGGGCGTTCTTCCGGCTGGTCGACGCGGAACTGCCCCAGGTCACCCAGCCGCTCGTGCTGCTGCACAGCCCGCAGGACCACGTCGTGCCGCCGGCCGACTCGGCGCGGATCCTCAGCCGGGTCTCGTCGAGGGACGTCGAGGAGATCCTCCTGGAACAGAGCTACCACGTGGCGACGTTGGACCACGATGCGGAGCGGATCTTCGACGAGAGCTACCGGTTCATCGACCGCCTCGCACCCGACGCTGGCAAGAAGGGGAGCATGACCGGTGGCTGAGCACGACGCGGACCGCGCGGGCAGTGACGAGGAGCGCGAACCGCGCCCCACGGAGGGAGCGGACGTGCCCGAGAGCACGGAGGGGGCCCGGCCGCTCGACGAGGCCGCCGCCTGGGAGGCGATCGTCGCGGGGTACGGGGAGGAGCCGCCGGACCCGCCGGGCGCAAAGCCGTTCAAGTCGGTCGAGGACCTGGCCCTGCTGGAGGACGACCAGCTCAATGTCCTGGACCCCTCCACGGAGTCCGGCGCGGGCGACGACGCGGACAAGGGCATGGGCGGGAAGGCACCCTCCGGCCCGCCGGAGAAGAAGCCGCTCGGCGGTTCGGTCGTCTTCGCCCCCGGGGTGGGTCCGCGTGACTACGGTCTGGAGGAGCCCAAGGACAGCGGCATCGACGACGCGGACGACGGCGAGGAGGGGCACTTCGTCCCGCCGGAGCCGCCGCCGCTTCCCGAGGCCGATGTGACGGCGAAGTTCGCGTGGCTCGCGGTCGTCGGCGGCCCGGTCCTGATGCTGCTCGCGGTGCTGATGCAGTGGGAGATGACGTGGTGGCTCACCACACTCTCCATCGGTGGCTTCCTGGGCGGCTTCGCCACCCTGGTGGCGCGCATGCCCCATGACGACGAAGAGGACGACGACCCGGGGCGCGGCGCGGTCGTCTGAGCGGGGCCTCGGCTCAGCCCCCTGCGGGGACCCTGAGGGCGGCCAGTACGGGCAGATGGTCCGTGGCCGCCCGCAGGTCCGCGCCACTGACGCCGGGCAGTTCCGTGGGCACCCCGCAGCCGAGCACCTCGATGCCGTCGGTCGCGAACACCGCGTCGATCCGCTTGCGCGGCGCCGAGGGCGGAAAGGTGAGCTCGCCGCCCCACGGCCGCTCGGCCCGGCAGTCCTGGAGCCGCCCGGCCAGCCGCCGGAACGCGACCCCCTCCGGTTCGTCGTTGAGGTCGCCGGCGACGACGGCGTGCGGGACGCCCATCGCGTCGACCCTGTCCAGCAGCATCCCCGCCTGCGCCTGCCGCTCCTCGCGCCGCAGGCTCAGATGACAGCTCACGACGCCGAGCCTGGCCCCGGCGATCCGTACGACCGCCGTGGCCAGGCCCCGCCGGTGCAGCCCCGGTGTGAGCGGCAGCAGCACGTCCTCGGTGCGCTCCACGGTGGCGCGCAAGGAGCAGAGCAGCAGGGGCCCGGACGCCGTGGCACCACCGCTGAGGACGACCAGGTCGGTCATGGCGGCGAGCCGGGCCGCCGCCTTGCGCCACCGGAAGAAGCGAGGGGCCTCCTGTACGCACACCAGGTCGGGTGCGCAGGCACGGATGACACGGGCCAGCGCCTCGGTGTCGTCGCGCAGCGCACGTACGTTGTAGCTGAGTACCCGGATGACGGCCGAACCGTCCGGCTCGGTACGGGAGTCGGGCAGGGGCATCGGCGTGGTGACCATGGCACGCACGATACGACGGACGCCCGCCGCTCCCCGGAGGGCGCGGCGGGCGTCGGACGTGCCGTGGTGGAGGTCAGCCCTGTCGTGCCAGGTCCGCCGCGCCCACGAGACCGGCCTTGCCGCCCAGTTGGGCCGCGAGGACCTGGGCGTGCGGGCGCCACTCGCCGCCGATCAGCCAGCGCCGGAACGACTTGCGGATCGGGTCGAGGACCAGTTCACCCTCGTCCGAGACGCCGCCGCCGACGATGAAGGCCGACGGGTCGAAGAGCGAGGCGAGGTCGGCCAGGCCGGCTCCGGCCCAGCGGGCCAGCTCACGGAAGGAGTCGACGGCCACCGGGCAGCCCCGCCGGGCGGCCTCGCTGATGTGCTTGCCCTCGATGCCCTCCACGGAGCCGTCGCCGAGACCCAGCAGGATCGTGGCGTTCTCCGGGGTGGCGTTGGCGCGCTGCTTCGCGTACCGCACGAGGGCGCGCCCGGAAGCGTACTGCTCCCAGCAGCCCTGACTGCCGCAGCCGCAGAGCAGCCCGTCCGGGACGACCCGGATGTGACCGAATTCCGCCGCCACACCGAAGCGGCCGCGGCGCAGCTTGTTGCCGATGATGATGCCGCCGCCCAGGCCGGTGCCGAGCGTGATGCAGATGACGTCGTCGTGGCCCTGGCCGGCGCCGAAGCGGTATTCGCCCCAGGCCGCGGCGTTGGCGTCGTTCTCCACCACGACGGGCAGGCCGACGCGCTGCTCGACCTTGTCCTTGAGCGGCTCGTGGCGCCAGTTGATGTTCGGCGCGAACAGCACGGTGGCACGCTTGTCGTCGACGTATCCGGCCGCGCCGATGCCTACCGCCTCGACGTCGTGTCCCTCGCTCGCTCCGGACACGGCGGCGCTGATCGCGTCCACGATGCCTTCGGCCGTCGGCGGGGTCGGTACCTTGAACGTCGAGAGGATCCGGCCCTCTTCGTCGACCACTCCAGCCGCGATCTTCGTGCCGCCGATATCGACGCCGATGGTGAGTCCCATGAATCCCTCAGTTTCGGTCGAGCCCCGCTACGGCCAACCGTACCCGAGCCGGGGACGGGTATTTCCTGCCCAGGGTCAGTCCAGGTCGATGTGTTCGCTGCCGCCGGGGCCCTCGTCACGCGGGTCCGCCGGGTTCTCGGCCGCCTTCTTCGCCTGACCCGAGGTGCCCCCGGCGCCTTCGGTGCCCCGGGTCCAGCGGCTTTCCTGGCCCTCGACGGCGGATCGGTAGGCGGCCAGGAGCTCGTTGCCCGCGGCGGCGAGATGATCGAAGAGCTCCGGGTTGCGCTCGATGACGGGCTCGACCGCGGACTTCGCCTGCCGGATCACCTGCTGGACGGTGCCCTGGGCCGCCATGCCGAGCAGCGGCGACTGCAGCGAGGAGACCTTGTCGGACACCGCGTCGATCAGTTTGCGCAGCTCCTCGGCGGCGGAACCCGGCTGCTGTCCGTACCGGGCCCGACGGCGGGCCTTCTCCGCCTCGAGGTCCTCGGCGCAGGCCTCCGCCCACGCGTCGTCGTCGACGGGACGATCGGTGGCTTCACTCATGGCGGACTCCTGCGATGCGGTTTGCTGCGTGGCCGTACGAGCCACGTACTCCCGACGTTACCCGAACGGTGGCACCCCGTTCATTGTGTCCGGGGCCAGAGCCCGGGGTCAGGTGTGAACCGGACACGCAGGACTCCGTCGGTCAGCGCGGCTCCGCTGACGGAGCAGCGGCGCAGCGCGGACTCCAGGCGCACGATCCGGTGGAACGGTCCTGCGGTGAGGAGCAGTTCGTCGCCACGCCGGACCAGCCTGAGGTCCTCCTTGACGGCGCCGGGCAGCGGCAGGCACCAGGCTATGACGCCGTCCCCGGCGTCCTCGGTCCACCAGGTGCTCCCGGCGTGGCCCGTCGCCGAGCCCTCCGGTGCCAGGGCTCCGTCGCAGCTCCCGTCGAGCAGGGCCAGGTCCTCGACGGTGCGTGGTTCGCGGCCGAGGTGGGCGATCTCGCGTACGGACGTACCAGGCGCCCACTGCTGGTGCCAGCTGTCCAGGGACTTCTCCTGCCGGGCGGCGAGATCGGCGAACCAGGGGTCGGCGGAGTGCCGGGGCAGGACACGGGAGGCCACGACGGAGTCGACGCGCAGTCCGTGCAGGGCGAGTCCGGTACGGGCGCTCCTCAGCGCCTCATCGGCGGCCGGGCCCGGTTCGGCGACCAGCCGCACGGTGGTCGCGTCGTCCTCGATCAGCGCCTCGACAGCGGCCAGTTCGGCGTCCTTGCGGGCGGCGGCCTCGTACAGCCACTGGGCGGGCATGGGGACGCCGGCCAGCTGGGCGAGCACCGGGCGCAGGGCGCGGGCGGCCTGGCGTTCGCGGGGCAGGAGGCGCCGCAGATAGCGGCGCAACTGCCCGGGCAGGGCCAGGAGGGCGAGTGCCTCGGTCAGCGGGGGCAGATCGACGACGAGGACCTCGTAGCCGTGCTCTGCCCAGTCCCCCTCGGCCACCCGGCGCAGGGTGTGCAGGACGGCGAGCTGGGAGCTGCCCGGCAGTTCGGTGAGCTCCTCGGCGTCGAGCCGGTTGGCGCCGAGCAGGTCGAGCACCCCGGACGCCCGGTCCTGGAGTTCGAGCAGTTCGCCGCGGAAGTGCGCTGCGGAGTCGACGCGGGCGCAGAAGAGCCGCTCGGCGACCGCTGCGGGGTCGGGGCCGGCGGGGAGGGCGGGCACCGCGTCGACGGAGACCAGGAGCGTGCGACGGCCGCCGCGTGCCGACGCGAGCGCGGTCGCCGCGGCGACGGTGGTACGGCCTGCGCCGCCGGGGCCGGTGACGAGGACCGTACGCACGGGATCAGGCCTTCGGGACGGACTCGACGCGCTTCTTCAGTCCGGCGAGGGCGCGGTCGATGATGACCTTCTCGGCCTTGCGCTTGATCATGCCGAGGAGCGGGATCTTGACGTCCACGGCGAGGCGGTAGGTGACCTCGGTGCGGTCGCCGTCGCCCAGCGGCGCCAGCGCATAGCTGCCGTCGAGTGCGCGGAGCATCTGGGACTTGACCAGGGTCCAGCTGACCTCGTAGGGGCTGTTCCAGGTGTAGGCGAGGACGTGGTCGTCCTTGATCGCTCCGGCGTCCAGGACGAGACGGACCTGCTCGGCTCGGCCCTGGTCGTCGCTGGCCAGGATCTCGGACTCCTTCACCTCGCCGGTCCACTCCGGATAGCGGGCGAAGTCGGCGATCACTCCCATGACGTCGGCCGGTGCCGCCTCGATCGTGATGCTCGAGCTGGTGTGTTCAGCCATCGCCGTGGCCCTCCAGTGCGGTGTACCGGTCGCGTTCGGCAGAGGCCTGCCGTGTGCAGGCTATCGCGTGCGGGCGGCCCTCCCGCCCGCGCCCCGGCCCGCGGCCGACGGGCCGTGTCGCTCACCACTCCAGGGCCCACGGGCGCCCGCTCGAGGCGAAGTGGCCGACATTGACGCACTCGGTGGCGCCGATCCGCATCCGTCGGACCAGCGGCTGGTGCACATGGCCGAAAACCGCGTAGCGGGGGCGGGTGCGGTGGATGGCGTCCAGCAGCGCGCGGCTGCCGCGCTCGAAGCGCCGGGCCACGGTGTCGTACGTCAGCTCCGGGACGTCCGGCGGTATGTGCGAGCAAAGGACGTCCACCGGTCCGAGCGCCTCGACCTTGGCGGCGTACTCCTCGTCGCTGATCTCGTACGGGGTGTTCATGGGCGTCCTGAGGCCGCCGCCGACGAATCCGAAGACCCGGCCGCCGATCTCGACCCGTTCACCGTCCAGCACGGTGGTACCGGGATTGGCGTATTCGGGCCACAGCGTGGGCACGTCGACGTTGCCGTAGGTGGCGTAGGTCGGGGTGGGCATGACCGCGAACATCTCGGCGTACTGCTTGCGTACGGCGGACAGGATGGCCGCGTCGCGGTCCAGGCCGGCCCACAGCTCGCGTCCGAAGGCACGCGCCTCCTCGAAGCGCCGTGCGGTGCGCAGCTCGACGATGCGGTCGGCGCTGGCGACTCCGAACAGGTCGGGGAAGATGCCGCGCGAATGGTCGGCGTAGTCGAGGAAGAGGACCAGGTCACCCAGACAGATCAGGGCGTCCGCGCCGTCCCCGGCGCGCGCCAGCGCCTCCGCGTTGCCGTGCACGTCGCTGACCACGTGTACGCGTGTCCGTCGGGTGGGGGTTGTGTGCTGATTGTGCGGTGTGCCGACTCGCATGGAGATCACCCTAGGTCTCCACCCGCTGCTCTGGGTAGAGGCCGTCGGACCTGCGATTACTTCCGGACCGGGACACGAGTGGACTAATGTGCGCCGAAGGACCGCGGATATGTGTGATGCATAAGACATCTGGCCGGAAACCCCTTTCCGGAACCGAGTACCGGTGGGTAACGTCCCGCCAGTCCAGTCGTGCTCACCCCACTGAGCATCTGCCAGTCTTGGACCGATCCGGTGCGTCGCACAGAGCCGTGGAACCGGAGCCCGATGAGGAGCAGCAGTCTTGCGCGAGTTCAGCCTTCCGGCCCTGTACGAGGTCCCTACGGACGGCAACCTGACGGATCTCATCCGCCGCAACGCCGCTCAGCATCCCGATGTCGCGGTGATGAGCCGGAAGGTGGCCGGTGTCTGGACCGACGTCACGGCCACCCAGTTCCTCGCCGAGGTCGCAGACACCGCCAGAGGCCTGATCGCGTCGGGTATCCAGCCCGGCGACCGGGTCGCGCTCATGTCCCGCACCCGCTTCGAGTGGGTCCTGCTGGACTTCGCCATCTGGAGCGCGGGCGCCGTCACCGTCCCGGTGTACGAGACCAGCTCCCCCGAGCAGGTCCAGTGGATACTCGGTGACTCGGGCGCGGTCGCGGTCGTCGTGGAGAGCGCCGCCCACGCGGAGTCCGTCACCGCCGTGCGGGACGGGCTCCCCGGTCTGCGGCACGTCTGGGAGATCGACCGGGGCGCCGTCGGCGAGCTCGTGGCGGCGGGAGCCGGGGTCTCGGACGAGACGCTGGACCTGCGCATGGTGAGCTCCAAGGCCGACGACCCGGCGACCATCGTCTACACCTCGGGCACCACCGGCCGCCCCAAGGGCTGTGTGCTGACGCACCGCAGCTTCTTCGCGGAGTGCGGCAACGTCGTGGAGCGGCTGAAGCCCCTCTTCCGTACCGGCGAGTGCTCCGTCCTGCTCTTCCTGCCCACCGCGCACGTCTTCGGCCGGCTGGTCGAGGTCGCCTCGGTGATGGCGCCGATCAGGCTCGGCTGCGTGCCGGACATCAAGAACCTCACCGATGAGCTGGCCGCGTTCCGGCCGACACTGATCCTCGGTGTGCCGCGGGTGTTCGAGAAGGTGTACAACTCGGCGCGGGCCAAGGCCCAGGCCGACGGCAAGGGCAAGATCTTCGACCGGGCCGCCGACACGGCGATCGCGTACAGCCGGGCGCTGGGCACACCTGAGGGGCCCACGTTCGGCCTGAGGATCAAGCACAAGATCTTCGACAAGCTGGTGTTCGGCAAGCTGCGCACCGTCCTCGGCGGCCGTGGGGAGTACGCGATCTCCGGCGGCGCACCGCTGGGCGAGCGGCTCGGCCACTTCTTCCGCGGTATCGGCTTCACGGTGCTGGAGGGCTACGGCCTCACCGAGACCTGTGCCGCCACGGCCTTCAATCCGTGGGACCGGCAGAAGATCGGGACGGTCGGCCAGCCGCTTCCGGGCTCGGTCGTGCGGATCGCCGACGACGGCGAGGTGCTGCTGCACGGCGAGCACCTGTTCACCGGCTACTGGAAGAACGAGGCGGCGACGGCCGAGGCGCTGGCCGACAACTGGTTCCACACGGGTGACATCGGCACGCTCGACGAGGACGGCTATCTCGCGATCACGGGCCGCAAGAAGGAGATCATCGTCACTGCGGGCGGCAAGAACGTCGCCCCCGCGGTGATCGAGGACCGGATCCGCGCACACGCCCTGGTCGCCGAGTGCATGGTGGTCGGCGACGGCCGGCCGTTCGTCGGTGCGCTGCTCACCCTCGACGAGGAGTTCCTCTCCCGCTGGGCCGAGGAGAACGGCAAGCCGGCCGGTTCGACGGCGGTCTCGCTGCGGGAGGACCCCGAGCTGCTGGCCGAGGTCCAGCGGGCGGTCGACGAAGGCAACGCGGCGGTGTCCAAGGCGGAGTCGGTGCGTAAGTTCCGCATCCTGGGTGCGCAGTTCACCGAGGAGGCGGGCCACATCACGCCGTCGCTGAAGCTGAAGCGCAATGTCGTGGCGAAGGACTTCGCGGACGAGGTGGAGTCGATCTACCGCGGCTGAGCCGACCTGCGAGTGGGGCCCGCGCCAGTCACGGTGCGGGCCCCACTCGCAGGTCGGCTCAGAGCAGCGTCTTCAGCTGTCCGGCGAGCAGGTCCCAGCGCCACTTCTCCTCGACCCACGCCCTGCCCCGCTCCCCCATGCGCCGGCGCAGCTCGGGGTCGCCGAGCAGGGTGACGATCCGGTCGGCGGACTCCTCGGGGGAGCCGCCCCGCACCACCCACCCGGTCTCACCGTCGAGCACGGCGTCCGGCGCGCCCCCCGAGTCGCCCGCCACGACCGGCAGCCCGGTCGCGGACGCCTCCAGGTAGACGATGCCGAGGCCCTCGACGTCGAGCCCGCCGCGCCGGGTGCGGCAGGGCATGGCGAACACGTCACCGGCGCCGTAGTGCGCGGGCAGTTCCTCCCAGGGCACGGGTCCGGTGAAGCGCACGGAGTCCTCGACACCGGTCTCGGCCGCCAGCTTCTTCAGCTGCCCCGCGTACGGTCCGCCGCCCACGACGAGCAGGACGGCGTCCGGCACCCGCGCCAGGATCGCGGGCATGGCCAGTATGAGGGTGTCCTGGCCCTTGCGCGGCACGAGCCGTGACACGCACACGACGACGGGCCGGTCGGTGAGCCCGAGCCGGGCCCTGACCCGGTCGCCGCCGGAGGCCGGGTGGAAGGTCTTCTCGTCGACCCCGGGCGGCAGCTGCACCATGCGTCCGGCGGCCTGCGGGGTGAGCGCGGCGGCGATCCTGGAGCGGGTGTACTCGCCGAGGTAGGTGATCGTGTCGGTGCCCTCGCCGATGCGGCGCAGCAGCTGCCGGGACGCGGGCAGCTGGGCCCATCCCGCCTCGTGGCCGTGCGTGGTCGCCACGATCCTGCGGGCGCCGGCCCTGCGCAGCGTGGGCGCCATCAGCCCGAGGGGGGCGGCCGCGCCGAACCACACGGAGGAACAGCCGTGTTCGCGCAGCAGCCGGACCGCCTGCCGCGTGACCCCCGGGGTGGGCAGCAGCATGGTCGTACGGTCGCGTACGACGGTGAACGGCTGCTCGGCGTCGAAGGCGGCGGTGGCCTCGGCGCCCTCCGCGCCGCGCTTCCAGGTGGAGGCGTAGACGACGAGCCGCTCGGGGTCCATGCGCAGCGCCATGTTGTGCAGGAAGGCCTGGATGCCGCCGGGGCGGGGCGGGAAGTCGTTCGTCACGATCAGCGTCTTGTCCATCGCCGCCGACAGTACCGGGCGGCCCGACGGCCCTGCCTGACGGCTCCCGCACAGCCGGGGCCTGCATCATGGCGTGCATGACGGTCAGGACAGGTACGAGTGGCCGGTGGGGCCGGGGGCTGTCCCTCGCCGTATGGGGCCTCACCCGGGCGGTGCTGCTGCTCTGCGTCTTCAAGGTGTTCACGGTGCCGGGCCCGGATGTCACGGTCGACGTCTCGGTTATCTACCGGGGCTGGTACGAGGTGCTCCATGCCGGTTCCTACCCGCTGGACGACGTCACCTGGCAGTACCCTCCGGCCGCGGCGCTCGCCGTGCTCTCCCCCGATCTGCTGCCCTTCCTGGAGTACGCCTCAGCCTTCTTCGTCCTCGTATTCCTGTGTGACGCACTGGTGTTCGGGTTGCTGCTGTACGCGGGGAGCCGCCCGGGCATGCGCGACGCGGGGGCGTGGCTGTGGGTGGTCGGTGTGCCGCTGCTCGGGCCGACGGTCTACGCACGCTACGACCTGATGGTGACGGCCGTCGCGGTGGCGGCACTGCTGGCAGGGGTGCGCCACCCCAGAGTGCTGGGGGCGCTGGCCGCATTCGGCACCCTGCTGAAGGTGTGGCCGGTACTGGTGCTGGTGGGCACCGCCAAGGGAAGGGCCACACGCCGGTCCTGGTCGTCGGCGGTGGTGACGGCCGTGGTACTTGCGTCGGCGGCCGCGGTGGCGGTGCCCGGCGCGTTCGCCTTCCTGACCTTCCAGCGGGACCGCGGGCTGGAGATCGAGTCGCTGGGCGCGCTGGTCTTCCATGTGGCCCGGCAGTTCGGCTGGGAGGGCCGGGTGGAGCTCCGCTACGGCTCGATGGAGTTCGCCGGTCCGCAGGTGGCACTGGTGAGCACGCTGGCCCTGGCGCTGAGCGTGCTCGGCTTCGGCTGGCTGCTGGTGTGGCGGTTCCGCGCCCGTACGTTCGCGGTGCACACCCCGGCGGACGCGGCGTTCACCGCGGTGCTGCTGTTCACCGTGACCAGCCGGGTCATCAGCCCCCAGTACATGGTGTGGCCGCTCGGTGTCGCCGCGGTGTGCCTGGTGTTCCGGGGCAGCCGCATGGCGGTGCCCGCGTGTCTGGTCGTGGTGGCCACCGCTGTCACCGTGCTCGAGTTCCCGCTGGGCTTCGCGCACGTCGTGGCCAGTGACGCGGAGGGCGTGGCGCTCCTGGCCGTACGCAACGGTCTGCTCGTCGCGGCGACGCTCGGCGCGGGGCGGAGGCTGTGGCGCGCCACCGTGCCGGGGGCGCGGGAGGTGCGCGGGGCGGAGCGGATCAGCCGAGCCGGTCGCGCAGGTACGCACGCCAGCGCGCCGTGAAGTCCTGAGGCGTGGTGCCGAGCACGGTGTGCAGGGCCTGCTCCACGGCTCCGTCCCGCTCCGAACGGCTCCCCACGGCCTTGTAGAAGGCGATCAGCTCCTCCTCGCCCCAGTCCCGCGCGATGAGCTCGCAGGCCATCCAGCCGCCCTCGTACGCCCGGGAGAGCCGCGCCGGGTCCTCACCGAAGCCGAAGTCCTCGTCGGTCGGCAGGTGGGCGGGCAGGTCGCCGGCGCGGACCGCCTCGGCGAGCTCCGGTGCGACCTCGAGGGCGGTCCGGCTCTCCCGGCGATAGGCGGCCCGGTCAGCGAAGCCCTCGGACAGCCAGACGGGCGTGGCGGCGGAGGTGTGGGCCCGGGTCGCCACATGGGTGGTCTCGTGGGTGAGGACGACGCGCTGCCCGAAGTCGCCGAGCATTCCGTACGCCTGCGGATTGACGATCACCCGGTCGGCGGGGGCCCGGCCGCCCCCGCCGACCTCGCCGGTGGTGACGGCCGCGATGCCCCGGTAGCTGGACACGGGTGCGTCCAGGAGCCCCGCCATGTCCTCCACGGACCCGGGGACGAGCACCACGACGCGCTCCGCCCAGGGCTCCGGCCAGGAACCCGTGACGGCCGGGACGGCCCGGTCCGCGGTCGCGGCGATCCCGCGCAGCTCCGCCGTCCGGCGGCCGACCCCCAGGACCAGGCTGTGCGTGCCCCGTACGACCGCGACGTCACCCTGCTGCCAGAGCTGTTCGGGGGCACCGTCGGCGGCCCGGTCGGCGGCGACGTACCAGGTGCGGCCCTCGCCGCGGCGGACCAGCTCCACCGTGCGGGAGGAGGACATGGAGGCCATGTCGTAGCCCTTGATGCGGTAGCGCAGTTCGACCTCGGCGATCACCCGGTCCGCGCCCGCGTCCGTCACGTCCCTCACCTCGTACGCCCAGGACTCCAGCGGTACGTCGGCGAGGTTGTGCAATTCGGTGCGCTGGGCGGCCCGGAAGGAAGCGGCCCGGGGGTCGATCGCGGCCAGGTACGCGTCGGTGTCGTGCCCCATGACCGCCGCGGCCCGCCGGTCCAGCGTGGCACCGACCTCTTGGACGGTGACGCCGGTCGCCGTGTCCCGGGGGGCCGAGCACGCGGACGCGAGCAGCAGGACGCCGAGCACGGCACCCGCCGTGCTCCGCCCGCGGTGTCCCCGCCTCGCGTCCCGCGTTCGAACAGCCACCCGCCGATCGTACGGTCAGAGCGGTCACAGCGGCGCCCCGCCGGTGACCTGTGGTCTCCGGCGGGGCGGGATGTCACTGAAGCGTGCCGCGGTTCACCCGTCAGGCGTCAGACGCGGACACCGAACTGGAAGGAGCCGAGGTACTCCATCGCCTCGTAACGCACGTTCGTGCCCGGGTACGGGGCGTGCAGGACCTGGTTGTTGCCTGCGTAGATGCCGACGTGCGAGGTGTTGCTGAAGAAGACCAGGTCGCCCGGCTTCAGCGCGCTGCGGCCGATCCGGACACCGTCGTTGACCTGCGTGTAGGTCGTGCGGGAGATCTGGACGCCGGCCTGGCCGAAGGCCCACTGGGTCAGACCCGAGCAGTCGTACGAGTTGGGGCCGGTGCCACCACGGAAGTACGGCTTGCCGATCTGCGTGGCAGCGGCCTGCAGGGCGGCGGCGCCTACGCCGGACGCGGGGGCCTCCTTGCCGAGCTCCACCCGGTCGCCGGCGGCACGGCTGGCGCGCTGATCGTCCGCGACCATCTTGGCGCGCTCGGCGGCGGTGAGGGTGTTCAGCAGCTTCTGCGCGTCGGCCAGCTTGACCTGGTACTTCTTCTTGTTCGCATCCAGCGTCTTGCGGACGTCGGCGAGGTCGTCGAGCTTGCTCTGCGCCTCCTTGCGCTGCTGCGCGAGAGTGCGCTGCTTGGCCTGGATCTTCTCCAGCGACTGGGCCTGCTTGGCCGTCAGCTGGTCGAGCGCGGAGGCCTGGTCGAGGAAGTCGTCCGGGTCCGTGGAGAGCAGCAGCTGCACCGACGGGTCGAGACCACCGGAGCGGTACTGCGCGGTGGCGAGCGAACCCAGCTCGCCGCGCAGGGTGTTCAGCTCCTCCTGCCCGCGGGCGACCTTGTCCTGGAGGGCGTCGGTCTGCTCCTTGAGCTTGTCCTGCTGCTCCTTGGCACCGTTGGCCTTCTCGTTGACGATCTCGGCCTCGTGGTAAAGCTTGTCGACCTTCGCCTTGACCTCGCTCTTGGTCGGCTTGGGGTCGGCGTGGGCGGCCTGGGAAGTCAGGGCCACGGCAGCGGCGGCGGTCGCGGTGAGCACGGTCACGCGAGCGCGGCTCGGCTGCTTGGGACGACGGTGGGACCCCACGAAGGCGAGCTCCTTCTTCCTTGAACCGCCTACCGGGCTGTGGGGGGATACGAACGGATCCCCGGCTCCGTACACGTCACGGACTCGGCGGTCCCTTCGCCGTTACCCCGGGTGGGCAATCAACCGTGCGAAGGTTCGAGGCCTGACCCTAGTGACCATCTTGTGATCAGTTCAAATCCTCACGGGCAAAATCTCGTCACACCAGGCACTTCTTTACTTTCATCGCACTGCGTGTAGCGGTGACTTGACGGTACGTTCCATTAATTCCGGCAAGTCGCCCATGCCTCACATGACGCCTCAGACGCGCGAAAGGCGCTTCAGGAGCAAGGCGGACGCGACCGGCCTCGCCCCCGCCTTCGCCACCCCGTCGGCGACTTCGCGGTCGGTGGAGACCACGACGACGGGTCTGCCCGGCGGTTCGGCGCGCGCGAGTTGCCGGATCAGCTCGTCCGCGGTCACCCCGGCCTTGCTGAACAGCACCCGGACTCCACGTGGCGGCGCCAGCAGGACCGGTGCGGCCAGCTCGGCGCCGTCGAAGACACAGGTCATCTCGGCACCGGTCTGGGCCGCGAGGACCGAGAGCCCGCCCAGGAGGCGCAACCGCTGCTTCTCCAGCGGCATCTGCGGATAACCGGTCTTCGTGACGTTGTAACCGTCGACGATCAGATGGGCCTGCGGCAGGGCGAGCAACTGGTCGAGCAGCGCCGGGTCCGTCTCCGAGAGCGCCCTGGCCGCGATGTCCTTCGGTGACATCCGGCCGGGTTCCACCGCTTCGACACCGTCGGCGGGCCGCAGCGAGGAGGGCGGCAGGGCCAGTTCCCTGCGGAGCCCCTGCGCCGCGTCGAGCACGGTGTCCAGGAGCAGCCGCAGCCGCATGTCCTCTACCGAGCGGCCCTCCCTGGCCGCCCGGCGGCCCGCCTCGACGGACGCCTCCGCCTCGGCCAGCCGCGCCTTGAGCCGGCGGGACTCGCTCTCGGCGACGGAGACCTGGGCCGCCGCCTCGGCCCGGACGGTGTCGGCCTCGACGCCGGCCTTGCGCAGAGCGGCCTCCCCGCGCTTCACCTCACTGAGGGCACTGCGCAGTTTGCGGTGCAGGGAGTCGGTCTCCTTGCGGGATGCCTCCAGCTCCGCACGCAGCCGTTCGGTGTCGGACCTGGTCTGGCCGCGGGCGCGGTCGAGCTCTTCGCGCAGCCGCTCGAGCTCGCGCCTGGTCTCCTCGTCCACCCGCTCGGCGTGCGCCCGCTGGGCCTCTTCGCCCGCGGCAGCCACCAGCTTGACCCAGCCGGCCGGACGCAGCACATAGGCGGCGGCGGCCACATCGAGGGGGTCGGCGGCGGCCGGCGGCGCACCGGACGTGAGCGCGTCGGCCAGCGCCGGCTGGGTCTGGGTGATCCGCTCACCGATGCGCCGACGGAACGCAGGGTCGCCCTCCAGGGCCGCGGCCATCGCGTTACCCGCGAACTTGGCCCGCCTGTTGGGGGTGAAACGGGCGTACTGGCGGAGCTGGGACGGGAGTTCGCCGACGGTCAGCCCGCCGAACGCCTCCGAGACCAGTGCCACCACCTTGCGGCGTACGCCCTCGGGCAGCGGACGGTCGAGCGACTCCGCGGTGCCGTCGGCCGCGTCGGCCGGTCCGGCGCCGCCTGTCGGCTGCTCCACCATCCATCACCCCAATATGTCTGTCCGCACGGCTCCGTCAGGAGCCGGCACCAGGCCGGTCGACCAGCTCGATCTGGTCCACGGCGTTGCACCAACGACAGCGCACCGACTCGATGGTCTCACTGACCACCTCGCGCTCCTCGACACTCGACTCCCCGGCCAGGTCGAGATGCACGTACTCCACGACCTTCGAGGAACGGGTCACATCGAAACGGGTGAGATTGCCGCAGAGCGTGCAGCGCCAGCGGGTCCCGTCCGTCGGCTGGGGAACCGTCGTCATCGTTGCGTCCTCTTTCGTCGTTCGTCGAGCCCTGTGCGTGCCCAGGTCTTCGATCTCGCGGTGCGCCGTCGAACTGCGGATGTCCTGCCGCAACCCTACGGCCTCGCGCATACCTGTCGGCACGGCGAGGCGGTCTGCCCTGTTCTCGACGGGTGCGTCATGCTCTGTACGTGATCGATTGGCGGGAAGTCGGCTGGCGGGAGCGAGCCAGGGAACTGGGAGCGGCGGCCGCGGCGGGGGGCGCCCCGGTCACGTACGGACTCATGGCCCTGTGCTGCGCGGTGTTCCTGACCAGCCCGCTCTCCGGGTTCAACCCCGCCTACGGTGCCGGGGACGCGCTTTTGGCCGCGCAGGCCGGGTACTTCGAGCGGTGGGGTGTGATTCCCGACGAGCTGATGGAGGGCTCCGCCCGCACGGCCCTGACCCCACTGACCGCGCTCTTCGTGCACGGAAGCTGGCTGCACCTCCTGGGCAACATGCTCTTCCTCTACGTGTTCGGCGCGATGGCCGAGGAGCGCATGGGCCGGACCGGGTTCGCCCTCTTCTACGTCGCGTGCGGTTACTTCGCCCTGGTGGCCTACGCGGTGGTGCACGCGGATTCCGACCAGACGCTGGTCGGCGCGTCGGGCGCGATCTCCGCGGTGCTCGGCGCGTTCCTCTACCTCTTCCCCAGAGCCCGTGTCACCAGCCTCTTCCCCTTCCTCTTCTTCCTTCCGCTGCGCTTCCCCGCCTGGATCGTGCTCGTGTTCTGGTTCGTCCTGCAGTGGCTGGCGGCCCAGAGGGCGGGCAGCGGCCCGGGCGTGGCGTACCTCGCGCACGTGGCGGGTTTCGCGGCCGGGTTCCTCTACGCCTGGGTGCGGTTCCGGGGTATTAAGGTGAAGTCTCCAGCCACGGCCACTGAGGGAGAAAGCCAGCCGTGATCACCGCGATCGTGCTCATCAAAACCAGCGTGGACCGGATTCCCGAGATCGCCGAGGCCATCGCCGCGCTGGACAGTGTCAGCGAGGTCTTCTCGGTCACCGGTACGTACGACCTGATCGCCATGGTCCGGGTGGCCCGGCACGACGATCTGGCCGATGTCATCCCGGGTCGGATCAGCAAGATCCCGGGCGTCGAGGGTACCGATACCCACGTCGCCTTCCGCACGTACTCGCAGCACGACCTCGAGGCGGCCTTCGCCATCGGTCTCGACGGCTGACACGGCCTACGGCTCCGGCCGGGGACGGGGCGGGACGCCTCCGTCCCCGGCCGGAGCCCTGTCCGGACCGTTCAGACCTGTGCGACGGCGCCGCGGTCGGGCACGCACCGGCCCTCCTCGGTGCGGTAGCTCCAGCGGGCACCCTTGCTCACCAGCTCCCGGACCGCCCCCAGGAACCGCTCGATGTGCTCGTCCGGCGTGCCGGCTCCGAAGCTGACCCGGATGGCGTTCAAGGACCTCTCCCCCGGGGCGGCCTCCGGCGCGCCGCATTCACCCGGCTCCTGCGGCTCGCTGCCCAGCAGGGTCCGCACCAGCGGGTGGGCGCAGAACAGTCCGTCGCGCACCCCGATGCCGTACTCGGCGGAGAGCGCGGCGGCGAAGTGCGAGCTGTTCCACCCCTCGACCACGAAGGAGATGACGCCGACCCTCGGGGCGTCGTCACCGAACAGGGAGAGCACCTTGACGTCAGAGACCTCGGCGAGGCCCTCGCGGACCCGGGTCACCAACTGCTGCTCCCGCGTGACCAGCCGGTCGAACCCGGCCTCGGTCAGCGCCTTGCAGGCGGAGGCGATGGAGTAGACACCGATGACGTTGGGCGATCCGGCCTCGTGGCGGGCCGCGGTGGTGTGCCACTCGACGTCCACTCCGCCGTCGGTGCGCCGGGCGACCTTGCGGGAGGCGCCGCCGCCCGCGAGGTACGGCTCCGCGTCCACCAGCCAGTCGGCCCGGCCCGCGAGGACCCCCGAGCCGAAGGGGGCGTACAGCTTGTGTCCGGAGAAGGCCACCCAGTCGACGTCCAGTTCGGTGATGTCCACCGGGTGATGAGGCGCCAGCTGAGCCGCGTCGAGCACGATCCGCGCCCCGTGGGCGTGGGCCGCGGCCGCCAGTTCCCTCACCGGCCACAGCTCACCGGTGACGTTGGACGCGCCCGTGACGCAGACCAGCGCGGGGCCGTAGGGCTCCCGGTCGGCCAGGGCCCGCTCCAGCGTGGCGACCGCCTGGTCAGGGGTGCGGGGGGCGTCGAGGCAGGTCACCCGGGCGTCGCGCCAGGGCAGCAGCGAGGCGTGGTGCTCGGTCTCGAACACGAACACCTGGCAGTCGGCGGGCAGCGCGGCGGCCAGCAGGTTGAGGGAGTCGGTCGTCGAGCGGGTGAAGACCACCTGGTCGTCCGCGCGGCAGCCGAGGAACTCCGCGACGGTCACCCGGCTGCTCTCGAACAGGTCGGTGGAGAGCTGCGAGAGGTATCCGGCACCGCGGTGCACGCTGCCGTAGTACGGGGCGTAGGCAGCCACGTCGTCCCACACCCGCTGGAGCGCCGGGGCGCTGGCCGCATAGTCCAGCGCCGCATACGTGACGTCTCCGCCCGTCACCAGCGGAACCGTGACATCAGCTCCCAGAACCGGCAGCGGGGCACAAACGGACTGGTCGACGGCAGCGGTGGAGACAGACATGGCGAACTCCCGTGAAAGGCAGGCGAGATCCTCGCGACGGCGATCCGACAGGACGCAGCGGCGCGGGAAGGAAAGAAGAAAGGGGTGTGCGGAGGAGGGCGTCGCGCCCTATCGCATTCGCTTGCTCACAAGAGGCTCCCTGGGACCAGGACCCCAAGGGGTGGCATACGACGATGCCGAGGGGCCCGCGCTTGCCACAGACCTCGCTGCCTGCGGCCTGGTCTTCACCCGGGGCACCCCGCCACGGACGGAGGGTTGCCGGACAGCGGGCCGGGGCCGTAGTCGCTGTCACTCATGACCTGCGCAGCATCTTGCCATACCCACGGCGACACGCAAGGGCGCAGTCCGCGATGCGGACCGCGCCCCAGGTTCTCCCGGTCCGGTTCAGGCGTTACTGGATGCCACCCAGCGCTCCAGCGCCCGCTTGGCCGCACCCGAGTCGATCGACTCGGCGGCCCGTGCGATCTTGGCGGCGAGCTGCTCGTCGAGAGTGCCCTCGCCCGGGTCCAGCGCGACCAGCGCGGCAGCGGAGTTGAGCAGCACGGCGTCACGTACGGCGCCGGTCTCCCCGTCGAGCAGCCGACGGGCCACATCCGCGTTGTACGAGGAGTCCGCGCCACGCAGCGCCTCGACGGGAACCAGGTCGAGGCCGACGTCCCGTGGGTCGAAGGCCTCCTCGCGGACGGTGCCGTCGCGGACGATCCAGACCCGCGACGTGGCCGTGGTGGTCAGCTCGTCGAGGCCGTCGTCGCCCCGGAAGACGAGCGCCGAATTCCCCCGGTCCGCCAGCACGCCCGCGACGATGGGCGCCATCCTGGGGTCGGCGACCCCGATCGCCTGCGAGCGCACCCGGGCCGGGTTGGTGAGCGGGCCCAGAATGTTGAAGGTGGTCTGCGTGCCGAGTTCCTTGCGCGCCCTGGCCGCGTGCCGCAGGGCGGGGTGGAACTTCACCGCGAAGCAGAAGGTGATGCCCGCTTCCTCGGCGACGGCGACGACGCGCTGCGGCGTCAGTTCGAGATTGACGCCGAGCTTCTCCAGCACGTCGGAGGCGCCGCTCGCCGACGAGGAGGCGCGGTTGCCGTGCTTGACGACCTTCGCGCCCGTCCCCGCGACGACGATCGCCGACATGGTGGAGATGTTGACCGTCTTGGCCATGTCGCCGCCGGTCCCCACGATGTCGACCGTACGGCCGGGCACATCGATGGTGTGGGCGTGTTCGTACATGGCGCGGACGAGTCCGGTGACCTCGTCGACGGTCTCGCCCTTGGCGCGCAGCGCGATCGCGAATCCGGCGATCTGGACGTCCGTGGCCTCGCCGCTCATGATGCGGTCCATGGCCCACGCGGTGTCGTCCGCGCCGAGGTGCTCGCCTCGCAGGAGGGGTGTCAGCACGCCGGGCCAGGTCCGGGCCGCCACGCTGTCGCCGCCGTCCTGGGTCACCACGTTCATGGTCCGCTCCTGGGGGTCCACAGCCGATACAAGGATGCCTCCCACCCTATCCAGGCCCCGGGGCAGCGAAGAGCCCCGTCCATCGGATGGACGGGGCTCCCGCTGTGGCGGTCAGCTGAGGTGATCAGTGGTGGCCGTGGCCGCTGGTGATCTCCTTGTACTCCTCGGCAGTGGGCTTGGCGATCTGGTTGTTCTCGCCGTAGTAGCTCTTGCTGAGCCTGGCCCGCAGCCTCTGCAGCGCCGACGGCTTGCGCTGGACACCGTTCTTGTCGACCGTCGGGCCGAGCTCGAGCGGCTTGTACTGCTCGTGCGCCGTGAGCGTGTGCAGCTGCTCCTGGCTGAGCGGCTCGTGGATCTCCACGAACTCACCGTGCGGCAGGCGCTTGATGGTGCCGGACTCGCGTCCGTGCAGCACCTTCTCCTTGTCGCGGCGCTGGAGGCCGAGGCAGATCCGCCGGGTGACGATGAACGCGAGGACCGGGCCGACGAAGAAGGCGATCCGTACGAACCAGCTGATCGCGTTGAGCGACAGGTGGAAGTGGGTCGCCCAGATGTCGTTGCCGCCGCCGATCAGCATGACGAAGTAGATCGTCACCCAGGCGACACCCAGCCCGGTGCGGGTCGGAGCGTTGCGCGGACGGTCCAGGATGTGGTGCTCGCGCTTGTCGCCGGTGATCCACGACTCGATGAACGGGTAGAGCGCGAGCGCCCCGAGGACGACACCGAACAGCACCAGCGGGATGAGCACGCCCAGGACCAGTGTGTGGCCCCAGAGGTTGATCTCCCAGCCGGGCATCACACGGACGAAGCCTTCCGCGAAGCCCATGTACCAGTCCGGCTGGGCGCCCGTGGACACCTGGTCGGGACGGTACGGGCCGAGCGCCCAGATCGGGTTGATCGTGGCGATCGCGGAGAGGATCGCGATGAAGCCGAAGACCAGGAAGAAGAAGCCTCCGGCCTTGGCCATGTACACCGGCAGCAGCGGCATGCCGACGACGTTCTTGTTCGTCTTGCCCGGGCCGGCGAACTGCGTGTGCTTGTGGAAGAAGACCAGGATGAGGTGGCCGACCACGAGCCCGAGCATGATGCCCGGCAGCAGCAGGATGTGGATCGAGTAGAACCTCGAGATGATGTCCGTACCGGGGAACTCCCCGCCGAACAGGAACATCGAGATGTACGTGCCGACGATCGGCATCGACAGGATCGCGCCCTGTGTGAAGCGCACACCCGTACCGGAGAGCAGGTCGTCCGGGAGCGAGTAGCCGGTGAACCCGGTGAACATACCGAGCACGAACAGCAGGAAGCCGAACAGCCAGTTGATCTCACGCGGCTTGCGGTACGCCCCGGTGAAGAACACCCGGAACATGTGCACGAACATGCCGGCGAGGAAGATGATCGCGGCCCAGTGGTGGATCTGGCGGACCAGCAGACCACCGCGGACGTCGAAGCTGATGTCCAGCGTCGAGGCGTAGGCCGCGGACATCCGGATGCCCTGCATCGGCTCGTACGAGCCGTGGTACACGACCTCGTTCATGCTCGGGTTGAAGAACAGCGTCAGATACACACCCGTGAGGATGATGATGATGAAGCTGTACAGGCAGATCTCACCCAGCATGAAGGACCAGTGGTCCGGGAAGATCTTGCGCATGTTGGCCTTGGCCAGGCCGTAGATGCCCAGCCGGCCGTCCGCCCAGTCGGCCACCCGCTCACCGGCGGGCGCCTTGCGCTGTGTTTCCGTCGCAGTACTCATCCGCGCTCCCAGAAGGCAGGACCGACGGGCTCTTCGAAGTCACCGAGCGCCTCGAGGTTGCCCTCGCTGTTCACGCCGATCTGCAGCTGCGGAAGGGGGTGACCGGCCGGACCGAAGATGACGCGGGCGCCGTCGGAGAGGTCGAAGGTGGACTGGTGGCACGGGCAGAGCACGTGATGCGTCTGCTGCTCGTACAGGCTGATCGGGCAGCCGACGTGGGTGCAGATCTTGGAGAAGGCCACGATTCCCTCGTGGGCCCACTCGCGCTCCCGCGGGTCCTTGATGTTCTCCGGCTCGATGCGGATGATCATCAGGGCGGCCTTGGCGATCTGCGTCTGGAAGTCGTGCGCGTCCTCCTCCAGGCCCTCGGGCATGGCGAAGGTCAGCGAACCGACGACGACGTCCTCGGGACGCAGCGGCTCCATGGTGTTCATGTTGACGAGCTGCTTGCCCTTGGCCCACATGGTCTTGCGGAGCTTCTTCTCCGGCAGCGGACCGAGGTCGCGCAGCAGCACCACACCGGAGAGCGGCACCAGGGCCAGCGCACCGAACATGGTGTTGCGGATCAGCTTCCGCCGCCCGATCGCGGACTCCTGGGCACCGGCCGCGAAGTCGGCCATGACCTTGGCCTTGACCTCAGGCGTCGCCTCGATGGCGTGCCGGTCGTCGGCGACCTCCACGTCGGACATCAGGGTGCGCGCCCAGTGGACGGCCCCCGCGCCGATGAGGAAGAGCGCCAGGCCCAGGGTCAGACCCAGGGAGAAGTTCAGCGCGCTCACGTGGCCGAACGGCCAGATGTAGACGATCTTGTCGACCGGGAAGATGACGTAGGAGGCGATGAAGCCGACCGTCGCCAGCATGGACAGCGTGAACATGAAGGCGACGGCTCGCTCGGAGCGGTTCGCGGCCCGTTCGTCGATGTCCTGGATGCGCGGCTTGTGGGCCGGCAGCCCCGGGTCGGCGAACGGGTCGCCCGCACCCTCTACCGCGCCGTGCGCGGTGCCCTGCTCTACCGGCAGGTTCTCTTCTGGAATCTGTTGGCTACTCATGACTTCTTGGCCTTAGCGGTGTGGGCCGCGACCCATACGGCGATGGCGATCAGGCCGCCCAGGCCGAAGATCCAGCCGAAGAGACCTTCGCTGACGGGGCCGAGACCACCGAGCGCGAGCCCGCCGGGGCTCTCGGAATTGTTGCCGTTGACGGTCTGGACGTACGCGATGATGTCCTTCTTCTGCTGCTCCGGCATGGTGCTGTCCGGGAAGGAGGGCATGCTCTGCGGGCCGGTCTGCATGGCCTCGTAGATGTGCTTCGGGCTCACGCCTTCGAGGTCAGGGGCGAACTTGCCTTCCGTCAGCGCACCACCCTTGCCCGTGAAGTTGTGACACTGCGCGCAGTTGTTGCGGAACAGGTCGCCGCCCTTGGCCACGTCCGCGCCCGCGGGGTCGACCTGGCTTTCGGTCGGCGTGATCGGACCGGCGCCCAGGGACGCGACGTATGCCGCGAGCTGGTCGATCTCGGCCTGGGTGTAGATGACCGGCTTCTTCGGGACCTGGGCGCCCGGCTGCTGAGCCGGCATACGTCCGGTACCGACCTGGAAGTCGACGGCGGCGGAGCCGACGCCCACGAGGGACGGCCCGTCGGTGGTGCCCTGACCGCCGGTTCCGTGGCAGCTTGCGCAGCCCACGGTGTAGAGCTTCTTGCCCTCGTCGATGGCGAGGGACTGGGCGGTTTCGTCGGCCTGCGCCTTACCCGCAGGCGCAAACGCGGCGTACAGCCCCCCGGTAGCCGCCAGCGCGAGGAGTAGTACGACGACTGCCGCCAGCGGATGGCGTCGTCGTGCGGAGAGCTTTTTCACGGATTACCCCGGTGTCAGGATCTTCTGCGTCGATGGTGGGTGGGTGCGAACCCGGTTACTTGATCATGTAGATCGTGGCGAACAGACCGATCCAGACGACATCGACGAAGTGCCAGTAGTAGGACACGACGATGGCCGCGGTGGCCTGTTCATGGGTGAATCTCGAGGCCGCGTACGTCCTGCCCAGGACGAGCAGGAAGGCGATGAGACCGCCTGTCACATGCAGACCGTGGAAGCCGGTCGTCAGGTAGAACACCGAACCGTACGGGTCGGAGGACAGCGAGAGACCCGCTTCCTTGACCAGCTCGGTGTACTCGAGGACCTGACCTCCGATGAAGATCGAACCCATCACGAACGTGATGATGAACCAGGTGCGGAGCTTCTTCACATCGCCCCGCTCCGCGGCGAAAACGCCGAGCTGGCAGGTGAGAGAGGAAAGCACCAGGATCGTGGTGTTCGTCGCCGAGAACGGGAAGTTCAGATGGTGAGCCATCTCCTTCCAGTGATCGGGTCCCATCACCGATCGCAGGGTGAAGTACATCGCGAAGAGGGCCGCGAAGAACATCAGCTCGGAACTCAACCAGATGATGGTTCCGACGCTGGTGAGGTTCGGCCGATTGACCGACGGGTGCGCGTGCCCGGTTTCTACTGTCGTTGCTGTCGCCACGACCGACATTATGTCGGTCGCTTATCCCGCCCTCACTCCCGGGGGTGCCGTTCGGTGTGTCAGAGCCGTGTGTCCTCACCGAACGGCCCATCGAATCGCTGTCCTTACCGGTGCTGACAGGCAGTCCGCCGGAGTACGATCCGCCCATCGGTTCATGCCCGGAGAGCCCCGAAGACACAGACGTCACGGAGGAACAATGCAGCCGACCGCCACGGTCCTGGTCTACAGCGACGACGCCAACACCCGTGAGCAGGTGAGGCTGGCAGCCGGGCGCAGGCCCGCGGCGGACGTCCCACCTGTGGAGTTCCTGGAGTGCGCGACCCTGCCGGCCGTCCTGAGCGCACTGGACCGGGGCGGTGTCGACGTCTGCGTGCTGGACGGTGAGACGGCCCCTGCGGGCGGTATGGGCGTCTGCCGGCAGATCAAGGACGAGATCTTCGACTGCCCGCCCGTGCTGCTGCTGATCGGGCGCCCGCAGGACGCCTGGCTGGCCACGTGGAGCCGCGCGGACGCCGCTGTGACCCATCCGGTCGACCCCGTGGGCTTCGCTGACGCCCTGGCCTCCCTGCTGCGCCAGAGGTTGTCCGTGGGGGCCTGAGGCCGAGTGGCCCCGCGCCCCTGCGCGGTGTCCTGCCGGGGCCCGGCTCGTTCCCGGCCGGATCAGACCTGGGGGCGCAGCCGCGCCGCCTGGACATCGGTGCCCGTGGCCGGCGTGGCGCCGCCGTGCAGGGCGCTGCCCTTCTGCCAGGCTTCCCATGACAGGTTCCAGTCGCCGAAGCCGTTGTCGAACGGCGTCATCATCTCGCCGTCGCTTCCGACGACCTCGACGATGTCGCCCTCGCGCACGGTCTCGAAGAACCACTCCGCGTCGGCGGTGCTCATGCCCGTACAGCCGTGGCTGACGTTCGCGCTGCCCTGTGAACCTGTGGACCAGGGCGCCGCGTGGACGTACTCACCGCTCCAGGTGACCCGCGTCGCCCAGTAGACCGGCAGGTCGTAGGACTCCGAGGAGCCGGCGGCGATGCCGATGCTCTCGCCGCGCATACGTACGAACTGCTCCTTGGCGAGCACGACCTTGACGCCGTTGCGGGTGTCGAAGCCCGGTTTGCCCGTGGTGACCGGCATGGTGTTGATCACTTCGCCGTTGCGCAGAACGGTCATGGAGTGGGCCGCGGCGTCGGTGATCGCTTCTATGCGGTCGCCGGTGGAGAGCTTCAGGGGTTTCGCGGCGGCCCCGTAGAGGGCGTTGGTGACCTTTATGCCCTTCAGGTTGCTGCGGATGTCGATGCTGGCGTCGGCGGGCCAGTACTCCTGGGGGCGGTAGTGCAGGGTCTTGGCATCGACCCAGTGCCAGGATCCCGTGACGGCGGGTGCGGACCGGACCTGGAGCCCGCGTTCCACGGTGGCTCTGGCGGCCCTGTCGGTGACCGGAGCGCTGAGTTCCGCCGTGAGGGGCTGTCCGACGCCGTAGGTGCCCGCCTGCGGGCCGAAGGTGACCTTCAGGAACTTCTTGGCCGAGGTCGTACCGAAGGCGTACGTGAGGCGGCCAGGAGCGCCGTCGCCGTTCTCGGTCGAGACCTTGACGGTGTAGCGGGTGCCGGCCGCGAGCGGGGTGGTGGAGTGCCACCGCTTGCCGTCGGCGTCGAGTTCGCCCGCCAGATGGCGTCCCTCGGTGTCGACGGCCGTCACATCCGTGACTTTCGTGTCGTCGTCCTTGACGGTGACTTCGAGGGGCTTGTCGGGGTCGGCCTTCTCGCCCTTGGACGGGCCGTTGAAAGAGACCAGGTCGGCTGCGTCGTGGGACTTCAGCGACAGCGGATGACCGTCGGGCTCGCCACAGGCGGTCGCACCTGCGACCAGGGTCACGACCAGCAGAGTGCAGCTCACTACGGTGCGGATGCGCGGCGTGTGGTTCATGCACCCACGCTAAGAAGATTCATCCGATCCAGCGCGTTCAGTGACTGCAAACGGGGGCCCGGCCCGCTCGTTGCTGAGCGGGCCGGGCCCCCGTACGGGTGCGACATGTCCTGTGCGGGCGTGTCCTACTGGGTGCGGTTCTCGCCCCGGTAGTACTCGAAGACCCAGCCGAAGAGGCCGATCAGGAGCAGCGGGGCCGAGAAGTAGGCCAGCCACCAGCCGAAGACGACGGCCATGAACAGGAAGGCGCCACCGATGGCCAGCGAGAGCGGCTGCCAGCTGTGCGGGGAGAAGAAGCCCACCTCACCGGCTTCGTCCGCGACGTCGGCTTCCTTGTCGTCCTGGGCCATCGCGTCGACCCTGTTGGCCGTGAAGGCCAGGTAGAAACCGATCATGATGGACAGCCCGAAGGCCAGGACCAGTGCGGTGGTACCGACCGGCTCCTTGGACCAGACGCCGTACGTGACGGCCATGGCCAGCATGAAGACGCTCAGCCAGATGAAGAGCTTGCCCTGGATCTTCACTTGCCGTCCTCCTTGCCGCCGACGAGGACCTTCTCACCCTCGGGCAGGTGATCCAGCTGCTCGAGCGCCGCGATCTCCGGGTGGTGCAGATCGAACGCCGGGGATTCGGAACGGATCCGCGGCAGGCTGAGGAAGTTGTGCCGCGGCGGCGGGCAGGACGTCGCCCATTCGAGCGAACGGCCGTAGCCCCAGGGGTCGTCGACCTCGATCTTCTTGCCGTACTTCGCGGTCTTCCAGACGTTGTACATGAACGGAAGCATCGACAGTCCGAGCACGAACGAGGAGATCGTCGAGATCGTGTTCAGGGCGGTGAAACCGTCGGCCGCGAGGTAGTCCGCGTAACGTCGCGGCATGCCCTCGGCACCCAGCCAGTGCTGCACCAGGAACGTGCCGTGGAAGCCGATGAACAGCGTCCAGAAGGTCATCTTCCCGAGCCGCTCGTCCAGCATCTTGCCGGTGAACTTCGGCCACCAGAAGTGGAAGCCGGCGAACATCGCGAAGACCACGGTGCCGAAGACGACGTAGTGGAAGTGCGCGACGACGAAGTACGAGTCGGAGATGTGGAAGTCCAGCGGCGGCGAGGCCAGGATCACGCCGGTCAGACCACCGAAGGCGAAGGTGATCAGGAAGCCGACCGACCAGAGCATCGGTGTCTCGAAGGACAACGACCCCTTCCACATCGTGCCGATCCAGTTGAAGAACTTCACACCGGTCGGCACCGCGATGAGGAATGTCATGAAGGAGAAGAACGGCAACAGCACGCCGCCGGTGACGTACATGTGGTGTGCCCACACCGTCACGGAAAGGCCGGCGATGGCGATCGTCGCGCTGATCAGACCGACATAACCGAACATCGGCTTGCGGCTGAACACCGGAATGATCTCGGAAATGATTCCGAAGAACGGAAGAGCGATGATGTACACCTCTGGATGGCCGAAGAACCAGAAGAGGTGTTGCCAGAGCAATGCGCCACCATTGGCCGCATCGAAGATATGTGCGCCGAATTTCCGGTCGACCTCCAGCGCGAAGAGCGCGGCGGCCAGAACGGGGAAGGCCAGCAGGACCAGGACACCGGTCAGCAGGACGTTCCAGGTGAAGATCGGCATGCGGAACATCGTCATGCCGGGGGCGCGCATGCAGATGATCGTGGTGATGAAGTTGACCGAGCCGAGGATCGTGCCGAAGCCGGAGAAGGCCAGACCCATGATCCACATGTCGGCACCGACACCCGGCGAGCGGACGGCGTCCGACAACGGGGAGTAGGCGAACCAGCCGAAGTCGGCCGCGCCCTGCGGCGTGAGGAAGCCGGCGACGGCGATCAGCGAGCCGAAGAGGTACAGCCAGTACGCGAACATGTTCAGCCGCGGGAACGCCACGTCGGGCGCGCCGATCTGCAGCGGCATGATCCAGTTCGCGAACCCGGCGAAGAGCGGCGTCGCGAACATCAGCAGCATGATCGTGCCGTGCATCGTGAACGCCTGGTTGAACTGCTCGTTCGACATGATCTGCGTACCCGGGCGGGCCAGCTCGGCGCGCATGAAGAGCGCCAGGAGGCCACCGATGCAGAAGAACGCGAACGAGGTGACCAGGTACATCGTGCCGATCGTCTTGTGGTCAGTGGTGGTCAGCCACTTGACGACGACACTCCCCGGCTGCTTGCGCCGCACCGGCAGCTCGTCCTCGAACGAGTCGTCTGCTGCCGCGGCACCCTGGGATTCATTGAGGATGCTCACAGTTTGTTCGTCTCCGCATTCCTGGCCGGGTCCGTCTGCTCGATGCCTGCCGGCACGTAGCCCGTCTGACCCTTCTCCGCCAGCTCCTTGAGGTGCTGCTGGTAACGCTCGGGAGAGACGATCTTGACGTTGAAGAGCATCCGGGAGTGGTCGACGCCACAGAGCTCGGCGCACTTACCCATGTAGGTGCCCTCCTTCTTCGGCGTGACCTCGAAGGAGTTGGTGTGGCCCGGAATGACGTCCTGCTTCATGAGGAACGGCACCACCCAGAAGGAGTGGATGACGTCACGCGAAGTCAGGACGAAACGGACCTTCTCGCCCTTCGGCAGCCACAGGGTCGGGCCCGGGTTGCCGTTCTGCGGGTTGCGCGTACCGGGGATGCCCACGTCGTAGACGCCGCCGGCGCCCTCGGGGAAGTCCTTGCGGTACTTGTCGGGGATGGCGTCGAGCTCCTTGGGGACCTCGCTGCCGGCGGAGGGCTGGCCCTCCACCTTCTCGATGTAGTTGAAGCCCCAGCTCCACTGGTAGCCGACCACGTTGATGGTGTGGGCCGGCTTCGGAGTGAGCTCGAGGAGCTTCGATTCATCGCGCGCGGTGAAGTAGAAGAACACCGAGACGATGATCAAGGGGACCACTGTGTACAGCGCCTCGATAGGCATGTTGTACCTGGTCTGCTGAGGTACCTCCACCTTGGTCTTGCTTCGCCGGTGGAAGATGACGCTCCACAGGATCAACCCCCAGACAAGGACGCCCGTGGCGAGCGCTGCCGCCCACGAGCCCTGCCAGAGGGAGAGGATCCGAGGGGCCTCTTCCGTTACCGGGGTGGGCATACCGAGGCGGGGGAAATCCTCCCAGTTGTATGAACAACCGGAGGCCGTCGCCAGGACCAGGCCCGCAGTCAGCACCTGCGGCAGCTTCCGCCGCATCGGGCGCCGCGACGAGCGGTCGGAGCCGTTGGGACTCACGTAGCGCCTTCCCGAGAGTCTCGCCCGCACGGTCGGCGCGCCCGTCTCACTTGGTCGGTCGCCGGCCCTGACGCGGGCAGGGGTTTGGATGTTTATGCGGACCAAACCCTACTGGACGCTATTTGGGGTCGCGCGGGGAGGGTGCCCAACGCGCCGCACGACACCCCGAAGGGATGGAATGCACGCCTCCGGCCGCCATCTGACGCCCCCTCTCCCCCGTGGCACAGCGGCCGGTCTCCTGACCACGCCCCCGCGCGGGCTAGCGTGACGGTGTGCCCTACTTCGATGCGGCTTCCTCCGCGCCCCTGCATCCCGTCGCCCGCCAGGCGCTGCTTGCCTCACTGGACGAGGGCTGGGCCGATCCCGCCCGGCTCCACCGCGAGGGGCGGCGTGCCGCGCTGCTGCTGGACGCGGCCCGGGAAGCCGCGGCGGAGGCCGTCGGCTGCCGTCCGGACGAGCTCGTCTTCACCTCGTCCGGCACCAGGGCGGTGCACTCGGCGATGGCCGGAGCGCTTGCCGGGCGTCGGCGCGCCGGCCGCCATCTGGTCCTCTCGGCCGTCGAGCACTCCTCACTCCTCCATGCGGCCGCGGCCCTGGAGTCCGAGGGCGGCTCGTTCACCGAGGTGGCGGTGGACCGTACCGGGGCGGTGGATCCGGGGGCATTCGGCAGGGCCCTTCGTGGGGACACCGCGCTGGCCTGTCTGCAGTCCGCCAACCACGAGGTGGGAACCGTGCAGCCGGTGGCGGAGACCGCCGAGGTCTGCGCCGAAGCAGGCGTGCCCCTGTTGGTGGACGCCGCCCAGTCACTGGGCTGGGGGCCGGTGCCCGGCCGCTGGTCGCTGCTGGCCGCGAGCGCCCACAAGTGGGGCGGGCCCGCCGGGGTCGGCCTGCTCGCCGTGCGCAAGGGGGTCAGGTTCGCTCCCCAAGCCCCCGCCGACGAGCGGGAGTCGGGCCGGGCCGCCGGCTTCGAGAACATCCCGGCCGTCGTGGCGGCTGCGGCATCGCTGCGAGCGGTGCGCGAGGAGGCCGAGGCGGAGGCCGCGCGGCTGCGCGCCCTGGTGGACCGGATCCGAGCCGCGGTGGGGTCGCTGGTGCCTGACGCGGAGGTGGTGGGCGATCCGGTGCGGCGACTGCCGCATCTGGTCACCTTCTCCTGTCTCTATGTCGACGGAGAGACGGTGCTCCATGAGCTGGACCGTGCCGGCTTCTCCGTGTCGTCCGGGTCGTCCTGCACGAGCAGCACCCTGACACCCAGCCATGTCCTCAAGGCGATGGGGGTGCTCACGGAGGGGAACATCCGTGTCTCGCTCCCGGCCGGGACGACGGACGAAGAGGTCAGCGACTTCCTCGACGCACTGCCGGGCGTGGTGGCCGCGGTGCGGGAGCGGCTCGGCGCGCCCGCCTCGGCAGCCCCCTCCCCCACACCGCGGGACTCGCTCGTGGTCGACGCGCTGGGCAGGCGCTGCCCGATTCCGGTGATCGAACTCGCAAAGGTGATCGGAGAGGTACCCGTGGGCGGCACGGTGACGGTGCTCTCGGACGACGAGGCCGCCCGCCTGGACATCCCGGCCTGGTGCGCGATGCGCGAACAGGAGTACGTGGGCGAGGAGCCGGCGGACCGTGGCTCGGCCTATGTGGTCCGCCGGCTCCTCTGAGCCGGTCCGTGCCGCTGCCACACCGCACTCGGAGGCCGGCCCCCAGTCACCCGCGTCAACAACCCTGCGGGTCAATACACCTAGGAGAGGTGCTTCCTGACCTCGGAGGCCGCCTCGTCCCCGTAGGCCTTGGTGAAGCGGTCCATGAAGGTGGTGCGGCGCAGGGTGTACTCCTGCGTACCGACCGTCTCGATGACCAGGGTGGCGAGCATGCAGCCGACCTGGGCGGCTCGCTCCAGGCCCACACCCCAGGCGAGACCGGAGAGGAAACCGGCCCGGAAGGCGTCGCCGACGCCGGTCGGGTCGGCCTTGCGCTCCTCCTCGGCGCATCCGACCTCGATCGGGTCCTGGCCGGCGCGGTCGATGCGGACACCGCGGGCGCCGAGGGTGGTGACGCGATGGCCGACCCTGGACAGGATCTCCTCGTCGCTCCAGCCCGTCTTGGACTCGATGAGGCCCTTCTCGTACTCGTTGGAGAAGAGGTACGTCGCACCGTCGAGGAGGATCCGGATCTCCTCTCCGTCCATCCGGGCGATCTGCTGCGAGAAGTCCGCGGCGAACGGGATGCCCCGCGTGCGGCACTCCTCGGTGTGGCGGAGCATCGCCTCGGGGTCGTCGGCCCCGATCGAGACGAGGTCGAGACCGCCGACGCGGTCGGCGACGCTCTTCAGCTCGATCAGCCGGGCCTCGCTCATGGCACCGGTGTAGAAGGAGCCGATCTGGTTGTGGTCGGCGTCCGTGGTGCAGACGAAGCGCGCCGTGTGCAGGACCTCGGAGATCCGGACCGATCCGGTGTCGACGCCGTGCCGGTCGAGCCAGGCGCGGTAGTCGTCGAAGTCGGAGCCGGCGGCCCCCACGAGGATCGGCTGCGTGCCGAGCACGCCCATGCCGAAGGCGATGTTCGCGCCGACTCCGCCGCGGCGCACGTCGAGGTTGTCGACCAGGAAGGAGAGCGAGACCGTGTGCAGCTGGTCCGCGACCAGCTGGTCGGCGAATCGGCCGGGGAAGGTCATGAGGTGGTCTGTGGCGATGGAGCCGGTGACTGCGATACGCACGGGGAGGCTGCTCCTGCGGAAGGCGAAGGGAACGCGTGAGCGCGCCCTCCGGGACGGCGTGACAGTTCACGCTACCCGGTGGCGCCACCGTGCCCGAAAGGGCAAAACTACCCGATAGTAGGTCTTTCTACCTGGCCCTCACGTGCGTACGGTGCGGATATGTCGAACAACATCGTTCCCCGCGAGTCCGAGATGAGCCTGGCCGAGCTGCGCGGTGACTGCGCACGGATGGCGCCGCACTGGGTCGTGCCCGCGAGGACCGCCACGAAGCCGGTGGAGCCCTCCCGCATCCACGGCGTCACGGTGCCACCGTCCTCGGCCCGTCTGATCGACGCCATGTCCGACTACGGGGACTGATCCGGTCCGCCGGGCGGCTCCCCCCGCGCATTCGGTGGAACCACGCGCTCCCCTGGCCCGTCCCACCGGCGTCCCCGCCCCGGGGGCGGATGATGGGCCGGTGACGGCCAGGCAGCCGAAGGAGCGATCCGGTGAGCAGCGAGCGACCAGATGACGACGTGACCGGCCCCCGGCGGCGGCGTCCGCCGCTCGCCGTGGCCTCGGTGGCTGCGGCCGTGCTGCTGACCGGGGGCGGAGCGGCGTACTGGGCCTCGGCCGCCTCCGGGGACAGCGGTACGGAGGCCGGCCTGCCGGCCTCCGGGGGGAGTTCCCCTCCGCCGCTCGCGCTGGACCTCTCGGACAGTTCGTCGGCGCGGCCGCCGGGGATCGCACCCGGTGAACCCGATCCGCACGGCAGCGGGGTCGTCTACCGCGCCTCAGGCGCGCTGCCGGACGGCCCCGGCAGCGCCGCCGTCCGTCGCGCCGCCGGCACGGTGACCGCGGCAGAGGTGGCACGGCTGGCGAAGGCGCTCGGGCTGCAGGGCACGCCGCACACGGACGGCGCGGCGTGGAAGGTGGGCAGCGACGGCGACGGCTCCGGTCCGGTGCTGAAGGTGACCGAGCGGTCGCCCGGGACGTGGACGTTCGCCCGCTACGCCTCCGGCGGCACGGACGCGTGCGAGTCGCCCACGGTCTGCTCGAAGTCCGCGACGCCGGGCACCGGCACCGGCTCGCCCATCGGAGAGAAGGCCGCGAAGGCGGCGGCGGCGCCGGTCCTGAAGGCCGTGGGACAGGACGACGCCGCGCTCGACGCGGATCAGCTGATGGGTTCCGTACGTGTGGTCAACGCCGATCCCGTGGTGGGCGGGCTGCCGACGTACGGCTGGTCGACCGGGATCCAGGTGGGCGCCAGTGGTGAGATCGTCGGTGGCAGCGGGCACCTGAAGGGCCTGGAGAAGGGCGACAGCTATCCGGTGACCGGCGCGCACGAGGCGCTGAAGCAGCTGAACGCGAAGAGCGCGGGCGCCACGGGCTCCGGCACCGGCGGCTGCGCGACCCCCGTGCCCCTGGAGGGCGGCTCCGTCTCCCCGAAGGCCGACTGCGGCTCGAAGGGCGGGACCCCGCCGGCCACCATGTCGGTGGAGAAGGCCGAGTTCGGGCTCACCGCACAGTACGCGGACGGAGAGCGGATTCTCGTGCCCTCGTGGCTCTTCTCCGTGCGGCCCGAAGGGGGCGGCCCCGGGAACACGGTCGTCCAGGTCGCGGTGGAACCGGATCACCTGACGTCGGAGAGCACCCGGCCCGCTCCGGAACCCACCGGGAAACCGGACGGCTCGGGCACGGGGATCACCTCGTACAGCTCGAACGGCCGAACGCTGGAGGTGACGTTCTGGGGCGGCGTGTGCAGCACGTACACGGCCCGCGCCACGGAGGACGGCTCGACGGTGCGGGTCACGGTCGACGAGTCGGAGCCCGATCCCGGCAGGGCCTGCATCATGATCGCCAAGGAGCTGACCCGGACGGTGACGCTGGACGAGCCGCTGGACGGCCGGAAGGTGGTCGACGCCGGGTCGGGCGAGACGGTACCGCGCACCTGAGACGCGTATGCCAAGACGACAGCGGCGGCGTTCCCGGATCCGGGAGCGCCGCCGCTGTCGTACGACCTGGGTTCAGCTGAAGGAGTCACCGCAGGCGCAGGAGCCCGTGGCGTTCGGGTTGTCGATCGTGAAGCCCTGCTTCTCGATGGTGTCCACGAAGTCGACGGAGGCGCCGCCCAGGTACGGGGCGCTCATCCGGTCGGTGACGACCTTGACGCCGTCGAAGTCCTTCACGACGTCCCCGTCGAGCGAACGCTCGTCGAAGAAGAGCTGGTAGCGCAGGCCCGAGCAGCCGCCGGGCTGAACGGCGACGCGCAGCGCGAGGTCGTCCCGGCCCTCCTGCTCCAGCAGGGTCTTGACCTTGGCTGCGGCGGCGTCGGACAGGAGGATGCCGTCGCTCACGGTGGTGGTCTCGTCCGATACGGACATCTGCTTCTCTCCCGGGTTGTACGGACTGCTTGCCGACGGTCCAACCATCGGGGCCGCGGATTCATTCCGGGCCAGGCGCGTGTCTGTTCCCTTCATGCTCGCACACCACATGCGCCAGGGGATGCGTCACATCGACGCTATGGACATCGTCAAGCTGACATGAAGCGGTTATGATAGATAGCGTCAATTAGACGAAAAGGCGTTTCGCAAAAAGAAAGGGTGCGTGTCGTGACCACCGCCCAGCCCCTGGATGTCAAGCCGTCGCCCCTCGCCCTGCTGCTGCTCGGCCGTGAGGCCGACCCGCGGAGCGAGCGCGGGGTCGAATGCCCGGGCGACCTGCCCTCCCCGTCCGACCCGGACCTGGTTGAGCGTGCCCGTGCCGCCAAGGAGAAGCTCGGGGACAAGGTCTTCGTGCTCGGCCACCACTACCAGCGTGACGAGGTCATCCAGTTCGCGGACGTCACCGGCGACTCCTTCAAGCTCGCCCGGGACGCGGCGGCGCGGCCCGAGGCGGAGTACATCGTCTTCTGCGGCGTGCACTTCATGGCCGAGTCCGCGGACATCCTGACGGGCGACGACCAGAAGGTCGTCCTGCCGGACCTGGCCGCCGGCTGTTCCATGGCCGACATGGCCACCGCGGAGCAGGTCGCCGAATGCTGGGACGTGCTGACGGAGGCGGGGGTCGCCGACCAGGTCGTGCCGGTCTCGTACATGAACTCCTCCGCCGACATCAAGGCATTCACCGGCAGGCACGGCGGCACGATCTGCACCTCGTCCAACGCGAAGCGGGCTCTGGAGTGGGCCTTCGAGCAGGGCGAGAAGATCCTCTTCCTCCCTGACCAGCACCTCGGCCGGAACACGGCCGTGCGGGACATGGGGATGACCCCGGAGGACTGCGTCCTCTACAACCCGCACAAGCCGAACGGCGGCCTGACCGCAGAGCAGCTGCGCGACGCGAAGATGATCCTGTGGCGCGGGCACTGCTCGGTGCACGGGCGCTTCTCCGTGGAGTCCGTCAACGACGTACGGGAGCGGATCCCGGGCGTCAACGTGCTGGTGCACCCGGAGTGCAAGCACGAGGTCGTGGCCGCCGCGGACCAGGTGGGTTCGACGGAGTACATCATCAAGGCCCTGGAGGCCGCACCGGCCGGCTCCAAGTGGGCCATCGGCACGGAGCTGAACCTGGTGCGCCGGTTGGCGAACCGTTTCGCCGCGGAGGACAAGGAGATCGTCTTCCTCGACAAGACGGTGTGCTTCTGCTCGACGATGAACCGGATCGACCTGCCGCACCTGGTGTGGACGCTGGAGTCGCTGGCCGAGGGGAACCTCGTCAACCGGATCCAGGTCGACCCGGAGACGGAGAAGTTCGCGAAGCTGGCGCTGGAGCGGATGCTGGCGCTCCCGTAGCCCCTCTTGTCAGGGAGAAGGCCCCCGATGCCGCTGGGCGGCGTCGGGGGCCTTCTGTGTGGCTCTGCGGGCGGGTCCGTCAGGCCTTCGCCGGCTCCGGCTCCGCCGAGGTGGCGTCCTCCGCCGCGTCCGGGGCCGCAGCGCCGGACTGTGCCGCACGCCTGTCCGCCTTCTTCTTCGCGCGGCGCTCCTTGCGGAGCTCGACCATCGCGTAGAGCGTCGGCACCAGGAGCAGGGTCAGCAGCGTGGAGGTGATCAGACCGCCGATCACCACGACCGCCAGCGGCTGCGCGATGAAGCCGCCTTCGCCGGTGACGCCGAGCGCCATCGGCAGCAACGCGAAGATCGTCGCCAGGGCCGTCATCAGGATCGGACGCAGACGGTGGCGGCCGCCCTCGACGACTGCCTCGACCACGCCCATGCCCTGCGACCTGTACTGGTTGATCAGGTCGATCAGCACGATCGCGTTGGTCACCACGATGCCGATCAGCATCAGCATGCCGATCATCGCCGGAACTCCCATGGGGGTGCCGGTGGCGACGAGGAGGCCGATGGCGCCCGTCGCGGCGAACGGGATGGAGACCAGCAGGATCAGCGGCTGGATCAGCGACCGGAAGGTGGCGACCAGAAGGATGAAGATGATCGCGATGGCCGCCAGCATGGCGAGGATCAACTTCGCGTTGGCCTCCTGTTGATCCTGGGAGACACCACCGATGGTCGCGGTGGCACCGTCCGGGAGGTCCAGGGCGTCGATCTTCTTCTTGAGGGTCGTGCTGACCGCACCCGTGTTGTCGCTGGTCGGCTTGGCGGTGATCGTCGCGGCACGCTGGCCGTCGATCCGGGTCATCGTGACCGGGCCGGGCACCAGCTTCACGTCGGCGATCCGGCCGAGCTCGACCGGGCCGAGCCGGAGGGCCTTCAGCTCCGCCATCGTGGTGGCCGGCCGGGCCGACCTGACCAGCACGTCACGCTCGGTGTCGTCCATGATCGCGGTGCCTGACGGGGTGCCGCGCACCGCGCCGGCGACCGCCGCGCCGAGGGTGGTCTCGTTGAATCCGGCGTCGGCCGCCTTGTCGTTGGCCTTGACCGAGATGCGCGGGACGCTCTGCGCCAGGTCGCTCTGGACATCGGTGACGTCGTCGAGCTCGGCCACCTCGGCGCGCACTGCTTCCGACGCCTTCTCCAGGACGTCCGCGTCGGCGGCCTTCACCACGACGCTGAGGTCCTGGCTGCCGAAGCCGCCGCCCGCGGCGATCGTCGTGTCGCCGATGCCGTCGAGCTCGCCGAGGGCCTCGTCGATCCGCTTCTCGGTGGTCTCGTGGTCCGCCGAGTCCTTGAGGGTGATCTGGTACGAGGCCTGGTTGGTTCCCGAACCACCGCCGAAGGCCGCCATGAAGCCGGAGGAGCCGACGGTGACCTGGTAGTCCTCGACGCCCTCGTCTGCGGCGAGGACCTTCTCCACCTTCCGCGCGGCCTCGTCCGCCGCCTCCAGGCTGGTGCCGGGAGTCAGTTCCTGGCTGAGGGAGAGGACCTCCTGCTCGCCCGCGTCGAAGAAGTTCGTCTTCAGCAGGGGCGCCATGCCGAACGTGCCGAACAGGACCACGAAGGCGATGACGATACTGGTGATGCGGCGCCGGGTGGCGAAGCGCAGCACCGGGACGTAGAGGCGCTGGAGCCGGCTGGCGGCTTCCTTCTCCTCGGCCTTGCGACGGGCCTCGTCCGGATTCTCCTCGGTGCCCTTGGGTGCGCGCAGGAACCAGTACGAGAGGACCGGGACGACGGTCAGGGACACCAGCAGGGAGGCCAGCAGGGCCGCCGTGACGGTGAGGGAGAACGAACCGAAGAGCTGGCCGACCATGCCGCCGACCAGACCGATGGGCAGGAAGACCGCCACGGTGGTGAGCGTGGACGAGGTGACCGCGCCGGCCACCTCCTTGACCGCGGTGGTGATCGCCGACTGGCGCTCCTCGCCGTAGCCGAGGTGCCGCTTGATGTTCTCCAGGACCACGATCGAGTCGTCGACGACCCGGCCGATCGCGATGGTGAGCGCGCCCAGGGTCAGCATGTTCAGCGACAGGTCGCGGGTCCAGAGCACGATCAGCGCGAGGACCACGGAGAGCGGGATGGAGACCGCGGTGACCAGCGTCGAGCGGATCGACGCGAGGAAGACCAGGATCACGACGACCGCGAAGAGCAGGCCGAGCGCGCCCTCCGTGGTCAGGCCGGAGATCGCCTTGGAGACGGCGGGGCCCTGGTCGGAGACGACGGTCAGCTCGGCACCGGCGCCGAGGTCCTCGCGCAGGCCGGGGAGCTTGTCCTGGACGGCGTCCGAGATGGCGACGGCACTGCCGTCCTTGTCCATCGTCGCCATCACGGCGAGGCTCGGCTTGCCGTTCGTACGGGTGAGGGAGACCGCCGCGGCGGGCTCCTGCTTCACCGTGGCGATGTCACCGACCCGCACCGGCTTCCCGAGCTTGCCCGTCGCCGGGTTCGCCGCGGAGACCTTCAGGTCCTCGATCTGCTGGAGCGAGCCGAAGGCGCCGCCGACCTGGATGGTGCGGTTCTTGCCCGACTCGGAGAAGGAACCGGCCGGGAGGGTGGCGCCGCCGGCCTGCAGGGCCTGTGAGAGCGAGGCGGTGCTCAGTCCTGCCGCGGCGAGCTTCTTGTCGTCGGGGACGACGGAGACCTGGAGGTCCCTGACGCCGTCGACGGCGACCTGGCCGACGCCTTCGATGTCCTCGAGTGCCGGGACGACCGTGCGGTCGAGCTGGTCGGCGAGTGCCTGCTGGTCCTTGTCGGAGGTGACCGCCAGGACGACGGTGGGCAGGTCGTCCGTCGAGCCGGCGACGACCTGCGGGTCGACGTCCTCGGGCAGCTGGCTGCCCGCCCGGTTCACCGCCTGCTGGATGTCCGCGACGAGCTGCTTGGTGCCCTCGTCGCCGAAGTCGAAGCTCGCCATGATGACGGCGCTTCCCTCACCGGCGGTCGACGTGATGCCCTCCACGCCGTCGACGGCCTTGATGGCGTTCTCGAGGGGTTCGACGACCTGCTTCTCGACCACGTCGGGGGACGCGCCCTGGTAGGGGGCCAGCACCGACACCATCGGGAGTTCGATGGTGGGCAGCAGTTGCTGCTTGAGCTGCGGTATCGCGATCGCCCCGAAAACGAGCGCGACGATCGAGATCAGCCCGATCAGCGCCCGTTGCGCGAGGCTGAATCTGGACAGCCAGGACATGGGTGGGTCTCTCTTCTGTGGCGTACGCGGCAGATGGGCGGCTGTTCGGTGCTCACTCAGGTGCTCACAGGGACACAGCCCGCCACCTACACGATCGCCGGTCCCGTGAGCGAAAACGTCGGCCCCCGGGTTGCTTTCCTGTCCGCCGCATACCGCAGTTGGAGTATCCGGACCTCCACCCGCTACTCCACCCTGGGGCGGACCAGGCCCGATTCGTACGCAATGACGACCAATTGGGCGCGGTCCCGTGCGCCCAGTTTCGCCATCGCCCGGTTCACATGGGTCTTCACCGTGAGAGGACTGACGACCAGCCGCTCGGCGATCTGGTCGTTGGAGTGCCCGCCCGCGACCTGGACGAGCACCTCGCGCTCGCGCCCGGTGAGCGCGGCGAGCCGCGCGGAGTACTCCGCGCCGTCCGGGTTCTCGCCCGCGCTGCCGCCCTGGGCGAGGAAGCTGGCGATGAGGCCCTTGGTCGCGACCGGGGAGAGCAGCGCCTCGCCGGCCGCGGCGACGCGGATGGCGTTGAGCAGTTCGTCCGGTTCCGCGCCCTTGCCCAGGAAGCCGGAGGCGCCGGCGCGCAGGGACTGCACCACGTACTCGTCCACCTCGAAGGTGGTGAGCATGACGATCCGTACGCCCGCCAGGTCAGGGTCCGCGCTGATCATCCTGGTGGCGGTGAGTCCGTCGGTGCCCGGCATCCGGATGTCCATCAGCACGACGTCGGCGAGGGTCGATCGGGCCAGTTCGACGGCCTGGGCCCCGTCCGCGGCCTCACCGACGACCTGCATGTCGGGCTCCGAGTCGACCAGCACCCGGAACGCGCTGCGCAGCAGTGCCTGGTCGTCGGCGAGCAGCACCTTGATGGGCGTCATGCGCGTCCCCCCGTCGTCTCCGCCGCGCCCGGCCCCTCCGACGCGCGTGTGCGGGACGTGACGGGCAGGATCGCATGGACCCTGAACCCGCCTCCGTAACGGGGCCCCGCCGTGAGGGTGCCACCGAGGGCGGTGACGCGCTCACGCATGCCGATCAGGCCGTGCCCGCCGCCGTCGGCCGGTCCGGGGCGGGGATGCGTCGCCGTGCCGTTGTCGAGCACGGTGATCTCCGCGGTCCCCCCGACGCGCACGACGCTCACCTCGGCCTTGGCGTCGGCGCCCGCGTGCTTGCGCACGTTGGTGAGGGCCTCCTGGATGATCCGGTACGCCGCGAGGTCGACCGCCGCGGGCAGGGGGCTGTCCGGGTCGGTGCGGGCCACCTCGACGGGCAGCCCGGCGTTACGGAAGGTGTCGACCAGGGCGTCGAGGACGGCGAGCCCCGGGGCAGGTTCCGTGGGCGCCTCCGGATCGCCGGACTGGCGCAGCAGCCCGACTGTGGTCCGTAGTTCGTTGAGGGCGGAGCGGCCGGCCTCCCGTACGTGGGCCAGCGCCTCCTTCGCCTGGTCGGGGCGCTTGTCCATGACGTGGGCCGCGACCCCGGCCTGGACGTTGACCAGGGCGATGTGGTGGGCGACGACGTCGTGCAGGTCACGGGCGATCCGCAGCCGCTCCTCGGCGACCCTGCGGCGGGCCTCCTCCTCGCGGGTGCGCTCCGCGCGTTCGGCCCGTTCCCGGATCGCGTCGATGAACGCGCGTCTGCTGCGTACCGCGTCGCCGGCGGCACCGGCCAGGCCGGTCCAGGCGAGGACACCGAGGTTCTCCTGGCTGTACCAGGGCGTCGAACCGTCCACCATGGCGGCCATGGCGAGCGCCCCCGTGGTCAGCAGGCCGACCCGCCAGGTGGTGGGGCGGTCGGTGCTGGCCGCGACGGTGAAGAGCGCGATGACCGCGCTCACCACGACGGGGGCGGGCGGGTCCATGAGGACGAACTCGGCGACGGACAGCAGCCCGGTCACGGCGAGCACGGTCATGGGCCTTCGTCGGCGCACGACGAGCGCCCCGGCACCGAGCACCATCAGCACCACGCTCGACACCTCGGGCACCCGGGTCCCGAAGACGGGCCCGTGGCGGCCCGGGTTCGGCTCGGCGAACGACGCACTGAGCATGCAGGCGAGCACGGCCACCGCGAGGCCGGCGTCGAAGGCGAGGGGATGGCCTCGCATCCAGCGGCGGGGGCGCACGAGCCCGGTTCCGAGGGGGGTCACGTCGAGCTACGGTACGGCGTGTCGTCCACGGGGCGGGCCGGGCGGCAGCGGAACGAGGTGCGCACAGCGCACCGCCCCGCGCCGGAGGGGCCGGCGCGGGGCGGTGCGGGGAGCGTGGAGCGGGCGCGCCCGGTCAGCCGGGGATCAGCCCGTCGTCACGGAGCATGGAGCGCACTTCTTCGAGGGTGGCGTCGGGTGACGGCAGGATCAGTTCGGACGGCTCCAGGGAGTCGTCGGGGAGCGGCGAGCCGAGCTCGCGCACCTTGTCCAGCAGCGCGTGGAGCGTGGTCCGGAAGCCGGGTCCGTCACCGCTCTCCATCTCCGCGAGGAGGATGTCGTCGAGCTTGTTCAGCTCCACGACATGACTGTCGGCCAGTTCGACCTGGCCCTCCCCCATGATCCGTACGATCATGACGCCGCCCTCACTGTTTGTCGAACTTGTGCGGGGACTGCTGCGACTGCGGGGCCGCGTTCTCGGCACCGCCCTCGATGGCCTGCTGCTGCCCGGCGGAACCGCCGGCCAGTTCGGCCTTCATACGCTGCAGTTCCAGCTCCACATCCGTACCACCGGAGATCCGGTCCAGCTCGGCGGCGATGTCGTCCTTCGCCGTGCCGGACGCGTCGTCGAGGGCGCCGGAGGCCAGCAGCTCGTCGATGGCTCCCGCACGTGCCTGGAGCTGCTGGGTCTTGTCCTCGGCGCGCTGGATCGCCAGGCCGACGTCGCCCATCTCCTCGGAGATGCCGGAGAAGGCCTCGCCGATCCGGGTCTGGGCCTGGGCCGCGGTGTAGGTGGCCTTGATGGTCTCCTTCTTCGTGCGGAAGGCATCGACCTTGGCCTGCAGACGCTGGGCCGCGAGAGTGAGTTTCTCCTCCTCGCCCTGCAGCGTCCGGTGCTGCGTCTCCAGGTCGGTGACCTGCTGCTGGAGGGCGGCGCGCCTCGACAGCGCCTCGCGGGCCAGGTCCTCGCGACCGAGCGCGAGCGCCTTGCGGCCCTGGTCCTCCAGCTTGGACGACTGTCCCTGCAGCTGGTTCAGCTGCAGCTCCAGCCGCTTGCGCGAGGTCGCCACATCGGCGACGCCGCGGCGTACCTTCTGAAGCAGCTCGAGCTGCTTCTGGTACGAGTAATCGAGGGTCTCGCGCGGATCCTCGGCCCGGTCAAGGGCCTTGTTTGCCTTCGCGCGGAAGATCATTCCCATACGCTTCATGACACCGCTCATGGGCTTCGCGCGCCCCCTTCTGACGGACTGAACTCCGACACTCCAACAGAACCCACAGTACGGGCCCTGTCTCTATTACCGCACTGTTCGGACGCGGATGTGCTCCTACCCAAGGACGACTGCCGCCCGTGACCGCTCCCGCCCAGGGAGTAGGCGAACATCAGGGAAAGCGTCGGCAACGTCCGTTCTGCCCCTGTCGGGACACTTTTCGGGACGCAGGCCGTTGCCGGATCGTTCCCGGCCGGTCCCCGGTACCGGCGGCCGACCCCGTACCCTTGGGTTTTGTGTTCCGTAGCCGTTCCAAGGAAGAGAAGGCCCCCACCAACAAGGTGACGGCGGACCTCTCCAAGCAGCCCCGCGACCCTCAGGCTCCCAAGGGTCGCCCCACCCCCAAGCGCAGCGAGGCCCAGACGCAGCGCCGACGTGCCTCCAGCGGTACGCCGACCGATCGCAAGGAGGCCGCGAAGCGCCAGCGCGAAGCGCGTCGAGCGGACATGGCCCGGCAGCGGGAGGCGCTCGCATCGGGCGACGAGCGCTACCTGCCCGTACGTGACAAGGGGCCGGTGCGCCGCTATGTCCGTGACTTCGTGGACTCGCGCTTCTGCATCGCGGAGTATTTCCTTCCGCTCGCGGTGATCATCCTGATCCTCAGCGTGATCCAGGTCCAGAACATCCAGAACATCTCGCTGCTCCTCTGGCTCGGCGTGATCGTGCTGATCGTCGTGGACTCCATCGGCCTCGGGTTCCGTCTCAAGAAGCAGCTGGCCCAGCGCTTCCCTGACACCCCGAAGCGCGGCGCGGTGGCCTACGGCCTGATGCGTACGCTCCAGATGCGCCGACTGCGGCTGCCGAAGCCGCAGGTCAAGCGGGGAGAGCGGCCCTGAGCACGGAGACCTCCGGCTTCACGGGGGTCTCGTCCCAGTGGCTCGACGGGCTCGGTGGACTGCGCAACACCGTCCGCCAGGAGCTCGTCGCGAGACAGCTCGACGAGCAGATAGCCGCGCGTTTCCCCGTGGGGCAGCGGCTGCGGGTGCTCGACGTCGGCATGGGCCAGGGCACCCAGGCCCTGCGTCTGGCGCGGGCCGGGCACTCCGTGACGGGCCTCGAGTCCGACGGCGAGATGCTGCGGTCGGCCCGGGAGTCCCTCGCGGGCGAGCCCGAGGGCATCCGGGAGCGGGTGCGCCTCATCGAGGGCGACGGCCGTGAAACCGGGGTGCACTTCCTGCCCGGCAGCTTCGACGTGGTGCTCTGCCACGGCGTGCTGATGTACGTCTCGGAGCCGGACGCGCTGCTGGCCGGCCTGGCACGGATGCTGGCGCCCGGCGGACTGCTCTCGCTGCTCGTGCGGAACGCGGACGCGCTGGCGATGCGGCCGGGGACGGCCGGGGACTTCGGCGCGGCCCTCGCGGCTTTCGACACGGACACGTACACCAACAGGCTCGGTCTCGACGTCCGGGCGGACCGGCTCGAGGTGCTGCGGGCCACCCTCGCCGGGATCGCCGCCCCGCTGCACGCCTGGTACGGCGTGCGGGTCTTCACGGACAACGTGAGCAACGAGGTGGAGCTGCCCGGCCCCGAGGAGCTGGCCCGGGTGTTCGCCGCCGAGGACCGGGCGGGACGGACCGATCCGTACCGCGGGGTGGCCGCGCTGCTGCACCTGTGCGGCGTACGCGGCTGACGCCGTTTCACGGCCGCCCGCCCCGCCGGCGCACGGCCGTACGCCTGATCGGCCCACCAGCGCAGGCCGTCCGCCGTGGGCCCTGGCGATACTCCGGGCATGGACGCCACTCCCTCCCGCAGCCGGGTACGCCGCTCACTCACGCCTCTGGCCGCCGGCGCCTGCGCGCTCGCCCTGGCGGGAGGATGCACCGGGCCGGATCCCGCCCCGTCCGCCGCCCCGGCCCAGCAGGCGGCGGCCCCACGGGCCGCCGGCGACCTGGAGGACCGGTACCAGGCCGTCATCGAGGACGTGTTGCCCTCCGTCGTGCAGATCGGCGCCGGGGACGGGCTCGGCTCGGGCGTCGTCTACGACGACCAAGGCCACATCGTCACGAACGCCCATGTCGTGGGCGACGACAAGAGCTTCGACGTCAGCGTCGCCACGGGCGAGAAGGTGCTCAAGGCGTCCCTGGTCTTCTCCTATCCTGAGCAGGACCTGGCCGTCATCAAGCTCGACGACCCGCCCGACGGGCTGCGGGCCGCGGAGTTCGGGAACACCGACGAGGTCGAGGTGGGCCAGATCGTCCTGGCGATGGGCTCACCCCTCGGACTGTCCAGCAGCGTCACCCAGGGCATCGTCTCGGCCGTGGGGCGGACCGTCAGCGAGAGCGGCTCCGGCGGCACCGGGGCGACGCTCGCCGACATGGTGCAGACCTCGGCGGCGGTCAACCCGGGCAACAGCGGTGGCGCCCTGGTGAACCTGGACAGCGAGGTCATCGGCATCCCGACTCTCGCGGCCACAGATCCCCAGCTGGGTGACAGCGCGGCGCCCGGGATCGGCTTCGCCATCCCCGTCTCCATGGTGCGGACGATCGCCGACCAGATCATCGAGTCCGGGAAGGTCACCGACTCGGGCCGGGCGGCACTGAACATCACGGGCCGTACCGTCGTCGACGACGCGTACCAGCCGGCCGGCGTCGCGATCGTCAGCGTCGAGAAGGGCGGGGCCGCGGAGAAGGCCGGTATGCGCGCCGGGGACATCATCACCCGGATCGGCGACACCCGGATCACGACGATCACCTCGCTCTCGGAGGCCCTGGCGGGCGACGAGCCGGGCCAGAAGGTCAGGGTGACGTACACGCGCGGGGACGCCGCGAAGACCGCCGAGGTCACCCTGGGCGAGATCTGAGAGCCGGTCAGGGGCCGTCCGGGCGCGGGAGGGCGGCCCGCCCGGAGACCTGCCGGGCGGGCCTGCGGGCCTCAGTCGGCCTGGAGGCTCATCGGGCCGTAGATCCTCGTCGCGTCCTCGAAGAGGGTCACCTGGTCCGCGCCGCCCTCCAGGAGCTCCTTCCAGAACTCACCGATCCAGGACTCCGCGTCGCCCTGGGTCGTGAATTCCTCCGGCTGCAGCGCCGGCTCCGTCTCCGTACCGTCGGACTTCTCGAACCGCCACGTCCACGCCATGTCCGCCTCCTGGGTCACGTTGCTCCCCGAAGACTAGTGGGTGTCCCGGGCGCGCAGGTGGTACATGGACACGGGAGGATCAGAGCGTGGAACTGACACTGCTCGGCACCGGAGCCCCCGACGGGCTGCCGCGGCCCGACTGCCCCTGCGCCGTCTGCGCGTCCTCCCGCGGCGTGGGGGCGCGCGCCGCGACCTCGCTGCTCGTGGACGACGCCCTGCTGCTGGACCTCACCCCGGGCGCCGTGTTCGCCGCCGCCCGCGCGGGACGTTCCCTCGCCGCCGTTCGGCAGGTGCTGCTGACCCATCCCCATGACGGGCCCGCGATGGAGCTGCCCGCCTCGCTCCCGCCGGCGGGGCGTGTCCCGGACGGACAGGAGCTGACCCTGATCAGCGGGCACCGGATCCGGGCCGTGGCCATGGACGCCCCGGGCACCGGTTACGAGGTGACGTCGCCGGAGGGTGAACGTCTGATCTATCTGCCGCCCGGGGCCTCCCCCGCCGGTCTGACCGACCGGGCGACGGAGCCGTACGACATGGTCGTGTGCGATGTGATCACGCGACCGGACGCCGTGGCCAGGCTGCGGGCCGTCGGGGCCGTGGGGCCCACCACCGAGGTGATCGCCGTGCATCTCGGCCATGACGCGCCGCCAGGCGCCGAGTTGGAGCGCCGGCTCGCGGCCGGCGGGGCGCGGGCCGTGCCGGACGGGACGACGGTGCCGGTGGGCGCGCACCCCGCGGTGCCCGAGGTGCCCCGGCGCACGCTGGTCACCGGCGGGGCCCGGTCGGGGAAGTCGGTGGAGGCCGAGCAGCGCCTGGAGACCTTCCCGGAGGTGGTGTACGTCGCCACGGGCGGCCGGCGCGAAGGTGACGCGGAGTGGGAGGCCCGGATCGGACTGCACCGGGAGCGCCGGCCTGCCGCATGGCGCACCGAGGAGACCTGCGAGTTGACGGGGCTGCTGGCGGAGGACGGCCCTCCGCTGCTGATCGACTGTCTGTCGCTGTGGCTGACGGACGCGATGGACCGGGTCGGCGCGTGGGACGACGGCCGGTGGGCGGACGGCGGCGCGGAGGAGCTGCGCGCACGGGTCGCCGAGCTGGTCCGCGCGGTGCGCGGAACACCTCGTACCGTCGTCGCCGTGACCAACGAGACCGGCTCGGGTGTCGTCCCGGCGACGGCCTCCGGGCGGCGCTTCCGGGACGAACTGGGCCGCTTGAACGCCGGGTTCGCGGCCGAGTGCGAGCAGGTGCTGCTGGTGGTGGCGGGGCAGGCACTGGTGCTGCGGGGCTGAGGCGCGGGCGGGTGCGGACCGGGGGTGCGGGAAGGAGTGCCGGGTACTGTTCCGGACAGGAGCCCCCCGGCGGGTTCCGGCCCACCCTGTGACGACCCCGCGAGGCAGACCCCCGTGAATCTGGACGACTTCTCCGACCTGATCGAACGCCCCGACGGGGGCGTGCGGCGTGATGCCGAGGAACGCCGGGAGCGGCTCGCCGTTCCCGGCGGCGCGCTCGGCCGGCTCGACGAGTTGGGTGAATGGCTGTCGGCCGCCCAGCAGTCGGTCCCCGTCAAGCCGATCGAGCGGCCGCGCGTCGTGCTGTTCGCCGGTGACCACGGCGTGGCGGAGCTGGAGGTGTCCGGCCGGGCTGCCGGGACCGCGCACGAGCTGGTGCGGGCGGCGCTGGACGGTGCGAGCCCCGTCGCCGTGCTGGCCCGCCGCTTCTCCGTCCCCGTGCGGATCGTGGACGCCGGCCTGGACTGTGATGCGGAGCTGCTGCCCGACGTCGTCGTACGTCACCGGGTGCGGCGCGGCAGCGGCCGGATCGACGTCGAGGACGCGCTGACGGCCGAGGAGGCCGTGCAGGCCGTACGGCTCGGGATGCGCATCGCCGACGAGGAGGCCGACTCCGGCACCGATCTCGTGGTGCTGGGCGATCTGAGTGTCGGCGGTACGACGGCGGCCTCGACGCTGATCGCCGCCCTGTGCGGTACGGACGCCTCGGTGGTCACCGGACGTGGCGGTGCGGGCATCGACGACCTGGCGTGGATGCGCAAGTGCGCGGCGGTCCGGGACGCGCTGCGGCGGGCCCGGCCGGTCCTCGGTGACCAGCTCGAACTGCTGGCCGCCGTGGGCGGCGCGGACCTGGCGGCCATGACGGGCTTCCTGCTGCAGAGCGCGGTGCGCCGGATGCCCGTGGTGCTGGACGGCGTGGTCTCGGCGGCGTGTGCGCTGGTGGCTCAGCGGGCGGCTTTCCGGGCCCCGGACTGGTGGCTGGCGGGTCAGCTCAGCGGGGAGCCGGCCCAGCTGAAGGCGCTGGACCGGATGGCGCTGACCCCGCTGCTGGATCACGGGGTGACGGTGGGCGAGGGCAGCGGGGCCCTGCTGGCGCTGCCGCTCGTCCAGGCCGCGGCCGCTCTGGCGGCGGAGCTGCCCGAGCGTACGCCGGAACCCGCCGAGGAGCCGGCCGAGGACGCGGAGCCGGCGGACACGACCGCCTGAGGGGCTTCAGGTTCCGCCGCCGGGGCGGGATCCCGGCAGCGGGGCCCGGTCCGGGGCCCCGCCGATCAGGTCCTGGAACCTGCGTCGCGGTCCCGCCCAGCGCACATCGTGGTGGTACGCCCTCAGCACCGCCTTGGCGCGGGCCCGGTGGCGGCGGCGGTAGAAGCGCTTCGCCCAGAGCGAGGCCGGCCGCGCCAGCCGGAGCGCGCCGATCACCGCGATGAACGGGACGAGGGTGCCGATCACCGCCATCCGGGCCTTGCCCTTGAACAGGGCGGTCAGCACGAAGCCGAAGTTGACGACGTAGGTCAGGACGGCCCCCAGCCGGTTCTGCTGCTGCTCCCCGCTCAGCTCGTCCACGCCCAGCGGTGAGAAGCCGGCGAGGACGAGCAGGACGAGCGAGGCGGTGAGGACCACGACCTCGACGCTCTGGCGGCCCTCCTCGGACCAGTACACGTCGTCCAGGTGCAGGATCAGCGCGAACTCGTCGAGGACCAGGCCGGCCCCGATCCCGAAGACCACCGCGAGGATCCCGGCGGCGACGCCGTGCCGGCCGCCGGCCACCGCGCCGAAGCCGCCGACCACCGTGAGCACGACACCGGGCACCACGTGATGGACGTGCACACCGCCGGGCCTGATGTCGCGGAACGGGCCCTTCCCCGCCCTGATCATCCGGGTGATCACCCGGGTGACGGTGAAGGTCAGCACGAAGGCGCCCAGGGCGAGCAGCAGCGGGAGTTTGCCCGGCTCGACGATGTTGTCCTGCAACCAGTGACCCATGCCACCTCCACCCGGAGACCCGTATATGCGGCTTCGGGTCACTCTGACCGATCCGACGCGCCACCGCACCGGCTAGCCTGCGCGCGGTGACCTCCCTGAACAGCCACGGCCTGCGCTTCGCCTTCGGCACCCTGACCGCGCTCCCCGTCGGCGTGTCCCGCTGGGACCGCGCGACCGCCCGCACCGGCATGCTGTGCGCCCCGCTCGCCGGACTCGCGGTGGGGCTGCTCGCGGCGGTTCCCGGAGTGCTGTTCCTGCTCGGCGGGTCGGGGCCCCTGACGGCGGCGGTCGCCTCCGTCGCCCTCCCCGCCGCACTGACCCGTGGGCTCCACCTGGACGGGCTCGCGGACACCGCCGACGGGCTCGGCAGCGCCAAGCCCGCCGAGGACGCGCTGCGGATCATGAAGCAGTCGGACATCGGCCCGTTCGGTGTGATCACCCTGCTGTTCGTGCTGCTGGCGCAGGTCGCCGCGCTCTTCGAGCTGTACGGACGCGGCTGGGCGGACGGCGCCCTGGGCACGGTCGCCGCCGCCGTCACGGCCCGGCTCGCGCTCACGCTGGCCTCACGCCGTGGCGTCCCGTCCGCCCGGCCGACGGGCCTCGGCGCGGCGGTCGCGGGCACCGTCCCGCCCGGGGGCGCGGCGGCCGTGGCCTGCGCGGCGGTCGTGTGCTGCGCGGGGGCGGGCGCCCTGCTGGGCGGCTACGGCGCCGCACTGCACCTCACCCTCGCGGCCCTGGCGGGCCTGGGGGCCGCGCAGTTGATGCTGCGTCACTGTGTGCGGCGCTTCGGCGGGGTGACGGGCGACGTGTTCGGCGCACTGGAGGAGACGGCGGGGACAGTGGCCCTGCTGGCACTGTCGCTGGGCTGAGGGCTGTCCGCGGGCACCGGGCCCGACGTCCGGGGCCCGCACCCGTACGGCCCGCCCCCGTGAGCCCGGGGCGCGGGCGCGCGTAGGCTCGTCACCGGCGCATTGCGGCGGGATCTACGATGCGCCGGGCACGGTCGGCCTACCCCTCGGCCGTCACAGACCGGCACACAACTCAACGGAAGCGAGAATTCACCACCGTGACTGCTCTCACTCTCAGCACCTCAGGTGCGGCGACGCTGCGCGCCGACGCACTCGTCGTCGGTATCGCCAAGGGCGCTGGGTCCAAGTCCGGGAACCTGGTCGTCGCACCGGGCGCCGAGGCTGTGGACAAGGCGTTCGACGGCAAGCTCGCCACCGTCCTGGAGACCCTGGGCGCCTCCGGTGCCGAGGGCGAGGTGACCAAGCTCCCCGCCCCGTCCGGCTTCAAGGCCCCCGTCGTCCTCGCGGTCGGGCTCGGCCCGGTCCCGGCGAAGGACGGCGCGTACGACGCCGAGGCGCTGCGCCGGGCCGCGGGCAGCGCCGCGCGTGCGCTGAAGGGTTCGAAGAAGGCCGGTTTCGCGCTGCCGACGGAGTCCGCCGAGGACGCCGGGGCCATCGCGGAAGGCGCCCTGCTGGGGGCGTACGCCTTCACCGCGTACCAGGGCGGCGAGAACAAGCTCGCCCCCAAGGGCGCCAGGTCCGACGTGAAGCTTCCGCTCGCCGAGGTCGCCCTGCTGGGCGCCAAGCCGCGTGACAAGGCCTTCAAGGCGGCCGCCGAGCGCGCCGTGGCGGTCACCGAGGAGATCAACCGGGCCCGAGACCTGATCAACACCCCGCCGAACGACCTGTACCCCGAGTCCTTCGCCGCCGTGGCCACCGCGGTCGGCAAGGAGCACGGCGTCAAGGTGCAGGTCCTGGACGAGAAGGCGCTCGTCAAGGGCGGCTTCGGTGGTCTGCTCGGCGTCGGCCAGGGCTCCACGCACGGCCCGCGCCTGGTCAGGCTGTCCTACAGCCATCCCAAGGCGGAGAAGACGCTCGCGCTGGTCGGCAAGGGCATCACGTACGACTCGGGCGGCATCTCGCTCAAGCCGGCCGGGCACAACGAGACGATGAAGTGCGACATGAGCGGTGCCGCCGCCGTGTTCGCCGCCGTCGTCTCCGCCGCCCGCCTCGGCCTGCGGGTCAACGTCACCGGCTGGCTGGCCCTCGCCGAGAACATGCCGTCCGGCAACGCCACCCGCCCCGGCGACGTGCTGCGCATGTACAGCGGCAAGACCGTCGAGGTCCTCAACACCGACGCCGAGGGCCGTCTGGTCCTCGCCGACGCGCTGACCCGCGCCTCCGAGGAGAAGCCGGACGCGATCGTCGACGTCGCGACCCTCACGGGCGCGATGGTCCTCGCACTCGGCAACCGCACCTTCGGTGTGATGGCCAACGACGACGCCTTCCGTACGTCGATCCACGAGATCGCCGAGGAGGTCGGCGAGGCCTCCTGGCCGATGCCTCTCCCCGCCGACCTGCGCAAGGGCATGGACTCCCCGACCGCCGACATCGCCAACATGGGCGAGCGGATGGGCGGTGGCCTGGTGGCCGGTCTCTTCCTGCAGGAGTTCGTGGGCGAGGGCATCGCCTGGGCGCACCTGGACATCGCGGGCCCGGCCTTCCACGAGGGCGCGCCGTACGGCTACACGCCCAAGGGCGGCACCGGTTCCGCGGTCCGCACCCTGGTGCGGCTGGCGGAGCGCACCGCGGACGGCGACCTCGGCTGAGTCCGGAGCCGGGGCCCGCATGCGACCCCTCGCGAGGTTCACTCGCTGCGTGGACGGCCCCGGGCATACGTCCGGGGCCGTGAGCGTTCATCCCGGGTGGGCGCGACCCGGCGTTTTTCCGGAGATCTGCCCACATCGGTAACCGCCCGGCCCGGATCCTCGTCCGGCCCGGAGCAGGGGCCCGCGTCCCGTTCGCCCGCAACAAGTGCGAAGATGGGTTCTCGGCAGGACAGGGCCCCCACCACAGGGCCGAATAACGCAAGCGGCCGAACACCAGCCGACCGGCCGGTCACACCCCAGCGACGGGGCCCGGCATACGGCGCACATGCATGGAGGACGTGACGTGGCGAACGACGCCAGCACCGTTTTCGACCTAGTGATCCTCGGCGGTGGTAGCGGCGGTTACGCCGCGGCCCTGCGCGGAGCTCAGCTGGGCCTGGACGTCGCACTGATCGAGAAGGGCAAGGTCGGCGGCACCTGCCTGCACAACGGCTGTATCCCCACGAAGGCGCTGCTGCACGCCGGCGAGATCGCCGACCAGGCCCGTGAGGCCGAGCAGTTCGGCGTGAAGGCCACCTTCGAGGGCATCGACATGGAGGCCGTCCACAAGTACAAGGACGACGTGATCTCGGGCCTGTACAAGGGTCTGCAGGGTCTCATCGCCTCGCGCAAGGTGCACTACATCGAGGGTGAGGGACGGCTCTCGTCGCCCACCTCGGTGGATGTGAACGGCCAGCGCGTCCAGGGCCGCCACGTGCTGCTGGCGACCGGCTCCGTGCCGAAGTCGCTGCCCGGCCTGGAGATCGACGGCAACCGCATCATCTCCTCGGACCACGCTCTGAAGCTGGACCGTGTGCCGAAGTCCGCGATCGTCCTGGGCGGCGGCGTCATCGGCGTCGAGTTCGCCTCGGCGTGGAAGTCCTTCGGCACCGACGTCACCATCGTCGAGGGTCTGAAGCACCTGGTCCCGGTCGAGGACGAGAACAGCTCCAAGCTCCTTGAGCGCGCGTTCCGCAAGCGCGGCATCAAGTTCAACCTCGGCACCTTCTTCGACAAGGCCGAGTACACGCAGGACGGCGTGCGGGTGACCCTCGCCGACGGCAAGACCTTCGAGGCGGAGGTGCTGCTGGTCGCGATCGGCCGCGGCCCGGTCTCGCAGGGTCTGGGGTACGAGGAGGCGGGCGTCGCGATGGACCGCGGCTACGTCCTCGTCGACGAGTACATGCAGACCAACGTCCCGACGGTCTCGGCCGTCGGTGACCTGGTCCCGACCCTCCAGCTCGCGCACGTCGGCTTCGCCGAGGGCATCCTGGTGGCGGAGCGTCTCGCCGGCCTCAAGACCGTTCCGGTCGACTACGACGGCGTGCCGAAGGTGACGTACTGCCACCCCGAGGTCGCCTCCGTCGGCATCACCGAGGCCAAGGCCAAGGAGATCTACGGTGCGGACAAGGTCGTCGCCCTCAAGTACAACCTCGCGGGCAACGGCAAGAGCAAGATCCTGAAGACCGCGGGCGAGATCAAGCTCGTCCAGGTCAAGGACGGTGCCGTGGTCGGCGTCCACATGGTCGGTGACCGTATGGGCGAGCAGGTCGGCGAAGCCCAGCTGATCTACAACTGGGAGGCGCTGCCGGCCGAGGTCGCGCAGCTCATCCACGCCCACCCGACGCAGAACGAGGCGATGGGCGAGGCGCACCTGGCCCTGGCCGGCAAGCCTCTCCACTCCCACGACTGATCCAGTCCCGGGGACGACCGACCACTTCCGCACATTCGTAAGGAGCAACTGAAACCATGTCGGTTTCCGTAACCCTTCCGGCGCTCGGCGAGAGCGTCACCGAGGGCACTGTCACCCGTTGGCTGAAGGCCGAGGGCGAGCGCGTCGAGGCCGACGAGCCGCTGCTCGAGGTCTCGACCGACAAGGTCGACACCGAGATCCCCGCGCCCGCCTCGGGTGTGCTCGCGTCCATCAAGGTCGCCGAGGACGAGACCGTCGAGGTCGGCGCCGAGCTGGCGGTCATCGACGACGGCTCGGGCGCGCCCGCCGCCGCCGAGGCTCCGGCCGCCGAGACCCCCGCTGCCGAGACCCCTGCTGCCGCTCCGGCCGCCGAGGCCCCGGAGCCCGCTGCCGAGGCCCCTGCCGCCGAGACTCCCGCCGCCGCTCCGGCCGGTGGTGCCTCCGGCACCGACGTCACCCTTCCGGCGCTCGGCGAGAGCGTCACCGAGGGCACCGTCACCCGCTGGCTGAAGGAGGTCGGCGAGGAGGTCGCGGAGGACGAGCCCCTGCTCGAGGTCTCCACGGACAAGGTCGACACCGAGATCCCCGCACCGGTCGCCGGTGTGCTGCTGGAGATCGTCGTCGGCGAGGACGAGACCGCCGAGGTCGGTGCCAAGCTCGCCGTCATCGGTGCTCCGGGTGCCGCTCCGGCCGCCGCCCCGGCGCCCGCCGCGGCCCCGGCCCCCGCCGCTGCGGCTCCCGCCCCTGCCGCCCCGGCACCGGCTCCGGCCGCCCCCGCTCCGGCAGCACCGGCCGCGCCCGCCGCTCCGGCTCCGGCTCCGGCTCCGGCAACTCCTGCACCGGCTCCGGCTGCAGCCGCCCCGGCCGCCCCCGCCGCGCCTGCCGGTGACGACGGCGCGTACGTCACGCCACTGGTCCGCAAGCTCGCCGCCGAGAACGGCGTCGACCTGGGCGCGGTCAAGGGCACCGGCGTCGGTGGCCGTATCCGCAAGCAGGACGTCGTCGCCGCCGCGGAGGCCGCCAAGGCCGCCGCTGCCGCTCCGGCTCCGGCTGCCGCCGCCCCCGCGGCGGCCAAGGCCGCGCCGAAGCTCGAGGCGTCCCCGCTGCGCGGTCAGACGGTCAAGATGACCCGCATGCGCAAGGTCATCGGCGACAACATGATGAAGGCGCTGCACTCGCAGGCCCAGCTGACCACGGTTCTCGAGGTCGACATCACCAAGCTGATGAAGCTGCGCAACCAGGCCAAGGAGGCCTTCGCCGCGCGCGAGGGCGTCAAGCTGTCCCCGATGCCGTTCTTCGTGAAGGCGGCGGCCCAGGCGCTGAAGGCCCACCCGGTCGTCAACGCCCGGATCAACGAGGACGAGGGCACCATCACGTACTTCGACTCGGAGAACATCGGCATCGCCGTGGACGCCGAGAAGGGTCTGATGACCCCGGTCATCAAGGGTGCGGGCGACCTGAACATCGCCGGTATCGCGAAGAAGACCGCCGAGCTGGCCGGCAAGGCCCGCGGTGGCGGCCTCACCCCGGACGACATGTCCGGTGCCACCTTCACCGTCAGCAACACCGGTTCGCGCGGCGCGCTGTTCGACACGGTCATCGTGCCCCCGAACCAGGCTGCCATCCTGGGCATCGGCGCCACCGTCAAGCGTCCGGCGGTCATCGAGACCGCCGAGGGCACCGTCATCGGCGTCCGTGACATGACGTACCTCTCGCTCTCCTACGACCACCGTCTGGTGGACGGCGCGGACGCCGCCCGCTACCTGACGACGGTCAAGGCGATCCTCGAGGCGGGCGAGTTCGAGGTCGAGCTCGGCCTCTGAGCAGTACAGCTGTAACCAGCCTCACCAGCGGCGCCCCCGTCCGGAACCCTTCCGGACGGGGGCGCCGCCGTATTGTCTAGACACCACCGGTCGCCCGAGGCCGCCGTACCGGTGGAGAGCAGCACCGGTTTGTTCGCCCGAAGGAGCCCTCATGACCCCGCCCGTCGTCCACTCGCTGCGCGAACAGATCCGCGAGCACATCGTGGAAGGGATAGTCAGCGGGCGCTGGAAGCCGGGTGAGCGGATCGTGGAGCGTCGTATCGCCACCGAGCTGGAGGTCAGCCAGACGCCCGTGCGCGAGGCGTTGCGCGAGCTGGAGACGCTGCGGCTGATCGAGTCGGCGCCCAACAAGGGGGTGCGGGTCCGCAATCTCACCGCGGCCGATCTGGAGGAGAGCTACCCCGTGCGGGCCGGGCTCGAGCAGATCGCGGCGGAACTGGCGGCCCCGGCACTCGGCGAGGACTGCTCGGTGCTGACCCCGCATGTGGCGGCGCTGTACGAGGCGGACCGGCTGGCCGACGGCGAGGCACAGGTGCGGCACACGGTGGCCTTCCACCGGGAGATGGTGCGGGCCGCCGGGAACGCCGTACTGCTGCACACCTGGGAGGGGCTGGGCATCGAGGTGTTCACGGCCCTGTCGATCCGGTGGCTGGGCACCGTGCAGAAGTCCTACGCCGAGGAGCACCAGGCGCTGACCGAGGCGTTCCTGCGGCGGGACCCGCAGATCGCCGTACTGGTGAAGGAACACGTCCTCGGCTGCGCGCCTCGCGCCTGAGACCGCGCCGCGGACGGTCGCCCATCTGCGACGCGACCCGCTCCGCCGTGCAGGTCAGCGCCCGTTTCGCCCCGTTGGTCCCGTCACTCCGTGCCCTGTTTCGCGGCACCGCATGCCACTTTTCTTCATATCGAGAAGTTTTGCCGTTCACCCTTTGATCGATCATCGATCGGCGACTTACAGTTCATCCGCGGGCCCACCGGCCCGATCGCCCTGTCCTGCCAGTCAGGGCCTTCTCCACCCCCCTCCACTCCGGAAGGCGGCGATCATGACCGACCCCGTAGCAAAGCTTCCGAGCGAGCTCGACCAGCTCCCGGACCGCGACCCCGAGGAGACCGCCGAATGGGCGGCCTCCCTGGACGCCGTCACCAAGGCCGCGGGCCCGCACCGCGCCGCATATCTGATGCGGCGTTCGCTCCAGCACGCTGAGGGCGCCGGCATCGCGCTGCCCAAGCTGCTGGAGAGCGATTACGTCAACACCATTCCCACCTCCGCCGAGCCCGCGTTCGACGGTGACCTGGAGATGGAATCGAAGATCACCGCGTGGAACCGCTGGAACGCGGCCGCGATGGTCACCCGTGGCGCCCGGTACGGCGTCGGCGGCCACATCGCCACCTTCGCCTCGGCGGCCTGGCTGTACGAGACGGGCTTCAACCACTTCTTCCGCGGCAAGGAAGGTGACGGCTCCGGCGACCAGCTCTACATCCAGGGCCACGCCTCGCCCGGCATCTACGCCCGCGCCTTCCTCGACGGCCGCCTCAGCGAGCAGCAGCTCGACAACTTCCGCCAGGAGTCCGGTGGCGACGGCCTGCCGTCCTACCCGCACCCGCGGCGGCTGCCCTGGCTGTGGGAGTTCCCCACGGTGTCGATGGGCCTCGGCCCGCTCTCGGCGATCTACCAGGCACGCTTCAACCGCTATCTGGCCAACCGCAAGATCAAGGACACGTCGAACTCGCACGTCTGGGCCTTCCTTGGCGACGGCGAGATGGACGAGCCCGAGTCGACCGCCGCCCTCGCCCTCGCGGCCCGTGAGCAGCTCGACAACCTGACCTTCGTCATCAACTGCAACCTGCAGCGGCTCGACGGCCCGGTCCGCGCCAACTTCCGCGTGGTCCAGGAGCTCGAGGGCGCCTTCCGCGGAGCCGGCTGGAACGTCGTCAAGACGCTCTGGGGCAGCGCCTGGGACGAGCTGTTCCAGCTCGACACCACGGGTGCGCTGGTCCGCCGTCTCCGCGAGGTCCCGGACGCGCAGTTCCAGACGTACGCGACGCGCGACGTGGCCTACATCCGCGAACACTTCTTCGGCGCCGAGCCCGCCCTCGCCGAACTGGCGAAGCTGCTCAGCGACGCGAAGATCGCGGAGTGTTTCTACAGCTCCCGCGGCGGTCACGAGGCCCGCAAGGTGTACGCGGCCTACCGCGCGGCTCTCGCCCACAAGGGTGCGCCGACCGTGATCCTGGCCCAGACGGTCAAGGGCTACACGCTCGGCAAGGGCTTCGAGTCCAAGAACGCCAACCACCAGATGAAGAAGCTGTCGATCGACGAGTTCAAGGGCATGCGCGAGCTGCTCGGCCTCCCGATCCCCGACAGTGCCTTCGAGGACGGGCTGGTCCCCTACGGCCACCCCGGCGCCGACTCCCCCGAGGTCCGCTACCTCCAGGAGCGTCGTGCCGCTCTCGGCGGTCCGGCCCCCGCCCGCCGGGTGCACGCCGTGGCGCTGCCCCAGCCGGAGGAGCGTGCGTTCCAGGCCCTGTACAAGGGCTCGGGCAAACAGGAGATGGCCACCACCATGGCGTTCGTCCGCCTGGTGAAGGACCTGATGCGGGACAAGGAGACCGGTAAGCGCTGGGTTCCCATCGTCCCGGACGAGGCCCGTACCTTCGGGATGGAGTCCTTGTTCCCGTCGGCCGGCATCTACTCGCCGATGGGCCAGACGTACGAGCCGGTCGACCGCGACCAGCTGATGTACTACAAGGAAGCCAAGGACGGCCAGATCCTCAACGAGGGGATCACCGAGGCCGGTGCCATGGCCGACTTCATCGCCGCCTCCACGTCGTACGCGACGCACGGCGAGACGATGATCCCGTTCTACATCTTCTACTCGATGTTCGGCTGGCAGCGGACCGGCGACCAGATGTGGCAGCTCGCCGACCAGCTCGGCAAGGGTTTCATCGTCGGCGCCACGGCCGGCCGTACGACCCTGACGGGTGAGGGCCTGCAGCACGCGGACGGCCACTCGCACCTGATCGCGTCCACCAACCCGGCGTCGCTCAACTACGACCCGGCGTTCGCGTACGAGATCGCGGTGATCGTCAAGGACGGTCTGCGCCGGATGTACGGCCCGGACGCCGAGAACGTCTTCTACTACCTGACGGTCTACAACGAGCCGAAGCAGCAGCCCGCGATGCCCGAGGGCGTCGAGGAGGGCATCGTCAAGGGCCTGTACCGCTTCAAGGAGGGCACGTCCGCCGCGGCGGACGCACCGCGCCTCCAGCTGATCGGTTCCGGTACGGCGATCCACTGGGCCCTGGAGGCCCAGGAGCTGCTGGCCGCCGACTGGGGTGTCACGGCCGACGTCTGGTCCGCCACCTCGTGGGGCGAGCTGCGCCGCGACGCCCTGGAGTCCGACGAGGCGCTGCTCCGCGGCGAGGAGCGCGTGCCCTACGTGACCCAGGCGCTCTCCGGCGCGCCGGGCCCCGTGCTCGCGGTCAGCGACTGGATGCGCGCGGTCCCGGACTCGATCAGCCAGTGGGTGGAGCAGGACTGGTCCTCGCTGGGCACGGATGGCTTCGGCCTCTCCGACACCCGCGAGGGCGCCCGTCGCCACTTCGGCGTCGACGCCCGGTCCGTCGCGGTCGCCGCGCTGGCCCAGCTGGCCCGTCGCGGCGAGATCCCGGCCTCGAAGGTCAAGGAGGCCCGGGAGAAGTACGGGATGTGAGTCCGCGCGGGGGCGGGTACCGGTCGTCCGGTGCCCGCCCCCGCCGCGCCTGGCCGCACCACCCCACAATGGGTCCATGCGTGCTGCCCGGCTCATCAAGATGGTGCTGCTCCTGCAGTCCCGGCCCTCCATGACCGCCGCCGAGCTGGCCGCGGAGCTGGAGGTGTCCGAGCGCACCGTGACCCGGGACGCCCAGGCGCTCTCCGAGGCGGGCGTGCCCGTGTACGCGGAACGCGGCCGGGCCGGTGGTTACCGGCTCGTGGGCGGCTACCGGACCCGGCTCACCGGGCTGGCCCGTCACGAGGCCGAGGCCCTCTTCCTGTCCGGGCTGCCGTCCGCGCTGCGCGAGATGGGGCTCGACGACGCCGCTTCTGCCGCCCGGCTGAAGGTCTCGGCCGCGCTGCTCCCCTCGCTCCGCGACGCCTCGCACACCGCCGCCCAGCGCTTCCATCTGGACGCCCCCGGCTGGTACCACGATCCGGCCACCCCCGAACTGCTGCCCTCCGTCGCGGAGGCCGTCTGGGACGACCGGCTGGTCCGGGCCCGCTACCGTCGCCGGCCGTCGGACGACGAGGTGGGGCGGGAGCTGGCTCCGCACGGACTCGTCCTGAAGGCCGGGGTCTGGTATCTCTGCGCCCGGGCCGGTGACGACTTCCGGGTGTACCGGATCGACAGGTTCACCTCCGTCGCCGTGTCGGAGACCCGCTTCGTACGGGACGAGGACTTCGACCTGCCGCGCTTCTGGGAGGAGCGGGCCGCGCAGTTCGCCCGGTCGATCCTGCGTGCCGAGGTGACCGTACGGCTGTCGGCGGAAGGCGTACGGCGGCTGTCGCACGTCATGGACCGGGCCGCCGCCGACGAGGCGCTGGCCGGGGCTACGGACCCGGACGGCAACGGCCGGCGCACGGTCGTCCTGCCGGTCGAGTCCGAGGAGGTGGCGTACGACCAGCTGCTCGCGCTCGGACCCGAGGTGGAGGTCCTCGCGCCCGCCGCTCTGCGCGAACGCTTTGCCGATACCGGCGAACGACTGCGCGAGCTCTACCGCTGAAGTGGCCCGGAAGTGATGCCGGAGGCATCATTTCGGTGTCTGGGCGTGCATCGCCAGCCGTCGGGGCAGATGCTGGACCCGTGATGGACGAGACGGAGTTCTGGGAGATCATCGACAGCACCCGCGAGGCCGCCGAGGGCGACCCCGAGGACCACGCCGACCTGCTCGTCGAACGGCTGGTGCAACTCGATCCCGACTCCGTGCTGGACTTCGCCCGGCACTTCGAGGCCCGCTACAACCGTGCGTACAGCTGGGACCTGTGGGGCGCGGCGGCCGTACTGCTGGGTGGGGCGAGCGACGACGCGTTCGACTACTTCCGCTGCTGGCTGATCGGGCAGGGCCGGGAGGTCTTCGAGGACGCGGTGCACGACCCGGACAGCCTGGCCGAGTTGCTCGACGACTTCGACGAGGAGATCGACGGGGACGGCGAGGACCTCGGCTACGCCGCCGACGAGGCCTACGAGCAGCTCACCGGGGTGGTCGCCCCCGACCTGGGGCTGCCACCCCAGCCCACGGAGCCGGTGGGGACCCCGGTCGGCTTCGAGGACGACGCGGCGCTGGCTGCGCGCTTCCCCGCGCTCTGGGACCGTTTCGGCACGGTCTGAACGCGCCGCCCCGGCTGTTCACGGAGCGAGCGGACGGCCCATCAGTACATCGTCGACGTAGCGCCCTTGCAGGAAGAACTCGCCGCTCAGCACGCCCTCCACCACGAACCCCTCGCCGGTGTACAGCGCGCGTGCCGGAGCGTTGTGCCCGAGCACGCGCAGCGTGATCCGGTTCGCCCCCTGCCGCCGCGCTTCGGCGAACGAGGCCCGCAGCAGGGCCCGCGCGACGCCTGACCCGCGCGCCCACTCGGCCACCGCCAGCCCCTGTATCTGCCGCACATGCGCGTTGCAGGCCAGCGGGGTGGGCGGGACGATCCGGATGTACCCGGCCAGGCGCGGTCCACCATCCGGAACGTCGGTCTCGGCGACGAGCACGTCCTCGGGCCGGTGCCGCTCGTCGAAGAACGGTTCGTAGGGCGGCTGGGGCCTCGGCTGCACCGCGTGCAGCGTCGACCACGTGGCCCGGTCGAGCTTCCCCAGGGCGTCGCCGTCCCCGGGCACGGCGCGACGGACGGGACACGGGGAGAACGGGATCATGGAATCACTCTGCCCTGCAGCATCCCGCGTGATGCATGGGGCAGGATGGCTCCATGCCGCCCTCCCGTATCGCCGTCAGCGGATCGTCCGGACTCATCGGAGCGGCCCTGGTGCGCTCGCTGCGCGCCGACGGGCACGAGGTGGTGCGCCTGGTGCGCCGTCCGCCCACCACCGGCGACGAGGTGGAGTGGGACCCGAAGCGCCAGTACGTCGATGTGGCGGGCCTGGTCGGATGCGACGCGGTCGTCCACCTCGCCGGCGCGGGGGTCGGGGACCACCGGTGGACCGACGCCTACAAGCGGGAGATCCGCGACAGCCGGGTGCTGGGCACCGCGGCCGTCGCCGAGGCGGTGGCCTCCCTGGACACCCCGCCGAAGGTACTGCTGTCCGGGTCCGCCATCGGCTTCTACGGCGACACCGGTGACCGTGCCGTCGACGAGAGCGCGCCGCCCGGCGACGGCTTCCTGCCCTCCGTGTGCGTGGAGTGGGAGGAGGCCACGGCTCCCGCCGAGGAAGCGGGCGTCCGCACGGTCCACGCCCGGACCGGACTGGTCGTCTCCCGGCAGGGCGGGGCCTGGGGCCGGCTCTTCCCGCTGTTCAAGGCGGGGCTCGGCGGGCGGATGGGCGACGGCCGGCAGTACTGGAGCTTCATCGCGCTGCACGACCAGATCGCGGCACTGCGGCACATCCTGGACACGGAGACGCTGTCCGGCCCGGTGAATCTGACGGGCCCGTCCCCCGTCACCAACGGCCAGGTGACGGCCGCCATGGGGCGGGTGCTGCGGCGCCCGACCCTGTTCACCGCCCCGGCGCCCGCGCTGAAGGTCGCGCTCGGGGAGTTCGCCGGGGACGTCCTGGGCAGCCAGCGGGTGCTGCCCGGCCAACTTCTCGACTCGGGCTTCGCGTTCGCCTTTCCCGGAATCGACGACGCGATCCGCTCCGCACTGCGCTGACCACGGCCTGGTCCGCCGGGGACCCCGGCGCCGGGGCGCCGTGCGACCCCGTGCCCCGGTGCCCGGGGTGCGTGCGACTGTGCCTCAATCGGCCATACACCTAGCCTCGACCCGAACTCGGGTATTCCGGGGGCCTGTCGGGGGCAATAGCCCCCCACCAGCCGCACCGACTCGGGGAGGGGCACGTGCTCACGGCACACACAGCAGACCACGCGGATGTGGTCATCATCGGGGCCGGGATCGCCGGCCTGTCGGCGGCCCACCAGCTGATCGGCGCAGGGGTGGGCGTCAGCGTTCTGGAGGCCGCTGCGCACGTGGGCGGCCGGATGGCGACCGACGAGGTGGACGGGTTCCGGCTCGACCATCTGGGGCCGCTGCTCAATTCCGCGTATCCGGAGCTGAGCACCACTCCGGGTCTCGGCGGCCTGGTGCTGCGGGACTTCGCTCCCGGGGTGCTCGTGCACAGCGGGGGGCGGCAGTACCGCGCCGGCGACGTACGGAGCGCACGGGGCGCGCTGCGTGCCGTGCGCTCCCGACCGAGCGCCCCTCACGCGCCCCTGGGCGGGGCGATCGAACAGGCCAGGCTCGGTGCCTGGCTGGCCCGTCTCGCGGCCACTCCGGAGTCCCGGATCCTGGCCCGGCCCGACCGGGCCGCCCTCGAGGCCCTGTCGGCGCGTGGCCTCTCGCCCCGTGCCGTCGAAGGCTTCCTGCGCCCCCTGCTCTCCGCGCTGCTGGGCGATCCCGGGCTCACCACGTCGAGCCGCATGGCCGACCTCACCCTCCGCGATCACGCACGCGGCCGGCTCTGCGTGCCCGCGGGTGGCTCGGCCACGCTGCCCGAGCTGCTGGCGGCCACCCTGCCGCCCGGAACCGTACGCACGGGGGTCCATGTGACGGCCGCCGACATCACCTCCGTACGCACCAAGGAGCACGGCGAGCTCGGCTGCCGCTCGCTCCTGCTGGCCACCGGTGCGGGAGCCGCCGCCGAACTGCTGCCGGGGCTGCGGACGCCCGCGTTCCACCCGGTGACCGTGCTGCACCACACCGCGGCCGAGGCTCCGTCGGCCGGGGGCCGCCTGCTGCTGGACGCGGACCGCTCGGGGCCGGTCTCGCACACCGCCGTGATGAGCGAGGTCGACCCCTCGCGCGCCCCGCACGGCCGGGCCCTGATCACCTCGACGGTGCTCGGCACCCCGCCCCCGGACCTCGACGGCGAGGTGCGCGCGCACCTCGCCAGGCTGTACGGCACGCCCACCGACGACTGGGAGCTGCTGGCCGCCCGTCATGACCCGGAGGCGGTACCGGCCATGCCACCGCCGCACGATCAGCAGCGGCCGGTCCGGCTCCTGGCCGGGCTGTACGTGTGCGGCGACCACCGCGACGCCAGCACGGTCCGGGGCGCCCTGCGCTCGGGCAGGCGCGCCGCCTCGGCGATCCTCACCGATCTGGGGGTACGCCGGGGACCGGCGGACGGGACGGAGCTGCCCGCCGCCGCGTAGGCCGGGCCGGGTCAGCCCAGCGCGGCGACCCGGTCGCGGTATCCCCGTACCGCGACGGCGTCCCGGTACGGCTCCAGACGGCGTTCGAAGTCCCGAACGTATTCCGTCGCGCGCACCGACCTCATCTCGGCGGCCTGCTGGGCCGCCTCGGCACCCAGCAGGCACGCCTGGTCCAGCTCACCGAGCCCGAGCCGCGCGGATGCGAGCACCACCCGGCAGAACAGTCTGCTCCGGGCGTACGCCGGTGCGCGTAGCTGGAGGGACCGCTCGGCGTGCTGGGCGGCGGCGCGGTACTGCTGCAGGTCGCGGTGGCAGTGGCCGAACTCGTCGGCGAGCTGGGCCTCGTCGAAGTGGCGGGCCCAGTGCGGCACCTCGTCCCCGGGCCGGGAGATCCCCAGTGCGCGTTCCGCCCGCGCCAGCGCGGCGGCGCAGGCCCTGGTCTCGCCGAGCACACCGTGTCCGCGCGCCTCGACCGCGTGCAGCAGGGCCAGGACGACGGGCGGCACGGAGGAGCCGATGCCCTGCTGGGCGACGCGGGCGAGCTGGACGGCCTCCCGGCCGTGCCCCAGATGGATCGCCTGCCGGCTCATGGTGATCAGGACGAAGGCACCGTACGCCCGGTCCCCGGCGGCCTGGGCGAGCCGCAGCGCCTGGACGAAGTAGCGCTGGGCGAGACCGTGCGCCCCGATGTCGTACGAGGTCCATCCCGCCAGCCGGGTCAGATCGGCCGCGGCGGCGAACAGCCGGCGGCCCGTCGTCTCGCCGTAGCTCCCCCGGAGCATGGGCTCCGCCTCGTGTTCCAGATACCGGATGAGGGCTTGGCGCGCGTGGCCGCCGCCGTAGGCGTGGTCCAGGGTGCGGAAGAGCTCGCACACCGAGCGCAGGGCGGCGACGTCGCCGCTGCCGACCCGTTCGCCCGCGCTGCGGTCGGTCTGCCGCTGGCGCGGGACGCCCAGGGGCGGCGCCACCGGTGCGGGCGGGCGGGTGGAGCCGGGGCCGCGGGGACCGCCGGCCCGCACGCCGTGGACACCCGCTGTGCGCACCGCGCCGGGGGCACCCGCCCCGATCGTCTGGTGGAGCCCGTGCGGGTCCCGGGTGCCGTCGGCCTCGGTGGGCACACGTGGAGCGGGCAGACCGGTGGCGCCGTTCACGCGGGTCGGCGACTCACCGCGGCCGACCCATTCGTCGGCGCGCCCGATGAGCCAGTCCCTGCTGGGGACGACCAGGCCGGCGGGTGTGAAGGCGATCTTGCGCAGCTCCGCGTGGCTGCCCGAGTCCTTGCGCCACAACCCGCTGACGATGTCGACTGCCTCTGCGGGCGTGGCCGCGAACTCCAGGCCCGCGTAGACGGGGGCGCACGCGTCCAGCCCCAGGTCCTGCGCGGAGAGCCTGCGGCCGAGCCGCCGGGTGAAGACCTCGGCGATCAGCGCGGGGGTGGTGCCCCGGGGCTGCTGGCCGCGCAGCCAGCGGGTCACCGAGGTCTTGTCGTATCGCAGGTCGAGCCCGTGTTCGAGGCCGAGCTGGTCCACCCTGCGGGCCAGGCCCGCGTGGGAGAACCCGGCCTCCGCGATGAGGGCAGCGAGCCGCCGGTTAGGGGTGCGCTGCGGAGGTCGTTCCGACATCAGCTGTAAGGTCTCCTGCCTTCGGCGCCGGGCGGGCAGCCCTTACGGGCTCCCCCACAAGTGGGAGCGGGCGAGCCCGTCAAGGAACGGCGCGAACTTAACCGCCCTGACAGTGGCGCCGACGCCCTTCGCTCCACGTTCATCCGATCGTGTGAGAATTGTCGGACCGCTGACGGGAAGCGCCCTGCCCGTAACCTGCCCGGCTCCGTGTTCCGGAGCGGTCGTACAGTGGCTCAGGGCGCACATGCAAGGTGGCGCGGCTCCGGGGACACCCTCCGGTCCTCCGGCACCGCGAGTAGGGAGGCACCCGAGTGAGTGAGCTGCGGTTCGTCCGGCTGGGCTTCGGCGAGGAAGCGGTCGACTACCAGGAGGCCTGGCAGAAGCAGCGCGAGGTGCACGCCGCCCGGTTCGAGGACGCCGTGCCCGACACCTGCCTGCTCCTCGAGCACCCGCCCGTCTACACGGCGGGACGGCGTACCACGGAGAGCGAACGCCCGCTGGACGGCACCCCCGTCATCGACGTCGACCGTGGCGGGAAGATCACCTGGCACGGTCCTGGGCAGCTCGTCGGCTACCCGATCCTGAAGCTTCCCCGGCCGGTGGACGTGGTCGCCCATGTCCGTCGTCTGGAGGACGCGCTGATCCGCACGGCCGCGGAGTTCGGCGTGGTGACCAGCCGGGTCGAGGGCCGCAGCGGTGTCTGGGTCCTCGGCGACCCGGTCGAGGACCGCCCGGCGGTCGGCGGGCTCTCCCTGGACTTCGACCCCCGGCTGCACGACGAGGAGTTCGACCCCCGGCTGAACGGGCCCGAGTACGCGCCGTCCAACGCGGGCCAGCGCCGCGAGGACCGCAAGCTCGCAGCGATCGGCATCCGGGTCGCCAAGGGCGTGACCATGCACGGCTTCGCGCTGAACGTGAATCCGGACAACACCTGGTTCGACCGGATCGTGCCCTGCGGCATCCGGGACGCGGGCGTGACCTCACTCTCGTACGAGACGGGCCGCGAGATCACGATCGCCGACGCCCTCCCGGTCGCCGAGAAACACCTCAGGGACGTCCTGGAGAACGCGGAGCTCGCTCCTCGTGTCGTCGCGCCGAAGGAACCGGCTGTGGAGCCTGCCGCAGAGCCGGCCGCCTCGGCCTAGGGAATAGGCCCTGTCGGCCACAGGTTGGCCAGACGCAAGGCCGTTCTAACCACGGGCGTACCCTGGTGTTCGCCGAAGAATCCAATGCAGCGAAAGCAAAGGGGTGCCGGAGTGTCCGGTGTCGCACCCGACGGGCGCAAGATGCTGCGCCTGGAGGTCCGAAACAGCCAGACCCCCATCGAGCGCAAGCCCGAGTGGATCAAAACCCGGGCGAAGATGGGCCCCGAGTACACGAAGATGCAGGCGCTCGTGAAGGGCGAGGGACTGCACACCGTGTGCCAGGAGGCCGGCTGTCCGAACATCTACGAATGCTGGGAAGACCGCGAGGCGACGTTCCTCATCGGTGGCGACCAGTGCACCCGGCGCTGCGACTTCTGCCAGATCGACACGGGGAAGCCGCAGGCGCTGGACCGTGACGAGCCCCGCCGGGTGGGCGAGTCCGTCGTGACGATGGACCTGAACTACGCCACGATCACCGGCGTCGCGCGCGACGACCTGGACGACGGCGGAGCCTGGCTGTACGCGGAGACCGTGCGCCAGATCCACGCCCTGACCGCGGGCCGGGAGAGTGGCGCCACCAAGGTGGAGCTCCTCATCCCCGACTTCAACGCGGAGCCGGAGCAGCTCGCCGAGGTCTTCTCCTCGCGCCCCCAGGTGCTCGCGCACAACGTCGAGACGGTGCCGCGCATCTTCAAGCGCATCCGCCCCGGCTTCCGTTACGAGCGCTCCCTGGAGGTCATCACCCGGGCCCGCGAGGCCGGCCTGGTGACCAAGTCCAACCTGATCCTCGGCATGGGCGAGACCCGTGAGGAAGTCAGTGAGGCGCTCAAGGACCTGCACGACGCGGGTTGCGAGCTCATCACGATCACGCAGTACCTCCGGCCCTCCGCGCGGCACCACCCCGTCGAGCGCTGGGTGAAGCCGCAGGAGTTCGTGGAGCTGAAGGACGAGGCCGACGCGATCGGTTACTCCGGCGTCATGTCGGGGCCGCTGGTGCGTTCCTCGTACCGCGCGGGACGTCTCTTCCAGCAGGCGATGGAACGCCGCGGCGCGACCGCCGCGTCCGCGTCCGCCGTGTGAATCGGCGCACAGGACACAACTGAACGGTAACGGCCTCGACGACGCGGCCCGTACGCCCCCGCAGGTCGGTGGCCCGTATGGGCCGCGTCGGCGTGCGGTGGGCCGGAATCAGAGTTTCATTGGTGTTTGACCGACCGGTCATGCACTGGTAACACCGAGCAGTGACCCTAGGTACATGAGCGGTGGCTCCCACAGCCGCCGCCCGTCATTGCTTCCCGCTACTCAGTGCGCGCCGGGCGCGCATCCGCTCCGAGGGGGAACACCCACGATGCACGCCGCACCGGTTCGAGCCAACGCCATCCCGACCGTCACCACCGCGCTCCGCGCGGTCGAGTCGCTGCTCATGAGCGGCGGCCAGCGCACCGCCCGCCGCAACGCCTGGACGGCGGTCCTGGAGGACCGCCGCAGGGCGCAGGACCGGGTCGAGGCGGAGCATGTACTGAAGGCTGTGGCCGACCACCGTTCCTAGGTCGGTCCCGCGCCACGTAAACTTCGGAACATGGCGAGGAAGGCAAACACTGACGGCGCGGACAGCGCCGAGAACGCGGGGCGGCTCAAGCAGATCGCCCTGACCTACAAGATGACCAGGCGGTCGGACCCGAAGGTGGGTCTTGTCGTCGCGGGTGTGGGAATCGTCACCTTCGGTGTCCTCCTCGCCATCGGTTTCCTGATCGGTCACCCCATCTACGCGGGCATCCTGGGCTTCGTGCTGGCCTTCCTCGCGATGGCGATCATCTTCGGACGCCGCGCCGAGCGCGCGGCCTTCGGCCAGATGGAGGGCCAGCCCGGAGCGGCGGCGGCGGTGCTGGACCGGGTCGGCCGCGGATGGACCACGACTCCGGCCGTGGCGATGAACCGCAGCCAGGACGTCGTCCACCGGGCGGTCGGCAAGGCCGGCATCGTCCTGGTGGCGGAGGGCAACCCGAACCGGGTGAAGAGCCTGCTGGCAGCCGAGAAGAAGCGGATGGCCCGCATCGTCATCGACGTACCGGTGCACGACATCATCGTCGGCGACGGCGAGGGCCAGGTGCCGCTGAAGAAGGTGCGCACCACGATGCTGAAGCTCCCCCGGGTCCTGACCGGCCCGCAGGTGACGGCGGCCAACGACCGGCTCCGGGCGATGGGTGACCTGATGAGCAACATGCCACTGCCGAAGGGGCCCATGCCGAAGGGCATGCGGATGCCGCGCGGCGGAAAGATGCGCTGACCGAGCGCACACGAGAGCGGCCCCGGACGACATGCCCGTCCGGGGCCGCTCTTCGTCTTCCGTACGCCTCAGGTACGGACCTGGACGGCGCGGGCCAGCCGGTCGTGGAGGCCGCGGCTGTCGCGGTCCCACACGATGGCCGGGATCACCAGGAGGAGCAGCACGCTCCTGACGACGACCCGCACGACGCCGAGCCGCCCGCCGTCCTCGCCGATGACCCGCAGGCCCAGAATGCGCTTGCCCGGGGTGGAACCGACCGTTCCGACCGTCAGCAGGCTCATGACGAGGAAGACGCCGAGCGCCCAGTTCCCGGCCGCCTGCTGGTCACCGCGAGCGAGCAGCCCGTATGCGATCAGCATGCACACGGCCCAGTCGATGAAGAGGGCCCCGAAGCGCCGGCCGAGCGGGGCCACGGACCCCGGGCCTTCCCGGGGCAGACCGAGGCGCTCGCCCCGGTGACCGAAGTCGGCGCCCATCTCCTCGGCCGCCGCGCGCGGCCCCGAGAGCCACGATCCGATTGCTTGCCTGTTGTCCACCCGTCCACGGTACTGCGCCCCCGTTTGCACCAGGCCGGGCGGGGCACCGAACACGTCACCGAGGTGCCGCCCACGACCGGGCTGGTTAACTTGAGCGAAACAAATGGGTCATGCTGGAGAAATCCCGTCTGCCTATGGTCGGGTCCAGCGTGTGCCACCGCACTGGCCGCACGGACGAGCTGCAACCCCGCCCTTTCCCGGGTCGGGAGTAGGAGGAGTTGGATGTTCCAGAACGCCGACGAAGTCCAGAAGTACATCGCCGACAACGACGTCAAGTTCATCGACGTCCGGTTCTGCGACCTGCCGGGTGTGATGCAGCACTTCACGATTCCGGCGGCGACCTTCGACCCGGCCGAGGAACTGGCGTTCGACGGATCCTCGATCCGCGGCTTCCAGGCCATCCACGAGTCCGACATGGCGCTCCGTGCCGACCTGTCGACGGCCCGTGTCGACCCGTTCCGCCGCGACAAGACGGTGAACGTCAACTTCTTCATCCACGACCCGATCACCGGCGAGCAGTACAGCCGTGACCCTCGGAACGTGGCCAAGAAGGCCGAGGCCTACCTCGCCTCGACCGGCGTCGCCGACACCGCGTACTTCGGCCCCGAGGCCGAGTTCTACGTCTTCGACAACGTCCGCTTCCAGACGTCGGCGAACGAGAGCTTCTACCACATCGACTCCGAGGCCGGCGCCTGGAACACCGGTGCGGTCGAGAACAACCGTGGTTACAAGGTCCGCTACAAGGGCGGCTACTTCCCGACCCCTCCGGTCGACCACTTCGCCGACCTGCGCGCCGAGATCTCCATGGAGCTGGACAAGAACGGCCTCCAGGTCGAGCGCCAGCACCACGAGGTCGGCACCGCCGGCCAGGCCGAGATCAACTACAAGTTCAACACGCTGCTCGCCGCGGCCGACGACCTGATGCTCTTCAAGTACATCGTGAAGAACGTCGCCTGGCGCAACGGCAAGACCGCGACCTTCATGCCCAAGCCGATCTTCGGTGACAACGGCTCCGGCATGCACGTGCACCAGTCCCTGTGGTCCGGCGGCTCCCCGCTGTTCTACGACGAGCAGGGCTACGCGGGCCTCTCCGACATGGCGCGCTACTACATCGGCGGCATCCTGAAGCACGCCCCGTCGCTGCTGGCCTTCACCAACCCGACGGTGAACTCCTACCACCGTCTGGTCCCCGGCTTCGAGGCCCCGGTCAACATGGTGTACTCGCAGCGCAACCGCTCCGCCGCGATGCGTATCCCGATCACGGGCTCCAACCCGAAGGCCAAGCGCGTCGAGTTCCGCGCCCCCGACCCGTCCTCGAACCCGTACCTGGCGTTCTCGGCCCTGCTGATGGCCGGCCTGGACGGCGTCAAGAACAAGATCGAGCCGCCGGAGCCGATCGACAAGGACCTCTACGAGCTGGCTCCCGAGGAGCACGCGAGCGTCCAGCAGGTCCCGACCTCGCTCCCGGCGGTCCTCGACGCGCTCGAGGCCGACCACGAGTACCTCCAGGCCGGCGGCGTCTTCACGCCCGACCTGATCGAGACGTGGATCGACTACAAGCGCACCCACGAGATCGCCCCGATCCAGCTGCGCCCGCACCCGCACGAGTTCGAGCTGTACTTCGACCTCTGAGCAGCGAGGTCGGGTGACCTCGGCGGAAGCTTGCAAGGACTGCGTGACCTGCGAGAGCTCTTCTCGCCAGTTCTCGCTGTGACCACCTGCTTCCCGCCCTTCACGCACCGCCCGGCCGATGCACGGACTTGATGTCAGAAACACCAGCGAGGGCCGCCACCCCACAGTCGGGGTGGCGGCCCTCGCTGGTGTTTCAAGGTGCGGTGTGCGACCGCATACTGCTAGGGCGTGTTTCGAAAGTAGCGCCGTCCGCCCGAAGGGCGGGCCTGGCGGCGTCTGGTGCGTGCGATCGCAAGGCGGAGGGTCGCCCCGAT
>NZ_JBIAIP010000011.1:0-125091 GCF_042871485.1 Streptomyces sp. NPDC005791
GGCGACCCTCCGCCTTGCGATCGCACGCACCAGACGCCGCCAGGCCCGCCCTTCGGGCGGACGGCGCTACTTTCGAAACACGCCCTAGGAGGACGGCCTCGCGGGTCCGCAGATGCGGAGGAACTCGCGGGTGCGGCGTGCGATGGGCAGCGGCTTGTCGGGCGGGCAGGGATACATGTCCTGCTCGACGATGGCGAACAGGTCGGTGCCCAGGGCGCGCGCGGCGTCCAGTACGGGCTCCAGTGCGGGCACCCCGCCCGGTGGTTCGCACATCACGCCGCGCGCCACGGCCGGACCGAACGGCACCTCGTTCGCCACGACATCGGCGAGCACCACCGGGTCGACCTGTTTGAGGTGCAGATAGCCGATCCGTTCGCCGTAGGTCTTGATGAGCCGCACGCTGTCCCCGCCGCAGTAGGCGTAGTGGCCGGTGTCGAGGCAGAGGGAGACCAGATCGGGGTCGGTGGCGTCGAGGAAGCGGTTGACGTTCTCCTCGCTGTCGATGTGCGTGTCGGCGTGCGGGTGCACCACGATCCGCAGCCCGTAGCGGTCCCCCACCTCGCGAGCCAGACGTTCCGTCTGGGTGGTGAGGTCACGCCACTGCGCCGGGGTGAGCGTGCGGTCCTCCAGCACCTCGCCCGTCTTGTCGTCCCGCCAGAACGACGGGATGACCACCAGATGCCCGGCGCCCATCGCCCGCGTGAGTGCCGCGATGCCCGCGACATGCTCCCAGGTCCGGTCCCAGACCGCCGGGCCGTGGTGCAATCCGGTGAAGACGGTGCCCGCGGAGACGGCGAGATTCCGGCGGGCCGTCTCGTCCGCGAGCCGGGCGGGGTCGGTCGGCAGATAGCCGTACGGACCGAGCTCGATCCACTCGTAGCCCGCCTCGGACACCTCGTCGAGGAATCGCTCCCAGGGCACCTGTCGCGGGTCGTCGGGGAACCACACCCCCCACGAATCAGGTGCCGAACCGATACGGATGCGGGCCGGAGAGGGTACGGGGGAGGTCATATCGCCCACCCTCCAGTCCTCGACGAGGAGTGTCAAGAGTTCGTCCGAATGTCCGGACAAAGTGTTGACAGGGTACCGGGCGAGGGCTAGACCTGAGGGCGGCCACCCGGCCATGGCCGACCCCCGGGTCGATGTGCCGGACCGGAGCACGGGTGGAAGGGATGCGTATGCCTGAGCCGTACGACGTGATCACCATGGGGCGGATCGGAGTGGACATCTACCCGCTCCGGACCGGGGTACCGCTGGCCGAGGTCGAGACGTTCGGCAAGTTCCTCGGCGGCTCGCCGTCCAACGTGGCGGTGGCCGCCGCCCGGCTGGGACGGCGTACGGCCGTGATCACCAGGACCGGCCGGGACGCCTTCGGTGACTACCTGCACCAGGCGCTGAGGGAGTTCGGTGTGGACGACCGGTGGGTGAGCGCCGTGGCGGAGTATCCGACCCCGGTCACCTTCTGCGAGATCTTCCCGCCCGACCACTTCCCGCTCTACTTCTACCGCCAACCCAAGGCCCCCGACCTGGAGATCCACAGCGGAGAGCTCGACCTGGACGCGGTACGGGCCGCCCGGGTCTTCTGGATGACCGGCACCGGACTCTGCGCCGAACCCAGCCGTGCCGCGACCCTCGCCGCACTCCGGGCCCGTGGTGCGGCGGCGGCACCGGACGCGGCCGGGCATCCGCGCGTCACCGTCTTCGACCTCGACTGGCGCCCCATGTTCTGGGACGAGGAGAAGGACGGCGACATCCGAGCGGCCCGTGCCCACTACCGCGAGGCGCTCGCCCATGCCACGGTCGCCGTCGGCAACCTCGAGGAGTGCGAGATCGCCACCGGGGAACGCGAACCGCACGCGGCCGCCCGCGCCCTGCTCGCCGCCGGGCCCGCACTCGCCGTCGTCAAAAAGGGACCGGCAGGGGTCCTCGCTGTCCATCGCGACGGCACCACCGCCGAGATCCCGCCCCTTCCGGTCGACGTCGTCAACGGGCTGGGCGCCGGCGACGCCTTCGGCGGCGCCCTCTGCCACGGCCTCCTCGCAGGCTGGGGCACGGAACGCGTCATGCGCTACGCCAACGCCGCCGGGGCCATCGTCGCCTCCCGTCTCGCCTGCTCGTCCGCGATGCCGTACCCGCACGAGGTCGAACAGGCCCTCGCCGACGGCGCCGTCGCAGCTGCCGCGGACGCCACACCGTGACCCCGCCCGCCGCCGGCGTCTCCGATCTCGTCCGCCTGCGGGCCCACCGCCCCGAAGCCGTCGCCGAGGCCGCCACCGCCCGCCGCAGACGCCCCCTCGTCGGCCCCTCCGGCCGGCTGATGATCATCGCGGCGGATCACCCGGCCCGCGGGGCCCTCGCCGTCGGCGACGACGACCTGGCCATGGCCGACCGCTTCGACCTGCTGGAACGCCTGTGCCTCGCCCTCGCACGCCCCGGCGTCGACGGAGTACTCGCGGGCGCCGACGTCCTGGAGGACCTGCTGCTCCTCGGCGCCCTGGAGGACAAGGTCGTCCTCGGATCCATGAACCGCGGAGGGCTCGCGGGAGCCGCGTTCGAGCTCGACGACCGCTTCACCGGCCACCGACCCGCCGACCTCTCCCGCCACGGCTACGACGCGGGCAAACTCCTGCTGAGGATCGACCACGACGACCCGGGATCCCTGGACACCCTGCACACCGCCGCGCGCGCGGTGGACGAGATGGCGGCCCTCCGGCTGCCGGTCTTCATCGAGCCGTTCCTCTGCCACCGCACCCGTGACGGGCTCCGCACCGACCTCGGAGCCGCCGCCGTCACCACCTCCATCGCCATCGCCTCGGGGCTCGGCGGGACGTCCGCGTACACGTGGCTCAAGGTCCCCGTCACCGACCACCCCGGCGACATGGACCGGGTGATGCGAGCCTCGACCCTCCCCGCCGTCCTGCTCGGCGGCGAGGTCACCGGGGACCCGGACACGGCGTACGAGAAATGGCGCGGCGCACTGCGGCTGCCGACCGTCCAGGGGCTGGTGGTGGGGCGTTCACTGCTCTACCCCGCCGACGGGGACGTGGCGGGGGCGGTCGACACCGCCGTAGGACTTCTGTGAACGAGCGGGACGACGGGTAGGGATGGGGCCATGACGACGACCGACGCGCAACAGAGGTACCACCTCAGGGCCGGCGGGACCGCACACGGCCCCTACGCCCTCGACATCGACCCGGAGCGCGCCGGGTGGGAGCGGTCGAGCCTGCGCGTCCTGGAGCTCGAACCGGGTGGTGTTCACACCCTGGTAACCGGGGAGAGCGAGTGGATCATCCTTCCGTTGTCCGGTGGCTGTACGGTGCAGACAGCAGGTGAGGTCTTCGAACTGCTGGGCAGGGAAGACGTGTTCGGCGCCGTCACCGATTTCGCCTACGTCCCACGCGACGCCAGCGCCCAGATCGCCTCCGGCGCAGGAGGCCGCTTCGCCCTGGCAGGAGCGAAGTGCGAGCGACGACTCCCCGCTCGCTACGGCCCCGCGCCGGAGGTACCGGTCGAACTCCGCGGCGCCGGCGCCTGCTCGCGGCAGGTGAACAACTTCGCCGCCGCCGACACCTTCGACTGCGACCGGCTCATCGCCGTCGAGGTCCTCACCCCCGGCGGCAACTGGTCCTCCTACCCGCCGCACAAGCACGACGAGCACCACCCCGGCACCGAGTCCGTGCTCGAGGAGATCTACTACTTCGAGGTCGAGGGCGACGGCCTCGGCTACCACCGGGTGTCGCCGTCCCGCCCCGGAGGCACGGACGTCCTGGCAGAAGTCGCCACGGGGGACGCCGTCCTCATCCCCGACGGCTGGCACGGTCCGTCGATCGCCCCGCCCGGCCGCACCCTGTACTACCTGAACGTGATGGCGGGCCCCGGCGAGCAGCGTGAGTGGCTGATCCGCGACCACCCGGACCACCGCTGGATCCGCGACAGCTGGCCCGAGCAGCCCGTGGACCCACGACTGCCGCTCCACGGCACGGAGGCCGCCCGGTGACCACACCGCACAGCACACCCCGCACCGCCCCGAAGCCGACCCGCAGGCTCACCACCGCCCAGGCACTCGTCGCCTTCCTCGCCCGCCAGTACACCGAGCGCGACGGCCGGCGCCACCGCCTGATCAACGCCACCTGGGGCATCTTCGGCCACGGCAACGTCGCCGGCATCGGACAGGCGCTCGTCGCATGCGGCCCCACGATGCCGTATCTCCAGGGCCGCAGCGAACAGGCCATGGTGCACGCCGCCGTCGGATACGCCCGCCAGTCCGGCCGGCTCTCCGCCCACGCCGTGACCACGTCCATCGGCCCCGGCGCCACCAACCTCGTCACCGGCGCCGCGCTCGCCACCGTCAACCATCTGCCCGTGCTGCTCCTGCCCGGCGACACCTTCGCGACCCGCCCCGCCGACCCCGTGCTCCAGCAGCTCGAAGTGCCGCACACCGGCGACGTGTCGGTCAACGACTGCCTGCGCCCCGTCTCCCGCTACTTCGACCGGATCACCCGCCCCGAGGCCCTGATCCCGGCCGCGCTCCAGGCCATGCGCACCCTCGCCGACCCGGCGGACACCGGCGCCGTCACGCTCGCGCTGCCGCAGGACGTGCAGGCAGAGGCGTACGACTGGCCCGCGGAGTTCTTCGCGACGCGCGTCTGGAACGTCCGCAGACCCGCCCCCGACCCGTACGAACTCGGCCAGGCCGTCCGCGCGGTGCGTGCCGCCCGCCGCCCCCTGATCGTCGCGGGCGGCGGCGTCCACCACAGCGCCGCCGAGGAGACCCTCGCCGCGTTCGCCGCCGCCACCCGCATCCCCGTCGCCTCCACCCAGGCCGGCAAGGGCTCCCTGCGCCACGACCACCCCGCCGATGTGGGCGGCATCGGCCACACCGGCACCGCCACGGCGGACGCGCTCGCCCGCGAGGCCGACCTGGTCATCGGTATCGGCACCCGGTACACCGACTTCACGACCGCGTCCGGCACGCTCTTCGCCGACCCGGCCGTCCGCTTCCTCAACCTCAACATCACCGGCTTCGACGCCCACAAGCTCGCCGCCCTCCCCCTCGTCGCGGACGCCCGCACCGCGATCGAAGCGCTCGGCGAGGCCCTGGGCGCACGCGGGCACCGCGTCGACCCCGCCTACGAGAGCGCGTACACCGACGCCAAGGACCGCTGGGAGCAGCGCGTCGACGCGGCCTACGCCGCCACCGCCCCGGACGCCCGCCCCACCCAGGCCCAGGTCCTCGGGCTGCTGGACGAGCTGGTCACCGAGGACGACATCCTGATCAACGCGGCGGGCTCCCTCCCCGGCGACCTCCACAAACTGTGGCGGACCCGCTCCCCGCGCCAGTACCACGTCGAATACGGCTACTCCTGCATGGGATACGAGATCCCCGCCGCCCTCGGCGTCCAGCTCGCGGCGCCGGGCCGGCCCGTCTGGGCCCTGGTCGGCGACGGCACGTACCTGATGAACCCCACCGAGATCGTCACCGCCGTACAGGAGGGCCTGCCCGTCAAGCTCGTCATCCTGCAGAACCACGGCTACGCGTCCATCGGCGGCCTCTCGGAGTCCGTGGGCGCCGAACGGTTCGGCACCGCCTACCGGTACCGCACCGCGGAAGGGGCGTTCACCGGCGCCCCGCTGCCCGTCGACCTCGCGGCCAACGCGGCCTCCCTGGGCATGGACGTACTGCGCGCCGGGACGGTGGGGGAGCTGCGCCAGGCCCTCGCCGAGGCGCGCGGAGCGGACCGCCCCACTTGTGTCTACGTCGAGACCGAAACGCCAGACACAGTGTCGGGGCCCCCGCCGGCACAGGCGTGGTGGGATGTTCCCGTAGCCGAAACCGCGACCCGCCCGTCGGCGGTCGAGGCCCGGAAAGAGTACGACCGGCAGATCGCAGCCCGACGCCGCCACCTGTGAAGGAGCACGCTCATGAAGACCGTCGACCACTGGATCGGTGGCAAGACCGTCGAGGGCACGTCGGGTAACTTCGGCCCCGTCACCGACCCGGCGACCGGAGCCGTCACGACCCGGGTGGCGCTCGCCTCCACCGAGGAGGTCGACGCGGCGGTGTCCGCGGCGAGGACCGCGTACGAGACGTGGGGCACCTCCTCGCTCTCGGCCCGCACCGCCGTCCTCTTCCGCTACCGCGCCCTGCTGGACTCCCACCGCGACGAGATCGCCGCACTGATCACCGCCGAGCACGGCAAGGTGCACTCCGACGCTCTGGGCGAGGTGGCGCGCGGGCTGGAGATCGTCGAGCTGGCCTGCGGCATCACCACCCAGCTCAAGGGCGAGCTGTCGACCCAGGTCTCCAGCCGGGTCGACGTCTCCTCCATCCGGCAGCCGCTCGGCGTCGTCGCCGGCATCACCCCGTTCAACTTCCCGGCCATGGTGCCGATGTGGATGTTCCCGCTGGCCATCGCCTGCGGCAACACCTTCGTGCTGAAGCCCAGCGAGAAGGACCCGTCGGCCGCGAACCTGCTGGCCGAGCTGGCCGCCGAGGCCGGGCTGCCCGACGGGGTGCTCAACGTCCTGCACGGTGACAAGGTCGCCGTCGACGGGCTCCTCACCCACCCCGACGTCGCCGCCGTCTCCTTCGTCGGCTCCACCCCGATCGCCCGCCACATCCACGCCACGGCCTCCGCGAACGGCAAGCGCGTCCAGGCGCTCGGCGGCGCGAAGAACCACATGCTGGTCCTCCCCGACGCCGACCTGGACGCCGCGGCCGACGCCGCCGTCTCCGCGGCGTACGGCTCCGCGGGGGAGCGCTGCATGGCCGTCTCCGCGGTCGTCGCGGTCCGTTCCGTCGCGGACGAACTGGTCGCGAAGATCCGCGAGCGCGCCGAGAAGATCACCATCGGCCCCGGCACGGACCCCGCCTCCGAGATGGGCCCGCTGATCACCGCCGCCCACCGCGACAAGGTCGCCTCCTACGTCACCGGAGCCGCCGCCCAGGGCGCCGACGTCGTCCTCGACGGCACCGGCCACACCGTCGAGGGCTTCGAGGACGGCCACTGGATCGGCCTGTCCCTCCTGGACAACGTCTCCACGGACTCCGACGCCTACCGCGACGAGATCTTCGGCCCGGTGCTGTGCGTCCTGCGCGTCGACACGTACGAGGACGGCGTCGCCCTCATGAACGCCTCCCCCTTCGGCAACGGCACCGCGATCTTCACCCGAGACGGTGGGGCGGCCCGCCGCTTCCAGCTGGAGATCGAGGCCGGCATGGTCGGCGTCAACGTCCCCATCCCGGTGCCGGTGGGCTACCACTCCTTCGGCGGCTGGAAGGACTCCCTCTTCGGAGACCACCACATCTACGGCAACGACGGGGTGCACTTCTACACCCGCGGCAAGGTCGTCACGACCCGCTGGCCCGACCCGGCCGACGCCCCGGCGGGCGTGGACCTCGGCTTCCCGCACAACCACTGATCCTCACCGACACGGCGTACGCGGGCCCTCGCCGGGTGGAAGACTGACCGCATGACGACGGCGTCGCAGCTTCCGTTCGGCGAGACCCTGAGGGACCGTCTGGGCCCGGCGGCCCACCCTTCCGTCCTGGAGAGCAGCCCGCGTTCGCAGGTCTGGCGCATCGAGCTGTCCGGACGCCCGGCGGTGCTGAAACAACTGGTGGCCGGTCCCGGGGCCGACGAGCGGTACGCCCGCGAAGTGGCCGCCCTGAGCATCGCCGGCCGGGCATCCGGCACCCCGGTCGTGCCCGCGATCCTCGGCACCGACCCGGCCGAGCGGGTCCTGGTCCTCGAACACCTGGACCACCGGCGGCCGTCCGCCGACTGGATCGTCGACTACGCGGCGGCCCTCGCCAGGCTGCACGCCACCGCCGGCCCCGGCGACGTGGGAGCTCTGCCCCACTGGCGGGGCCCGACCGGCGCAGACGTCACGTCCTTCCTCACCCTGGCCGACACCCTCGGGGTCCGCGCGGCACCGGGAGCGCGGGGCGACCTCGACGCCCTGGTGGAACGCCTCGGCCGGGCCGAAGGGACCGCGCTGCTCCACGGCGACCCTTGCCCCGGCAACGACCTGCACACCCCGGACGGGGTCAGGTTCATCGACTTCGAGCAGGCGTCCCTGGGCAGCGGCCTCATGGAGCTCGCCTATCTCCGCATCGGATTCCCGACCTGCTGGTGCGTCACGAGGGCGGCCGGCCCCGTGCTGGAGCGGGCGGAGACCACCTACCGCACGACCTGGCACACCGAGACCGGCACCGCGCTCCCGGAAACCGGCCTCGCCGACGCCTGTGCGGGCTGGCTGATCCGGGGCGACGCCCTGGTACAGCGAGCCCACCGCGGCTCCACCGACCACCTGGCGCGTGTCCCGGACGAGGACTGGACCTGGGGCACGGCCACCGCCCGCCAACGCCTCGCCCACCGGCTCGGCGTGGTCGCCGACATGGCCATGGGCGACGGGGACCTGCGGCATCTCGGAGTTCTCGCGGCGGAGTCGCGGCGCGCGGTCCTGGACAGGTGGCCTACGGTCCGTCCGGTGCCGGAGAGGCGTCCGGAGTAGTCAGTCAACTTGACCCGGTCCTGAAGGACCGGGCTTGGAGGTAGAGCCCAGCTGGCTGCTGGGTTGTCTCCTCCGTCCGGGCCGCCTATGGGGTGGCTGGGACGCGTGACTCACGCCCCACTGTCCACACGGTTTCGCCCTCCGGTCGGTGTACCCGCACTGGGAGCATTGGCGGCTGGTGTACGCCGGATCGACGTACACCAGAGGCACTCCGGCCCGGCGTGCCTTGTACTCGATGAAGGCGCCAAGCTGGTGGAAGCTCCATGAATGCAGTGATGTCCGCCGGCCCTTGCGGAGCCCTACCCGGGCCGGGGCCTCCCCTGCTCGAACGAAGTTGAGAGCTTGGGGAAGGATGCCCGTGAGGCGGGGCCGTCGCCCTGACTGCGGATCTTCTTCGCGACCAGGACGGCGCCCGCGAAGTGAGATGCGGCCTCGTCGAGGGTTGTCATCCCCCCGCCGACGCGCTGACGGTCCAACCCCCACAACTGGTCCGAGACCAGCGCGGACTCGGCACAGTGTCCGACGAAGTACTCGCGGCGCTCCGCGGGGAGGGCGTCGAAGAAGTCCTGCACGGCGTGGTGGAGGTCAGGCCGGCCTTCACCCACCGAAACTCGTCTGACTGAAGATCTGCCCGTTGACGAGAAGTGACGCCGCCACGCCGGGAACACGGTCAGACGAAATAGTCCTCCGCATCTTCCATCTCGCTGCTCATCAGGCTCATCAGGGCCTCGTATTTTTCGCGCCCAAGGTAATACGCGCCCGTATGATGCGAAAAGAAGAAGCGCCCGTTCGTGTCCATGAGCAGGGTGGAACCGTCATAGGTGTCGTACCCCACAGGGAAAAGCTGCACACCGAGGTCAGTGGCGAGCTCGGCGACCTCCTCGGCATCCCCCTTGAAGACGAGATGTGGGGTGAAAATGGCGAAATTTTCTGGTGCGGTGTCGATGACGGTACGAAGGAACGCGTGCTCCCGAATGAATGCGAGGGCGGGGTCGGAAGGTTCGATTTCCACATCGTAGGAGCGATATCGCTCGATGACGGTCTTGATCGCTTCGGATGCCTCCTCCCCGACATCGCGTCCTGGGTGCCACCCGGCCTCTGTCAGCCAGGCGTCCACTTCTTCGTGTGTGTGCAGAATTGGCATGTTGCCCTTGCCTACGTGTGTGCTGTGACGCCGGCCAACGGGAGGATTCTGGAGCGCGACCGACAGGGTTCTTTGTAGTCCCCCCGAACTCCCGCAGCGCAACAGCCCCCGTTTGGCTGAACGTCAGATAATTCCGCCGTGCAATTGCCCACGATGCCACGGCGTGTTCAAGGGGAACAGGTGGAGATGCCGGCCGCGACCCACCCATCTGCCCACCGCGTGCCTGGCCTTCGGACGCGTCTCGCGGCAGCGCGGAAAACCAGGTGCCGCGATGCGGCCGGCCCCGCATCCTGGGGCGCATGAACGATCAGGTCCACCCGCCCCGTCACGAGATCCGCGCGCAGCACACCGACTCCACCGTCACCGTCTACCAGGCCTACCGGCCGGCCATCGGGCTGCCCGCCGCCCGTGACGGGCGTTTCCCGCGGGCCTGGAAGCGCGACCGTATGACGTGGATCAAGCCGAGCTTCCTGTGGATGATGTACCGCTGTGGCTGGGGCACGAAGGAGGGCCAGGAGACCGTGCTCGCCGTCGAGATCACCCGTGAGGGCTTCGCCTGGGCGCTGGAGAACGCCGAACTCTCCCACTACGTAGGCGACGTGCACGAGGACCAGAGCGCGTGGAAGCGAGCGCTGCGGGCCGCTCCCGCACGGGTCCAGTGGGACCCCGAGCGCGATCTCCACCTGAACCCGTTGCCGTACCGCTCGCTCCAGCTCGGGCTCTCCGGGGAGGCAGCCCGGCGGTACGCCGACGAGTGGACCGTGTCCGTCCGCGATGTTACACCCCTGGCCCGCGAGGTGCACGCGGCGGTCCGGGCGGGGGAGCGGGAGAGGGCCGCCGCCCTGCTGCCCGTGGAGACACCGCTGGATCTCCGTGCTCCCCGTCCGGTGGCCTCGGCCTCCCGGACACGACCCTGACTTTCGGCAGTGCCGGGCAGGCCCCGGATTCCGTACCGTCGGGCCGGTGAACCCGAACCTGATGTGGCGCCTCACGGCCGTGGCCGTGTTCGGCGGACTGAGCCTGGTGAGCTTGTGGTGGGTGGTGCCGACCGTGGTCGCCGCGTTCCTGGCGGGGCGGGGCCCCGGGCGTACCGGAGCGGCCCTCTGCTCGTTCGTCGCCGTGCTCGCGGTCGGCGTGGTGGCCGCGTCGCTGATGCCCTCCATGCTCGCGCTCGGTACCCGGTTCGTCGGGGTGCTGGTTCCGGGCGTCCTGCTGCCCTGGTTCGCCGGGAGGTTCTGGCGGCAGTACCAGGAGCTGGTCCGGGCCGGCTGGGAGAAGGCTGAACGGCTCGAGCGGGAGCGGCAGTTGGTGGGCGAGCAGGCGCGGCTGGCGGAACGGGCCCGTATCGCGCAGGACATGCATGACGTGCTCGGCCACGACCTCAGCCTGATCGCCCTGTCGGCGGGCGCCCTCCAGCTCGCACCCGGTCTCGACGAGCGGCAGCGGCGTACCGCCAAGGACATCAGGGCACGGGCAGCCATGGCGGTCGAGCGCCTGGGCGCCGTGGTCGGTGTTCTCAGCGAGGACGCGGAACCACCGCTGTCACGGCCGGAAGGGCGGGAGCTGACCGAGTTGGTCGGCGATGCGGCCGAGTCCGGGCTGCAGGTCGAACTGCGGGTCGACGGTGAGGCGGACGGACTTCCTCCCGTCGTCGGGCGGGCCGTGCAACGGGTCGTGCAGGAAGCGCTGACCAATGTGGCAAGGCACGCACCCCGCGCGGCGGCGACCGTCGAGGTCCGGCACACGGAGACCGAGACCCAGGTCGTCGTCTTCAACGGTCCCGCGCAGACCCCGGCGGGGCGGGCCCCGGGGCAAGGGGGCCGGGGGCTCATCGGACTCGACGAGCGGGTCCGGCTCGCCGGCGGCACCTTCGAGCACGGGCCCCGCGACGGTGGCTTCGTCGTGTCCGCCAGGCTGCCACACCGTCTCCCGGCACGGCTGCCGGGCCGTCGCGCACCCGAGCCCCGGGCCGGGGCGCCGACGGAGTTCCGCAGGACGCGGCGGCGCGCGCGCCGCACCCTGATCGCCGCGCTCCTGGTCCCGCCGGTCGCGGGCGCGGTGCTGGCCGCCGCGGTGACGGGGTGGGACATGGTGGCGGCGGCACGCTCGACACTCGATCCCGGCGACTACGCCCGGCTGCGAGTGGGGCAGGATCGTGCGGAGGTACGGCGGGTGCTTCCGGACCGCCAGTCGGTCCACCGGCCGTCCGGTGGCGAGCGGCCCGAGGGACGAGGAGTGACATGCGAGTACTACGCGATGACGGCCGACCGCTTCGACAGCCGGTCAGGGGACGCCTACCGGCTCTGCTTCCGCGAGGACCGGTTGATCTCCCTCGACGCCCTGACCGGATGAGCGCGCGATGACCCGGGTGCTGATCGCCGACGACGAGCCGATGATCCGGGCGGGGGTGCGAGCCGTGCTGACCACCGACCCGGACATCGAGATCGTCGCCGAGGCGGGCGACGGCCACGAGGCGGTGGAGCTCGTGCGGCTCCACCGGCCCGACGTGGCCGTCCTCGACGTACGGATGCCGAGGACCGACGGCATCGACGCCGCGGCGGAGATCAGCCGGACCGTTCCCGCCACGGGCGTCATCATGCTCACGACGTTCGGTGAGGACGACTACATCCTCCGGGCGCTCGGCTGCGGGGCCGCCGGCTTCCTGATCAAGTCGGGCGAGCCCGAGGAACTCCTCGCGGGCGTACGGGCGGTGGCCGGCGGCGCCGCCTATCTGTCACCGAAGGTCACCGCGCGCGTCGTCGCGCACCTCGCGTCGGGCGGAGCCGGTGCCCAGGCCGGGCGCCGGGCCGCCGCCCGGGAGAAGGTCGCCGGACTGACCCCCAGAGAGCGCGAGGTGCTGTCGTTCCTCGGCAGCGGGCTGTCCAACGGGCAGATCGCCCGACGGCTGCATGTGGTGGAGGGGACGGTCAAGGCGCATGTCAGCTCCGTCCTGTCCCGCCTCGGCGTGGACAACCGGGCCGCTGCCGCCGTCGTGGCCCACGAGGCGGGTGTCGTGCCCGCGCACACGGCGGAGAACGGCTGAAGCGACGCGCTCCACCGGCCGCTGGGCGACGATCAGGAGCGCCGCCACCACGGCCGCGCCGAGCAGTGCGCCGGCGAGTACGTCGTGCGGGTAATGGACCCCCGTCAGGACACGCAGCAGCGCTGCCGCCACGGCCAACGGCACGGTCACGGCGGCCAGACGGGGCCGTCGGATCGCAAGCCCCGTCGCCAGCGCGGCGGCCAGCGTGGCGTGGTTGCTGGGGAACGACCAGTCGCCGGCCTCCGGGCACGCGGCCACCGCTTCGGCACCGGACACGGCCCGGCACGGGCGTTCCTCGTCGATCACCAGCTTCAGCGCCTCGCTGACGGCGTACGCCACCACCGTCCCGGCGCCGGTCAGGGCCATTCCGGCAGCCAGGCGCGGGTCCCTGCGGCGTACAGCCGTCCAGCCGAGCAGGAGCAGCAACAGGCCCAGGGCGACCAGGGTGACCTCGGTGACCGGCTCCAGCAGGTGGACCAGCCGGTCGGGCGCGTCCGCGACCGCAGCGGTCAGCGACCGGTACACGGACACGGAGACACCCCGGGTCACCTCGGTGGGCTCGGCCCGGCCGAGCCCACCGGGTGACAGGAGTACGACGGCGCCGGCGGCCGACGCCAGGAGGGCTGCCGCGCAGAGCAGGCGGGCGGCCAGAGACAGTGGCTTCTTCATGCCGCCGAACGTACGAGCGCCGAGGGGCCGGGCACCCGGGCCGAACGGCAGAGGCCGTATGGGACGTTCGTCAGGGGCGGCGCCGCGAGGAGCTCCGCGACGGTGGTCGCGGGGCGGATGTCCACGTCTGGGCCTTTCGTGCGTTCGGTGTACCGCATGCGGAGTACGGGCGGGCCGCGCCGTACCTCTCAGGGAGGCCGGGGGCCTCCCCCTGGCGGCATCCTGGGGCACCGCGCGTTCCGTTTAGGGTCGAGTCATGGAGAAACCGACTTCCCGGTGGCGGCACCGGCTGCCCCGTACCCCAGGCCGGTGGGCCGCGGTCGTCGCCGCCCTCGCCGTGCTCGCGGGTGCCGGGACCTGGACCGCCGTCGCCGACGACAGTGAACCGCCCGTGCACCGGACGGACCGGATGATGAAGATGAACGGGGTGTCGGTCGACACCTCGTACTTCACCTCCGGGGGCACACAGCCCCGTCCGGCCGTCCTCATCGGACACGGCTTCGGCGGCAGCAAGGACGAGGTGCGCGCCCAGGCCGAGCAGCTGGCCGCCGACGGGTACGCCGTCATGACGTGGTCCGCGCGCGGCTTCGGCAGGACGAGCGGCGAGATCACGCTCAACGCCCCCGACGGCGAGGTCAAGGACGTGTCCGGGCTCATCGACTGGCTGGCGCAACGGCCCGAGGTCGAGCAGGACGCGAAGGGCGACCCGCGCGTCGGTGTCACCGGCGCCTCGTACGGCGGCGCCGTCTCGCTGCTGGCCGCCGGGTACGACGACCGGGTCGACGCCGTCGCACCGGTGATCAGCTACTGGAACCTCGCCGACGCGCTCTTCCCGGACGGAGTGTTCAAGAAACTGTGGGCCGGCATTTTCGTCAGCTCAGGCGGTGGCTGCGAGAAGTTCGAGAAGCAGCTCTGCGAGATGTACGAGCGGGTCGCCGTCAGCGGCGAACCGGACGCCGCCGCGCGCGCCCTCCTGACGGAACGTTCCCCCGAGGCCGTGGCCGACCGGATCGACGTACCCGCGCTCATCCTCCAGGGTCAGAGCGACTCGCTCTTCCCGCTCGGCCAGGCCGACGCCATGGCCGAGGCCATCAAGGCCAACGGCGCGCCGGTGTCCGTCGACTGGATCGCGGGCGGGCACGACGGAGGCGACGACGAGGGGGACCGCGTCGAAGGCCGGGTCGGTGACTGGTTCGACCGGTATCTGAAGGAGGACGAGGGCGCCGACACCGGGCCCGGCTTCCGTGTGACCCGTACCGGCGGCGTCGACTCCACCGACGGCGCCGCCCTGAAGCGCGGCGCGAGCAGCGACACGTACCCCGGACTGACCAGCGGCGGTAAGAAGATCACCCTGGCAGGAGCGAGCGGCGGGGGGCAGGGTGCCCCCGCCGGCGGCGGGACCCAGACCTTCCGTAACCCCGCCGGAGCCAACCCGCCCTCCATCTCCGCCGTCCCCGGCATCGGTGGCGGGCTCTCCCAGCTGTCCTCGCTCGGCGTCGGGTTCTCCCTCGACTTCCCCGGGCAGTACGCGCGCTTCGACTCCGCCCCGCTGGACCGCGCCGTACACGTCACCGGATCGCCCACCGTCCGCGTGAACGTGAAGGCGGACCAGGGCGACGCGGTGCTCTTCGGCAAGGTCTACGACGTCTCGCCGGACGGGAAGCAGCAGGTGCTGCCCTCCCAGCTCGTCTCGCCCTACCGGATCACACCCGAGGAGCAGGGCAAGCCGGTCGAGCTGACCCTGCCCGCCGTCGACCACGAGGTGGACGCCGGGCACCGGCTCCGCCTCGTCCTCTCCGCGACGGACCTGGCCTACGCCTCACCCGCCGAGCCCGCGACGTACACCGTCTCCCTCGACGGGGCGCTGACCGTCCCCACGGCCCCCGCCGTGAAGACCGCCGCGGTCACGACGCCCTGGTGGACCTGGGGTCTCCCGGCCGCCGCGCTGGTCGTCGCCGCCGCCCTCCTGCTCACCGCACGGCGGCGCACCGCCACCCCCGCCCCCGACCCGGCGCTGACCGGAGTGCCGTTGCAGATCACCGGCCTGTCCAAGAAGTACGCCAAGTCCGCCGACCGGTACGCCGTGCGCGACCTCGGCTTCCGGGTGGAGCAGGGTCAGGTCCTCGGCCTCCTCGGACCGAACGGCGCGGGCAAGACCACCACCCTGCGCATGCTGATGGGGCTCATCACCCCCGACGCCGGTGAGATCCGCGTCTTCGGGCACGCGATCCGCCCCGGGGCGCCCGTCCTGTCCCGCGTCGGCTCCTTCGTCGAAGGCGCGGGCTTCCTCCCCCACCTGTCGGGCCGATCCAACCTGGAGCTGTACTGGCAGGCCACCGGACGGCCCGCCGAGGACGCCCACATCGACGAGGCCCTGGAGATCGCCGGACTCGGTGACGCCCTGGCCCGCGCCGTGCGCACCTACTCCCAGGGCATGCGGCAGCGCCTCGCCATCGCCCAGGCCATGCTCGGCATGCCGGACCTCCTCATCCTCGACGAACCGACCAACGGTCTCGACCCGCCCCAGATCCGTGAGATGCGGGACGTGATGATCCGGTACGCGGCCGGGGGCCGGACCGTGATCGTCTCCAGCCACCTCCTCTCCGAGGTCGAACAGTCCTGCACCCACCTGGTGGTCATGGACCGGGGGCAGCTCGTCCAGGCCGGCCCGGTCGCCGAGATCACCGGCTCCGGCGACACGCTGCTCGTCACCACGGACGCCGAGGTGGCCGAACCACTCGTGGACAAGGTGGCCGCCCTCCCGGGCATCGGTTCCGCCGTCCGCCTGGACGACGGTCACGGTCTGCTCGTACGGCTCGACGGCGCCACAGCCGCGCAGCTGGTCTCCGATCTGGTGCGTCTCGACGTGCCGGTGACGGGTGTCGGGCCGCACCGCCGCCTGGAGGACGCGTTCCTCACCCTCATCTCCCAAGGATCCGCATGAGCTCCGCACCAGAGATCCAGGCACTCGCCGAAGCCCCCGGTTACCACGCCCGCCGCACCCTGCCGCTGCGCGTGGAGGCGATGAGGCAACTGCGCAGGCGGCGCACCCTGCTGATGGGCGGGGTGCTGGCGGCCCTGCCGTTCGTCCTGATCATCGCCTTCGCGGTCGGCGGCACCCCGGGCGGCGGTGAGGGCGGCGGCGGAGGAGGCGGCTCGCGGATCAACCTCATGGACGTGGCGACGGAGTCCGCCGCTAACTTCGCGGCGACCTGCCTCTTCGTCTCCGCCGGCTTCCTGCTGGTCGTGCCCGTGGCCCTGTTCTGCGGGGACACGGTCGCCTCCGAAGCGAGCTGGTCCTCGCTGCGCTACCTGCTCGCCGCGCCCGTGCCCCGGGCCAGGCTGCTGTGGAGCAAGCTCGTCGTGGCGCTCGGCTTCAGCCTCGCCGCGATGGTGCTGCTGCCGCTCGTCGCCCTGGGGGCCGGAGCGGCGGCGTACGGCTGGGGGCCGCTGCGGCTGCCCACGGGGGGCGAGCTCAGCACCTCGGACACCGTGCCGCGCCTCGCGCTCGTCGTCGCCTTCGTCTTCGTCTCCCAACTCGTCACCGCCGGGCTGGCGTTCTGGCTGTCGACGAAGACGGACGCACCGCTCGGCGCGGTCGGCGGCGCGGTCGGGCTGACCATCGTCGGCAATGTCCTGGACGCGGTCACCGCACTCGGCACCTGGCGCGAGTTCCTGCCCGCCCACTGGCAGTTCGCCTGGGCCGACGCGCTCCAGCCCGACCTCGCATGGGGCGGGATGGTGAAGGGCGCGGCCGTATCGGTGACCTATGCCCTGATCCTGTTCGCGCTCGCCTTCCGAGGGTTCAGCCGTAAGGACATCGTGTCCTGACCTTGACGCACCGCCCTGTCCGTGCCCGTCGTTGCGTCATCGAGACGGTTCCGCAACGCTTTTGACGACTCCGCCCGGCCGTCCCACACGTCACATTCATGAATGTCCACGACGTGGGGGGTACCGATGGAACGCAGGACACGGACACGGCAGGGGGTGCTCGCGCTCTTCCTGGCCGGCGGAATCCTGATCACCGGCTGCGGCGCGGGGGGCACGGTCAGCGAGACCTCCGCCGACCGCGGTGTCGCCGGCAGCGGCGGACCGGCGGGGGGCGAACAGCCCCCCGCCGCTCCGTCCGCCGTGCCGGGCCAGGAGGAGGACGCGGCGGGCCGGGCGGAGGACGGCGCGGCACGGGAGAGCGCGGCGCCCGACTACCTGTCGACCTTCGCCCTCGACGTGGACACCGCCGGCTACGGATACGCCCGCCGTACCCTGGGCGACGGGCAGCTGCCGGCCGCCGGCACGGTGCGCCCGGAGGAATTCGTCAACAGCTTCCGCCAGGGCTACGAGCGGCCGAAGGACAACGGCTTCTCGGTGAACGTCGACGGCGCCCGCCCCGGGGCGGCCTCCGACTGGTCCCTCGTACGGGTCGGACTGGCCACCAAGGCGGCCTCGGACGCGGGCGACCGTCCGCCCGCGGCGCTGACCTTCGTCGTCGACATCTCCGGATCGATGTCCGAACCGGGCCGCCTCGACCTGGTGAAGACCTCGCTGGGCGTCCTCGCCGACGAGCTGCGCGACGACGACTCCGTCTCCCTGGTGACCTTCAGCGGCGAAGCCGAGACCCGGCTGCCGATGACCCGCCTCCAGGGCAACCGCACCAAGGTCCGGGACGCCATCGAGGAGATGGAACCCGCCGACAGCACGAACGTGGCGGCAGGCGTCCAGCAGGGCTACGAGGAAGCGGTCGAAGGCCACCGCAAGGGCGCCACCAACCGGGTCGTCCTGCTCTCCGACGCGCTCGCCAACACCGGCGAGACCGACGCCGACGCGATCCTGGAACGCATCGGTGACGCGCGCGAGGAGTACGGCATCACCCTGTTCGGCGTCGGGGTCGGCAGCGACTACGGCGACGCGCTGATGGAACGGCTCACCAACAAGGGCGACGGCAACACCACCTACATCGCCGACGAGACGCAGGCCAGGAAGGTCTTCGTCGACCAGCTGCCCGCCCATGTCGAACTCCGGGCCCGTGACGCCAAGGCCCAGGTGGCCTTCGACCGCGAGACCGTCAAGCAGTTCCGGCTCATCGGCTACGAGAACCGCAAGGTCGCCGACGACGACTTCCGGGACGACAGCGTCGACGGCGGCGAGGTGGGCCCCGGCCACACGGTGACCGCGCTCTACGCCGTACGGCTCCGTGAGGGCGCCTCCGGCCGTGTGGCGACGGCGACGGTGCGCTGGCTGGACCCGAAGACACGCACGGCGCACGAGGAGACCGGGTCGGTGGAGACCGGCGCGATCGACGGGAAGCTCTGGGACGGTGCTGCGCCGCGGCTCCAGGTGACCGCGGTGGCGGCGTACTTCGCGGACACGCTACGGGGCGGTGACCTACCGGGCACGCCGTCACTCGGTCAACTCGCCTCACGGGCGAGGAAGCTGGCGTCGTCCACCGAGGACAGCTCGGTGGAGAAACTCGCCACGGCGATCGAGCAGGCCGACCGGATCAGGAACGGCGGGGGCGACGAACCGCCCGGCGGTGAGGGCGAAGGCGAGCTCGGCTGACACGGCCGCCCGGACCCGGCAGGGGCCCACTCCTGCCGGGCCGGCCCGTCGGTGGCGGTGCCCTGATCCTCGGCAGCCCCTGGCGCAGCGCGAGCCTGACGGGCCGGAGCCCCGCGGACGTCGCGGCCCGGCTCACCGCGCTCGGCCATGAGCTCCCCGAGGAGGTGGAGTACCCGGACGTACGGGGACTTCCACCACGTCCTGACAGACGTCCGCCCTGACAGCCGGTGACAGCCGGTGACAGCCAGGGCGGGCATCGGGCACGGAGCCTCAGGCCAGGTGGAACACCTCGGTCAGCGGGACCATGGCCTCGTCGGCGGCCTCCGACTGCTCGAAGAAGCCGGCCATGTCACGCTGCCAGCGCGCGTTGACCTCCGTCGCCGCCATCGCCTCCCGGGCCGCGTCGAAGTCCTCCGTCTCCAGATAGCCGACCAGCAGGCCGTCCTCACGGAGGAACAGCGAGTAGTTGTGCCAGCCGGCCTCCGACAGTGCGGACAGCATCTCCGGCCACACCGCCGCATGGCGCTCGCGGTACTCGTCCTTGCGGTCCTCACGGACCTTCAGCAGGAAACAGACGCGCTGCATGGAGTCCGGTCCTCCGATCAGAAGTTGAACGTGTCGATGTTCTTGGAGTCGAACACGGTCGGCTCCCCGAGGATGACTTCGCCGTCCTTGCCGATCGTGTACTCGCCGAGCTTGCCCGCCTTGAACTTCTCGCCCTCCGCACCGGTGATCTGCCCCGACGCCAGCGCCGCGGCCGCGTACGAGCCGAGGTAGCCGAGCTCCTCCGGGTTCCAGAGCGAGAACTGCTCGACGGTGCCGTCCTTGACGTACTTGCGCATCTGGTTCGGCGTGCCCAGCCCGTTGAGCACGACCTTGCCCTTGTACGAGGAGTCGCTCAGGTAGCGGGCCGCGGCGGCGATGCCGACCGTGGTGGGCGAGATGATGCCCTTGAGGTCGGGGTAGGCCTGCATGAGGCCCTGCGTCTGCTGGAAGGACTTCTGGTCCGCGTCGTCGCCGTACGCGACCTTGACCAGCTCCATCTCCTTGTACGCGGGGAGCTTCAGCTCCTCCTTCATGAACTCGATCCAGGTGTTCTGGTTCGTCGCGTTCTGCGTGGCCGACAGGATCGCGACCTTGCCCTTGTAACCGATCTGCTCGCCGAGGTGCTGGACCAGGCTGCGGCCGATCTCCTCGGAGCTGGCCTGGTTGATGAAGAGCTGGCGGCAGTCCTTCGCCGTGTCCGAGTCGTACGCGACGACCTTGATGTCCTTCTTCATGGCCTGCTTGAGCGGGCCGCACACCGCGTTGGGGTCGTTCGCCGCGACGAGGATGGCGTCCTGACGCTGCTGGATCAGGGTGTTGATGTAGGAGACCTGCGAGGACGCGTTCGCGTCCGACGGGCCGACCTCCTTGCCCGTGCCGCCGTACTCCTTTGCCGCCGCGATGCCCGCCTCGTCGACGATCTTCTCGTACGGGTTGTTGATCTGCTTGGGCAGGAAGGCGATCTTCAGGCCCTTCTTCAGCGGGGCGTCCGGGTCGGCCTTCGCGGAGCTGTTGCCGGCCTTCGCACTCCCGCCGCTGTCCTTGCTGTCCTTCGTGGTGCCGGAACAGGCGGTGAGGGCGAGGGCGAGGGAGACGGCGGTGGCTGCGGTCGCGACGGCGCGGCGCCCAGCGGCATTGCGGAGCATCATGGCGGCGTGTGCCTTTCGAGGAGGGAGAAGAGGGTTACGGCTGGGGAGCGGGGGCGTTCGCGGCCCGCCGGTGCCGTCGTTCGACGACGGTGGCGATGATCCGTGGGGTCAGGACCGACGCGACGAGCAGCAGGCCGGTCACGATGACCTGCACCTCGTTGGCGATGTCGTTGAGGGTGAGCAGGTTCTTCAGGACACCGATCAGCAGGACACCGGCGACCGCTCCGAAGAGCGTGCCCTTCCCGCCGTCGAAGTCGATGCCGCCGAGCAGGACGGAGGCGATGACGAGCATCTCGAAGCCGAGTCCGTTGTCCGCGCGGGCGCTTCCGTAGCGGAGGGTGAAGACGACGCCCGCGAAGGCCGAGAACAGCCCGGTCACCACGAAGAGCAGCAGCTTGATCCGCTTGACCCGGATGCCGGCGAAGTACGCGGCCTCCTCCTGGGCGCCGATCGCGAAGAGCGAGCGGCCCAGGCCGGTGGCGTGCAGCACCACCGCGGTGATCGCTGCCAGGATGATGAAGAGCAGCACCGGATACGTGAGGAAGGTGCCGGGGACGGTCGTGGTGTCGACGGCCCAGTCCGCGTAGACCTGCGGGAAGTCCGTCACCGCGTCGCTGCCGAGCGCCACCGAGGCCAGACCCCGGTAGAGCGCCAGGGTGCCGATGGTGACGGCCAGGGACGGCAGCCCCACCTTGGTGACCAGCCAGCCGTTGAGGAGGCCTCCGGCGACGCCCACCAGGAGTACCACCGGCACGATCGTCTCGAAGGCCCAGCCGGCCTCCCACAGCGCGCCGGTCAGGGCGCTGCCCAGGCCCAGCATGGAGGCGACCGACAGGTCGACCTGCCCGGCGACGACGAGGAGGGTCATCGGAAGGGCGATGATGGCGACTTCGGCGATGTCGTTGAAGGCGAACGCGAGGTTCCCAGCTGAACCGAAGCCCTCCGTGGTCCCCAGCCCGACGACGAGGACCGCCACCAGCAGGACACCGACCGCGGTGTCCCAGCGCAGCGCCAGGCTGCGCACGAGGGAGGGTTTCGTTCCGGCCCGCGGCGTGGGAGCCGTCTTTGTGTCAGGCGCCGTGGTCATGACGGGCGTTCCTCTTCCTCAGTGCGGCGGTCATCCGCAGGTTCACGATCCGGTCGACGCTGATGGCCAGCAGGAGGAGCGCGCCGGTGATGGCGCCCTGCCAGAAGGAGTCCACCTTGAGCACCACCAGGACGCTGCCGATGGTGGTGAGCAGCAGGGCGCCGAGCGCGGCGCCCCAGACGGTGCCGGTGCCGCCGGTGATCGCGACACCGCCGACGACGACGGCGCTGACGACGGTCAGCTCCCAGCCGTGCGCGTTGTCCGCGACGACGGTGCCGAAGCGGGCCAGCCACAGGGCCCCGGCGAATCCGGCGACGGCCCCGGAGAAGGCGTACGCGGCGAGCACCCGGCGGCGGATCGGGATGCCGGCGAGACGCGCGGCCTCGGGGCTCGACCCGATGGCGTACAGCTCGCGCCCCGAGCGGTAGCCGCGCATGAAGTACGCCGTCGCGGCGAGCAGGACGAGTGCGATCAGCGGCAGGTACGGGATGCCCAGCACGCTGCCGCTGCCGAGGCCCAGGATCGCCTCCGGCACGTCGGAGGCGCTGATCTGCTCGCCCTGCGCCCACCAGTAGTCGATGCCCTGGATGATGTAGAGCATGCCCAGGGTCACGACGAGTGCCGGTACCTTGCCGAAGCTGACGAGGGCGCCGGAGACCAGGCCGCAGACGACGCCGATCGCGATGCCGAGCAGCATCACGGTCAGCACACCGTGGTCGCTGCCCGCGACGAACTTGCCGCAGGCGAAGGCGGACAGGCCGACGACGGAGCCGACGGACAGGTCGATGTTGCGGGTGATCACGACCGCGGACTGGCCGACCGCGAGCAGCACCAGGATCGACGCGTTGAGCAGCAGGTCCTTGATGCCCTGGTCGGACAGGAAGCGCGGGTTGGCCAGGTAGGTGCCGAGGATCAGCAGGACCAGGGCCCCGGCGATGGAGATCTCGCGCGCCCGGAAGACCGCGTCCACGAGCGAGGTAGCACTCCGCTCCGGCGCTTTCGCGGTGTCCGGGGGGCTCTCGATGGTGGTGGTCATGCCGCTTCCCTCTCATTGCGTCCGGTGGCCGCGGCCATGACCGACTCCTCGGTGGCGCTCTCGCGCGGGATCTCGGCGACGAGCCGGCCCTCGTGCATCACGAGCACCCGGTCCGCCATGCCGATGACCTCGGGAAGGTCGGAGGAGATCATCAGTACGGCGAGGCCCTCCGCCGCGAGCGAGGAGAGCAGCCGGTGGACCTCCGCCTTGGTGCCGACGTCGATCCCGCGGGTCGGTTCGTCGACGATCAGTACGGCGGGGCCGGTCGCCAGCCACTTGGCCAGCACGACCTTCTGCTGGTTGCCGCCGGACAGTACGCCCACGGCGTCGGCCAGCCGGTTGTACTTGAGCTGGAGACGCACCGCCCAGTCGGCGGCCCGGTCGTGCTCCAGGGCCCGGCTGACGAGGCCGCGCTTGCGGACCTCGTCCAGGCCCGTGAGACCGATGTTGCGCTCGATCGACATATCCATGACCAGCCCGCGCTGACGCCGGTCCTCGGGTACGAGCGCGAGCCCGGCGTCCATCGCGGCGGTCGGCGAACCGGGGCGCAGCACCGTGCCGGCCACCTTCACCTCGCCGGCGTCGGCGCGGTCGACGCCGAAGACCGCCTGGGCGACCTCGGTGCGCCCGGCGCCGACGAGCCCGGCGAGCGCGACGATCTCGCCGCGGCGGACGTCGAAGGACACGTCGCGGAAGACACCCTCGCGGGTCAGCCGGTGTACCGACAGGGCGACGTCGCCGACCTCGGCCTCCTGCTTGGGGTAGAGGTCGTCGAGGTCACGGCCGACCATCCGGCGCACCAGATCGTCCTCGGTGAGCCCCTCCAGCGGCTCGGAGGAGATCCACCGGCCGTCGCGCAGGGTCGTGACCCGCTGGCAGAGTTCGAAGATCTCGTCGAGGCGGTGCGAGATGAAGAGCACGGCGGCGCCCTCGGCCCGCAGCGCCTGCACGACCGAGAACAGCCGCGCGGTCTCGCTGCCGGTGAGTGCGGCGGTCGGCTCGTCCATGATGAGGACGCGGGCGTCGAAGGAGAGCGCCTTGGCGATCTCGACGATCTGCTGGTCGGCGATCGACAGTCCGCGGGCGGGCCGGTCCGGTGCCAGGTCGACCCCGAGCCTCCGCATCAGCCCGGCGGTGGTCGCGTGGACGGCCTTGCGGTCGATGCGGCCGAGTGAGCGCCGGGGCTGGCGTCCCATGAAGATGTTCTCGGCGATGGACAGGTCGGGGAAGAGCGTCGGCTCCTGGTAGATGACGGCGATGCCGGCGTCACGCGCGTCCGCCGGACCGTGGAAGACGACGGGCTCGCCGTCGAGGAGCACCTCGCCGCCGTCCGGACGGTGCACTCCGGCGAGGGCCTTGATCAGGGTCGACTTGCCTGCGCCGTTCTCACCCGCGAGTGCGTGGGCCTCGCCGGGGAACAACTGCAGGGACACGTCCTGCAGGGCCCGTACGGCACCGAAGGACTTGCTCACGCCCTTCAGGGCCAGGACCGGGGCCGGGTCCGGGGCGGACTTGTTCATGGGAGCTCCTCAGCGGTGGGACTGTTCCGCTCCACGCGCCGTGAAAGGTTTCAATGAGGTTGCTCGGAAGCTAAACGGGGATTGCGGGCACAGTCAATGGGTTCCCGGCGAGAAGTTCCGGGGAAAGGGGCGGTGTGCGACCTGAAGGGGGGAATGCGTGGGCGCCCTTGACAGCCTTCGGGGCGGCCCACTATCAAACCGGTGGTTGAATCGATTCACATAACGGTCCTGTATCGCTGAACTCACAAGTGCGCACCAGGTGTTCGCGCCGGATGGTCAGGACCGGGGAGGACGACGAGCCCCGCCCTGCCGGAAACACGCGCCGGGACCTGGCGTCATCGGCGTGAGGGGATCGGCGGGGGCGGGGGAGGCGAGGCAGTCAAGGGCCGGGCTCCTTCCTGCGGGGAGCGGCCGTCGGACACTGAGGCCCGGTCGGCTGTGAACAAGGCTTCCCCGAAGATGAGTTGAAACGTTTTACGGCGCCCGGTGGCAAGCTAAGTGCTGCCGCTGCAAGCGTCAAGACTTCACGCCGGAAGGGTGCGACAGGGCGTCACCTGCCGTTTCGCCCCTGTATGTGCACGATGTCGGTCGGCTGGATGTCCGTGCCGGTGGTGTCCGCAGGGAGAAGATCGTGCATACCCCTTGTGGTCGGTCGCCGAGGTCACATAAGTTCCGGCCGGGATATTGAATCGTTCAAACCTCCATGTGTGTCTGCACCGCGACCTATGTGCCGGCACGGGCGAACCAGCAGGGTGGCGAGATGCAGAACAGACCGGGCATCGGCGAGACGGCCGTGAGCGACGCGGCGGCGCACGCCGAGGCGGACGGCGGTGCGGGTCCGCACACCGGCCTCGGACGGCGGGCCGTCCTCGGGATGGCCGCGGCGGCGGGCGCGCTGGCCGCCCTGCCCCTTTCCGCCGGCGAGGCGACGGCCGCACCCGCGTCCCCGGCCGCGGGCCCCGCCGCCGAGGGCGCCTTCGCCCGCCGCTTCGCGGCCCCCGCCGCCCCCGTACGCCCCAAGTTCCGCTGGTGGTGGCCGGACGCCCTGGTCGACGCCGACGAGATCGAGCGGGAGATCGACCAGATCGCGGCCGCCGGCTTCGGCGGGGTCGAGATCGCCGCGGTCACCCACAGCGTCTCCGAGCCCATCGACCCGGTGCGCCACGGCTGGGGCACCCGCGCCTGGACCGACGCCGTCGAAACCGCCCTGCGCAGGGCCCGCAAGCGCGACATCGTCGTCGACCTCACCCTCGGACCGGCCTGGCCCGCCGCCGTCCCCGGCATCACGCCCGACAGCCCCGGCGCGGTCAAGGAAATCGCGCACGGCGTCACGGTCCTGCCCGCCGGCACCACGCTCGAAGGCCCGTTGCCCGAGCCCGTCACCGCCCCGAGCTCCGGTGTCACCGCTCGTACGCTCCACCGCGTCCTGGCCGCCCGGGTCACCGCAGGCACCTCGCCGACCGCCGCGCCCGTACAGCTCGACCTCGACACCGTCACCGACCTCACCTCCCGGGTGCCGGCGGCCGGAACCCTGGAGTGGACGGCCCCCGACGACGGCACCTGGCTCGTCATCGCCTGCTGGCTGAGGGGCTCCGGCCAGCGCCCCGAGGGCCCCGCCCACACCGCCCCGCTCAGCTACGTCGTCGACCACTTCAGCGCGGCGGGCACCCGCGCGGTCATCGACCACTGGGAGGATCACATCCTCACCCCCCGCATGCGCGCCCTGCTGAAGGAGAACGGAGGCGCACTCTTCGAGGACTCCCTCGAGATCGAGACCCACGCCACGCTCTGGACCCCCGGCATCGAGGCCGAGTTCGAACGCCGCACGGGCTACGCCCTCGCCCCGTACCTCCCCGCGCTCCTCCAGACGAAGGAGAAGTACGTCTTCGCCTTCGACGCCGCCACGAACAAGGCGGTCCGGCGGGACTTCATGGAGGTCGTCACCGAGCTGTACGTGGAGAACCACCTGCTCCCGGTGCAGGAGTGGGCCCACGGCCTGGGCCTGCAGCTGCGCATCCAGCCGTACGGACTCCAGACCGACGCCATGTACAAGGCGGCGCTCCTGGACATCTCCGAGGGCGAGTCGCTCGGCTTCAAGAACCTCGACGACTTCCGCACCCTCGCCGGCGGCCGTGACATGGGCGGCAAGCTGATCCTCTCCAACGAGGCCGGCGGCACCGCGGGCGGCGCCTACGCCACCACCTGGGACGCCACGCTCAAGAAGCTCGTCATCCAGTACGCGGCCGGCGTCAACCAGGCCGTCTTCCACGGCTTCGCGTACGCCTCCGCGCCCGGCGCCGCCTGGCCCGGCTTCGCCGCCTTCTCCCCGTACAACGGCGGCACCGGCTACGGCGAGGCCTGGGGCCCGCGCCAGCCCACCTGGGGCCACGCCCCCGACATCGCGGGCTATCTGAGCCGCACCCAGCAGGTGCTCCGGACCGGGGTCAACAAGGTCGACGTCGGCGTCCTGTGGCAGAAGGGCTACGCCGGTTCCGGACTCGGCGCTTCCTGGTTCACCGCCGACGGAGTACCCGTCGGCTGGACCCACCTCTTCCTGAGTCCACGCCTGCTGAGCCTCCCGAACGCCGTGGTGAAGAACGGCAGGCTCGCGCCCGAGGGGCCCGCCTACAAGGCGCTGCTCGTCGACGGCGACGTCATGATCAACCGCGAGCACACCCTCCAGACGGACGTCGCGCAGAAGCTCCTCGGCTACGCCCGCGAGGGCCTGCCGATCATCGTCATCGGCGACTGGAGCGACGGCCATGTCCCCGGCATGCCCCGCACCGGCGACAACGCCCGGCTCCTCGCCCTGATCCGGGAGCTGCTCGCCCAGCCCACCGTGAGCAACGTCCCCGACCGCCCCGACGTCCCGCAGGGCATCGCCGCGCTCGGCCTCACCCGCGACGTCGAGTACGCCGAGTCCTCGATGCTGCTCCACAACCACCGCGCCGACACCGACGCCGACTACTACTTCTTCGCCAACGACGCCGTCAGCAAGAAGAACTCGACCGGCACCCGGATCAGCCACGACGTCACCCTCACCACCCGCCACCGTGATGTCGTGCCCTACCGCCTCGACGCGTGGACCGGCACGATCGAGCCGCTCGCGGTGTACACACGGCTGCCCGACGGACGCCTCCGGCTCCGCATCACCCTGGAACCCGGCGCCACCACGATCATCGCGACCGCCCGCCCCGGCCGCTGGGCCACCGGCCCGGCCCCGCAGTGGCACGCCACCGCGACCGAGGCCGCCGAGGTGCGCCGCGTGGCCGGCGGCAAGGTGGAGATCCGGGACACCCGCCCGGGGACGTACGCCACGACCCTCGGCGACGGCCGTACGGTCCGGGCCCGCCTCGACGACGTACCCGAGGCGATCCCGCTGACCCGCTGGACGCTGACGGCCGAGGACTGGACCCCGGGCGCCCGGCCTTCCGCCACCGTCAGGACCCGCCGCACGGTCGAGCTCGACGGGCTCGTCCCCTGGTCGCAGATCCCGGAACTCGCCGATTCCTCCGGTATCGGCCGTTACCGCGCCACCGTCCGCCTCGGCGGGCCCTGGACCGGCGGCCACGGCGCGACGCTGGAACTGGGCGAGGTCTTCGACACCTACCGCGTCACCGTCAACGGACGCCATCTGCCGCCCGCCGACCAGCTGACCACCACCGTCGACGTCGGCCCGTACCTGCGCAGCGGCACCAACACCATCGAGGTGGAGGTCGCCACGACCCTCCTCAACCGGCTGCGGGTGTCGAACGCGCCCGTCTTCGGGGTGGCGCAGCGGCAGAAGTACGGACTGGTGGGGCCGGTGCGGCTCGTCCCCTACGGAAGGGCGGTCGCCCGCCGCTGAGGGAGGGCCACCCGGGGTGTCAGGCGGCCCGCGCCGCCAGATGCGTCGTGAACCAGTCCTGGGCCAGCTCCGCGACCCGGTCCAGGGCTCCCGGCTCCTCGAACAGGTGGGTGGCGCCCGGGACGATCTCCAGCCGGTTCTCGCACTCCAGCGCGGACTGCGCCTGCCGGTTGAGGTCGATCACCGTCGTGTCGTCACCGCCCACGATGAGCAGGGTGGGCGCACGCACCCCGGACAGTGCGGCCCCGGCCAGATCGGGGCGCCCGCCGCGCGAGACCACGGCGCCGACGCCCGAGCCCGCTTCGGCCGCGGCCCGCAGCGCCGCCGCCGCTCCCGTACTCGCACCGAAGGAGCCGACCGGGAGGGAGACGCGGCGGTGCAGCCAGCCGGTGGTGTCCGCCAGCCGCCCGGCCAGCAGGCCGATGTCGAAGACATTGGCGCGGTAGACCTCCTCCCCGGGGGTGAGCAGGTCGAAGAGCAGGGTGCCCAGGCCGGCGCGGTTCAGGGCCGTGGCCACGGCACGGTTGCGCGGGCTGTGGCGGCTGCTGCCCGAGCCGTGGGCGAACACCACGACCGCCTCGGCGCCCCCGGGCAGCACGAGATCCCCGGGGAGCGGGACCCCGCCCGCGTCCACCTCGACCTCCTCGGCCGTGACGTGACCTCCGGTAGCCCGCGCCAGCAGCGAGACGACCTCCTCGTCGGAGGTCTGGGAGAAGTCCCGGTACCACTCACCGACGGCGGAGAAGAAGCTCGGCGTGGAGAGGCACACGACCTCGTCGACGTCCTCGCCGAGCCGGGCGGCGACATCCGGTGACGCGACCGGCACGGCCAGCACGACGTGGGCCGCGCCCTGCGCCCGTACCACCTGGCAGGCGGCCCGCGCGGTCGCCCCTGTGGCGACCCCGTCGTCCACCACCACCACCGCGCGCCCCTTCAGGGACAGGCGCGGCCGGCCTTCCCGGTACGCCTGCGCCCGCCGTACGAGCTCCGCCTCCTCGGCGCGCTCGACGGCCACGAGGTCCTTGCCCCGTACCCCGGCCCGGCGGACGATCTCGTCGCTGATGACCCGGACCCCGCCCTCACCGATGGCACCGAAGCCCAGCTCGGGGTGGTGCGGCACACCGAGTTTGCGGACCACGATCACGTCGAGCGGGGCACCGAGGGCCTGCGCCACCTCGTACGCCACCGGGACCCCGCCACGCGGCAGGCCCAGGACGACGGGATCCCGCCGCTCCAGATGCCGCAAGGCGACGGCGAGCCGCCGCCCGGCATCCGTGCGGTCGGCGAACAGCACAGTGGTTCACCTCCAACTGGGGCGCACCCTTCCACCTCCGAGACCACCGCATGTGCCCGGGTTCGGCAAGTCGGGGACGGCGGGCGCACGGAGCGAATCGGGGCGGTGCTGATCGACAGGCCGGGGCCCCGGGCAAGCACGGGCAGGGGGCCGAGGCGCCACCGACGCGATCGGTGCATGACGACCCCGGAGCGCCGGGAGCCAGGCTGCCCACCATGGGCAGCCATTCATCCGTACGTCCAAGCTCCGCGATGACCTGAGTCAGGTGCTGTGTCTGCCGCCTGTCGCCGACCACGTCGGTGCCGCAGATGCACGCGTCCCGCCTGGTCAGCCACGCACCCTTGAGGTAGTCACCCACTATTAAGTGCGTACTTGTCCACGGTCCGGGCGTGGAAGAGCCTGATCGGCATGGACTCCCACAGCACTTCTCGCACTCCCGTCACACTCCTCGGCCTCGGCGACATGGGTACCGCGCTCGCCCGCGCCTGGCTGACCGCAGGGCATCCGCTGACCGTCTGGAACCGCACCCAGGAGAAGGCCGAACCACTGGTACGCGAGGGCGCGCGGGCGGTGGCGACCCCGGGCGAGGCGGTAGCCGCGGCCACCGGCCCCGTCGTCCTCTGCCTGCTCGACGACGCCTCCGTCGGTGAAGCCCTCGACGGCGTCGACCTGCACGGCAAGAACGTGGTCAACCTGACCACCAGCACACCCGCCCAGGCCCAGCAGCGCGCCCGTTGGGCCCAGGAGCGGGGGGCCCGCTTCCTGGACGGCGGGATCATGGCCGTCCCCCCGATGATCGGCCGGCCGGAGACCGGTGGCTACATCTTCTACAGCGGCGATCACGCGCTTTTTGAGGGCTACCGCGAGGCGCTGGAGGCCCCCGCGGGTGCGGAGTTCGTCGGCGAGGACCCCGGCCACGCCGCACTGCACGACATCGCCCTGCTCAGCGCGATGACCGGCATGTTCGCAGGCATCACTCATGCCTTCGCCTTGATGCGCCCCGAGAAGGACTACGACCGGGCCCGGTTCGCCACCCTGCTCGCGCAATGGCTCCAGGCCATGTCCGGATCCGCGCACCAGGTCGCCGCCCAGCTGGAAAGCGGCGACTACACCGAGGGCGTCACCTCCAACCTCGCCATGATGTCGGCGGCCAACGACACACTCCTGGCCACGGCGCGGGGTCAGTCCGTCGATCCTCGGCTGCTCGTCCCCTACATGGAGCTGATGCGCGGCCGGGCCGCCCAGGGCCACGGCGACGAGGGCCTGGCGGGTCTCGTCGGCCTGCTCGGAGGCGAGTGAGGAGTCATGTCGTGACCTCGGTGCCTCAGCCGACGCACGAAGTCGTTGCCCTCGATCTCCAGCATCGGGACGCACGTTGATCGGCGTCACCCGGCCACCGTATGGCGCGAGCCACTCATCGAGACCCCGAGGCCGCTGACTTCACGGTGCGGCCACCGGCATGTCACGAACGTGTCCTGAGCGCGATCAAGAGGCAACTGGCGCAACGCACCGACCGTCTGGCAGGACAGAAAACCACACGGACGACCAGTCGCCCAGCTCACCCGCTTCCCAGGGGCGACAGCCCCCACGCAGAGGACAGACACCAGCATGCGCACTCGGAAGATCTCGGTAATGACCATGACCGCGGTGGCCCTCGGCCTGGCGCTGACGGCATGCAGCAACGACGGCGCCGGCAACGCGTCCTCTGCCACGAGCAGCTCGTCCGCGGCGGCCGCGAGCACCCCCCGGGCCGACACCGCGGAGAGCAAGGTGTCGGGCACGTCCGCCCAGTCGTCGGGCGCGCCCGCCCAGTCCGGCGTGAAGTGCACGGATCAGCTCGACTACGCGGGCGACCCGCGGTCCAACGCCGAGATCAACTCGATCGGTGAGGACACGGGTACGTGCCCGCCGGTCCAGAAGTCGCCGTCCGACGTGAAGTGCACGGATCAGCTCGACTACGCGGGCGACCCGCGGTCCAACGCCGAGATCAACTCGATCGGTGAGGACACGGGTACATGCCCGCCGGTCCAGAAGTCGCCGTCCGGCGTGAAGTGCACGGATCAGCTCGACTACGCGGGCGACCCGCGGTCCAACGCCGAGATCAACTCGATCGGCGAGGACACGGGTACGTGCCCGCCGGTCGAGCCGAAGTGAATCGCTGACGGTCCCTGAAGGCGGTCAGTGCCGGGCCCTCCCCACCGTGAGGTGGGGGGCGGTCCGGCACTTGCGCGTTCGCTACGCCGTCCGGTGCCGGCCCACTCGGCCACCTGAGCGGGCGAGCCGGGTCAGCGCTCCCGTCGGTAGGGATCTGTGTATGGCTCCGTGGACTGGCGGACCTCTTCTCGGACCGGGTTCATGAGGGGGCCTGGGGCGTAGGAGCGGGCTCGGGCCTTGCCGTGGGGGACGAGCCAGCCGCGGGCGACGAGTTCCCGGATGTCGCGGATGGCTTGCTGGTCACTGAGGTCGGCGTCCTGCTGGTAGACGGTGCGGCGGACCTTGGCGTCCGAGAAGGCGGGCAGCAGGGCATAGACCACCCGTTCGTCCATGCCGGTCGCCTCGACGCCTTCGACCAAGCGGGTCCAAGCCCGCGACACCACATCGAAGCGCCGCTGGGCCGTCGGAACAGATCGCCGTGGACGAAGGGGCTGGTGGTCGGTGACGGACTGGGAGCGGTGCTGAAGGGAAAGCCCTTCGCGAGTGTTTACGCGAAGGGCTTGAGGCGGGCTCTGACCTGTATGGATGTGTGTGCCCCCGGCAGGACTCGAACCTGCGGCCAAGCGCTTAGAAGGCGCCTGCTCTATCCACTGAGCTACGGGGGCCGGGTGTCGGCCTGGTGCCCCGGAGGGCCTGGTTCAAGCCATCCGTGACCTTGCCGGGACAAGGATAGGGCTCAGATCACCTCGTCCTGGTTGCTTCACCTGCGTGGCACGATGTGGAGGTTCGGTGAAGCGAACCGATAATCGCAGGTAGGTGCGATTCACGCATCGCTTTTGGCGCCTCACGCCCCGGGTGTTGTGCACTCGTTATGCCTGCGCCCCACTCGTCCCCTCTGTCCGTGGGGTGGATTCGCCGCGCAGAGGGGGCCTATACGCTTCAAAAAGGCGTTAAAATTGGGCATTCTTCACATGTGGTAACCATGGATGTACGGCCCCAGCTCATCGACGCACTTTCCGCCCTGCGCGACCGTGTCGCTGCCGTGCGTCTTCCACTTCCGCTGCCGGGTGCCCCACGCGCCCGGCAGACGCGGACCGAACTGCTCGCCCAGCTCGACGACTACCTCGTACCCCGCCTGAAGGACCCCGAGGCACCGCTGCTCGCGGTGATCGGTGGATCCACCGGCGCGGGGAAGTCGACGCTCGTCAACTCGCTGGTGGGCTGCCGGGTCAGTGAGGCCGGTGTGCTGCGCCCGACCACACGGACCCCTGTACTCGTCTGCCACCCGGACGACCACCACTGGTTCGCCGGGGTGCGGGTACTGCCGCAGCTGACCCGGGTGTGGCTCCCCCCGGGGCAGGTGCCGGACCCCGACGGCCTCGACCACCTCGGGGCCGACGGGGACGACGACACCGTGCTGCGGGTGGAGACGGCGGCGACGCTGCCCCGGGGGCTCGCGCTCCTGGACGCCCCCGACATCGACTCGCTCGTCGTGCGCAACCGGGTCCTGGCCGCCGAACTCATCTGCGCCGCCGACGTGTGGGTCATGGTGACCACCGCGTCCCGCTACGCGGACGCCGTGCCGTGGCACCTGTTGCGTACCGCCAAGGAGTACGACGCCTCCCTGGTCATCGTCCTTGACCGGGTGCCGCACCAGGTGATCGCCGAGGTGTCCCGGCAGTACGCCGCCCTGCTCACCCGGGCCGGTCTGGGCCAGGTCCCCCGCTTCACCATTCCCGAGCTGCCCGAGTCCGCGGGCGGCGGTTCGGGGCTGCTGCCCACCACGGCCGTCGCCCCTCTGCGCGCCTGGCTCACCCACCGCGCACTGGACCCGGCGGCCCGTCAGCAGGCCGTGGGCCGTACGGCGTCCGGAGTCATCGACTCGCTCAACGTACGGATGCCCGAGCTGGCCGGCGCGGTGGCCGCGCAGTACGCCGCGGCCGTGCGGCTGACCGGTGTGGTCGAGGAGGCGTACGGGAAGGAGCTGTCACGCGTTCGCCGGTGGCTCCGGGACGGCGCCGTGCTCTCCGGCGGCGCCCGCACCCGGTGGCGCGGATATCCGCTCTACAGCACCGCCGGGGAGCTTCTGGACGCACTGGTGGAAAGCCTCGTGGCCCTGTTGCAGTGCGCCGTGGCGGCGTCCGACGAGCAGATCCGGGCGACCTGGCAGCGCGAGCCCGCCGGCGGGATCTTCCGGTTCGAGGACGCCGGCCGGGAAGCCGGCGGATGGGGGCCCGCCGAGGACGTCCAGGGCCGGATCGGCATGGCCGTACGGCGTTGGCGGCGGGTCCTCGAGGAACTGGCCGAGGAGGAGGTCCGGCTGCTCGAACGCAACGCGGCGCCCGACGCGGAGACGGTGGCGGCACTGCTGGCCGCCGCACTGCTCGGAGGCACCCGCGCCCGGGGGGCCGGGGAGCAGCTCGCCGAACGGATCGGCGCCCAGGGGGCGCTGCGGCTCCGCGACAAGGGAGGGGTCCTGCTCACCGACTGCCTGGACCAGGTCATCCGGGGCGAGCGCGACCGGCGGCTCGCCCCGCTGGACGCGCTCGAGGTCGCCCCCGAGCCGCAGGCCGAACTCATCGCCGCGCTGTCCGTACTGCAGAAGGAGAGGTGGCAGCGATGACTGCCGTCACTGACCAGGGCCGGGACCACGGACAGGGGCCGGAGCACACAGCCCCGGAAGAGACCCGGAGGGACGACGGGTGCTGGGACGACGGGCTCATCGCGCGGCGTGCCGCGGAGGCGGCGCAGGAGGGCGCCGAGGACGAGCCGTCTCCCGTGGACGACGACGCGGAACCCCAGGTCGAGGCATACGGACTGCCCGGCAGCCCCCTGCGGCCGCGGCTGGACGCCCTCCGTGAACTGGTCGGCCTCTCCCGCGCCCGGCTCGACGGGGACACCCTCGCCGAGGCGGGACGCGTCCTCGACGAGGCGTCGGCCCGTCAGCGGTTGTCCTCCCGGCACACGGTCGTCGCCGTCGCGGGGGCCACCGGCAGTGGGAAGTCCACCCTCTTCAACGCGCTGGCCGGCGTCCAGATCTCCGACACCGGGCTGCGCAGGCCGACCACCTCCGCCCCGATCGCCTGCAGTTGGACCGATGGTGCCGCCGGACTGCTCGACCGGCTGGCCATCCCGGGCCGGCTGCGGCGCAGGCCCGTACAAGGCTTCACGGCCGTCGACGAGGCGCTGCAGGGCCTCGTCCTGGTGGACCTGCCCGACCACGACTCGGCCGCGACCGGCCACCGGGAGCAGGTGGACCGGGTGCTGGCCCTGGTCGACGCGGTGATCTGGGTCGTCGACCCGGAGAAGTACGCCGACGCGGCGCTGCACGAGCGCTACCTGCGGCCGTTCGCCGGACACGCGGAGATCTCCTTCGTCGTGCTCAACCAGATCGACCGGCTACCGGGAGAGGCCGCCCATCTGGTCCTGGACGATCTGCGCCGGCTGCTCGACGAGGACGGGATTCCGGTGGGGGAGCACGGCGAGCCGGGTGCCACGGTCATGTCCCTGTCCGCGCTCACCGGGGCCGGGGTGGGTGACCTGCGCGAGCTGCTCGGCAGGTTCGTCCAGGCCCGTACGGCGGCGGCGCGCAGGCTGTCCGCCGACGTGGACGCGGCCGCCGCTCGGCTCCGGCCGGTGTACGTCGCCGAGGGGCGGCCGGGGCTCGGCGAGCGGGTCCGCGAGGAGTTCACCGACCGGCTCGCGGATGCCGTGGGCGCGGGCACGGCGGGGCAGGCGGCGGAACGCGAGTGGCGCAGGAACGCGGGACGGGCCTGCGGGACACCCTGGCTGCGGCTGTGGCACTGGTACGAGTCCACCCGGCAGTTGGGTGGCCTCGACCTGATGGCGCAGGTGCTCACGCAGCCCGAGGAGGAGATCACCGCCCGGCAGCGGGTGGAGCAGGCCGTGCGGAAGCTGGCGGACGACGCGGTGGACGGGCTGCCCGCACCGTGGGCGCAGGCTGTGCGTGAGGCTGCGGTGAACGGGGCGAAAGGGCTGCCGGAAGCGCTGGACGAGCTGTCACGCAAAGCGCAGGCGGTAACCGGGGGACGCTCCCGCGGGAGGAGCGGGAGCGGGGACACCGGGTCCGCCCCGGCGCGTCCGGACGGATCCGTGCGCACCCCGGGCGCCCCCGTCGCCGGAGCTCCGGGCGGCCGTGTCGGCAGGCCGCCGCGCCCGGCGTGGTGGCCCGCGGCGGTACTCGTGCAGGCATCCATGACGCTGCTCCAGATCTTCGGCGGACTGTGGCTGCTCGGCCAGATCGTGGGCGTGCTCGAACCCGGCCTGATCGTGCCGGCCCTGCTCATGCTGGCCGGCGTGGCCGGCGGGCCGCTCGTCGAGTGGTCGTGCGCCGCCGCGGCGCGGGGGCCCTCGCGCCGGTACGGGCAGGAGGCGGAACGGCGGCTCCGTGAGGCCGCCGCCGGCTGCGGCAGGGCCAGGGTCCTCGACCCTGTGGCGGCGGAACTGGCGCGCTACCGCGAGGTGCGTGAACGGTACGGGGCGGTGACGGAGTTCTCCACAACCCGCGGGTAATCCACAGGCCGCACAGGATTCCCGGTTTCCGTCCAGCATGGTGCGTGACGGAACAGGCAGACGCACCGGACCGCACGACACCGCCCCTCATTGCGCCGCATCGGAGCAGGGCGGACACCGGGACGGAAAGCGGACGGAATGTGGCAGGGAATCGGGGGACGGGAAATGAATGAGACCTTGGTGACGCTGGTGGGAAACGCCGCGACCGCGGTGGACTTCCGGGAGACGGCGACAGGGGCGACGGCGCGATTCCGCCTGGCGGTGACGCCCCGGCGGTGGGACCGGGAGCAGCAGGCATGGACGGACGGCCGCACCGGTTTCTACACGGTGTGGGCACGCAGGACGCTCGCCGCGAATCTGTCCGGCTCGGTCTCGGTCGGGGAGCCGCTCGTCGTGCACGGCCGCCTGAAGGTGCGCGAGGAGGAGAAGGACGGGGTGTGGAAGACCTCGGTGGACATCGAGGCGATGGCAGTGGGGCACGACCTGACCAGGGGAACGGCCGCGTTCCGGCGCGTGGTCAAGGGTGACCCCTCCCTGACGGCGCCTACGCATCGTCAGAAACCGGCCACCGAAATGGCATCGATGTCCTGAAGAAGAGGAGGCGCGCCGAACACGGCTGTAACGATTGCGAGTCGGAATGGTTATCTGACGGCATGACGGGGGATTCCCCTCCGCCCGCTCCTTACGATTCCCCCGTACTCATGCGGCACTTGAGTTTGCTGGCGAGGCACCTCCCACACGCGCATCAAGCGTGAAGGTCTCGCCCGGAGGGGAATTCTGTGTTTTCTGTGTCTTCAGCATCCAGTTCGTCGTCGACGGCGGAGGGCTCCATGGGGAGCCGGAGCGGGAGCAGGAGTGGACGGCGGCACGGCCACGAGCCGGGGCGCGGTCTCGTCCGAGCGGCAGCCTCGATGCTGGCCGCCGGGCTGGTCGCCGCGGGAACGCTCGTCGGTGCGACGGCCGCGGCCGCGGACGAGACGGGCCAGCACCAGGGCGGGGCGACCGCCGTGCTGGACGGGTTGAAGACCTACGACAGCGCAGTGCTGCGCACCAGCGGTGAGGACGGCGAGGCGGGCAGGACGCAGGAGATTCCCGCCGGACTGTTCGAGCTGGGCGTCGACGGCGGGGGCCAGCTGAAGACGTACTGCATCGACATCCACAACCCCACACAGGACCGGGCGAAGTACCTGGAGACTCCCTGGGACCAGACCTCGCTCGGTGCCAACGAGGACGCCGGCAAGATCCGCTGGATCCTGCAGCACTCCTACCCGCAGGTCGACGACCTCACGCAGCTCGCCGACGAGGCCGGCACCGGGCCGCTCACCGCGAAGACGGCGGCCGCGGGCACCCAGGTCGCCATCTGGCGCTTCTCGGACAAGGCCGACGTCGAGGCCAAGGACGAGCACGCGGAGAAGCTGGCCGACTGGCTCGAGAAGAAGGCGGAGAGCGTCGCCGAGCCCAAGGCGTCCGTGGCACTGGAGCCCGCCGCGGTCTCCGGCAAGGCCGGCGAGCGGGTCGGCCCGGTCACCGTCCGTACCGACGCGGGTCAGGTGTCCGTCACCCCGCCGGCCGACGCCGTGGCGAGCGGGGTGAAGGTCACCGACAAGGACGGCAAGGCCGTCACCGAGGCGGTCGACGGTACCGGCCTCTACTTCGAGATCCCCGAGGACGCCGCGGACGGCTCCGCCTCGCTGTCCGTCCAGGCCACCACGTCCGTGCCCGTCGGCCGGGTCTTCGCCGGGCTGACCAAGAGCCAGACCATGATTCTCGCCGGCTCCAGCCAGTCCACGGTCACCGCGACGGCGAGCGCCACCTGGGCCGAGAAGGGCGCCGTCCCCGCGCTCACCGCCCAGAAGAACTGCGCCAAGGGCGGCGTGGACATCACGGCGAGCAACAAGGGCGACGAGGCGTTCACCTTCGAACTGGCCGGCGCCGAGCACACCATCGCGGCGGGCGAGACCCGCACGGTGACGATCCCGGTCGCCGAGGACCAGGCGTACGACTTCACGATCACCGGGCCGGGCGGCTACAGCAAGAACTTCAAGGGCGTCCTGGACTGCGCGACCGCCGGCACCCCCGCCGTGGGTGACGACGTCACCACCCAGAGTGGCGCCGAGCCGGTGCCCGCCCAGACGGGCACCAGCTCCACCGGTGCGGAGGGCGACCTCGCCGCGACCGGCGGTTCCAGCGCCACCCCCGTCATCGCGGGTGTCGCCATCGCCCTCGTCGTCCTCGGCGGCGGCGCGGTCTTCCTGCTCCGGCGGAAGAAGCCGCAGGGCAGCGGTGAGTGACTGAGCGCGGGCGCAGCGGGAACGCGCGCCGGCGAAGAGCGCTGAAGAGCCCGGTACGGACCTCCGTGCCGGGCTCTTCGCGTGCCCGGGGTGGTACCGGAGACCGGACTGGTTTCCGTCCGGGTGCGGACGTCAGGCAAGATGGGTGTATCTGCCCACACCTCTATTGCTGCCGGACGGTTTCTCTTGGCTGAGTACATCTACACCATGCGCAAGACGCGCAAGGCGCACGGCGACAAGGTGATTCTCGACGACGTCAACTTGAACTTCCTGCCCGGCGCGAAGATCGGTGTCGTGGGGCCCAACGGTGCCGGTAAGTCCACGGTGCTGAAGATCATGGCGGGCCTGGAGCAGCCGTCCAACGGTGACGCGTTCATCTCGCCCGGGTTCAGCGTCGGCATCCTCATGCAGGAGCCCGAACTCGACGAGAACAAGACCGTGCTGGAGAACGTCCAGGACGGCGCCGCCGAGACCATGGGCAAGCTCAAGCGCTTCAACGAGGTCGCCGAGCTGATGGCGACCGACTACTCCGACGCGCTCATGGACGAGATGGGCAAGCTCCAGGAGGACCTGGACCACGCCAACGCGTGGGACCTGGACGCCCAGCTGGAGCAGGCCATGGACGCCCTGGGCTGCCCGCCCGGCGACTGGCCCGTCAACAACCTCTCCGGCGGCGAGAAGCGCCGTGTGGCGCTCTGCAAGCTCCTCATCGAGGCCCCGGACCTCCTCCTCCTCGACGAGCCCACCAACCACCTCGACGCCGAGTCGGTGAACTGGCTGGAGCAGCACCTCTCGAAGTACGCGGGCGCCGTCGTCGCCGTCACGCACGACCGGTACTTCCTGAACAACGTCGCCGAGTGGATCCTCGAGCTCGACCGCGGCCGCGCCCTGCCCTACGAGGGCAACTACTCCACGTACCTCGACAAGAAGGCGACCCGCCTCAAGGTCGAGGGCCGCAAGGACGAGAAGCGCGCCAAGCGGCTCAAGGAAGAGCTGGAGTGGGTCCGCTCCAACGCCAAGGGCCGGCAGACCAAGTCCAAGGCGCGTCTCGCCCGGTACGAGGAGATGGCGGCCGAGGCGGACAAGATGCGGAAGCTGGACTTCGAGGAGATCCAGATCCCGCCGGGCCCGCGGCTCGGTTCCATCGTCGTCGAGGTCGAGAACCTCTCCAAGGCCTTCGGCGACAAGGTCCTCATCGACGACCTGTCGTTCACGCTGCCGCGCAACGGCATCGTGGGCGTCATCGGTCCGAACGGCGCGGGCAAGACCACGCTGTTCAAGATGATCCAGGGCCTGGAGACCCCGGACTCCGGCTCGATCAAGGTCGGCGACACCGTCAAGATCTCCTACGTCGACCAGTCCCGCGCCAACATCGACCCCAAGAAGACCCTCTGGGCCGTCGTGTCGGACGAGCTGGACTACATCAACGTCGGCCAGGTCGAGATGCCCTCGCGGGCGTACGTCTCCGCGTTCGGCTTCAAGGGCCCGGACCAGCAGAAGCCGGCCGGTGTCCTCTCCGGTGGTGAGCGCAACCGCCTGAACCTGGCGCTGACGCTCAAGGAGGGCGGCAACCTGCTGCTCCTCGACGAGCCCACCAACGACCTCGACGTCGAGACCCTGTCCTCGCTCGAGAACGCGCTGCTGGAGTTCCCCGGAGCAGCGGTGGTCATCTCCCACGACCGCTGGTTCCTGGACCGCGTCGCCACGCACATCCTGGCGTACGAGGGCGACTCCAAGTGGTACTGGTTCGAGGGCAACTTCGAGTCGTACGAGAAGAACAAGGTCGAGCGCCTCGGCGCGGACGCGGCCCGCCCGCACCGTGCCACCTACAAGAAGCTCACGCGAGGCTGATCGACTTGGCCCGTCACATCTACAGCTGCCCGCTGCGCTGGTCGGACATGGATGCCTTCGGCCACGTGAACAACGTGGTCTTCCTCCGCTACCTGGAGGAGGCGCGCATCGACTTCATGTTCCGGCTGGCGCCGGGGGACGGCTCGCCGTCCTTCGCCGGCGGCTCCGTCGTGGCCCGGCACGAGATCGACTACGTGCGCCCGCTGGTCCACCGGCACGCACCGGTGACCATCGAGTCCTGGGTCACGAAGATAACCGCGGCGTCGCTGACGATCGCGTACGAGGTCAAGGACCCCGACCAGGTGTACGTACGGGCGTCGACGGTCGTCGTGCCCTACAACCTGGCCGAGGAGCGGCCCCGGCGGATCACCGCCGAGGAGAAGCGGTTCCTGCAGGAGTACCTCGACCAGGAGCCCGCCGTCGTATGACAGTGCCCGTACGGTCGCCGCGGTTCGCCGACGCGAGGGAGGCGGCGGATCTCGCCGCCTTCCTCGGCCGGCTGCTCCACTACGACCGGGCCGCCGCCGTCCGCCTCCAGGCGGGCGGCGGCGCGCTGGCCGTCTTCGGCCGACCGCCGTCGTTCGAGGTCCTCGCGATCCGCACGGTCCGGCTGGCCGGCTCCCACGACTTCGACATCACGGTCTCGGCCGGTGAGCTCCTCGAAGCGCTGAACACGGACGGGGCCGGTGAAGCGGCAGGCCTGAGCGCCCTGCCGGCGCCCGTCACCGGGCCGCCGTGGGCCGGCATGCTGCCGCCGCGCGGCGGCTGGCAGGAGCGCCCCGGACTGCCGGGACCCGTCGACCTGCGCACCCGACTCGCCGACGCCGTGGCCGAATTCCGGACCCGTGACGCGGCGCTGCCCGAGGAGCGGCGCACCCGGGCGGAACGTGACCTGATCGGCCGCGACATCTGGTCCCGGACGGTCGGGAGCACGGAACTGCCACTGCGCGCCGTGCACGCCGCCCAGTCCCTCGGCTTCCTGCGCCCGGCACCCGACTTCCCCGTCGCGCTGCTCACAGCCGGTTCCTGGCTGCGGCTGCGCACTCCGTACGGCTCGATCGCCCTGCGGGGAGCGGGCGGCGGTCTCGGCACGCTCGCCGTGACGGTCGGGACGGTGTCAACTACCCGGGACTGAAGTCCCGGGCTTGCTGCTCGGGTCATCACTGGTGCCGCGTCAGTCAGGGTTTGCCCGTCAAGGAGCGGCGTCAGGTGCGTGCTATCGGTGTGCCGGCCGGAAGCCCTTGTACTGGATGTACTCGGGCTTTCGGCCGGTGCGGCGAGAGTGCGTGCCGGGCGTCGCGACGGGGCGAACCTTGGCTGATGCGGCACTAGCCGGCGGCGTTGATCATCGAGGCGGCGGCGTAGGTGAGGTAGTCCCACAACTGGCGCTCCTGCTCAGGAGGAAGCCCGAGCTCGTCGAGGGCTACGCGCATGTGGCCGAGCCAGGCGTCGTGCGCCGCCCGGTCCACCTGGAACGGGGCGTGCCGCATACGCAGGCGGGGATGTCCCCGCTGGTCACTGTAGGTGCGCGGGCCGCCCCAGTACTGCATCAGGAACAGCGCGAACCGGTCCTCGGCAGGGCCCAGATCCGCCTCCGGATACATCGGCCTCAGCAGCGGGTCGTCCGCGACGCCCTGGTAGAAGCGGTGGACCAGGCGCCGGAAGGTCTTCTCGCCGCCGACCTGCTCGTAGAAGGTCTGCTCCTGCAGCGTGTCGCGCGGAATCTCTGTCACCCGTCCATCGTCGCAGACACACCGGCCGAGGACCGGGGTCCTAGGACCCCGGTCCTCGGCCGTACGCTTCCCGCTCCCGCCGGATCAGTCGCGGCGGACCGTGATGGTCGTCCACGCACCGACGTGCACCCGGTCACCGTCCTGGAGCGGTACGGGCACATAGGGCTGGATCGGGTCCTCGGCGCCGTTGAGCGTGGTGCCGTTGGTGGAGTTCTGGTCGACGACGGCCCAGCTGCCGTCCGGCTGCCGCACCAGCACGGCGTGCTGGTGCGAGACACCCGGGTCCTCCGGCGGTACGGCGAGATCGACGTCGGGGGACTCGCCGGTGCTGTGCCGCCGGCGGCCGATGGTGATCTGGCTGCCGGTGAGCGGCAGGCGCTGCTCCGGGGAGTACGCGGGCAGGTTGAGCCCGGTCGCCTCGGGGCCGCTGCGCTGCATCATCGCCAGGAAGTAGTCGCGGTCCGGGCCGATCACGGCGTTCCAGCTGCCGGGCCCCTGCTCCCGTCCGCCCTGGGCGGGACCCTCTCCGGGGCCCTGGCCGGCGAACTGCTGCTGCGGAGGCTGCGAGGACTGCGGAGGCTGGTCGGGCTGCGGCGCCTGCGGCGTCTGCGGGCCCTGCTGGAAGGCCTGCGGCGGCTGCTGCTGCGCGGAGGGCGGCGGCAGCATCCAGTCGTCGCCCCCGCCGGTCTGCGGCGTCTGCGGCCGCTGAGGCGCGGGCGGCGCGGACTGCTGCTGGAACGACGGCGGGGGAGGCGGCCCCTGCCGCTGGGGCTCGAACGGCGACGGCGGGCCGCCCTGCCCACCGGGCCCCTGCGGGCTCAGCTCGGCGGAGTCGGGCTGACGCCGAGGTGCGAACGGTGACTGCGGGCCCTGCTGCCCGGGAACCTGCCGGCCCGGCTGCTGTCCCTGAGCCTCGAACGGCGACGGCGACTGCTGCTGGAACGACGGCGGGGGCGGCGGACCCTGCTGGAAGGACGGCGGGGGCGGCGGTCCCGGGCGTTCGGCCTCGGGCGAGAGCGGCTCGGCCGGCCGGTTGATCTGCGAAGGCCGGGAGCTCCGGTACTCGAACGGGTCCTGCTGTCGCGGGCTCTGCTGCTGGGGCGGGGGGCCCTGCTGCGCCTGGAAGCCGGGCGGCAGGTTCAGGCCGGGCGCCGGTCCGCCCACGCCGCCCTGCGGCGCCAGCGGGGTGTACGACGTCGCCGTGTTCGTGAGGAAGTTCCAGCGGCACTCCTCGCAGTACGGCGCATTCGCCTCACGCGGGGTGCGGCACTGCGGGCAGAGCTCGGCCTGTGCGGTGGGCTGCCCGGCGCCGGGCGCCTGCGGGTAGCCGTAACCGGGAGCCGGAGGAGGCGGCGGCGGGACCGCGCCCGAGGGCGCGCCCGTCCCGGCCATGCGATGTCCGCAGACCTCGCACCAGTCCTCGGAACCCGACTGGTGTCCGTTCGGGCAGGTCGGCATGTCGGCGCTTCCCCCTCTCCTCGTCCGGCCCGGAGGCCGCCATGCTTGTCGGTGCGCCGTCCGGAGGTGGCCCGGGGCGGCTATTTCTTGACGCGAACCGTCTTGGTCGAGCGCGTTTCGAGTGTCATCTCGTCCGCTTCCGCGACCCTCGCTTTCAGTCGCACAGTACCCGTCGCCGCGTCGACGACGTCGACCACCTTCGAAAGCAGTTTCGCAGTATCCGCGTTTCCGGAGGCCGACGCGAGCTGCACCGCACGGCCCAGTTTCGCCGTCGCGCCGTCGAAGTCTCCGGATTTACGCGCATCCAGTCCCTGCTGGATGACTTGTGCCAGTTCCGCCTGGCCTGTGTAGTGCGCCACCTGTGGGTTGATCGAGGTGGACGCAGCCATGTCGTCCGTCCACACGGCCCGCACGAGGCCCTGGGAAAGGGTCTGCGGGACGCCGCCGCCCGACGGCGCCGGCAGGATCAGCGAAGCGCGGGCCGCCAGCATCTCCTGGCCGATCCCGGCCTCCGGAACCCTCACACAAACGTGGTAGTCCCGGGACTCGTCGCCCCAGGAGCCGGTCGGGTAGTCACCGGCGCGCGGCCCCGCCTCGGTGCGGCGGCCGGTCAGTTCGGCGACCGTGGGCGCCACCTGTTTGACGAACACGATCTCGACACCGACGGGCGTCCAGAGCCGCAGCGCCACATCCGCGACCTCCTTGCCCATCACGTTCTCCATCATCCGTGTGAAGTCCGCGGCCAGGTTGGCAGGATCAGCGACGATGTCCGCCGTGCCGAGCAGGGCGGAGGCGATCGCTGTGACTTCTTTCACCTCCCAGTCGGTGCCGACACCTCTCGCGTCACACGTGAACCGGCCCGCACAGGAATCGAGAGCGGCCCGCAGATCCTCCGGCGACTCGTGCTCGTTGCGCCCGTCGGTGAGGAGGATGCCGTGCCGGATGCCCACCTCCGCTGCCCCGAGCAGCCGGTCGGCCAGCCGTAGCCAGGTCCCGATCGCGGTGCCCCCGCCCGCGCTCAGCCGGCGCAGGGACTCCTTCGCCTGGGCCTTGGTCTGCGGGCCGGCCGTCGCCAGCCGCCCGTTGCCCGGGTAGACGTCCTCGGCCACGTGCGTTCCGGCGACCACGGCGAACCGCGTGCCGTCCCGCAGGGTGTCGATGGCCGCGGCCGTCGCGTCGCGCGCGTTGCGCATCTTCGTCGGCGGGTAGTCCATCGAGCCCGAGCAGTCGACCATCAGCACCACGGCGGCGTCCGGGGCACCACCCGCCATGGGCACGCCGCCGGTCGTCCCGCCGCCCGTGGACGTGACGGTGACGATCGCGTTGACGTCGCGACCGCCCTCGGGCAGGTACTCGTTCTGGTACACCTCGACGGAGAACTGCGGCACGCTGGACTTGGAGAAGTTGGCCATCTGATCGGCTCCTCGATGCTCCACGTATGTCAGACGAAGGCTGTGCGGACAGGCAGGACAGAGGGCAGGGCGCGGGAGGCGGACCGGGCGAGGCTCAGGCCGATCCTGCCCCTGGGACCGTCACCGCGAACGGCAGCAGCGCCACTGTTACGTTGTCGTGGCCCCCGCCGTCGAGCGCGTGTCCGACCAGCACCTGGGCGCCGTGCAAAGGGCGTCCGTACGCCTCGGGGGGAACGGCCGCGGCCATCTCCGCCGCTGATTCCGCGTAGTTCCACAGGCCGTCGGTGCACACCACCACCAGACCGGGCCGGTCCGGCTTGAACGACGCGGTGTGCGGCTCCAGTTCGTAGGCGTCGGCGCCGAGCCAGCCCGTGATGGCGTGGGCACGCTCGTCGGCGTAGGCCTCCGCCTCGTTCATCAGGCCGGCCGCCACCATCTGCGCGGCCCAGGAGTCGTCCTCCGTGAGCCGGGCCGGCGGGTTCGAGCGGTCCTCGGGGACCCAGTAGACACGGCTGTCGCCGACCCAGCCGACGACCAGCAGACCGCCCGCCATGATCGCGCCGACCAGGGTGCAGGCCGGGGCGTTCTGATGGCGGTGCTGATCGTGCTCCAGGGCCTGGCCGGGGTCCTGCGCCAGTGCGTTGACCGCCTCGGAGGCGGCCACGATCGCCTCGTGCATCGCCTGCTGCGGATGCGTACCGCGCGGCAGCGACTCCAGCAGTGCCTCGTTGGCAGCACTCGCCGCGGCGGCCGACGCCTCGTCGGGGCGGCTCGCCGAGGAGACGCCGTCGCACACGAGGGCGACGACGGCCGGTGAGCCGTCCGGCAGGGCGGTGCAGGACACCGCGAACGCGTCCTCGTTGCGGTGGTGACGCAGGCCCCGGTCGCTGACCGCCGCGACCGCACCCAGCTCCTGCTCCATGTGGTCACGCTCACGAGGCTGCGCGTGGCCGCAGTTCTCGCAGTAACCGTCGTCGTCCACACGGCCCGAGCGGCAGGCCACACAGACCTTGGCGCCCCCCGCCGGGGCAACGGCGGTGGCGTGCTCCACCGTACGGGGGTCGGGCGCGGCCAGCTCGAAGTCGCCCGAGGCGTCCGGGCCGTCCTGGACGGCGGACGGCGGAACGTGCGGCTCGTCGAAGCGGACCGCCGGCCCGTCCGCCGTGGGCAGCGGCTCCCCGCCCGAGTCCACGCCCGGGAGGTCGGCCGCGCGGTGCGTGGGCGCCGGCAGGTCGGAGCTGTCCGTCTCGGAGGCGGGAGGCCACTCCACGGGGCGGGCGGCGGCAGGCGCCGGCGGCCCTTGCGCGGGCACCGTGATGGCGACCGTCGGGCGGTCGCCGGGCCGGGCCGGCACCGCGGAGAGGTCGTACCCGCACGCTCCGCAGAACAGGTCGCCCGACTCCAGCGGTTCCTCGCAGCTGGGGCACCCCGGCAAGGAGGCCTGCTGGTGGATCTGTGACATCTTCACACCCAGGTCCGGGGGCGGAAACGGTTGGCCCGCTCCACCAGTTCGATCCTCTCGTCGCCCCGCTGCGCGAGCCGGGCGAGCATCCGGTACGAGCGTTCGAGACCGAACCTGAGGCCTCGCTCGTCCAGTTCACTGCCCAGGACCGTCCTCGGACCCGCGGCTGCGGGGGAGGACGGAGCCGCCGGCTGAGCCGTGGGACTACCGGAGAGTACCCAGTCAAGGGCCGTACCCAGTACCTCGGCCGACAACTGTTCGCGCCGCACCGCGTCCAGGCCGTAGCCCCGCAGCGCGGTCACCTGGTCCGCCGCGGCGGACAGGTCGTCGATCAGCGGGTCGTGCGGAGCCCGCTCACGCAGCCGGGCCCGCACCGCGGCCACCCGGGCCGCCGTGTAGTGGATCGACGACTCAGGTACGGACTCCAGGGTCCGCACCGCCGCGGCCCGGTCACCGGCGGCCACCTGTACCCGGGCCAGGCCGAACGCCGAGCTGACGAACCCCGGTTCCGTCGCCCACACCAGGCGGTAGTACTCCGCGGCGTTGTCCAGCTGTCCCAGCACCTCCGCGCAGACACCCAGCGCGAGCTTCGGCGCCGGCTCACCGGGGAAGGCGTCGTAGACCGCGTCGAAGGACAGCGCGGCGTTGTGATGATCACCGGTCACCAGAGAGGTGATCCCGCGGTACCAGACCACCCGCCAGTCGTCCGGGTGCCGAGCCTCCACCGCCGTCAGTACCCGTACGGCGGCGTCGAGTTCGCCCATCTCCAGGCGGGCGCGCAGTTCCCGCAGCCGGGTCTCGAGCGAGGCGGCGGGCACCGAGTGCAGGGCGGCGATCAGCTCCGTGGGGGCCGACGCCATCACCCCGGCGAGGAAACCGGCGTTCGGGTCGTTCGGGTCGACCCGGGGGACCGGAAGGGCCAGCGAGGCCGCCCGCGCGTCGAACACGGCGAGCCGTGCCACGGCGGCCGGGAACGCTCCCGGCCCCGGGTCCGGCGCGCGAGGTGCCGGAACGGCCGCCACCGCGGTCCGCGGGGCCACCACAGCGCCGGTCGGGGCGCCGCTCCCGGTGCTGCCCCGGACATGGGTGTCGGGCGCGTACAGCGGTGCGGCGCCCGCCCCCGGCGGCCCCGCGACGGCGGGAGCGGCCCCCCGGACGGCCGACGACGCGGCGGCGCCCGGCGGGCCGGAGGCGGGCGGAGCGGCAGGGGAGGCCGTCCCGCGACGGCGCCCGAAGCGTCCCGTGCCGCCGGCCGGACCCGTGCGGACGCCGAGCCGCGACACCTCGCCGGTCAGGTCCGCGAACAACTCGGTGTCGGTCACCCGCGTCTCCACACCGAACAGGGTCGAGAGAGCCGAGCGCGGTCGTCCCGTCTGCAGGGCGACCACCTCCCGCAGCACGCCCGTCAGCTGTTCCGCCATCTCCGCGGCCGAGGAGAACCGGCGGTCCGGGTCCGGGTCCGTGGCCCGTACGAGCAGCCGGTAGAACGACTCGTACGTCCGGAACACCTCGATGTTGTCCGGATCGGGCAGCGAGTCCACGAAGACGTTCGTGTACCCCTGGAAGTCGAAGGTCAGCACCGCGAGCGTCCGCGCGACCGTGTAGAGGTCGGAGGCGACGGACGGGCCCACCTCCGCCACCTCGGGCGCCTGGTAGCCGACGGTGCCGTAGATGGCCGACTCGGCGTCGTCCGTCCTGCGCACCGCGCCCATGTCGATGAGCTTGAGCTGGTTTTCGGTCTGTATCGCGTTGTCGACCTTGAAGTCGCAGTACAGGACGTTGCGGCTGTGCAGGTGGCCGAGCGCCTCCAGCGCCTCGATCCCGTACGCGCAGGCCTGCTCGACGGGCAGCGGATCGCGCTTACCGGCCGGGGTGCGGCGCTCGTTGGCGATCTCCTTGAGCGACTTCCCGCCGACGTACTCCATCACGATGTAGCCGTCGAGCGACCCGGTGCGTTGATCGAGGTGTTCCACGAAGTTGTAGATGCGGACGATGTTGGAGTGCTCGATCTCCGCGAGGAAGCGCCGCTCGGAGATCGCCGCCGCCATGGCGTCCTGGTCCCCGGTGTCCAGCAGGCCCTTGAGGACCACCCAGCGGTCGGAGACCGCGCGGTCCACCGCCAGGTAGACCCAGCCGAGCCCGCCGTGCGCCAGGCAGCCGGCCACCTCGTACTGGCCGTGCACGATGTCACCGCTGCGGAGCTTCGGCACGAAGGAGTACGGATGACCGCACTTGGTGCAGAACCCCTCGGTTCGGCCCGGCCGTTCCCCACGGGCCCGGCCCACCGGTGCGCCGCAGTCGGAGCGCGAGCAGAAGCGCTTGCGTTCGGGGACCTCGGGGTTCTCCATCACCGCGGTGTGCGGATCGGGCCGCGGTACGTCGGGGACGAGCACCAGGCCCGCGCCCAGCCTGCCGCGCCCGGAGGCGGAGCTGGTCGAGGCGCCCGAGGAGCGCACCGACACGGAGGGAGAGGTGGAGCCCGCGGACAGGGAGCGGGACAACCGCCCGGAGACCGACCGCCGGGAGGTCGACGAGCGGGACGAGGAGCGCGCGGACACCTGGGAGCCGGTCCGCTGCGAGGTGCTGCCGCTTCCTCTGCCGCCGGCCGCCCCGCCACCGCCCGCGATGCCGGTGGGCGGTGAACTCACCATGCCCGTCGGCGACACGACCGGCGCGAGGCCGCAGGTGTCGCAGTACAGCTCGCCGCCGCCCATGTCCTCGTAGGCGCCCCCGCACGTGGGGCGCTGGCACTCCGTACTCATGATGTCTCCCCCTGTCCGTCGTTCCCGCCCCGACGGTGTGGTGTCAGCAGGTCGGTGGCGGCGTGCTGGTAGCGCAGCACCGCCTGCCCGGCGACGCGCAGATCGCACGGCGCGCTCCACAGCATCCGGCGGGCCGCGTCGTACCGCTCGATCAGCAGCGGGTCCTCGGCCAGGCCGTGCCGGGCCACCTTCGCCTTGTACGCGTCCAGCCTGCCGCGCAACTCCGCACGGACCGCGAGCGGTGCGGTGACGGACGTCAGTGATTCGCGGGCGCGCAGCAGTTCGTCCTCCGCCTCCCGCTCCAGCGAGTCCAGCAACGGCGACAACCGGTTCCACTGGGCGTACCTCCGGTACTCGGAGGCGACGGCCAGCCGCTCATGCAGCACGGTCGGCGGTCCGCTGACGGCGGGCACCTCCGACGCGGCGATCTTCGCCAGCACCTCGCCACGCGCCAGACGGGCCTCGGCGAGCGTACGGTTCGCGCGCGACAACAGGTCACGTACCTGAAGCAGGCGCTGGTCGGCGTCCTGCCGGACCGCCAGCACCGCTTCGACCTCCCGGCGCACGTCCTCCAGAGCGCGGGCCGCCCGGTCGTAGCGCGTGGTGTCGGGCCGCCCTCCGCCCGGCGCGGCACTGCCGGGGCCCGGCAGCCAGAACGCCAGCGGATCGGAGATCACCTGCTCCCGCAGCACGGTCAGCTCCTCCGCGATCTGCTCGAGGTCGTCACCGGCCGCGTGCTCCCCGGGCCGTACCCCGACGGAGTGCGCCAGCGAGCCGGTACGGCGCAGCTCGTCGGCCAGCAGGTCTATCCGGGCGGGCAGCGCCGACCACACGCAGTCCGACGCGAGGACCATGTCCAGCGCGTGGGCGTACAGGTCGTTCATCCGGGCGACCAGTTCCTCCAGGGTGAACCGTTCGGAGAGCCGGGCCGGACCGGTGAGCGGGGCGCCGGGGCCGGCCGCTCCCTGGTTCGCCACGGTCACACCGTCGCCGCGCAGCAGGTCGGTCAGGGCCACCAGGTCGCTCCTGCCGGGGTAGCGGCGCCTGGCCCTTATCTCACGGGCCGAGACCAGCGCCCCGGTGTAGGCGTCGAAGTACGTCCACAGCAGCGTGATCGACTGCTCGGTGGAGGTCCAGCGTTCCTTGGTGACACCGGTCAGATCGGCGCCCTCCAGGAGCCGGCGGCCGGCATGTTCCTCCAGGGCGAGGAGCGAGGCCTCGATGGCCTCGTGTTCCGCACCGAGCCGGGCCAGCGTACGGTCCGCCTCGTCCCGGCCCATGACCGGGTCGGGGGGCCTCCCCGCGAAGCTGGGGAAGGAACCCGCGACGCCCATCGATCACCTCTCCGCTCGTTCCGCCGGGCCCGGGGGCCCGGGCAGGTTCAGTTACTCCGGTACTTGGGCGCCGGGGGGCCCGTGATACCGGGCAGCCCCTCCTCCAGCCAGGTGCGGTACGACGTCATCCAGTCGCTGTCCGCGCCGCCCGCGCGGTACTCCTCCAGTACGTGGTTGACCCGGGCCACCAGGTCGTCGGCGCCGAGCTTCGCCGCGACGCCGTAGTACTCCGTGGTGAACGGCCCTTCGCCCTTGAGCTCCACCGCCGGGTCCTGGGCCGCCTGGCCGGCCGCCAGCGCGTTGTCCGTGACCACCGCGTCGACCTCGCCGAGCTGCAGGCGCACCAGGCAGTCCAGCTGGTTGGGGACGGTCAGCTGGTCCTCGTCCCGCGGGGTGCCGTCGTGCTCGTCCTCGAAGATCGCGCCGAAGGACTCCTCGTCCAGCGCGTCGTACGCCGTCGATCCCTCTGCGGAGCAGACCCGCTTGCCCTTGAGTGACTGGTCGTAGCCGTCGATCGTGGAGTCCTTGGGGGCCAGGACCTGCTGGCCGGCCTGGAAGTACGCCGTGGAGAACGAGACCTGTTCCGCGCGCTTGCAGTTGATCGTCATCGTTCGCACGACGACGTCGACCTTGTCGTTCTCCAGCGCGGCGATGCGCTGGTTGGTGGGGATGGCACGGAAGATCACGGCGTCGCGGTCACCGAGGATGTCCTGGGCGATCGCGCGCACGAGATCGATGTCGAAGCCTTCGAGCGTGCCCGTGCCGGTCTCCGTGTTCCGGTAACCCCACTGGTAACTGTTCTGGTCGACACCGGCGATCAGCTTCCCGCGCTCCTTGATCTTCCGGATGCTCGGGCCGTCGGCGTCCCGGGCCGGCAGGCTCGCCTCCGGGTCCTCGCACGTCTCGGCCTCGGCGGGCACCGCGGAGGTGGCGCCGTGGCCCGCACTCTGCCCGCCGAACGTCCCGTCGCCGTGCGCCAGCGGCAGCAGGGTGAGCGAGGCCGTGACGGCGCAGGCCACCGCCATGGCCGTCACCCCGCCCCAGCCGCGCAGCCTGCCGACTGTGGACCGGCCTTCCGCCCTGGTCATCGCTCGTCCCCTCACCGGTACTCCGAGAGCCTGCGGTTGACCCCGGCGATCGCGGCCACCGCACCCATTACGGCGAGGACGGCGGCACCCACAGGCAGCCCGCCCAGCGCCCCGCGCCCGTCCTCGGCCGCCGCGTCGAACTCGTCCTGTTCCCGGGCGAGGGCCCGCTCCAGGGCGTCGTCGACCTGTTCGAAGGACTCACCCGTGGAGTTCTCCGGGGCGATGATCTGCGACAGCGCGCTGTCGTACTCGCCCCGGTCGTCCGTCTCCCGGGCCTGCTCGTGGCGGTCCTGCCACTCGGACACACTGTTGATGGCGTCCTCCACCGGCTTTCTCGCCGTGAGGTCGCCGGCGAGCTTCTCCGCGCTCTCGAGCTGTGCGCCGAGTGCTTTCATGCCCGTGCTGTAGTCGGTCTCGTACTTGTCCCGGGTGCCGTCCGGGGTGAGTACGGCACCTCGGGCGACCAGCGTGAGGTTCTCATTCGCGCGCGCCTTCAGCGAGTTGATCCGTGCCTTGTTCAGCACGTCGAGTGACTCCTGCCCGTGCACCATCGCGCTACGCAGCTCGGTCCTGGCCACCGTGTGTCCCACGGCGAGCCAGAGCAGCACCACCGCGGCCGCCGCGGTCGCCGCGAGCAGTCCGTGGTTGAAGACACGGTTCGTCCTGCGGTAGTCGCGCCGCTGAGTCCACACCAGCGCGGCCAGCGCCACGATGCCGGCGGCCAGCGAGAGGAAGGGCCACTGCCGCGCGTCGGCCGAGTCGGTGCCGAGCCGGCCGGTCTCCGCCGCGTACAGCCGCTCGGCCGCCGGGAGGATGTCGTTCGTCATCTTCTGGTTGGCGTACCGGAGATACGCGCCGCCGAGCGGAAGCCCCTGCCGGTTGTTGGCCCTGGCCCGCTCGACCAGGCCCGTGTACTCGGGAAGCAACTCACCCAGGGTGACGATCTCCTGGTGGGACGAGGTGGTGGCGTCGGTGCTCGCCGCGGCCTCGACCAGCAGTCGGGAGGCCTCGTTGATGTCCGCCTCGTACCGGTCGTGCACATCCTCGGGTTCCTGCGCCCCCGCCAGGAAGCCGCTCGCCGCCATCGTGTCCGCGTCGGCCAGCGAACGGTAGATGCCCGCGGCGCCCGCGCTCAGCGGCTGACTGCGGGTCACCACGTCGTCGGCGGAGGACGCCCGGCCGGAGACCTCCAGAAAGGTGACCCCTCCGAACACCACGACCAGCAGGGCCAGCGCGGCGCCGATGATCCGCAGCCTGCCCGGCTCGGTCGTCGCCGCGGCGCGCAGCCGTTCGACGGCCACGGACGGGACACCACGGCGCTGCGCGGGTACGGTCACGGGCGCGGACGGCTGGTCCGGCCCGGGCTCCCGCAGCGCGGTCCCGCTCGGCGGGTATGTCACTCGACCTCCCCCTCGGTCACTGGCGACGGCCCCGGCCCCCCGGCCGATCGGGGGACGACTGGGTCCTGGCCAGAAGTATGACCCCAGGGACCCCGGTCCACCAGGAACGGTCACATCCCGTCTGTCCACCCGTATTCGATCAGTATGAACGCAAGTGATCATGGTAATCGGCCGGTCGTCCCCCGAACGGACCGGTCTCCCCACCATGAACACGTCCGGGACAGCTGCTCGGTTCCCGAACTCATCGGTTCCCCGGACGCGACGGGCGCCCCGCGCGACACCGCACGGGACGCCTTCCCGGCCGACCGGGCCTCAGGTGTACTGCGCGCGCAGCCTGTCGTGCGCCGCCGGGGCGGCCCCCGTGCGGTCCAGACCCAGCAGTCCGGCACCCAGCACGGGCGGCGCCGAGACGACCCGGATCAGCGCCTTCGGGGCGCGTACGGCGAGGAGTCCGGCGATCCGGTCGTCCAGGGCCGGGTGGCGGGCCGCCAGCACGCTGCCGCCCAGCACCACCGGCACCTCCTCCGCCAGCAGGCCGAGCCGGGTCAGCGACACCGAGGCCATCGCCACGACCTCGTCGCCGAGCCGGTCCACCAGTCCACGCGCGATCCGGTCGCCGTCCGCGGCGGTGGCGAACAGCACCGGTGTCATCTCGTGCCGGCGCGCGTACGGGACGTGCCCCAGGTGCAGGGCCTCGATCAGTGCGTACATCGAGTCGAGCCCGAAGTGCCCCGGCAGGGTCCGCACCAACGCGGTCGGCTCACCGCGGCCGTCCTCGGCCCTCGCCGCGAACCACATCGCCTCCTCCGCGAGCCCCGCACCGCCGCCCCAGTCACCGGACATCCGGCCGATCGCGGGGAAACGGGCGGTGGCCCCGTCCGGCCGCATGCCGACGCAGTTGATCCCCGCCCCGCACACCACGGCCACCCCCAGGGGCTCGTCGGCCCCCGCGCGCAGTATCGCGAAGGTGTCGTTGCGGACCTCCACGGTGCGTCCCCAGGCGCGGGCGGCCAGCGCCTGGGCCAACTGCGCTTCCTCGACCGGGAGATCGGCGTTGGCGAGGCAGGCCGACACATGCTCGACGCCCTCCACCCCGGCCAGCGTGAGTGCGGGCAGGACCGCCTCCGCGAGTCCGTCCACGGCCGCGTCGACCCCGACGACCGGCGGCTGGAAGCCACCACCACGCGCGGCGCCGAGGACCGTGCCGTCGGCGCCGATCACGGCCACGTCGGTCTTGCTGTTGCCCGCGTCGATCGCGAGCACATGCGCGGTCAGGCCCACGCCAGGTGCTCCCGGTTGTGCGCGATCAGCTTGTCGGTGAGCGCCTCGGCGTACTCGAACTGGCCGATCAGCGGGTGGGCCGTCAACGCCTTGAACACCCGGTCACGGCCGCCGCGCAGCGCGGCGTCCAGGGCCAGGTCCTCGTAGGCGGTGACGTGCCCGATCAGCCCGGCGTACAGAGGGTCCAGCGCGGGCACGGCGAGTGGTGTCGCGCCCGTGCCGTCGACCCGGGCCTGGACCTCGATCACCGCGTCGTCCGGCAGGAACGGCAGCGTCCCCTTGTTGTACGTGTTGACCACCTGCACCGCCGGGCCGCCCCCGCCGAGCAGCGAGGACGCCAGGTCCACGGCCGCCTCCGAGTAGAAGGCGCCGCCCCGCTTGCCCAGCAGGGCGGGCTTCTCGTCCAGGGCAGGGTCTCCGTACATCGCCAGGAGCTCCTTCTCCATCGCGGCGACCTCGGCCGCCCGGGACGGCTTCGTGCCCAGCTCCCGTACGACCTCGTCGTGTGCGTAGAAGTACCGCAGGTAGTACGAGGGGACCACGCCGAGCCGGTCGACGATCTGCCGGGGCATGCGCAGATCGCCGGCGATCGCGTCGCCGTGCTCCGCGAGCAGCTTCGGCAGGACGTCCTCGCCGTCCGGGCCACCCAGACGCACCCCGAGCTCCCACGTCAGGTGGTTGAGCCCGACATGGTCGAGGTGCACCTCACCGGGGGTCACGTCGAGCAGCGCGGCGAACTTGCGCTGGAAGCCGATCGCCACGTTGCACAGCCCGACGGCCTTGTGCCCGGCCTGGAGCAGCGCCCGGGTGACGATCCCGACCGGGTTGGTGAAGTCGATGATCCAGGCGTCGGGATTGGTGCGGCGCACCCGCTCGGCGATGTCGAGGACGACCGGAACGGTGCGGAGCGCCTTGGCGAGACCGCCCGCCCCGGTGGTCTCCTGGCCGACGCAGCCGCATTCGAGCGGCCAGGTCTCGTCCTGGTCGCGGGCGGCCTGGCCGCCGACGCGGAGCTGGAGCAGCACCGCGTCGGCGCCGGCGACCCCGGCGTCCAGGTCGGAGGTGGTGACGATCTTCCCCGGGTGCCCCTGCTTGGCGAAGATCCGCCGCGCCAGGCCGCCGACCAGCTCCAGCCGGTCGGCCGCCGGGTCGACGAGCACCAACTCCTCGACCGGCAGGGTGTCCCGCAGCCGCGCGAAACCGTCGATCAGTTCGGGGGTGTAGGTGGACCCGCCACCAACTACTGCGAGCTTCATGGTTCTCAGCCCTTTACTCCGGTGAGGGTGACGCCTTCGACGAAGGCCTTCTGTGCGAAGAAGAACACGATGACGACCGGCGCCATGACGAGCAGCGTCGCGGCCATCGTCAGGTTCCAGTTGACCGCGTGGGCGCTCTTGAAGGACTCCAGGCCGTAGCTCAGGGTCCAGGCGCCCGGGTTCTGCGCGGCGTAGATCTGCGGGCCGAAGTAGTCGTTCCAGCAGTAGAAGAACTGGAAGAGCGCGACGGCCGCGATGCCCGGCTTGGCCATCGGCACGACGATCTTGAGCAGCGTGCGGAACTCACCGCAGCCGTCGACCTTCGCCGACTCGATGTACTCCTGCGGAATGGTGAGCAGGAACTGCCGCAGCAGGAAGATCGAGTAGGCGTCGCCGAACGCCATGGGAATGATCAGAGGCCACAGCGAACCCGACAGGTGGAACTGCTGCGCCCACACCAGGTACATCGGGATGATGACGACCTGCGGCGGCAGCATCATCGTGGAGATGACGAGGATCATCGCGGTCCGCCGGCCACGGAAACGGAACTTGGCCAGTGCGTAGGCGACCGGTACCGACGAGCACACCGTGAACACGGTGCCCAGCAGCGCGTACATCAGCGAGTTGCGCCACCAGTCGAGGAATCCCGGGGTGTGGAAAACGGTCGAGTAGTTCGACCAGTTCCAGGAGTCCGGCCACAGGTCGCCGCTCATCGCCTGCGCGTCGCTCATCACCGAGGTGAGGAGGACGAAGACGAACGGCAGGACGAAGAACAGGGCGAGGGCGACGGCCACGGAGTGCACCGCGATCCAGTGCAGAACGCGCTTACGCCTGTGTCCTGCCGCGTCCGGGCCGCTCGGACGCGTCCGCACGGCGGTGTCCGGCCTGGTCAGGGTGGTGGTGGTCATGTCAGTCCTCCGCCGGGATGAGGCCGACGCTCTTACGCATCAGCAGAAGGGTGACGGCCATGGCGATGGCGAAGAGCACGAGTGAGAGCACGCACGCGGCACCGGTGTTGAAGTTCTGGAAGCCCATCGAGTACACGAGTTGCGGCACCGTCAGGGTGGAGTGGTCCGGGTATCCGGGCTGGATCACGGTGCCGGGACCGATGGAGACGCCCGAGGCGAGCTTTCCGGCGACGAGGGCCTGCGTGTAGTACTGCATCGTCTGCACGACACCGGTGACCACGGCGAACAGCACGATCGGGGTGATCGCGGGCCAGGTGACGTAGCGGAACTTCGTCCAGGCGCCCGCGCCGTCCAGCTCGGCGGCCTCGTACTGCTCCTTCGGTACGTCCAGCAGGGAGGCCATGAAGATGACCATCAGGTCGCCGATGCCCCACAGGGAGAGCAGCACCAGCGAAGGCTTCGACCAGTCCGGGTCGTTGAACCAGCTGGGGCCGTGCAGACCGATCCACGAGAGCATCTCGTTGACCGGGCCGGTGGACGGGTTGAGCAGGAAGACGAAGGCGACGGTGGCCGCGACCGGCGGTGCCAGGTACGGGACGTAGAAGGCCGTGCGGAACAGCCCGACCCCCGTCTTGATCTTCGTGATCAGCAGGCCGACACCGAGACCGAACACCACGCGCAGGGCGACCATCACGACGACCAGCCACAGCGTGTTCCACAGAGCCGGGCCGAACAGCGGCATCTGCTCCAGCACGTACCGCCAGTTCCGCAGCCCGACGAACGTGGGTGCCTTGATCTGGTTGTAGTGCATGAAGGAGAAGTAGACGGTCGCGATCAGCGGGTAGCCGAAGAAGACCGAGAACCCGACCAGCCAGGGCGAGAGGAACCCCAGGGTGCGCAGTCGCTCGCGGTTGCGCTTGCGCCGCAGGGGGGAGTCGCGGGGGGCCGGTTCGGTCCCCCGCCCGGCGGACTTCGCCGGGGTGGAGAAGGAAAGTGCCATGACTCGGCTCCTCAGCTTTCCGACTGGAGGTTGTCGGCGTCGATCTGCTCGTCGAGTTCCTTCAGGGCCCGGTGCAGGTCCTTGGTCCTGCCCGCCTCGACGGACTGCGAGAAGTCACCGAACGAAGTGATGTACTGGCCACCGTTGTTCGAGGCCGGCACGGCCTGGCTGTGCGGGTTCTGCGCGATCTCGATGAAGGCGCGGAAGGACGGATCGGCGTCGAGGTCGGGCGACGTGAGCGCTTCGAACGTGGACGGCACGTTGTGGATCGCGTTGGCGAAGTGGACGACCGGCTCGGTGTCGATCGTCAGGTACCTCACCAGCTCCCACGCCGCGTTCTGGTGCCGGCTGCTGTGGGCGATGCCGGCCACGGTGCCCGTCAGGTACCCGCGCCCGTACGTGTCCGCCTGGTCGTCGGGGACCGGCAGCGGAGCGACGCCCCAGTCGAACTCCGCCTCGGCCTCGTCGAGCATCAGCCCGCGCCACTCACCGTCCAGATGCATGGCGAGTCCGCCGGTCAGGAAACCGTTCTGGGACGACATCTCGTCGCCGAAGCGGGCGCGGAGCCTCTCCATGGCCTCGTAGCCGCCCTGCGCGTCGGTGAGATCGCGCATGGTGGTGAAGAAGTCCTCGGTCTTCGGCTCGTCGGCGAGTCTCGCCCTGCCCGCGTCGTCGAAGTACTCCGGTCCCCACTGCGCGAACATCCGGTCGGGGGCGTTCTGGTAGAGCTGGAAGTTCGGCATGAAGCCGGCGCGCTTCAGTGAGCCGTCCTTGTTCTTCAGCGTCAGCTTGACCGCGTCGGCCTTCATCTCGGACATGGTGCGCGGAGGCCGGGTGATGCCCGCCTCCTCGAAGGCGTCCTTGTTGTAGTACATCCCGAACGCGTCCGCGAGCAGGGGTGTCGCGCACTGGACGCCCTCGTACCGCGTGTAGTCCAGCAGGGTCTTCGGGAAGACCCTCGTCTTGTCGATCCCGCTCTTCTTCATGAAGGGGTCGAGGTCCACCCACATGCCGGACGAGCAGTACTGCCCGACGTTGTTGGTGGTGAAGGACGTGACGACATCGGGTGCGTCGCCGCCGCCGGCGCGCAGTGCCTGGTTGATCGTCTCGTCACTCACGTTGCCGGTGGAGACGACGTCGATGTTCGGGTGCAGCTTCTCGAACCGGGCGATGTTCTCGTTGATCGCCTCGACCTCGCCGGGCGCCGACCAGCCGTGCCAGAACTTCAGCGTGACGGGTTTCGTGGGGTCGTCGGTATTGCTGCCGGTACTCGGATTGGCGCACCCGGACAGCAGCAACGCGGCTGCGCCGAGCGCCAGGGGCACGCGGGTACGAATGCGCCGGAGCGCCATGGCGGACTTCCTTCGCGGGGAGAGGGGGCGGAGCGGGGAAGCGGGGAGAGCCCGGTGCGGCGGGCTCACCGGCATGGAGGTGCCGTACGCGCCACCCGGCACGGGTGGCGCGGCGGGGCGACGGGGTGGTCAGGCGGTGTCGAAGACGCTGTCGCGCGCCTGGGCGAGGGCGGTGCGCAGCGCACCGGTCAGGATCGGGTCGCCGTCGATGTCGCTGACGCGGAGCAGCGGCCTGGGCAGCGCCAGACCGGTCATCTCGGCCTCGACCCGCTTGCGGAGTTCCTCCCCGCCGGCCTGGGCCACGTGGCCCGAGAGGACGACCAGCTCGGGATCGACGACGGCGACCACGGACGCGAGGCCGGTGGCCAGCCTGCGGGCGACCTCGGCGCACACGGCCTCGTCGGCGAGGGCCTCGGCGGGCGGCCTGCCTCCCGCCAGGTCGCGTATCGCGGGGCCGGAGACCTGGCTCTGGAAGCCGCCACCCGCGTCCGGACCGGCCCAGTCGGCCGCGCCGCCGCGGGCCAGCGGTGCGCCGGGAAGGGGCATGTAGCCGATCTCCCCGGCGCCGCCGGTGGCGCCGCGCAGGAGGGTGCCGCCCAGCACGATCGCGGCGCCCACGCCCTCGTCGAGCCAGACGAGCACGAAGTGGTCGTGGTCCTGTGCGGCGCCCTCGTACTGCTCGGCGACGGCCGCGAGGTTCACGTCGTTCTCGATGACGACCGGCCTGCCGACCACCTCGGCGAGGTCGGCGACCAGGGTGCGGGAGTGCCAGCCGGGCAGGTGGGGCGCGTAGCGCAGCTGGCCGGTGTGCGGGTCGATCGCGCCGGGTGTGCCCACCACCACGGCGGCGAGGTCGTCGTGGCCGAGACCGGTCGGCCGCAGGGCGCCGTCCACGGCCTCGGCGACGAGCTGCGCGGTGCGGTGCCGTACGTCCTCCGCGACCGCCTCGGCCTCCACGCGGCAGGAGCCGACCACCGTGCCGGTGATGTCGGCGACCACCGCGTCGATGCCGGTGGGTCCGACCGAGAGCGCCGCGACATGGGCGGCGGCCGGGTCGATCTCGTAGAGCACGGCGTTGGGCCCGGGGCGCCCGCTCTGGCTGCCTGTCGAGCGGACCAGACCCGCCTCCTCCAGCCGTGCCAGCAGCTGTGAGGCGGTGGGCTTGGAGAGCCCGGTCAGCTCGCCGATGCGCGTGCGGGTGAGGGGCCCCTGTGAGACCAGGAGATCGAGCGCGGCCCGGTCGTTCATGGCACGCAGGACGCGAGGGGTGCCGGGTGTGGTCCCTGCCATGAGTGACGCCCGCTTTCTGTTAGGAAACTTTCCTTTCGGTGGGAGGAACGTAAGGGTGGCGTCCCGGAACCGTCAATGGGAAGCGCCCCCGAGGCAACCGAAGCGTTACCTGCGGGGGCGCTGTGCGCACCGGTTGTCCAACCGGTCACTTCGTCATGTTCGGCGGCGGTATCGGGGTCGTCGCCAGCGACTGCGGCGACGTCGTCGAGGCGTACGCCGACGGGGCGGCCATGCCGGCCGTCGGGTCCGGGGCAGCGGCGCCGTCCGCCTGGACGGGGAGCGGGCCGACCATCTGGATCCCAGCCGCGTCCAGAGCCTGCTTGATCCGCCAGCGCAGCTCGCGTTCGACGCCCAGCGACTTGCCCGGCATGGTCTTCGCCGTGACCCGCACGGTCATCGAGTCCAGCAGCACCGCGTCCAGGCCGAGGATCTCCACAGGTCCCCACAGCCGCTCCGACCAGGGCTCTTCCTTCGTCATGGTCTCGCCCGCCCCGGTGATCGCGGCGCGGACCCGATCGAGGTCCTCCGTGGGGCGGACCGTGACGTCGACACCGGCCGTGGACCAGCCCTGGCTGAGGTTACCGATGCGCTTCACCTCACCGTTGCGGACGTACCAGATCTCGCCGTTGTCGCCGCGCAGCTTGGTGACGCGCAGGCCGACCTCGATGACCTCACCGGAGGCGACGCCCGCGTCGATCGAGTCACCGACGCCGTACTGGTCCTCCAGGATCATGAAGACGCCGGAGAGGAAGTCGGTGACGAGATTGCGCGCGCCGAAGCCGAGGGCGACACCGGCGACACCGGCGGAGGCCAGCAGTGGCGCCAGGTTGATCTGGAAGGCGCCCAGGATCATCAGGGCCGCGGTGCCGAGGATCAGGAACGACGTGACCGAGCGGAGTACGGAACCGATGGCCTCGGAGCGCTGGCGGCGGCGCTCGGCGTTGACCAGGAGGCCGCCGAGAGCCGTGCCCTCCACCGCCTGGGCGCTGCGGTTCATCCGGTCGATGAGGTTGGTCAGGGCACGCCGGATGAGATAGCGCAGGACGATCGCGACGGCGGCGATGAGGATGATGCGGAGGCCGGTGTTCAGCCAGGTGGACCAGTTCTCCTCGACCCAGCTCGCGGCGTTCCCGGCCCGTTCGGCGGCTTCGTCCAGCGAGTCCGCGGCACCGGGAGACGGAGCCGCGGCCAGGAGGGCGGACAGGGACACGGCGGGGACCTCCAGGTGGGGCGACAGCTGACCAACCACAGTAACGAAGCGGAGGGAGCGGTTCGTTGCCCTCGCGGGACGAGAGACACGTCTCACCCGGGCGGGCACGGGGTGTGACCGGTTCCACAGCGGTGCCTGCCGCCCGGTCGGCGCACCCGTTCCGGGGTCCCGAGGCTCTGCGGACGGCCGGGTGGTGAGAAAAATCCCTCCGGCCCGTTACCGGCACGTGGTGGCGCTCGGACCAGGCATGAGGAGAGACTGAGACCGGATCGTCCCGGCGCGAGCCACGCGTCGCCGGCGTACAAGGAGGCATCCACGTGCCGCACGTCCTGGTTCTCAACGCTTCGTACGAGCCGCTCGGCGTCGTACCTCTGCGCCGCGCGCTCGTCCTCGTCCTCGAGAACAAGGCCATCTGCCTCGAGGAGTCCGGCGCCTTCATGCACAGTGCCACCCGTGCCGTGCCCGCGCCCAGCGTCGTCCGCCTCAAACGGTTCGTGCGGGTCCCCTACCGGGGGCCCGTTCCGCTCACCCGCCGGGCGCTCTTCGCGAGGGACGGCGGTCGCTGCATGTACTGCGGGGCCGCCGCGACCAGCGTCGACCACGTCATCCCGCGCAGCCGCGGCGGACAGCACGCCTGGGACAACGTGGTGGCTGCCTGCCGCCGCTGCAACCACGTCAAGGCGGACCGCCACCTGCCCGAGCTGGGCTGGCGGCTGCGCCACCAGCCGGCGCCGCCCAGTGGTCTCGCCTGGCGGATCATCGGGACCGGACACCGGGATCCGCGCTGGCTGCCCTACCTGCAGCCGTTCGGAGCGGACGACGTGATGGCCCGGATCGACGGCGTTTCCGCCTGAGGAACCGGGCCTTCGGCATCTCCTGGCCCTCACTCGGTGAGCGCCTCAGGGAGCGTCCTGGTCCTGCCCGGCGACGGCGTAGGCCTCGACCGACCAGAGCGAGTAGCCGTACCGCGTGGCCCGGCCGTCACCCTGGATCCTGATGAAGCGGGTGTCCTTCGCGTCCATCCGGACCGACTCGCGCCCGCCCACGCCGTCCCGCACGGTCGCCGCCGTACGCCAGGTCCGGCCGTCCGAGGAGACCTGTACGCGGTAGCGGGAGGCGTAGGCGTCCTGCCACCGCAGCACGACCTGCCCCAGCCGCACCGGTCCGGACAGCTCGGCCTGCCACCAGGCGCCGTCCTCGACGGGGGAGGACCAGCGGGTCTCCGGATCGCCGTCGGAGGCCGCGGCCGCGGGGAAGTCCGGGGTCTCGTCGCCGGACGAGGACGCCTGGGCCGTACGCACCAGATCGGGGCCCGCCGTGGGCGGGAAGGCCCGGACGGTCAGGGTGCTCTCCTCGCCCTCGAACCGCAGCGGCACCTCGTACTCGCCGGCCGGGGTGTCGGCCGGCACGGTGATGTCCACGGGGACGTCGGTGCGCGAGCCACGGGTCACCGTGGTCCGCTTCGGGACCTTCACCTCGATGCCCTCGGGCGGCTTCGCCGTGAGCGTGCCCTTCACCTTGCCGGGGCGCCCGCCGGCCAGCCGCGCCTCGACCCGTCGTGTGCCGCCGCCGATGACGGCATCCGTCCTGTCCCGGACGAGAGCGAGCCGGGCCGCCGGTTCGTCGGCGAACCACGGGACGAGGGCCCGCACCTCCGGGGCGTCCGAGGACGCGGGCGCGGCCTTCACCCCCGGGGCCAGGGGGCCGACGAAGACGGGGCGGACGGACGGAACGGTGACCCGCAGCGCGTCCACGTCGAGGCCCTTCACCGCCGTCTGCGTCCAGCCCGCCGCCGAAAGAGTGCCCAGGGCGCGCCAGCCCTCGCCCGGGACATGGACCTCGAGGGCCCCGTCGGCCGCCTCCGCGTCCGGCCGGGTCAGCGTGGTGACGGCTTCGAGCGGTCGGGCACGGTCGAGCCGGAGCGTGTAGCCCTGTGCGTCCCGGCTCACCGTCCCCGCGTCACGATCGGTGCCGTTCCAGGCTCCGGCCTCCTGCAGGACCCGGTCCAGGAACGGGTCCAGGACGCCCTTGCCCACCGTCGCCGTGCTCGCCCGGATCCTCTCGCGCAGGGGCTCGAGCGCGAGCTGGGCCTGCCAGGCGGCCGCCCCGTCGCCGCGCTCCTGCGCCCGCAGCAGGTCGACGGCGAGTTCACCGGCCCTGCCGTACCGGGCCAGCTGATCGGTCCACGGACGCACCTCGTCCTGGAGCCGGCCGCTCGCGGGGGTCTCCAGCCGCTCCTGCGCCCGGCGCATCACACCGAAGGCGGCCCTCAGCTCACGTGCCGCCTTGCCGCCGTCCGCCGCGTCCCCGTCGTCCCCGCCCGCACGGGATGCCCAGAAGGCCTTCAGCAGCGGACGCAGGTAGGCGGACTCGTCGCCGCCCAGCACCGAGGTGGCACTGTTGCCTGCCAGGGCTCCCAGTGCTGCCCGGGTGGTGGCGTCCGTGCCCGCCAGGTCGTCCACGGCCGCCCGCCAGGAGTCCTGCGGCCGGTACCCCTTCGGGTTCCAGGCGAAGTCGGCGGCCGTGAACAGGGGGATGCGGGATGCCGAGGGCTGCTCCATGGCGTTGGCCAGCAGCGCCGCGGAGCCGCCGGCGACCGCGGGGTCGCGGCCGGTGTACGGCCCGAGGAAGATCCGGTCCTGCGCGTAGTCGTTGACCGGGTAGTTGTCCAGGGTGACCAGGGGATGCCGGAAGGCCGCCCGCGCGTCCGCCAGCTGGCCCCCCGTGATCGTCTTCGGTACGACCCCGACGCCGGTCCAGCCCACCTGCACCCGCTCGTCCAGCTCCGCGGCGAGCGCCGTGCGGTAGTCGGTGGCGCCGTCCTGGTAGAACTCGGTCGGCATCACCGACAGCGGCTCCGCGTCCGGGTGCCGGTCCGCGAGATGCCGGGCGACCGCGCTCGCGACCCGGGCCTGGGCCCTGGCCGCCGCCTGCGGCCCGCTGCCGAACGTCTCCGCGTCCTGGTCGCAGTGCCATTCGCTGTAGCTGACGTTCTGGAACTGCAGCTGGAAGGCCCGCACGCCGAGGTCCCACATCGCGTCGATCTTCCGGGTGAGGGCCCTCAGGTCCGCGTCGGAGGCCATGCACATCGCCTGCCCGGGCGAGACGGCCCAGCCGAGCGTCACATGCTCGGCCCGCGCCTTCTCGGCCAGGGCGCGGAAGCCGGCGCGCTCGTCGGCGGGGTACGGCTCGCGCCAGCGGGTCTGCCGGTACGGGTCGTCGCCGGGGGCGTAGAGGTAGCGGTTCTGCTTCGTGCGCCCCATGAAGGCGAGCTGGGCGAGCCGCTCCTCGGGGGTCCACGGCTGTCCGTAGAAACCCTCGGCCAGCCCGCGCACGGCGGTGCCCGGCCAGTCGCGGACCACGGCTCCGGCGACGGTGCCGTCCCGGACCAGCTGGCGCAGCGTCTGGACGGCGTGGAACAAGCCGTCCTCGCCGACGCCGTCCAGGGCGACCGTGGGCCGGCCCCCGGCTCTGCCCACGGCGAGGCGGTAGCCCCCGGACGGGAGGTCGGAGCGCTCGGCTGCGCGCAACTCCCGCAGCGCCCGGCCCGCGTCGGTGCCGCCGAGCCGGATCACCGGGCCCTTCCCGGGCAGGGCGTCGTGCACCGTGCGCACACCGGCGTCCCGCAGCAGCGTCCTGAGCGCCTGCACGGTGTACGGATCGGCTGCCGCGTCGGCGAGGAGCGTGACCTCACCCCCCAGGGCGACGGCCTGCCCGGACGCCTTGACGGACTGCGGCCGGGGCCAGACGGCGGGCAGCCGCGTGTCACCGGCGCGCTCCTCGGCCGTCACGGCGGGAACGGCCGGGGCCGCGACGACGGCCGGAGCGAACGGGCCGAGCAGCCCGCCGATCACAGTGACGGCGACGGCCGTCGCATGCGTCCTGCGCCCGAGCTGCACGCCGTACTCCTTCGGAAGATCCCTGCCCGGCAGTGACGTCCGAGCCCACCACCAGGGCGCGGGGGTGTCAATGCGCATGGCCGGTTTGCCGCGAATGCCCGGCGTGTTGGCCGGTGTGGCGTGTGGGCATCCGGGGGAGGGTCGCCGAGTGGCCGAAAATCGCCCATATCCGACGGACGGGGGAACGCGATGTGACCCACGGCACGTTGGGCTCGTTGTCATAACGCCTATGTCACGTCCACGCCTGCTCCCGCGCCCGCTGGGTAGGCCTGCTGTGTCCTGTTGTCCATGGCCAGGAGGCCAACGTGCCCGCTTCCGCGCAGCTTCTGCTCTCCGCCCTCTCCAAACAGGTACCGAGCCCCACGGGTCCGGCTCCGCTGACAGGCGAGAAGTCCCCGGCCCTCACCACCCCTCCGATGATCAGTGAACTGCCGCTCGCCGACGTCTCCCACCTCACCGGCGAACCCGCTTTCACCGACAGCGCACCGCTCACCAGCGAGCCCCCGCTCGCCGACGCCACACCTCTCACGAGCGAGCCACCGCTCGCCGCCGTCGCCCCTCTGACCAGCGAGCCGACAGCACCCGGCACCGCAGGGGGCATGGAGTCCCCAGGAGTCTGAATGGGCTTGTCCCGGCTCGCCGCACTGCACGGCGTCGCCACCTCCTTCTCCCCGTCCCCGGACGTCACGGTGTCCGTCCCCGACGACACGGTCACGGCCGTGCTCGCCGCGCTGGGCGTCGACGCCCACACTCCCGCGGAGGTGCGGAGATCCCTCGACGCAGCCGAATCGGCGGCGGCCTCCCGACTGCTCCCGCCGACGGTGGTGGCCTGGTCGGGGGAGCCGCTGCCGACCGCTCTCACCGCACTGCCGCCCGGCGCGGTCCTGACGGTCGACCCCGAACCCGGTGCCACCGACGCGCCCTCGTCCCTGCGCATGCGGGTGCTCCCCGCCCCGGCCGCACCAGCCCCGGACGCGCCCAGGACGCCCTCCTGGTGGGCCGAACCGCCCCTGGGCGTCCACCGGCTGACCGTCCGCACCCCGGACCACCGCTACGCCTCCGCCACGCTCGTCGTCGCTCCGGACCGCGTACCCCAGCCGCCCGCCCGCACGCACGGATTCCTCGTCCAGCTCTACTCGATGCTGTCCGCCCGCTCCTGGGGCATGGGCGACCTTGCGGACCTGGCCGACCTCGCCGCCTGGGCGGGACGGACCCTGGGCAGCGACTTCGTCCAGATCAACCCGCTGCACGCCGCCGTACCGGGCAGGCCGACCGACCCGTCGCCGTACCGCCCCTCCTCGCGCCGCTTCCCCGACCCCGTCCATCTGCACATCGAGTCCATCCCTGAGTACGGCCATGTCGCCGAGCCCGGCAGAGCGGCCCTGGACGACCTGCGGCAGGAAGCCGCGGCGCTGCGCGAAGCCGTGCTGAACAAGGGCGCGCTGATCGACCGGGACGCCGTCAGGGACCTCAAGAACCAGGCCCTGGAAATCGTCCACGAGGTCCCGCTGACCCCCGGCCGCCGCGCCGCCTACTGCGACTTCCTCGCCGAACAGGGACAGGCCCTGGAGGACCACGCCCTGTGGTGCGCCCTGGCCGAGGTGCACGGCCCCCTGTGGCGCTCCTGGCCCGCAGGGCTTCGCGACCCCCGCTCCCCGGAGAGCGCCCGGGCCCGCACCGCGCTGCTGGACCGGGTCGACTTCCACAGCCGGCTGGCCTGGCTCACGGATACCCAGCTCGCCACCGCCCAGAGGGCCGCACGGGAGTCCGGGATGGCCGTCGGGATCGTCCACGACCTCGCCGTCGGCGTCCATCCCGACGGCGCCGACACCTGGGCCCAGCAGGACGCCTACGCGCACGGCATGTCCGTCGGCGCGCCCCCCGACGCCTTCAACGCCCACGGCCAGGACTGGGGTCTGCCTCCCTGGCGGCCCGATGCCCTCGCGGCATCCGCCTACGCCCCCTACCGCACCCTCCTGCGCGGCCTCCTCGCCCACGCCGGAGCGCTGCGCATCGACCACGTCATGGGACTCTTCCGGCTCTGGTGGGTGCCCGAAGGGTGCCCGCCCACCGAGGGTGCGTACGTCAGCCAGGACGCCGAGGCGATGCTCGCCGTCCTCGTCCTGGAGGCGCACCGGGCCGGTGCCGTCGTCATAGGGGAGGACCTCGGCACCGTCGAGCCCGGCGTACGCGAGGCGCTCGCCCGGCGCGGGGTGCTCGGCACCTCCGTGCTCTGGTTCGAGCGCGACTGGGACGGCACCGGGCGCCCGCTCGCCCCCGAGACATGGCGCCGCGACTGCGTGGCCACGGCGACCACCCACGACCTGCCGTCCACCGCCGCCCGGCTGACGGGCGAACACGTGACGCTCCGCCACCGGCTCGGCCTGCTCACCCGGAGCCTGGATCAGGAGCTCGCCGAGGACGCCGCCGACACCGCCGAGTGGCTGGCCTACCTGGCCCGCCTCCGGCTGCTGCCCGAGGGCGACGGCGACGAGGAGGCGGCTGTCCGCGCCGTCCACCGCTTCCTGCTGCGCACCCCGGCCCGGATGACCGGGGTGTGGCTCCCGGACACCGTGGGGGACCGCCGCCCGCAGAACCTCCCCGGCACCTGGGACCAGTACCCCAACTGGCGCCTGCCCGTCGCCGATGCGGAAGGCCACCCCGTCACCCTGGAGGAGATCACCGCCTCACCCCGGCTGCACAGGCTGATGGCCGTCCTGAGGGGCGGCCCCGAGGCCCGTACGGCACCCCCGGGCGCGCGCCCCTCGTAGGCGTTCGCTACGTTTGCACCGTGGACAAGAAGAACGCTATGCGCGCCGGCGCCGTCGCGGCCGGTACGACGCTGATGATGCTGCTCATGTCGTCCCCCGCGCTCGCGCTGACCCGCGACGACGGCGACGACCCGGGCCCGGGCCTCAACGTGATGGAGACCCTCGGTCTCTACGTCGCGGCACCGATCGTCCTGTTCCTGGTGATCGCGGGGCTCGTCATGGTCCTCGACAAGTCCGAGAAGCAGGCCTAGCCAGGGCCTCTCGTTCGGATCGTGCCGGGCTCGCCGGCCTGGTCCAGACGAAGACCTGATGACCTGACGTGCGCCGCCGGTACGACGTACCGAGCGGCGCACCGGTATGTCCGGGTGCCCGATAGATTTCGGCCATGACCGAGTGGGACGTCAAGAAGCTCCGCATCCTGCGCACCCTGCGTGACCGTGGCACGGTCACGGCCACGGCCGAAGCCCTGCTCATGACCCCGTCCGCCGTCTCGCAGCAGCTCACCAACCTCGCCCGGCAGCTCGGGGTCCCCCTGCTGGAGGCACAGGGGCGCCGCGTCCGGCTCACCGACGCCGCGCACCTCGTGCTGCGCCACGCCGAGGCGGTCTTCGCCCAGCTGGAGCAGGCGGACGCCGAGCTGACCGGCTATCTGCGGGGCGAGGCGGGCGAGGTGCGGGTCGGCGCCTTCTCGACCGCCGTGCCCGCCCTCGTCGTACCGGCCGTACAGCTCCTGGCGGCCGAGGACCGGCCGGGACCCCGGGTGCGCGTACGGGAGGCGGAGGCGGCCCAGGCGTACGAGCTGCTGTCGGCCGGCGAGGTGGACCTGGCGCTGTCCCTGGCGGCGCACGCCCCGACGGCCCAGGACCCCCGCTTCACGCTGCTGCCGCTGATGGCCGACCCGCTGGACGTGGCACTGCCCACCGGGCACCGCCTCTCCGGCGCCCCCGGACTGCGGCTGGCCGACCTCTCCCGGGAGGCATGGATCTTCGGCGGGTCCGGCCCGTGGTCGGAGATCACCACCGCCGCGTGCGAGGCCGCCGGTTTCGTCCCCGAACAGGCGCACAGCGCCTCCGGCTGGACGGCGATCCTGGCCATGGTGCGGGCGGGCATGGGCGTCGCCCTGATCCCTCGTATGGTCTCGGCCTCCGACCGGCCGCACGACGGTGTGGTGATGCGGATCCTGGGGACGGACCGGCCCTACCGCCACGTGGTGGCGGCCGTACGGCAGGGCGCGGAACGCGGTCCGGCGCTCGCACGGGTGCTGGCCGCGCTACGGCGGGCGGCGGAGCAGGACGTCCAGCTGAATGTTCAGCAGAACTGAAAGAACCGTACGAAAACTTTCGATGGACCTGATCGTTGGTGCGACGGCACAGTAGGGGCATGCCCACCGACAAGATCCAGACGGAGCCCGATCCCACCGATCCGCACGCCAACGACGCGGCCCCTTACGGCGGCGGTGACCCGTACGCCGACTACCGCGCGGGCGACTTCCCGTTCACCGAGCTGGTCGACCTCGCGGACCGGCGCCTCGGCGCGGGCGTGATCGCGGCCAACGACGAGTTCTTCGCCGAGCGCGAGAACCTCCTGATCCGTGAACCCGCCGTCTTCGACCCCGAGCGCTTCGGTCACAAGGGCAAGATCATGGACGGCTGGGAGACCCGCCGCCGCCGGGGCGCCGACGCGGACCACCCCTTCCCCGCCCCCGGGGACCACGACTGGGCGATCGTCAGGCTGGGCACGCCCGGGATCGTCCGCGGCGTCGTCGTGGACACCGCCCACTTCCGCGGCAACTACCCGCAGCGCGTCTCCTTCCAGGCGACGGCCGTGGAAGGTGCTCCCGGGCCGGAGGAGCTCCTCGCCGACGACGTGAAGTGGGAGGAGCTCGTACCGCCGACCCCCGTACGCGGCCACGCCGCCAACGGCTTCGAGGTCACGGGCGGCCGCCGCTACACGCACCTGCGGATCTGCCAGCACCCCGACGGCGGCATCGCCCGCCTCCGGGTCCACGGCGAGGTCGTCCCCGACCCGGCCTGGCTCGCGGCGCTCGGCACGATCGACCTGATCTCGATCCTGAACGGCGGCATGTACGAGGACGCCTCCGACCGCTTCTACTCCTCGCCGGCCCAGATCATCCTGCCCGGCACCTCCCGGAAGATGGACGACGGCTGGGAGAACCGTCGACGCCGGGTCCGCGACACGAACGACTGGGTCCGCTTCCGCCTTCCCGCGCAGGGCGCGGTCCGCGCGGTGGAGATCGACACGGCGTACCTCAAGGGCAACGCGGCCGGCTGGATCGCGCTTCAGGGCCGCGACGGCGAGAGCGGCGACTGGTTCGACATCCTCCCGCGCACCCGGCTCCAGCCCGACACCCCGCACCGCTTCGTCCTGGACACCGAGGCCGTGGTCACCCACGTACGCCTGGACGCCTTCCCGGACGGCGGAGTGGCCCGGATGCGTCTGCACGGCTCACTGACGGAGCCGGGCGCGGCCGAACTGGCCCGCCGCTACGAGGAGTCGGCGGCGTAGCCGGCCGCGCTCCAGACCCCCGCCCGGCGGACGGCCGCGCTTCGGCGCCTGCTCGCCGGGCGGTTCCACGCGGCCGGGGCAGCCGGTGGTCACAGCGCGCCCGTCCCCTGGTCGACGAGGAGCCCGACCCTGGTGGCGACGAGCGTGCCGTTGACGGCGGGGTCCTGGCGCGCAGCAGACACACAGGGGGTGCCCCGGCCGGGGCACCCCCTGCGTCCGTACGAGGGACCGCTACGCGACGGCCGCCGCCGCGTCCGCCGCCTGCGCCTTCAGCGCGCGCTCCACCCCGGCCCGGGACTCCGACATCAGCCGGCGCAGAGCCGCGCTCGGCTGCGCCGACGCCAGCCAGGCGTCCGTGGCGTCCAGGGTCTCCTGCGAGACCTGGAGGGCCGGGTACAGACCGACCGCGATCTGCTGGGCCATCTCGTGGCTGCGCGAGTCCCAGACGTCCTTCACCACCGCGAAGTACTTCTCCGTGTACGGCGCCAGCAGCTCGCGCTGCTCGGTCTGCACGAAACCGCCGATGACCGCCTCCTGCAGGGAGTTCGGCAGCTTGTCCGACTCGACGACCGAAGCCCACGCCTCGGCCTTCGCCTCCTCGGAGGGCTGGGCCGCGCGTGCCGCCGCCGCGTGGCGCTCACCCGCGGCCGTCCGGTCGCGCTCGTACTCGGCGGCGATCTCCTCGTCGTCCAGCAGGCCCGTCGAGGCCAGGCGCTGCACGAACGCCCAGCGCAGTTCCGTGTCGACCGCCAGGCCCTCGATCTCCTGGGTGCCGTCCAGCAGCGACTGCAGCACATCCAGGTGGAGCGGGCTGCGCGCCGTCGCGGCGAAGGCGCGGGCCCAGGCCAGCTGGTGGTCGCCGGCCGGCGCCGCCGCGCGCAGATGCGCCAGCGTCGCCTCGGTCCACTGGTTCAGACCCGCCTCGCGCCACTCAGGGGCGGCGTACAGGTCCAGTGCCAGCTTCACCTGCCGGTGCAGCGACTGCACCACGCCGATGTCCGTCTCCTTGCCGATACCGGAGAGGACCAGCGCCAGGTAGTCGCGCGTCGCCAGTTCGCCGTCGCGCGTCATGTCCCAGGCCGAGGCCCAGCTCAAGGCGCGGGGCAGGGACTCGGCGAAGTCACCCAGGTGGGCGGTGACGACCCGCAGCGACTCCTCGTCGAGGCGGACCTTCGCGTACGACAGGTCGTCGTCGTTGAGCAGGACCACGGCCGGGCGGGGTGTGCCGGACGGGAACGGCACGGTGGTGCGCTCGCCGTCGACGTCCAGCTCGATCCGGTCCGTGCGGACCAGCTTCCCGGCCTCGTCGAGGTCGTAGCAGCCGATGGCGATCCGGTGCGGACGCAGTGTCGGCTCGCCCTTCGCGCCGGCGGGGAGCGCGGGGGCCTCCTGCAGCACGGTGAACGAGGTGACGTGGCCGTTCCCGTCGGTCTCGATCTCCGGGCGCAGGATGTTGATGCCGGCCGTCTCCAGCCACGCCTTCGACCAGGTCTTCAGGTCACGGCCGGAGGTCTCCTCCAGGGCGCCCAGCAGGTCCGACAGGCGCGTGTTCCCGTAGGCGTGCGCCTTGAAGTACGCCTGCACGCCCTTGAAGAACGCGTCCTTGCCGACGTACGCCACGAGCTGCTTCAGGACCGAGGCGCCCTTCGCGTACGTGATCCCGTCGAAGTTCACCAGGACGTCGTCGAGGTCCTGGATGTCCGCCATGATCGGGTGCGTCGACGGCAGCTGGTCCTGCCGGTACGCCCATGTCTTCATGGAGTTGGCGAACGTGGTCCAGGAGTGCGGCCACTTCGAGCCCGCGGCGTCCGCCTGGCACGCGATGGAGGTGTACGTGGCGAACGACTCGTTCAGCCAGAGGTCGTTCCACCACTCCATGGTGACCAGGTCGCCGAACCACATGTGGGCCAGCTCGTGGAGGATGGTCTCGGCGCGCGTCTCGTAGGCCGCGTCCGTCACCTTCGAACGGAACACGTACTGGTCGCGGATGGTGACCGCGCCCGCGTTCTCCATGGCCCCGGCGTTGAACTCCGGGACGAAGAGCTGGTCGTACTTGGCGAAGGGGTACGCGTAGTCGAACTTCTCCTGGAACCACTCGAAGCCCTGCCGCGTGACCGCGAAGATCTCGTCCGCGTCGAGGTACTCGGCGAGCGACGGCCGGCAGTAGATGCCGAGCGGAACGGACTGGCCGTCCTTCTCGTAGCTGCTGTGCACCGCGTGGTACGGACCGGCGATCAGGGCCGTGATGTACGTGGAGATGCGCGGCGTCGGCTCGAAGGACCAGACGTCGTCCTGGGGCTCGGGGGTCGGTGAGTTGGAGATCACCGTCCAGCCGGACGGCGCCTTCACGGTGAACCGGAAGGTCGCCTTCAGGTCGGGCTGCTCGAAGCTGGCGAACACCCGGCGGGCGTCCGGGACCTCGAACTGGGTGTAGAGGTACGCCTGTTCGTCGACCGGGTCGACGAACCGGTGCAGTCCCTCGCCGGTGTTCGTGTACGAGCAGTCGGCCACGACCTTCAGCTCGTTGGCACCGGCCCGGAGGTGCTTCAGCGTGATCCGGGAGTCCCGGAACACGGCGGCGATGTCCAGGTCCTTGCCGTTCAGTACGACGTCGTGCACCGCCGGGGCGACCAGATCGATGAAGGTCTCCGCACCGGCTTCGGCGGAGTCGAAGCGCACGGTGGTGACGGACCGGTAGGTGCCGCCCTCCTGTGCGCCGGAGAGGTCGAGATCGATCTCGTACGCGTCCACGGTCAGCAGGCGCGCCCGCTCCTGTGCCTCTTCGCGGGTCAGATTCGTGCCAGGCACGCGGTCATCTCCTTTGATGTGCGATGTTTTCGCCATCCTTCCACGTGCGGAGCGCCCCACGCGATGTCCGTTTTCCGCCGGACCCGCCCAGCTGCACGGGCCACCCTCGGAGCATGACCGCATACGAGGCACGGCCCATCGGGCCGGACACCCTGAAAGAGCTCCGCACGACCGACGACGCCGGACGTCCCTGCGTCCCGTACACGGCGGCCGAGGGCGGCGATCCCCTCCGCTGCTGCCTGCGCGGCGCCGGGCCCGGCGAGAGGATCGCCCTGGTCTCCTACGCGCCGCTGCGCCGCTGGGCGGCGGAGACCTGGGCGCGCCCGGGGGCGTACGACGAGCAGGGCCCGGTCTTCATCCACGCAGAGGAGTGCGAGGGCCCGACGGCGGACCGGACCGGCTACCCGTTCTCTCGGGCGGGCGCACTGCGCACGGTCCGGCGCTACGACGCGGAGGGCAGGATCGTCGGAGGCCGGCTGCTGGAGATCCCGGCCGACGAGGAGCGGGGCTTCGACGCGGCCTTCGCGGAGGCGTGGGCGGACCCGGAGGTGGCGCTGGTGCACGTACGGGCCGTGGAGTACGGGTGCTACCACTTCGAGGTGCGCCGAAGGTAACCCCATAGGGTGGCTGGAGCATTCCTACCTTGGTAGGATAGATGGCATGAAGATCAGTGTGAGCTTGCCGCAGGAGGATGTCGCCTTCGTCGACGAGTACGCCGCGAAGACCGAGGCGGACTCCCGGTCGGCGGTGATACACGCCGCCATCGAGCTGCTGCGCGATGCAGGGCTCGAAGCGGAGTACACCGAGGCCTTCGAGGAATGGGACGCGAGCGAGGATGCCGCTCTTTGGGACCGTACGGTCGGGGACGGAATCGCTGATGCGTAGAGGTGACATCCACCTGGTCGATCTGGAACCGACCAGGGGCAGTGAGGCCAACAAGGTCAGGCCAGCCGTGATCGTGTCGAACAACGCGGCAAACCTGTCGGTCGAGTCGAACGGACGAGGTGTGGTCACCGTGGTGCCCCTTACGTCCAACACTGCGCGCGTTCTCACGTTCCAGGCACTTCTCCGTGCTGCGGAGAGCGGGCTGCCGAGGGATTCGAAGGTGCAGTGCGAGCAGGTCCGGGCGGTTTCCCTGGATCGCGTACTGAAGCGGGTCGGCACCGTCCCCCGGCAGCGCATGACCGACATCGACACCGCCCTGCGCAGGCACCTCGCGCTCTGAGCGGGCAGGAACACGTGAAGGGGCGGCCACCGGGATCCGGTGGCCGCCCCTTCACGCGGGTGGGGAGGGCGTCAGCCCTTCAGCTCCGCCGCCACCAGCTCGGCGATCTGGACCGCGTTCAGCGCGGCGCCCTTGCGCAGGTTGTCGTTGGAGACGAACAGCGCCAGGCCGTGCTCCACGGTCTCGTCGGCCCGGATGCGGCCCACGTAGGAGGCGTCCTTGCCGGCCGCCTGGAGCGGGGTCGGGATCTCGGAGAGCTCGACCCCCTCGGCGTCCTTCAGCAGCTCGTAGGCGCGCTCGACGCTGATCGGGCGGGCGAAACGGGCGTTGATCTGGAGCGAGTGGCCGGAGAAGACCGGGACCCGGACGCAGGTGCCGGACACCATGAGCTCCGGGATCTCCAAGATCTTGCGGGACTCGTTGCGGAGCTTCTGCTCCTCGTCCGTCTCGAAGGAACCGTCGTCGACGATCGAACCGGCGAGCGGCAGCACGTTGAAGGCGATCGGACGCTTGTAGACACCCGGCTCGGGGAAGTCCACCGCGCCGCCGTCGTGCGTCAGCTTGTCCGCGTCGGCGACGACCTGGGACGCCTGGCCGTGCAGCTCGGCGACACCGGCGACGCCGGAGCCGGACACCGCCTGGTAGGTGGCGATGGTCAGCGCGTCGAGCTGCGCCTCCTGGTGCAGGGGGCGCAGCACGGGCATGGCGGCCATCGTGGTGCAGTTCGGGTTGGCGATGATGCCCTTGGGGCGGTTCCTGACCGCATGGGCGTTGACCTCGGAGACCACCAGCGGGACCTCGGGGTCCTTGCGCCAGGCGGAGGAGTTGTCGATCACCACGGCGCCCTGGGCGGCGACCTTCTCGGCCAGCGCCTTCGAGGTCGCGCCGCCCGCGGAGAACAGCACGATGTCGAGCCCGGTGTAGTCCGCCGTGGAGGCGTCCTCCACGGTGATGTCCGTGCCCTCGTAGGCGAGGGTGGAGCCCGCGGAACGCGCGGAGGCGAAGAGCCGCAGCTCGGCGACGGGGAACTTCCGCTCGGCCAGGATCCTGCGCATGACTGTGCCGACCTGACCGGTGGCGCCGACGATTCCGACCTTCACTGGGACTCCCTCACACGTACGAACGGGCATGGTTGCCGGTCCATGATGTGTCTGTCCACGGCTTCCTTGTCCAATCCATTGTCCGGCAGGCGGACGGGCCGCGCACAGAGCAGTGGGGCGGGCGCCCTTGAGAGCGCCCGCCCCACAGTCGTGCGGTGTCGTACGGATCACACGGTGATGACGGCTACGGCGCGACCTTCCCGATCACGACGCTGCCGGTGCCCGCCGCGGTGCCGCGGGCGTTCACCAGCTGGACCTCACCGAAGAACTGCCGGCCCTCGGGAGCCGCTCCGGCGACCACGACCTCGGCCCCGACCTGGGCGGACTCGCCGTTGGCCAGGTTCACGGCCTCGGACTCGTCGACCTCGATCGCGCCGAGCGACGGGGCGTAGTACACGTCCCGGTAGTCGTACTCGGTGGTCCCGGCCGGGACCGAGTAGCCCTCGATCACGATGGTGTAGGTGCCGGCCGCCGGGTTCACCAGGCTGACCGACTCCTCCGAGCCGGCCGTCGTGGAGGCGCCCACCTCGGTCGCGTCCTTGAGGACACGCAGGTCGATGTCGGCATTGGCGTCCGAGGTGTTGCCGATGGCGACGTCCAGCTTCTCGACGCCCGCACCGATGGTGACCGTCTTGGTGTACTTGCCGCGTGTGGCGATCGACGGGCGCTCGACGTCCGCCGAACCCAGCGAGCCGCCCTTAAGGGAGCCCTCCAGGTCACCGGCGTTGTTGGTGACTGTCCAGTCCACCGCGGCCGGGGTGCCGATCTTCGCCTCGGCGATGGTCTGCACCGCCGGGTCGAAGATGGCGCCGAGCAGTGAGACATCCAGCTTGTACGGGTTGTCCAGCAGCGGCGACGTACGGCGGGACTCGACCTCGATCTCCCAGACGCCGGGCTGCGGGTCCTTGTAGGAGCGCGTGTCCGGGCGGCAGGTGTTGGCCGGGTTCTCGTAGTTCGGGTAGCAGTAGATCGTGGAGCTGTCCTCCACCGCCACGCCGTACGGGTGCAGGGAGATGAACCGCGTCTGGCTGCCCGAACGCAGGGCGCTCAACGCGACCTCAAGGGTCTTCGCGCCCTCCGGGACGTTCACGAAGTACGACGTGGTGCCGTTGCGCTGCACCGAGCCGGTCGTCGAGAACGCGTAACCCGGCTTCACCAGGTCCTTGGCGACGACCACCGTGGAGAGGATCTGCTGGTCCACGCCGGTGGTCTTCTTGTCGTCCACCACCAGGATCGCGCTGTGGACACCCGCGGTGCGGGGCTTCGCCTGGACCTTGACGGTCACCGGCTTGCCGAGCGGCAGTGAGACGGTGCTCGAACCGGTCAGCTTGAAGGTGCCGTCGTTGTTCTTCCAGGACAGCTTGTGCGTGACGGCCCTGTCCGGACCCGTGGTGCGGGTGACGGTGACGTCGTACGACTTCTTCTGGCCGGCCTTCAGGCCGCCCTCACGGTCGTACAGGCCGGTGCCGAAGCCCGGGGTCTTCAGCGCGAAGTCGATCGCGGTGTCGACCGGGGCCTTCACGGAGTACTCGTGCGCCGAGGCGCCCTTCTTCTCGATCTGCTTCCAGGCGCCGACGATGTTCATCAGACCGGCACCCTGGGCGTGCGCGGGCACGTCCTTGATGTGCGTGGCGGTGCTGGTCAGCGCGGTACGCAGGTCGGCCGGGGGCAGCTCGATGTGCTTCTGCTTCGCGGCGGACAGCAGCAGCGCCGCCGCACCGGCGGCCTGCGGCGAGGACATCGAGGTGCCCTGCAGCATGGAGTAGCCGGCGGGGAGCGAGTAGCCCGCCTCCTTGACCGGACCGCCGGGGATCCAGGTCTGGGTGGTGTTGATGGACGCGCCCGGGGCCGTCAGGATCGGCGCGAAGCCGCCGTCCTCACGCGGGCCGCGCGAGGAGAAGGGCAGCATGTCGTACTTCTTGGTGACGTTCGAGCCGTAGTTGGCGGCCCAGGTCTCCTTGGAGATGGACGCGCCGACCGAGATGACGTGGTCCGCGAGGCCGGGGTCACCGATGGTGTTGACACCCGGGCCGTCGTTGCCGGCCGAGATGACCAGCTGGACGCCGTAGATGTCGATGAGCCGCTTGTAGAGCTCGGCGCGGGCGTTGTTGCCGTCGTTGAGCGAGGGCAGGCCGCCGATCGACATGTTGACGATGTCGACGCCGCGATTGACGACGAGGTCGATCATGCCCTCGGTCAGCGCGATGTTGGTGCAGCCGCCGGACCAGGTGCAGGCGCGCGAGGAGACGACCTTGGCGCCGGGCGCCGCGCCGTTCATCTTGCCGCCGAACAGGCCGTTGGCCGCGGTGATGCCCGCGACGTGCGTGCCGTGCTCGCTCTGGATGACGCCGATGTTGACGTAGTCGGCCGTGTTGCCGGCCGCGTCGAAGACGACGTCCTTGCGGGTCTCGACGACGAACGGGATGCGCTCGACGATCTGGGTCCGCGGGTCGTCCGTACCGAAGTAGGAGACCTGGTGCTTGTCCTTGTACGGCTTCATGGCGGTGTCGTCGCCGAAGTCGGCGTTGCCGTTCAGGTCGACCCGAGCGGTGCCGGTGACCGGGTCGTAGAGCACGCCCCACTGGTCGGTGGTGTCACCGTCGCGGTTGAGGTCGCCCGCCATGTCGCCGCCACGGGTGGCGGACTCCTTGAAGACGCGGAAGCCGTACGAGCCCTCCGGCGCGGAGTACGTGGTGCCGCCGCTGGTGAACGTCGGGCCGGCCACGGCCTGGTCCATCCGCAGCCAGGTGCCGTCGCCGTCGCTGACGGGGTCGGTGGCCGTCACCCAGTCGACGATCTTGCGCTCGCCGGTGGTGGTCTTCTGCAGCGCGGGGTGGCCGAGGTCGACACCGGAGTCCAGGACGCCGATGGTGATCCCGCGGCCGTCGGCCTTCGGGTGCTGCTTCACGAAGTCGACCGCGCCCGTCTCGAAGGACGGGTTGTACGGGTTCTTCGCCGGGGTCTTCTTGTCCGGCGCCGGGTAACTGCCCGTGGCCTTCTGCTGCTTCGCCCCGGCGGCCCGGTCGCCCGTGGGCGTCGGGTCGTCCAGCTTGATCTCCTGCTTGAGATCGATGCCGTGGACGGACGACAGCTTCTGGGCCGCCTTGATGGTGGCCTCGGCGGTCGCGGTCGGCACGGTCGCCCGGACGTAGCCGAGCTTGTCGTACGTCTGACCCAGTACGGACCCCTTGACGGCGTCCAGCTGCTCGGTGACCTGCTCGGTCGCACCCGGGGTGGTGGCGACCATCATCGTGATGTTCTTCTCGCCCTTGGCCTCGGCTGTCGCCAGCACATCGGCGTCGGCCTCGCCCAGCTTGTCGCCCTGCGCACTCGCGGCGGGCTTCACGGGGGAGGCCGCCGGGTCGTCGGCGGCGAAGACCGGGGCGGCACCGGTGGCGGCCAGCGCGGCCGCCAGACCGGCCGCGGCCGCGATGCGCGCCGCGCGTCTCGCCCCGGGTATGGAGCTGGGGGATTCCTTGGTCATCAGCATCCCTGTTTGTGAAAGAAAGAAAGAGTCCGGAATTCGGTACCCGATGACCGGTCAGCATTTCGTAGAAGACAGGGGTTTGTGGAGAGTTGACGGGGACGAGAAGCGGACATGGCGTACATCCGCCACCGGTTGCATTGCGCCACTCACCGGGGCAGGACCACCACGTACGCGGGCGGTTCACGGTCCTCGGCCGCCATCATCGCCGTACGCAGCACCACCGACAGCCGGGCCGTCGAGTCGCGCAGCTGCTTCGGCGTCACCCGCACCACCGTGATGCCGAGCCGCTCCAGGTGCTCCCGATCGGCGGAGTCGACGACGCCCTCCTCCCGGGGTGAGCGGGCGCCCAGTTGGAGGGCGACCGCTTCCCGGGGCCAGTACGCGTCCACCCCTCCCAGGAAGCTGCCGCCCGGCAGGGCCAGGTCCACGTTCCAGAACGGCTGGGGCAGACCGTGGACGCGCACGGTCTCGTACAGCCCGCTCTCCGCCGTCGCGCGGCTCTCCACGAGCAACGCCTCGACGGCGTCCCGTACGTGCGCGCTGCCGAGCAGCTTGGCGGCGTTCAGCTGCCGCACGACGGAGGAGGGTTCGCAGTGCCCGCCCCGCACCGCCTCCGTAAGGATCCGGCGCACCGCCGACGCGTCCGTGAGCGAGCCCACCGCGTCGGCCAGGGCCCGCTCCACCGGGGCCAGCGGCACCCCGAGCCGGTGCTGCGGCCGGGGCAGGTCGGCGGCCCGCGTCACCTGGACGAACCGGGTGGAACGCAGCCTTCTGGTGCGTGGCACCAGCACGTCGATCCGGTGCGGCGCGCCCACCGGGGGAGCGGACGTGAAGCCGTACAGGGCCAGGGCCGCCAGGCCCGTGACCATGGCCTCGCCGAAGCCGCACCCGGGCTGGACCGGCACGGCCCGCCGGGCGCCGGCCGGGGGCCGTCCCGCGTACAGCAGGGCGCCGCGCACCCGGTCCTCGGGCGTGGGCGGACCCGGGCGCAGGAGGTACACACCGGGGAGCAGCTGCTGCCACGGACCGCCGGGCAGGCACTGGGCGGCGGTCTGCCCGGCGGTCACACCATGGGCGCGCAGCTGCGCGGCGGACTGCACACGGTGGCTCACCGCGTGGACGGGGCGCGCGGACAGCGGGGTGTTCTGGTTCATGCCGGGGAGGTTCCCGCAGTCCCGCGGTGCGATGACCCGTGTTACACGTCCGTCGACATTCCAGGACAAGGCCGTACGGAAGAAAAGCAGTTCGAGTGCCGAAAAGAGCGGTCGCGACGGGGATTGTGCGGCGCGCGCCCCGCACGCGTGTGCGGGGCGCGCGCCGGAATCTCACGCCGCCGCGTCGCGCTCCTGACCCCGCAGCGCCCGTGCCAGATCGTCCCGCGCCTCCAGGACCAGCCGGCGGAGCGCCGGTGCCGCCGCCGGGTGCGAGGTCAGCCACGCGTCCGTCGCGGCGAGGGTCGCGGGGTCGTCCTGCAGCCCGGGGAACAGGCCCTTGACCACGTCCATGCCGATCTGGATGGAACGCTCGGCCCACACCCGCTCGATCGCCTCGAAGTACGAGGCCGTGTACGGCGCCAGCAGCTCCCGCTGCGAGGGCTCTCCGAAGCCCGCGATCGTCGCCTCGACGAGCGCGTTGGACAGCTTGTCCGACTCCACGACCGCCGCCCAGGCCTGCGCCTTGACCGCCGCCGAGGGGCGGGAGGCCAGGCACCGTACGTGGTGCCGCTTGCCCGACGCCGTGTCGTCCCGCGCGAGTTCGGCGTCCACCGCCGCCTCGTCGGCCTTGCCGTGCGAGACCAGCGGGGACAGGAACGCCCACCGCAGCTCCTGGTCGACGTCCAGGCCCTCGATCACAGCCGAGCCGTCGAGCAGTCCGCCCAGCAGCTGGAAGTCCGCGTCCGACACCGCGACGGCGGCGAAGAACCGGGCCCACGTCAGCTGGTGCTGGCTGCCCGGCTCCGCGCGCCGCAGCTCCGCCAGCGCGCCCTCGGCCAGCGCCCGGCCGCCCTCCTCGCGCCAGGCCGGCGCGGCGTAGTGCACCAGAGCCGACCGGGCCCAGGCGTGCAGCATCTGCAGGACGCCGATGTCACTCTCCCGGCCGGCGTGTGCCAGCACGAGGGCGACGAACTCCCGGGCCGGCAGCGCCGCGTCCCGCGTCATGTTCCACAGCGCGGACCAGCAGAGCGCCCGGGCCAGGGGGTCATCGATGTCGCCCAGGTGCGCGCGCAGGGTGGCCAGCGACCCCTCGTCGAAGCGGACCTTGCAGTACGTGAGGTCGTCGTCGTTGACCAGGACCAGGTCGGGCTTCTCGGACCCCGCCAGTTCCGCGACCACGCTGCGCTCCCCGGCGACGTCCGTCTCGGCGCGGGCGTAGCGCACCAGCCCGCCCTCCGGCGAGAGCCGGTACAGACCGACCGCGACCCGGTGCGGCCGCAGCTCCGGGTGCGAGGCGGCGGCCTCCTGGGTCACGGCGAGCTCCGCGATCCGGCCCGCGCCGTCGTACGTCACGACGGGCGTCAGGACGTTGACCCCCGCCGTCTGCAGCCATGCGCGCGACCAGGTCGTCATGTCGCGCCCGGACGTCTCCGCCAGCACCGAGAGCAGGTCGCCCAGCCGGGTGTTGCCGAAGGCGTGCTGCTTGAAGTAGCGGCGCGCGCCCTCCAGGAACGCGTCCCGTCCCACGTACGCCACGAGCTGCTTGAGCACCGAGGCGCCCTTGGCGTACGTGATGCCGTCGAAGTTCAGCTTGGCGTCCTCCAGGTCACGGATGTCGGCCGTGACCGGGTGCGTGGACGGCAGCTGGTCGGCGCGGTAGGCCCAGGCCTTGCGGTTGTTGGCGAAGGTGATCCAGCCGTTGGTGAAGCGGGTCGCCTCCACCATCGAGAACGACCCCATGAAGTCGGCGAAGGACTCCTTCAGCCACAGGTCGTCCCACCACTGCATGGTGACCAGGTCCCCGAACCACATGTGCGCCATCTCGTGCAGGATGACGTTGGCGCGGCGCTCGTAGGAGGCCGAGGTGACCTTGCCGCGGTAGATGTACTCCTCGCGGAAGGTGACGAGGCCCGGGTTCTCCATCGCGCCGAGGTTGTACTCCGGCACGAACGCCTGGTCGTACTTCCCGAAGGGGTACGGGTAGTCGAAGTGGTCGTGGAAGAAGTCCAGGCCCTGCTTGGTGACCAGGAAGACGTCGTCCGCGTCGAAGTGGCGCGCGAGCCCCTTGCGGCACATCGCGCCGAGCGGGATGTCCAGCTTCGTACCGTCGTCGAACGTACGGGAGTAGTGGTCGCTCACGTAGTGGTACGGACCCGCGACGACCACCGTGATGTACGTCGAGATCGGCAGGGTCTCCGCGAACCGGTGGACCTCGCCCTCCCGCGACTCCTCCGCGCCGTTGCTCCAGACCCGCCAGCCCTCGGGCGCCGTCACCTCGAAGCGGTACGGCGCCTTGAGGTCGGGCTGCTCGAAGTTGGCGAAGACGCGCCGGGCGTCGGCGGGTTCGTACTGCGTGTAGAGGTAGACCTCGCCGTCCTCCGGGTCGACGAAGCGGTGCATGCCCTCGCCGGTCCGGCTGTACGCACACCGCGCGTCGACCACCAGGACGTTCTCGCCGGCGGCGAGGTCCTCCAGCGCGATCCGGGTGCCGTCGAAGACGGCCGCGGGGTCCAGGTCCTTGCCGTTCAGCGTCACCGCGTCCACGGACGGGGCCAGCAGATCGGCGAAGGTCGAGGCCCCCGCCCGGGCGGCACGGAAGCGGATCGTGGTCTGCGAACGGAAGGTGCGCGGACCGGCATCGCCGCCCCCGTCGGGCTCACCCACGGCGGAGCGGAGGTCGAGGGCGACCTCGTAACCGTCGACGGTCAGCAGCTCGGCCCTCTCGCGGGCCTCGTCGCGGGACAGGTTCTCACCGGGCACGGAGCACTCCTTTGTGTCTCGATCGAAGACCTTCGATCCTCCCACGCGGCAATCGGCGCCCGTGCGCGGGAATGGCGGGAGGGGCCCATGGTGTTCCGGCTCACAGGCGCAGACCGACCTCACGAGGAGAGACATGCCCGAGAACAGCACGGCCGTCGGCAAGGTCCCGGCCGATTTCTGGTTCGACCCGCTCTGCCCCTGGGCCTGGATGACCTCCCGCTGGATGCTGGAGGTCGAGAAGGTCCGCGACGTCGAGGTGCGCTGGCACGTGATGAGCCTGGCCGTGCTCAACGAGCCCAAGCTCGACGAGCTGCCCGAGGAGTACCAGGACATGATGCGCACCCAGGCGTGGGCACCGGTCCGTGTCGTCGTCGCCGCCCAGCAGAAGCACGGCGACGAGATCGTCGGCCCGCTCTACACGGCCCTCGGCACCCGCTTCCACAACAACGGCGAGGGCCCCACCCGCGAGGCGATCGCGGGGGCCCTGGCGGACGTCGGCCTGCCGGCCGAGCTCCTGGAGTACGCCGACTCCGACGCGTACGACAAGGAACTGCGCGCCTCCCACCAGGAGGGCATCGACAAGGTGGGCCAGGACGTCGGCACCCCGGTCATCGCGGTGCCCGGCGCCGACGGCGAGCAGATCGCGTTCTTCGGTCCGGTCGTCACCCCCGCCCCGAAGGGCGAGGAGGCCGCGCGGCTCTGGGACGGCACACTGCTGGTCGCGTCGATCCCCGGCTTCTACGAGATCAAGCGGACCCGTACGCAGGGCCCCGTCTTCGACTGACCGGTCAGGCCGGTGCGGGCCCCCGTCCGGGCCCGCACCGGGCGCCGCCACGCCCGCGGTGTGTCAGCGGGCGAGGCGGATACGGATCGGACCGCGGGCCTCCGCCGGGTCGACGGGGCGGCCGGCCTGGGTGATCTCCACCTCGCCCGCCGTGACCAGCCGCCGGGCCGCGCGGCGGGCCGGTTCCATGAGCGCCCGCCAGCCGTCGTCGTCCCCTTCGTACACCGCTCGTGCGGCGTCGGAGGGGCAGATCGTGGAGGCCGGCCCACGACGCTCCAGCAGCTCCAGGACGGCTCGTTCCAGGCGCCGGTCCGTCTGCCGTTCGCTGTCCGTCACCCTGCCAGTCTCGCACCGGGCGGCGACGGAGGACAGGACGGAGGCACCCCCTGGGCGGTCACCACCACCCAGTACGTACTGCTGGGGGACGGCCACACGCGGGGTGACTCCGGACTCGCCCCCGGGCTCAGCTGCGACGCCCTCGGCGGAGCGTCCGCCTGACGCGTCTCCCGAAGGGCGGCGACCCGCTCCTCTGCCTGGTATGGGAGAACCCCCGCGAGTCATGTCCTCGCGGGGGTTCTCCGTCCATCCGCCTGCCGGGTGAACGGTGAGAAGACGATCACGAGGCAGGACGCTCGGGGTCTCTGCGTCAGGGAGCGAGCAGCAGCACGTCCGCGCGCTCCTTGGCGGCGGCGTAGCGCTTCGCCACGTCCTGCCAGTTGACGACGCGCCACATCGCCTCGATGAAGTCCACCTTCTGGTTCTTGTACTGCAGGTAGAAGGCGTGCTCCCAGGCGTCGAAGACCAGGATCGGGACGGAGCCCTGGCCGACGTTGCCCTGGTGGTCGTAGACCTGCTCGACGATCAGCCGGCCGCTGACCGGCTCGTACGCGAGGACGCCCCAGCCGGAGCCCTGCGTGGTCGCCGCGGCCTTCGTCAGCTGGGACTTGAAGCCGGCGTACGACCCGAAGGACTCCGCGATCGCGTCCGCCAGGTCGCCCACACCGTCCGCCGCGAGGGGCTCACCGCCGCCGTCGCCGGTCATGTTGTGCCAGTAGATCGAGTGCAGGATGTGGCCGGAGAGATGGAAGGCGAGGTTCTTCTGCAGGCCGTTGATCGCGCCCCAGGCCTCCTTGTCGCGGGCCTCTTCCAGCTGCTCCAGGGTGTCGTTCGCACCCTTGACGTAGGCGGCGTGGTGCTTGTCGTGGTGGAGCTCGATGATCTGCGGATTGATGACCGGTTCGAGCGCCGCGTAGTCGTACGGGAGTTCCGGGAGCGTGTACGTGGCCATGGGTTCGAACCCTCCAACTGCTACCTGATGGTTATTGCAAGCCGTTCGCAACTGCAGGCTAACAGGAACAGTGCTCGGAGGTGATCAGCCGTTCGTCCTAGGACCGGATGCCTGCGCGTGTCGAAGGACTGGATCGGCGCCACCCCTTCGGGCTCGTCCCGCGGCGAGAACCGTCCCTGCTCAGGATCGCGCCGGGTGCTGCTCGGCCCGGCTGAGGCGCAGCCCCGGAGCCAGGAGCAGCGTCACCGCGACCGAGGCCGTGGCCATCATCGCGATCACCGTCGCGGCGGAGGCGTGCTGGGCGAGGGTGCCCGCGAGCACCGCCGCCACGCCCTGTACGGCGAGCATCCCGGAGGAGTGCAGGCCGAGGGCCTGGCCGGTCATCGTGTCCGGGGTCAGCGTCAGCAGACGCTCCTGGAGGAGCAGGCTCGCCGAGAAGCCGGCCGAGGCCAGGGTCACGAGAACCAGGGTCAGGGGCAGCCCCGGCCGCACCGCGAACAGCAGGTACGGCACGGCCAGCAGCAGGAGCAGTGGTGTGCTCAGCCGTCCCCGCCACCGTGCCGGTACGTACCGGCCCGTCACGGTGTCCCCGGCCAGCATCCCGAGCGCCGCGCAGGCGAAGAGCAGCCCGGCCTGATCCGGCCGGTAAGGGACGAAGAGTGATTCGCAGCCGACGACCAGCCCGTTGGGCAGCCAGAGCGCGAGGTACACCCGCCGCCGGGGCGCCGAGGACCACAGCAGCGCGTTGGTCCGCCAGGTCTCGCCCACCGACGGCCGCCCGGTCGCCCGGGGCGCACGGCGTGCCAGACCGCATCGGGCGGCTGCGGCGCCGGTGGCGTACAGGACCGCCGCGACGAGCAGAGTGCCGCGCGGGGACAGCACGGCGATCAGCACGCCCCCGGCCGCGTAGCCGCAGATCTGCATGGTGCCGGAGCACATGTTGAGCACCGAACGCCCCAGCAGGTAGGCGTTCTCGGGGAGCACCTCGTTGAGCAACCCGTACCGCACCCCGCCGATCACCGCCGCGACGACCCCCTCGCCCAGGACGACGGCGAACATCAGCGGCAGCGGCAGCCCGGGGACGGCCAGAACGGCGGTCCCGAGGCCGAAGGCGAGGGCCGCGCCGCTCAGTGCTCCACGCGGCGGGAGCCGGTCGGCCGCCGACATCAGCAGCGTCGCGCCGATCAGCTGGGCGAGGGAGGCACCGAACATGGAGAGGGCGGAGAGCAGCGGTGATCCGGTCGTGGTGAACACGAGGACGCCCAGGGCCAGTCCGCTGGTCGTCGAGGCCGCGCCTTGCAGGGCACTCGTCACGAAGAGCGGGCCGAACTGCGGCACACGGAAGACGTCGCGGTAGGTGAGCATGCCGGGGAGTCTCGGTGGCTCCTCCGCGTGGCCGTTACTGTTTCGCGTGGAGGCGAAACCATGGGCTGGTGGCAGGTCAACGCGGACACCCTGGCCGCAGGGCGCTTCGTCGTCTCGGAGCTGTCCGAGACCACGGCGACGCTCCAGGCTCTGGAGCGAGGGGCGGCCACGAACCCGGCCGAACGTGTGTGGTTCGACGCCCACCGGCCTGCCTACCTGGAGCGTCTCGCCGGCGATCCGGTCACCGCGCAGCTCGTGCGGACCGGTCTCGGCGGCCACTGGAACGCGGACTTCCTCACCCCCACACCCGCCGGCGGGACCACGTTCGCGCACGACCTGGCCCGCGTGTGTGAGACGTCCCCCGACCGTGCGCGCGCCGACCTGGAGGTCTCCAAGGGTGGGCCGCTGCCGACCGTACTGCGCCGCCCGGATCTGCCGCAGAAGGCCGCTGACCTGCTGGCATGGGTGTGGGAGCAGATCGTGCTCCCGGACTGGCCGCGCCGCCGCCGGATCATCGAGGCGGACATCGTGGCCCGCGCCGGACAGCTGAGCCAGGGCGGCTGGGCCGCCGCGCTGGAAGCGATGAACCCGGGCATGCGCTGGCTGGGCGGCAGCCGGCTCCAGGTCAACCCGCGCGCCTACCCACCACGGGAACTCGACGGCGTACGGCTGGTGTTCGTCCCTGTCACGCCGCGTCAGGGCTGGGTCTCCTGGGAGGCGGCGGCGCAACGGTACGCCGTCGTGTACGCCTGCTCGGGAACTCTGTCGGACGTGGACCGGCCCGTGTTCCCCGACAGCCTGGGCCGGCTCCTGGGGCCCGCGCGGGCCGGTGTCCTCGTGCTGCTCGACCGGCCCAGGAGCACCACGGAGCTGGTGGCGCTCACCGGCCAGGGCCTGGGGTCGGTGGGCCGCCACCTGAAGGTCCTGCTCGACGCGGGGCTGGCCGGGCGCCGGCGGTCGGGCCGCTCGGTGCTCTACTTCCGCACGGAGGCGGGCGAGGTGCTCCTGCGCGCTCAGCCCGGCTGAGGCGCCGCCGCCTCCAGGTCGTCGATGCTCCCGGACATGATGGTGCGGACATGTGCGGTGATGTGTTCGGCCGGCCAGTCCCACCAGGCGACGGCGAGGAGCCGGGCGATGTCGGCGTCGTCGTAGCGGGTGCGGAGCAGCTTCGCCGGATTGCCGCCGACGATGCCGTAGTCCGGCACGTCGGACGTGACGACGGAGCCGGCGGCGATGATCGCGCCGTTCCCGATCCGCACGCCGGGCATCACCGTCACCCGGTAGCCGAACCACACGTCGTGGCCGACCACGGTGTCGCCCCGGCCGGGCAGCCCGGTCAGCAGGTCGAAGTGGTCGGCCCAGGAGCCGCCCATGGTGGGGAACGGGAACGTGGACGGGCCGTCCATGCGGTGGTTGGCGCCGTTCATGATGAACCGCACCCCGGTGCCCAGTGCGCAGAAGCGGCCGATCAGGAGCTTCTCGGGGCCGTAGTGGTACAGCACGTTGCGGGTCTCGAACGCGGTCGCGTCATCGGGGTCGTCGTAGTACGAGTACGCGCCGACCTCGATGAGCGGTGACGTGATCAGCGGCTGGAGCTGCACGACACGCGGCTGCCCGGGCATCGGGTGCAGCACGGTCGGATCTGCGGGGAGCGGATGCATACGGGGCACCCTCGCAGACGGACCGTGCCGCATGCACTCAGTTTTGGGTCGGCCTGCCGCGCTCCGCCCGCTTCTGCCGCACCAGGCCGATCACGATCAGCACCGCGGTCAGCGCCCCGGTCGCCAGCAGCTGGTCGCGGGTGTCGGGCTGGCGCAGCATCAGGACGAAGATGCCGGCCATGGCCGCCAGCGCCACGATCGTCAGGACCGGGAAGAGCCACATCCGGACGACGAGCCGGTCCGGGGCCTCGCGTTCCAGGCGCCTGCGCAGGATCAGCTGGGAGACGGCGATGAAGATCCAGACGACCAGGATCACCGCGCCGATCATGTTGAGGAGCCACGGGAAGACGTCGTCGGGGCGCCAGTAGCTGAGCAGCACGCACAGGAAGCCGAAGACCGAGGAGGCGAGCACCGCGTTGCGCGGGACGCCCGAGGAGATCCTGCCGAGTACCTTCGGGCCCTGGCCGCGGGCGACGAGCGAGCAGGCCATCCGCGAGGAGCCGTAGATGTTGGCGTTCATCGCGGAGAGCAGGGCGACCAGGATGACCACGTTCATGATCTCGGCGGCGCCGCTGATACCGAGGTGGTCGAGCATCGCGTAGAACGGGCCGACCTCGGCGACCGTGGGGTCGTCCCACGGCACGAGGGTCACGATGACCGCCATCGAACCGATGTAGAAGACGGCGATGCGCCACATCGCCGTACGCACCGCCTTGGCGACGCCCTGCACGGGGTTCTCGGACTCGGCCGCCGCGATGGTGACGGTCTCCAGACCGCCGTACGCGAAGACGGAGGCGAGCAGACCGATGATGAGCCCTTCGGAGCCGTGCGGCATGAAGCCGCCGTCCCCGGTGAGGTTCGCGGTGCCGGGGGAGTCCGTGCCGGGCAGCACGCCCAGGATCGCGAGGACGCCCAGCACCAGGAAGAGGGTGATCGCGACGACCTTGAGCGCGGCGAACCAGAACTCGAACTCGCCGAAGTTCTTCACGGCGGCGAGGTTCGTGCCGAGGAAGATCACCATGAACAGGGCGACCCAGGCCCACTCCGGCGTACCGGGCAGCCAGCCGGTGACGATCTGGGCGGCGCCGATGCCCTCCAGCCCGACGGCGACACAGAGCAGCACCCAGAACGACCACCCCGCGGTGAAGCCCGCCCACGGGCCGATCGCCCGTTCCGCGTGCACGGAGAACGAGCCCGACGCGGGGTTGGCCGCCGACATCTCGCCCAGCATCCGCATCACGAACATGACCAGCAGTCCGGAGACGGCGTACGCGATGACGATCGAGGGTCCGGCCGCGGCGATGCCCGCACCCGAGCCGACGAACAACCCGGCGCCGATCACACCGCCCAGGGCGATCATCGACAGATGGCGCTGCTTGAGGCCGTGGGTGAGCGCGGAGTCGGCGGTGGGGGCGGTGGCGTCCGTGGGGGGCGGCGCGGAGGTCCGGGACATGGACGGGCTCAGTTCACTGGTCGGGACGGAGGTCGGTCCACAGTCTGGCCATCGGCCCCGCTCACGGGGAACGGCCGTCCGCTATACGGTCACGAGGCTCACACAAGGTGCTCACCCGCCTACGGCTTCGCCCGCAGCTCCCGCACGCCCGCCACGAGCAGCACCAGAGCCGTGGCCCCCGCCGACCAGAGCACCTGCGGACGGGCCACGTCGTCGGTGAGCATCAGCAGCAGGACGGCCAGCAGACCGGCCAGAGTCACCCAGGTCAGATAGGGGAAGCACCACATCCGCAGCGCCAGGGCGCCCGGCGCCTCCCGTTCGAGCCGGCGCCGCAACCGCAGCTGCGAGGCGGCGATCAGGCCCCAGACGAACAGCAGGACCGCTCCTACCGAGTTGAGCATGTACAGGAAGACGGTATCGGGCCACAGGAGATTGAGCACCACGGAGACGAAGCCGAAGGCCACCGAGGCCAGTACCGCCCGCCGGGGCACCCCGCCACCCTGCCCGCCCGAGACCTTCAGCAGCCCGCGTGGCGCCTCGCCGCGCTCGGCCAGCGAGAAGATCATGCGGGACGAGCCGTAGAGATTGGCGTTGAGCGCCGAGAGCAGCGCCACGAACACCACGATGTTCATGATCTGCCCGGCCGACGGCACCCCGATCGAATCCAGGACCTTCACGTACGGGCTGAGCCCGGCCCGCTGAGCGGTCCACGGCAGCACGGCCACGATCACCAGCATCGAACCGACGTAGAAGAAGAGGATGCGCACCACCGCGCTGCGCACCGCTCGCCCCACGGCGCGCGCCGGATCGGCGGTCTCGGCCGCCGCGATCGTCACGACCTCCAGGCCGCCGAACGCGAACACCACGGTGAGGACGCCGGAGACCACGCCGTCCCAGCCGTTCGGCAGGAAGCCGCCCTGGCCGGTGAGGTTCGTCAGTCCCACGGGACCGGTGTCCGGGAGGACGCCGAGGACGGCCAGCAGACCGAGCACCAGGAAGGCCACGATCGCGGCCACCTTCAGTGCGGCGAACCAGAATTCGAACTCGCCGAAATTCTTCACGGCCGTCAGATTGGCCACGGTGAACACCACCATGAACAGCAGCACCCAGAGCCACTGATCCACCGCGGGCACCCAGCCGTGGGCGATCTGAGCGGCCGCCGTCGCCTCCACGGCGAGCACCACCACCAGCATGAACCAGTAGAGCCAGCCCACGCTGAAGCCGGCCCAGCGGCCCAGTGCGCGTTCCGCGTGGACGGAGAAGGACCCGGAGGCGGGCATCGCCGCCGACATCTCACCGAGCATCCGCATGACCAGCATGGCGAGCGCGCCCGCGAGCAGATACGAGACGACGACGGCGGGCCCGGCGACCGCGATCCCGGCGCCCGACCCGACGAAGAGACCGGCGCCGATCACCCCGCCCAGACCGAGCATCGTCAGATGGCGCTGCTTCAGGCCGTGGGCCAGGGGCTCGGACGGTACGGGGGAGTGCGTGGGGGGCGCGTCGTGCATGAGCTGTGGATCACTCTCGGATCATTTTATGGGGAACCTACAGTCTCACGGGGTGGCTCCCCTTCCCGAACGGCGGGCTGCGCACACCTCTACCTCAGTGACCAGCATCACGCCGATCGGTGATTGCGCAACGGTCTTTGTCCGAACCCGACTACCCGTTCAACCGCCGCTTTGTGGACGGCTGACGGTGATCGAGGGACACGCCGTCGGCTAACGTCGGCTCAGTCCGTCCCTGCCTGCCGACCTCACCCGCGGAGTCCCGATGAGTACTGCTGCCGCCCCCGCCCGTACCGGAGCGGTCCTCGCCGACCTGCTGCCCGCAGCCCGGCACCGCTACGCCGTGGACACGGCCCTGGTCGTCGGAGGCGCCGCCCTCACCGGCATCGCGGCCCAGATCGCCGTGCCCGTCCCCGGTTCCCCGGTCCCCGTCACCGGCCAGACCTTCGCCGCGCTGCTGATCGGCACCGCGTTCGGCGCCCGCCGGGGCTTCCTCTCCCTCGCCCTGTACGCGCTCGTCGGCATGGCCGGCATGCCGTGGTTCTCCGAGGGCACCTCCGGCCCGGGCGGCGCGTCGTTCGGTTACGTGCTGGGCATGCTGCTCGCCGCCACGGTCGTCGGCGGTCTGGCCCGCCGAGGCGGTGACCGGTCCGTCCTGCGCACCGCGGGCACCATGGCGGTCGGCTCCCTCGTCATCTACGCGGTCGGCGTGCCCTACCTGGCGCTCTCCACCGGCATGTCGATGAGCGCCGCCGTCGCGGCCGGCCTCGTGCCGTTCCTGATCGGCGACGCCCTCAAGGCCGCGCTGGCCATGGGTGCGCTGCCCGCCTCCTGGAAGCTCGTGGGGCGTCGCGGCTGACACCGCGCGCACCCACCGAAAGAGGCTCGCCGGTCATGACCGACCGGCGAGCCTCTGGTGTTTCCCGGTGCACCCGGCCTCCGCGGTCAGGTGTGCGTACGGGTCACTCGGCCGGCGCCGCCGTCTTCGCCTTCCGGCTGCGGACCTCGCGCACCAGCGAGACCCCCACGACCAGCGCCGCGACCAGCAGCGAGAGCAGGACCTGCTCGCGCCCGGCGTCGTCGGTCAGCATGTAGACGAGGACGAAGGAGATCATGGCGATCGTCGCCCAGGTCAGATATGGGAAGAGCCACATCCGCACGACGAGCTTCTCGGGTGACTCGCGCAGGATGATGCCGCGCATCCTCAGTTGGGTGAAGCAGATCACCAGCCACACGAACAGGGCGACCGCGCCGGAGGAGTTCAGCAGGAACGCGAACACCGTGTCGGGCCACTGGTAGTTGAAGAACACGGCGACGAAGCCGAACACGACGGACGACAGGATCGCCGCCTGCGGCACGCCCCGCTTGTTCACCTTGGCGAACGCCTGGGGCGCGTCGCCCCGCTGCCCCAACGAGAAGGCCATGCGTGAGGCCGTGTAGAGCCCGGAGTTGAGACAGGACAGCACGGCGGTCAGCACGATGACGTCCATGACCTGGCCGGCGTGCGGAATGCCGATCGTGTTCAGGGCGGCGACGTACGAACCGTCCTTGACGATCGACGGGTCGTTCCACGGCAGCAGCGTGAGGACGACGAAGATCGAACCCAGGTAGAAGATGGCGATACGCCAGATCACGCTGTTGGTGGCCTTGGAGACGGCGCGCCGCGGGTCCTCGGACTCACCGGCCGCCAGCGTCACGATCTCGCTGCCCATGAAGGAGAAGACGACCATGAGCACGCCCGTGAGGATGGCCCCGGGTCCTTCGGGGAAGAACCCGCCGGTGTCCGTGAGGTGGGAGAGGCCCGAACCCGCGTTGTCCGCACCCGGCAGGACACCGAAGACGGCGAGAAGGCCGACGACGACGAACGCGCCGATCGCCACGACCTTGATCCCGGCGAACCAGAACTCGAACTCGCCGTACGAGCCGACGGAGACCAGGTTGGTCGCCGTCAGCACCACCATGACGATCAGGGCCCACGCCCACTGCGGTACGCCGGGGACCCAGCTCTCCAGGATCTTGGCACCCGCCGTGGCCTCGACGGCGAGCACCACGACCCAGAAGAACCAGTACAGCCAGCCGATGGAGAAGCCGGCCCAGCGGCCCAGGGCCTGGTCGGCGTACGCGGAGAAGGAGCCGGAGCTCGGCCGGGCGACGGCCATCTCGCCGAGCATCCGCATGACGAAGACGACCATCAGGCCGACCAGCGCGTACGACAGGAGGATGGCCGGTCCCGCGGCGGCGATCCCGGCGCCGGAGCCGACGAAGAGGCCCGCTCCGATCACGCCGCCGATGGCGATCATCGAGAGATGACGGTTCTTGAGACCGGCCTGGAGCCCGCCGGAGGAGTCCGGCTTACCCGGCTCGCCGGGCTGTTGGCCCGGGCCCGCCAGAGTCGTCTGCGACGTCATGGATCGAATCCTTACGTTTTCTGATCACGTGTGTCGGGTCATGCCTCCGCGGGGGTGTTGCGAAGGCAAGGCCACGCATTCAAGCCCGTACGGCACCCCAACCGGAACCCCCTCATCCGGTTCCTTGACCCGATCGTTGCGCGAGTGGTGTTGCCCACAGCTCCGGCCCCTCGCACGGAGCTGTGTGTCCCGACCCCGCTGACGGCTACCCGTTCCGGTCCGTGTCACACTTCGCACCATGCGCGTGTACCTCGGCTCAGACCATGCCGGCTACGAACTGAAGAACCACCTGGTTACGTGGCTCACGGCCCACGGCCACGAGCCCGTCGACTGCGGTCCCCACATCTACGACGCCCAGGACGACTACCCGCCGTTCTGCCTCCGCGCCGCCGAGCGGACGGCCGCGGACGAGGACAGCCTCGGCATCGTCATCGGCGGCTCGGGCAACGGCGAGCAGATCGCCGCGAACAAGGTCAAGGGCGTCCGCGCCGCACTCGCCTGGAGCGAGCAGACCGCCGCGCTGGGCCGTGAGCACAACGACGCCAACGTCGTGGCCATCGGCGGACGGATGCACACGGTGGAGGAGTCCACCAAGTTCGTCGAGATCTTCCTGAGCACCCCGTACTCGGGTGAGGAGCGCCACACCCGTCGCATCGAGATGCTCTCGGCGTACGAGAACACCGGCGAGCTCCCCCCGGTCCCGGCCCACCACCCGCAGCAGGGCTGAGAAGCCCGTACCCGCTTCCCTTGTGCCGCCGGGGCCCGTACCCGGCGGCACAAGCGCGTCACCAGGAGACACGTCGTGCCCGAGGGGCATACGATCCATCGCCTCGCCGCCGACCACCACGAGCGTTTCGCGGGCCGCCCGGTGCGGGTGAGCAGCCCCCAGGGCACGTTCGCCGACAGTGCGGCACTCCTGGACGGCAGGACCTTCACCGGCGTCGACGCCCACGGCAAGCACCTCTTCCTCGGCTTCGAGGGAGCGGTCTGGGTCCACATCCACCTCGGCCTCTTCGGCAAGCTCGGCTTCGGTACGGTTCCGGCGCCGCCGCCCACCGGCACGGTCCGGCTGCGCCTGCGCAACGACGCCCATCACGCCGATCTGCGCGGTCCCACCACATGCGCCCTGATCACCGGCCCGGAGAAGCGCGCGATACACGACCGGCTCGGCCCGGACCCACTGCGCGCAGAGGAGGACGGCGAGCGGGCCTGGCGGCGGATCTCCCGCAGCCGCGTCACCGTGGCCGCCCTGCTGATGGACCAGAAGGTCGTCGCGGGCGTCGGCAACGTCTACCGCGCCGAGGTCCTCTTCCGGCACGGCATCGACCCGTACCGCCCCGGCCGGGACCTCGCGCGGGGCGAATGGGACGCGATCTGGGCCGACCTCGGCGTCCTGATGCGCGAGGGGGTGCGGAACAACCGCATCGACACCGTCCGCCCCGAACACCTGCCGGAGGCGATGGGCCGGCCCCCGAGGGTCGACGACCACGGCGGCGAGGTGTACGTGTACCGCCGGGCCAGGCAGGCGTGTCACGTCTGCGGCACCGAGGTCCGTACGGCGGACCTGGCGGCCCGCAACCTCTTCTGGTGCCCGGCCTGCCAGCCGTCGGTGGCGGGGCGGTAGCCGCGCGGGCTCAGAAGCCGTGCGGGCACCACGGCTGCACGTCCGAGGAGAACGCGAGCGCGGTCCCTTCCAGCGCGCCCGCACGCCTCTCGCGGACCTGCCCGGCCGCAGCCAGCGTCGTCAGCGACACCCCGCCCAGGTAGGCTGATGCCAGCGTCGAGGCGGACAGGGCCAGTTCGGGCTCGTCGTCCGTACGCCGGCAGACGGCGGCGCCCTTGGCGTCGGCGGTCAGCCGCCAACGCCCCGCGTTCCACGGGCAGAAGGTGTCCTCCACCTCGAGCACCACGTCGACCGGCGTCCGGTAGGTCCGCGCCTCCAGGGCCGCACCCAGCTCGACCAGTCGCACGTACAGGCCGTCCCGCAGCCGCACCTCGCAGCGCCGGACGTCGGAGACCATGCGGAGCACGGCGTCGTCCGCCGGCCGGTTGTGGCACTCGACCACCGACATCAGATCGATCCCGAACAGGAAGCGCCACAGCGCCGCGTACGAGGCGGGGTCCAGCGCCGCCAGGTCACGCACCGCCACCGTGCCCCGGGGGCCCGCGTCGTCCCAGGCGGGCTTCAGGCTGAACGTGGCGTAGCCGGTGACCTCGCCGTCCCGCTCCGCGAGGACGCACTGCAGCGGGGAGCCCCCGTCCCGAAGGCTCTCCGGGTCGTTCACGGGCATCTGCTCCCAGCCGGGCCGGCGTACCGGCGTACCGGGCCGGGTCTCCGCCAGCCGCGCGTAGACCGCCTCGCAGGCATCGAGCGCCTCGCGCGGGGGTGACCGGCGCACCCGTACCGCGTCCGTCCCCGGAGGGAGTGCGAGACGGGTCCGGGAGGTGTCGACGCGCAGACTCATCTCCGTCGTGGCCGCGCCGTAGCCGAACCGTCCGTAGATGCCGGGCTCCGACGCCAGCAGCACCGCGAGCGGCTCGCCCCACGAGCGGACGTCGTCGAGCTGGCGCCGCATCATCGACGTCAGCAGCCCCTGCCTGCGGTGCGTCGCGGCCACGCTCACCATGGTGACGCCCGCGGCCGGCACCGCGGCGCCGCCCGGCACGGTCACCCGGAAGCTCAGAGCACCGGCCGTCCCCACACACTCCGCGCCGTCCCAGTGGCCGATCGCACGCCGCGGCTCGGTCAGCGACGCGTACATCTCACGGTTCTCCGGAGCCAGGGGAACGCCGCCGAACGCCAACTCGACACTGCCGAGCCAGGTATCCCACTCAGGGGCCGTCAACATCCGCAATTGCGTGGTCATGAGCTCTGCATACCAGGGCCGCGCTCCCCGGGGCGACCCACTTTCGAACGCATTGCCACCAGGTCCCCCCTGCACCGGAGGCCGTCGGATGGATAAGGTCCCGACAATGGCACGTCGCAGAGGACCAGACACCTACCCCGCCCGGTGGCGAAGAACAGTGCACCGGGCGCGCGTCGCGCTGCGCAGATCCGGTGTCGACTACTTCCGCGGTGACGGCTCCGACTGGATAGCCCTGGCCGGTCTGCTGATCACCGTCCCGCTGATCACCTGCGGCACACTGCTCGACCCGGTCTGGTGCTCACCGGCCGCCCTGGCCCTGCCGATCGTGGCGGGTGGGCTGCTGCTGCGGCCGGCCAGTCTGCTGAGCCTCTACGCGACCGCGGCCGCCGCCCTGATCGTGGAGTCCGTCGTCCTCGGTCCTTACGCGGACGGGCCTGCCCGGGTCACCCCGGGCACCGTCCTGGTCGTAGCGGCCTGTGGCTTCTTCGGGCTGCTCATCGCGCAGTTCCGGGCCAGGGTCGGGGTGCCGTGGCGACGCGGCGGCACGATGCTCTTCGACCTGCGGGAGCGGATCCGGGTCCAGAGCGCCCTGCCCCCGCTCCCCGAGGGCTGGCACCGTGAGATGGCGCTCCGCCCGGCCGGGGGCCAGTCCTTCTCGGGCGACTTCGTCGTCGCCGCCCGCACCAACGGCGGGCGCACCCTTGAAGTCGTACTCACCGATGTCTCGGGCAAGGGCATGGACGCGGGTTCCCGCGCCCTGCTGCTGTCCGGAGCCTTCGGCGGCCTCCTGGGATCCCTGCCGCCGCACGGCTTCCTGCCCGCGGCGAACGGCTACCTGCTGCGCCAGGACTGGGACGAGGGATTCGCCACCTCCATCCATCTCGTCCTGGACCTGGAGTCCGGCGACTACGAACTGCTGTCGGCGGGCCACCCTCCCGCCCTCCAGCTGCACGCGGGAAGCGGCCAGTGGGAGGAGCAGGCCGCCGAGGGCCCCCTGCTCGGTGTGTACGACGGGGCGGAGTTCCACGCGGTGAAGGGTTCCCTGGCCCCCGGGGACGTTCTGATGCTCTTCACGGACGGTCTGGTGGAGGCGTCGGACCGTGACATCTCCGACGGCATCGACCGGCTGACCGGGGAGGCCGACCGCTATGTCGCGACGGGCTTCGAGGGCGCGGCCTGGCACCTGATCGAGGCCTGCGCGAAGGACGTCAACGACGACCGCGCACTCCTGCTGCTGTCCCGTCGCGCCTGAACCGCACGAAATCGGTCGAAACCGTGCAGACGTCAAGCGAGACGTTCGACCATCACTCGGACGTGACGTCTTTGCGTCCATGTCGTCCCCCGGGTGCGCGAGCACAGCCCCCGCACCCGGGTCGTCCGTCGGTTCCCCGTCGTCCTCGCCCCTCAGACGGGTACCGCCTCCTTGCCGGCCTCCCGGTCCCCGGTGCGCCCACCGGGCAGGATCCGGGCGAGCCAGTGCGAGCGCCCGGCCGCCAGCGGTGAGAGGACCGCGAGCAGGAGCACGTACCCGGCGATGAACGGGGAGAGCCGTTCGTCCAGGCCCGCGCCCGCGGCCATCGTGGCGAGGATCAGCGCGAACTCACCGCGTGCCAGCAGGGTGGTGGAGATGTTCGCCGTGGCCTGCGGGCCGAAGGCGTAGATCTTGGCGGTGGCCATCCCGGCGAAGACGTTCATCGCGACGGTCACGGCGACGGCCGCCAGCACCGGCCACACCACGCTCGGCAGGTCGCCGGGGTTGATGGACAGTCCGAAGGCGAAGAAGAAGATCGCACCGAACGCGTCCCGCAGCGGATGCACCAGCTTCAGGATGCGGGCACCCGAGGTGGTGCTGCCCAGCATCAGGCCGACCATGAACGCGCCGATCGCGTCGGCGACCCCGAACCACTCCGAGACCCCGGCCACGAAGACGGCGGCACCGAGGAAGGAGATGACGAGGAGCTCGTCGTCCTTGGTGTCGAACAGCTTGCCGATGACCTTCGTGCCGAACCTGGCCAGGAGGGCGAGCAGCAGCAGGAAGCCGAAAGCCTTTCCGCCGTCGAGTACCGCCGCGCCGAGACTGTCGGCACCGGACAGGATCGGCTGCAGGGCGGCCAGGTAGAGGGCGAGGAAGACGTCCTCGACGACGATGATGCCGAGGATCGGCCGTGTCTCGGGACTGCCGATCCGGCCGAGGTCGACCAGGACCTTCGTGACGATGGCCGACGACGAGATGCCGAGGACGCCGGCGAGCACCAGTGCTTCCGAGGTGCCCCAGCCGAGCGCGAAGCCGAAGCCCAGACCGGCGCCGACGTTCAGGGCGAGGTACGTGCCACCGGCGAGCGCCATCTTGCGCCCGCCCTTCTTCAGGTCGTCCAGGTGGAATTCGAGACCGAGGTAGAAGAGCAGCAGCACCAGCCCGAGAGCGGAGAGCATCTCCAGGTCGTGCGGATCGTCGAGGAGGACGACCCCCGGTGTGTGCGGGCCGAGCAGGATCCCGGCGAGGATGAACAGGGGGATGGTCGGCAGTCCGATGCGGCCGCCGACGCGGGCGAGGACGGCGGCGGCGAGGAACGCGCCCCCCATGGCGATGAGCGTGTCTGCGTGTCCGATGAGCCCGTCTCCTTCGTTCGGTCAAGAGTGCGTCAAGGAATCGTCAGTAATTAGTTTACCGAACGATCCGCTGTGCACGAGTGGACCCTCGGAGCGCGGGGTGCCCGGCGTACAGTCGGCCCATGCCGATCCCGTACCTGACCCTGGCCCAGGTGGAGGCGATCGCCCGCGCGGCCCATCGCACACAGACCGACAAGGCGGGGCGCCCGTACGCGGAGCACCTGGCAGCGGTGGCCGAGGGCGTGCGCGTCCGGGGCGGCAGCGAGGAGCAGATGGCCGCCGCGTGGCTGCACGACGCGGTGGAGGACGGCGCGCTGTCCCGGCAGTGGCTGGACGAGGCCCCGCTGTCCCGGCGGGTGAAGGACATGGTCCTCGCCGTCACCAAGCGGGACGGCGAGGACCTCGTCGCGTACACCGGGCGGATTCTCGCCACACCCGGTGCGCTGCTGATCAAGGAGTCGGATCTGGCGCACAACGCGGACCCGGACCGGCTCGCGGTCCTGGAGCCGACGACCCGTACCCGGTTGACCGAGAAATATGCGCAGGTACGCGGCCTGTTGGGGCTCGACGGGGATGCCGGGTCCGTCGAACGGCGGGATCAAGCCAACCCCGCGACAGGCTGACGCACCGACAGGACCGGCCCCCGGCAGGAGGGGCCGATCCGGACAGTCTCAGCGCTTGGCGGGGCTCCGGCGGAACGCCCAGTTCATGTCCGGCTCGGTCGCGAAGCGCAGCACGCGCCGGACCGGCGGGGTGCACATCAGGGTCACGGAGGCTGCCGCGACGACGGAGACGACCACGAGCCCCACGGGGCCCGAGAGCCACTCGTGGCGGTCGAACAGGCCGTAGTAACCGGCGCCCTTCACCAGGAAGCCGTGCAGCAGGTAGCCGCAGATCGTCCCGGCGCCCAGCACGGTGAACCACATGTGGCGGCGCGGCACCCAGGCGAGGAACCCGATCGTGAGCAGCAGTGCGCATCCGAACATGGCCAGGGTCATCACCGGCCCCGTCCACCACTGGAAGTCCATCTCCTGGGCGCTGTTGCTGCGGTAGAACCAGCCGAGCCGCATGTGCGGCGCCGCCCAGTAGGCGAAGGCCAGGGCCCCGGCGAACAAAGGGAGGGACAACAGCCGCACCTCCCGCCGCCGGACCAGCTGGAAGTGCTCGGGCTTCATCAGCAGGCCCAGCACGAAGAACGGCAGGAGCTGGCAGACGCGCTGCAGGTCGAGGTCGTCGGTGATGTCCGGTGTGACCGAGGCGAGCATCGCGATCACGAGGGCGACCGGGAGCGGATGGCGCAGTGACTGCCAGATCGGTGTGGTGACCCGCCAGATGAACAGGGCGATCAGGAACCAGGTGAGGAACAGCGGGTCGAGCAGGGTGATGGAGGTGTCGTCCCCGCCGGCGTACCGCTTGAAGAGCGAATACGCGGTCTCGAAGAGCACGTAGGGCACCACGACCCCGGTGACGAGGCGCTTCACCTTGGCCGGACTCATGTCGAACGACCGGGAGAAATAGCCCGAGACGAGGATGAACGCCGGCATGTGGAACGTGTACACGATCATGTACAGCGCCCGGGTCGTGCGGCTGCCGTCCATCACCGGCTCCCAGGCGTGGGCCACGGCGACGAGCACGATCGCGAGGTACTTCACGTTGTCGAAGTACGCGTCACGGCGCTTGGCCGGTGCGGGCGCCCCGGTGCGGGCCGGTGCGGGCGCCCCGGTGCGGGCCGGTGCGGGTGCGGCGGTGGAGGCAGGTGCGCCCGGAACCGTCAGGGTCTGCTCGCGTCTCGGCTCCGACTCCCGGCTCTCCGGGGTGATCGGGGCCCTCTGAATTTCACTCGGAGCTTTCGACATCCCATGCACCTTAGACCCGTCGATCGGTACGCGTAAAACCCCCGAGAAATATTGCGTGTTCCCGGTCATTGAGAAGTGAAACCAACGGCAACGGTCCGTTAGGTGGTGATTCATCCCGCTTAAATGGTGCATATCGTCGGGAGGTTGGCGACAGTGAAATTCGTCGCACGAACTCCTGGCAAATGACTGTGAATGAAGTGTGGGGATATGGAAACGATCACATCGGTCGATATTCGAACTGCCCTGCGCACAGCGGGCGCACAGGAAATGCGGCAGCCCGTGCGACTACTGGCGCGGGCGGCGTGCACGCCGCCCGCGCCGGGCGCGCGCGGGCGCGAGGATGGCGGGATCCGGCCGTCCCGCACCGTCACCCGGCAGCAGGTACGGGGGAGTTGGTGGCACGATGGACGCGACGGAGGCGTGCTGGGCCGCACGCCGCCGGGCCGGCAAGGCGAACCGACCAAGGGTGTGATCAGTCGTGGCCATTTCACTGTCTGTGGTGCTTCTGCTGGGGATCGTCCTGGTGGTGTTCATCCGCGGCGGATCCCTCAAGGGCGGGCCTGCGGTCGTCGCCGTACTCTTCGGCTTCTTCCTCGCTTCGACGGGCATGGCGCCGTCGATCAACAGATTCATGAACTCGATAGCCGACACGATCAACCAGATCAGCTTCTGACGCCCGTGCGTGCGCGAGTCCACCCCGGCCGGCCGGCGCCGCCGGGCGTCCACGCATGCCCACCGCCCGCCGGGCGCCCGGGGCCCTGCCGACCGGAAGGACAGTCATGCCCGCGTACGCCATAGCCCACCTGAGAGAGGCCGACCCGCATCCGGAGATCGCCGAGTACATCGAACGGCTTCCCGCCACCTTCGACGCGTACGGCGGTCGCTACCTCGTGCACATGACGCCGCACGAGGTGAAGGAGGGCGCCTGGCCCGGGCACGTCGTGATGATCGGCTTCCCGGGGATCGACGAGGCGCGGGCCTGGTGGGACTCACCCGCCTACCGGGAGATCGCACCGCTGCGCTCACGGCACATCGAGGGCGACGTCATCCTGGTCGAGGGAGTGCCGGAGGGCTACGACCCGACACCGGGCGTGAAGGCGATGCGCGAGGCCCTGGCCGCCGAGTGACACGGAAAGCCGAAGGGCCGGCCCGAGGATCTCTCCTCGGACCGGCCCTTCGCGTGGAGCGGGCGACGGGAATCGAACCCGCGTAGCTAGTTTGGAAGACTAGGGCTCTACCATTGAGCTACGCCCGCACATGCCGCACCGCGGGTCCGCCGGACCTCGGTACGGAAAGCATCGTAGCGGGTCGGGGAAGGTACGCGCACACCCGTACCGGTGTGCCCGTGACAGCCGCGGTGACGGCCTGGCCTAAGCGGCCGACGCGACGCCCTTCTGCATGTACCCTACGTGTCGCACCGACGGGGTGTGGCGCAGCTTGGTAGCGCGTCCGCTTTGGGAGCGGAAGGTCGTCGGTTCGAATCCGGCCACCCCGACCACCAGCAAGATCGCATTGTGGGAGTCCTCCCCCTTGCCGTTACTATGCAAATTGCGTGCCCGTGTGTCTGATGTACCGGGCTCGATCCGCGAAGCCGCCTCTCGGCGGCCGAGCAGAACCCCAAGAAGTCAGCCACCAAGGAGACCGAACCGTGAAGAGCGCCGTGGAGACCCTGAACCCGACTCGGGTTCGGCTCAGCATCGAGGTGCCCTTCGAGGAGCTCAAGGACAGCCTCGACGCGGCGTACAAGAAGATCAACCAGCAGGTCACGGTGAAGGGCTTCCGTAAGGGCAAGATCCCCAACCGCGTCATCGACCAGCGGTTCGGCCGTGGTGCTGTGCTGGAGGAGGCCGTCAACGACGCCCTTCCGAAGTTCTACACCGAGGCTGTCAACGAGGGTGAGCTCAACGTTCTGGGCCAGCCCGAGGTTGACATCACCGAGCTCAAGGACGGCGAACTGCTGGCCTTCACCGCCGAGGTGGATGTCCGTCCCGAGATCGAGATCCCGGACTACTCCGGCATCGAGGTCACCGTGGACGCACTCGAAGTCACCGAAGAGGACGTCGACAAGGCCGTGGAGCAGCTCCGTGAGCGCTTCGCGTCGACCAGCCCGGTCGAGCGCGCCGCCGCCGAGGGCGACGTCGTGACGATCGACCTGGAGGCCAAGGTCGACGGAGAGGTCCTCGAGGACGGCGTGGCCGCGGGTGTCTCGTACACCATCGGTTCCGGCGAGCTCCTCGAAGGCATCGACGAGGCCGTGACCGGCCTGGAGGCCGGTGGCGAGGCCACCTTCACCTCCGAGCTGAAGGGCGGCTCCGCCGAGGGCAAGGAAGCGGAGGTCACCGTCAAGGTCACCGCCGTCGCCTCCCGCGAACTGCCCGAGCTGGACGACGACTTCGCGCAGATGGCGAGCGAGTTCGACACGCTCGCCGAGCTCCGCGAGGACAGCCGCAAGCGCCTCGAGAACACCAAGCAGTACGACCAGGCCACCCAGGCCCAGGAGCGTGTCCTCGAGGAGCTGCTGAAGCTGGCCGAGGTCCCGATCCCCGAGAAGCTTCTCGCGGACGAGGTCCAGACCCGCAAGCACAACCTCGAGCACCACCAGCTCGGCCAGATGGGTCTCGACCTGGAGAAGTACCTCGAGATCCAGGGCAAGACCCTGGAGGAGTTCGAGAACGAGACCTCCGAGCAGGCCGTCAAGGGCATCAAGACCCAGTTCATCCTCGACGAGCTCGTCAACAAGGAGAAGCTGAACGTCAACCAGGAGGAGCTCACCGAGCACCTCATGCGGCGCGCGCAGTCCTCCGGCATGAGCCCCGACCAGTTCGCCCAGGCCGTCGTCGAAGGCGGTCAGGTGCCGATGCTCGTCGGCGAGGTCGCCCGCGGCAAGGCGCTCGCCGTCGTCGTCGAGGCCGCCAAGGTCGTCGACACCAACGGTGAGGTCGTCGAGCTCGAGGACGACGAGGAAGAGGCCACGGAGACGGTCGAGGCCACCGAGACGGCCGAGGACGCCACCGAGGCGGCCGACGAGAAGAAGGACGAGAAGAACGAGGCCTGAGCCCCGCTCCGCTCGTTGATCCGACGTTGATCTGATCCGCACGACGGGCCCCGGACGCTTGAGTCCGGGGCCCGTCGTCGTATCGGCCCGCGCCCGGGAGAACCGCGCGGGAACCCTTGTACGGACTGCGCACCTTGCGCTCCCAGCGAACAGTAGGGGAAGCGGGATGGCGTTGTCCCACCTGCGCGTTAGGGTCCATGAAGAGGAAGGGTCGGGTAGTCCCGGCCCACCCGGTACGAAGACGCTGAGACGGCCGGAGCCGTCAGAGACGAGCAGGTGGATACGTGACGAATCTGATGCCCTACGCCGCCGGAGAGCCGTCCCTCGGTGGAGGCCTCGGTGACCAGGTCTACAGCCGACTGCTCGGCGAGCGCATCATCTTCCTCGGTCAGCAGGTCGACGATGACATCGCCAACAAGATCACCGCACAGCTTCTGCTCCTTGCCGCGGAACCCGACAAGGACATCTACCTCTACATCAACAGCCCCGGCGGTTCGGTGACGGCCGGCATGGCGGTCTACGACACCATGCAGTACATCCCGAACGACGTGGTCACCATCGGTATGGGCATGGCGGCCTCCATGGGCCAGTTCCTGCTCACCGGTGGCACAGCGGGCAAGCGCTTCGCGCTCCCGAACACCGACATCCTCATGCACCAGGGTTCGGCCGGTATCGGCGGTACCGCCTCGGACATCAAGATCCAGGCCCAGTACCTGCTCCGTACGAAGACGCGGATGGCCGAGATCACCGCCCACCACTCCGGCCAGACCGTGGAGACGATCATCCGCGACGGCGACCGCGACCGCTGGTACACGGCGGAGGAGGCCAAGGACTACGGCCTCATCGACGAGATCATCTCGGCCGCGTCGGGCATCCCGGGCGGCGGCGGCACCGGCGCCTGATCGGGCGTGCACCACCCCGCACCCTCTCGTACGCCGAGACCTCCAGCCCACAGATACGCCACCAGGATGGTGAACACCCACATGAACAACCTCTCCGGCGCCTCCGCGAGCGGCCTCTACACCGGCCCGCAGGTGGACAACCGCTACGTCGTCCCGCGCTTCGTGGAGCGCACCTCGCAGGGCGTGCGTGAGTACGACCCGTACGCGAAGCTCTTCGAGGAGCGCGTGATCTTCCTCGGCGTGCAGATCGACGACGCCTCCGCCAACGACGTCATGGCACAGCTGCTGTGCCTGGAGTCGATGGACCCGGACCGCGACATCTCGATCTACATCAACAGCCCCGGCGGCTCGTTCACCGCGCTCACCGCGATCTACGACACGATGCAGTTCGTGAAGCCGGACATCCAGACGGTCTGCATGGGCCAGGCGGCCTCCGCCGCCGCGGTCCTGCTGGCCGCGGGCACCCCGGGCAAGCGCATGGCGCTCCCGCACGCCCGTGTGCTGATCCACCAGCCGTCCTCGCAGACCGGCCGTGAGCAGCTCTCCGACCTGGAGATCGCGGCCAACGAGATCCTGCGGATGCGCACCCAGCTCGAGGAGATGCTGGCGAAGCACTCCACGACCTCGCTGGAGAAGATCAGCGAGGACATCGAGCGCGACAAGATCCTTACCGCTGACGACGCACTCGCGTACGGTCTGGTGGACCAGATCGTCTCCACCCGTAAGACCACCGCAGGCGCGTCCGTCTGACGTCGGTCTTTCCCCTTGGCACCTACCGTGTCCACGGCCTCGGCCGTGTGAACCGTGCCAAGGGGGGCCCGAACGGGGGCCCAGGCAAGGTACCGTCGGATAGAGGCACCAGGAGCCGCTGAACCAGGCTGCTCCCAGGCGAAGGGGAAGCACCTCGTGGCACGCATCGGTGATGGCGGCGACCTGCTCAAGTGCTCGTTCTGCGGAAAGAGCCAGAAGCAGGTGAAGAAGCTCATCGCGGGACCCGGTGTGTACATCTGCGACGAGTGCATCGATCTCTGCAACGAGATCATCGAGGAGGAGCTCGCCGAGACCTCAGAGGTGCGGTGGGAGGAACTCCCCAAGCCGCGCGAGATCTACGAGTTCCTCGAGGGGTACGTCGTCGGGCAGGAGCCCGCGAAGAAGGCCCTCTCGGTCGCTGTGTACAACCACTACAAGCGGGTCCAGGCCGGGGAAAACGGCGGCGGTGCGAATCGTGACGACGCGATCGAGCTCGCCAAGTCCAACATCCTGCTGCTGGGCCCCACGGGCTCCGGCAAGACGCTTCTCGCGCAGACCCTGGCCCGCATGCTCAACGTCCCGTTCGCCATCGCGGACGCGACGGCGCTGACGGAGGCCGGCTATGTCGGTGAGGACGTCGAGAACATCCTGCTGAAGCTGATCCAGGCCGCGGACTACGACGTCAAGAAGGCCGAGACCGGGATCATCTACATCGACGAGATCGACAAGGTGGCCCGCAAGAGCGAGAACCCGTCGATCACGCGTGACGTGTCCGGCGAGGGCGTCCAGCAGGCCCTGCTGAAGATCCTGGAGGGCACCACCGCCTCCGTGCCGCCGCAGGGCGGACGGAAGCACCCGCACCAGGAGTTCATCCAGATCGACACGACGAACGTGCTGTTCATCGTGGGCGGTGCCTTCTCGGGGCTGGAGAAGATCATCGAGTCGCGGGCCGGCGCCAAGGGCATCGGCTTCGGCGCGACGATCCGCTCCAAGCTGGAGATCCAGGCGAGCGACCAGTTCCAGGAGGTCATGCCGGAGGACCTGGTGAAGTTCGGGATGATCCCCGAGTTCATCGGCCGTCTCCCCGTGCTGACCTCGGTCCACAACCTGGACCGCGAGGCGCTGCTCCAGATCCTGATCGAGCCGCGCAACGCGCTGGTGAAGCAGTACCAGCGCCTGTTCGAACTGGACGGTGTGGAGCTGGACTTCGAGCGCGAGGCGCTCGAGGCCATCGCCGACCAGGCGATCCTCCGCCAGACGGGCGCGCGCGGTCTGCGCGCCATCATGGAAGAGGTCCTCCAGTCCGTGATGTACGAGGTGCCGTCCCGCAAGGACGTGGCCCGCGTCGTCATCACCCCGGACGTCGTCCGCAACAACGTCAACCCGACGCTGGTCCCGCGCGAACCGCGCACGATCGGCAAGAACGACGGCGGCCGCCACGAGAAGTCCGCGTAGCGGCGGCGACAGCGACACGCACGCGAAGGGGCGCCCGGCTGCCGGCCGGGCGCCCCTTCGGCGTCGCGTCAGATCTTGGTACGCGAGGTGTTGTAGAGCTTGGCCGCGAGGGCGGCGACCTCGGACTGCGGCATGGACTTCTCGGTCATGGCTCCACCGATGTCGAAGCCGATGACCGCCCCGACGGTGCTGTAATCGCCCCACACGCAGATCGGCATGATCATTTCCGCGGGGCCGTTCGCCGCGGTGCCGTCGGCCTCGTCGTTGCGCACCTTGAGGTCCTGGCACTTCATGATCGCCCCCTCGAACCCGTCGGGCGTGACGGTCTTCGGGCTGCCGACCAGGGAGGCCTTGGCGCCGTCGTTCTGCTCGGTCGCCTTCGCCTGGGCGTTCTTGAAGGAACCGTCAACGGTCTTGGCGGGGTCGGAGATCTCTCCCCACAGGCCGGTCAGGAGCAGCATCTTGGTCGTGAGCGGGTTCTTCTCCAGGTCACCGCTCATGTACTGCGCTTCGGCCTTCTGGGGGTTCTTGATGCCCAGGGCCTCGGCGTTGGTCTTCGCCTCGCCCGTGGCCGCACCCGTGGACGCCTTGCTCGTGTCCTGCTTGTAGGTGTCCACCGAGGCGGCCGGCGTGAGCTTGTACCCCTTGGTGGAGTCGGCCACGTCGCCGCTGCCGCCGCCCGCGGTCAGGAAGTACGCCCCTCCGGCGATGACGGCCAGCGCCACCACGGCCGCGCCGATGATCAGCCCCGTCTTCTTCTTCGGGGCGCCCTGCTGCGGGGGCACCCCGGGGTACGCCTGCTGGCCGCCGTACGGCGGCGTGGGCGGCTGCTGGCCGTACGGGCCCGGCTGCTGGCCCTGGGGATAGCCGTAGCCCTGCGGGGGCTGCTGCTGCGGCGGGACGCCCTGGGGGGCCTGCTGGGGGTAGCCGTAACCCGGCTGACCCTGCGGCGGCTGTCCCTGCGGCGGAGCGCCATAAGGACCCGGCTGCTGTCCGTACGGCCCGGGCTGCTGTCCGTACGGTCCGGGCTGGCCCTGCGGTCCGGGCTGGCCCTGCGGCGGCTGCCCGCCGTACGGGCCCGGCTGGTTGTAACTCATGGTGCTGTCCCCTCCAGAATGCTTATGCGTTGCGGACATCCTGACGGAAGGGCCTCTGACGTAGGGCATCGCGGCTCACACCGTTACGGAACAAACCGGTTTCAGTGCACGACTGTGACGGCCCTAAACTGTCCCCCGTGACCGAGAACACTCAGCAGCAGACAGCCAGCAACCCCGAACTGCCGACCCAGTACGCGCCGGCCGAGGTGGAGGGGAAGCTGTACGAGCGCTGGGTAGAACGTGGGTATTTCGAAGCCGACGAGCACAGCGACAAGCCGCCCTACAGCATCGTCATCCCCCCACCGAACGTCACGGGCAGCCTCCACCTGGGGCACGCCTTCGAGCACACCCTGATCGACGCCCTCGTCCGCCGTAAGCGCATGCAGGGCTTCGAGGCGCTGTACCAGCCCGGTATGGACCACGCGGGCATCGCCACCCAGAACGTCGTCGAGCGTGAGCTCGGCAAGGAGGGCAAGTCCCGCCACGACCTGGGCCGTGATGCCTTCGTCGAACGCGTCTGGCAGTGGAAGAACGAGTCCGGCGGCCAGATCTCCGGCCAGATGCGCCGTCTCGGCGAGGGCGTCGCCTGGTCCCGTGAGCGCTTCACCATGGACGAGGGCCTGTCCAAGGCCGTCCAGACCGTCTTCAAGCAGATGTACGACGACGGGCTGATCTACCGCGCCGAGCGCATCATCAACTGGTGCCCCCGCTGTCTCACCGCGATCTCGGACATCGAGGTCGACTACCAGGAGGACGACGGCGAGCTCGTCTCGATGACGTACGGCGAGGGCGACGAGACGATCGTCGTCGCCACCACCCGCGCCGAGACGATGCTCGGTGACACGGCGGTCGCCGTCCACCCCGACGACGAGCGCTACCAGCACCTGGTCGGCAAGCAGATCAAGCTGCCGCTCACCGACCGCACGATCCCGGTCGTCGCCGACCACCACGTCGACCCGGAGTTCGGCACCGGTGCCGTCAAGGTGACGCCCGCCCACGACCCGAACGACTTCGAGATCGGCAGGCGTCACGACCTGCCGTTCCTCACGGTCATGGACGAGCGGGCCGTCATCACCGTCCCCGGTCCCTTCGAGGGCCTGGACCGCCTGGAGGCGCGCTCCGCCATCGTCGCCGCCCTGCGCGCCGAGGGCCGGATCGTCGCCGAGAAGCGCCCGTACGTCCACTCCGTGGGCCACTGCTCGCGCTGCAAGACGACCATCGAGCCGCGCCTCTCCCTCCAGTGGTGGGTCAAGGTCGAACCGCTCGCCAAGGCGGCCGGCGACGCCGTCCGCGACGGCCGCGTCAAGATCCACCCGCAGGAGATGGAGAAGCGGTACTTCGACTGGGTCGACAACCTCCACGACTGGACGATCTCGCGCCAGCTCTGGTGGGGCCACCGCATCCCCGTCTGGTACGGCCCGAACGGCGAGGTCGTCTGCGTCGGACCGGACGACGAGGCGCCCACGGGTGAGGGCTGGACGCAGGACAGCGATGTCCTGGACACCTGGTTCTCCTCGGGCCTGTGGCCGTTCTCGACGCTCGGCTGGCCCGAACAGACCGACAGCCTCGCGAAGTTCTATCCGAACTCGGTCCTGGTCACCGGCTACGACATCCTCTTCTTCTGGGTCGCCCGGATGATGATGTTCGGCCTCTACGTCAACGACGGCGTCCCGCCGTTCGGCACCATCGTCCTGCACGGCATGGTCCGCGACGAGCACGGCAAGAAGATGTCGAAGTCCTTCGGCAACGTCGTCAACCCGCTGGACTGGATGGACAAGTACGGCTCCGACGCCCTGCGCTTCACCCTCGCGCGCGGCGCCAACCCGGGGACCGACGTCCCGATCGGCGAGGACTGGGTCCAGGGCTCGGCGAAGTTCTCCAACAAGATCTGGAACGCCACCCGCTTCGCGCTGATGAACGGCGCCACGATCGAGGGTGAACTGCCGTCCGCCGACGAGATGTCGGTGACCGACCGCTGGATCCTGTCGCGCCTGGCCAAGACGGTCGCGGACGTCGACGCCTTCTACGACGACTACCAGTTCGCCAAGATCAGCGAGTCCCTGCGCCACTTCGCCTGGGACGAGGTCTTCGACTGGTACGTCGAGCTGTCCAAGACCACCTTCTTCGCGGGCGGCCGCCCGGCCGAGGTCTCGGGCCGGGTCCTCGGCGAGGTCCTGGACGTGATGCTGCGGCTGCTGCACCCGATCGTCCCGTTCGTCACGGAGGCGCTGTGGACCGCGCTCACCGGGCGCGAGTCGATCGTCATCGCGGACTGGCCGGCCGACTCCGGCTTCCGCGACGAGGCGGCCGAGAAGGAGATCGAGCTCGTCCAGCAGGTCGTCACCGAGGTCCGCCGCTTCCGTAACGACCAGGGCCTCCAGCCCGGCCAGAAGGTCCCGGCCGAGCTCACCCTGACCGGCACCGCGCTCGCCCCGCACGAGGCGGCCATCCGGCAGCTGCTGCGCCTGCAGCCCGCCGGGGACGGCTTCCAGGCCACCGCCTCGCTGCCGGTCGCCGGTGCCACCGTCGCGCTCGACCTCTCGGGCACCATCGACGTCGCGGCCGAGCGCAAGCGTCTGACCAAGGACCTGGAGGCTGCCGAGAAGGAGAAGGCGCAGGCCACCGCCAAGCTCGGCAACGAGGCCTTCCTGGCCAAGGCCCCGGACAACGTGGTCGACAAGATCCGTGGCCGGCTCTCCAAGGCGGAGGCCGACATCGAGCGGATCGCCGCCCAGCTGGCGAGCCTGCCGCAGGGCTGATGAGCTGAACACGGAGCCCCCGCACCCCCGACCGACCGGGAGCGCGGGGGCTTCGCCATGCCCGGGGGGAAGCGCGGCGCCGGGCGCTGCGCGCGATGTCGGCGGCCATCCGTAGACTGGCCCTGTGAGTGAGCCCCGCCCTTCAGACCGGCACGACGCGTCCGATCCCGACGACACCTTCGCGGAGATCGTCGACGAGGAGACCCAGCGCGATCCCGACCTGGCGGTGATCGAGGCCGGGAGCCGGACGCTGCGCACCCAGTCAGGACCGCCCCAGGGCGAGGCGGTCCCCGACCGTCCCGCCGACCCCGAGACCGACCGTGCGCTGCGCGAGGTGGAACAGGAGCTCGCCGGACGCTGGGGCGAGACCAAGCTCGAACCTTCGGTGACCCGTATCGCCGCCCTGATGGACGTGCTGGGCGAGCCCCAGCGCGCCTACCCCTCGATCCACATCACGGGGACGAACGGCAAGACCAGCACGGCCCGCATGATCGAGGCCCTACTGAGCGCCTTCGAGCTCCGTACCGGCCGCTACACCTCCCCGCACGTCCAGTCGATCACCGAGCGCATCAGCCTGGACGGCGCCCCGATCGAGGCCGAGCGCTTCGTCGAGACGTACAACGACATCAAGCCGTACGTCGAGATGGTCGACGCCCAGCAGCCCTACCGGCTCTCGTTCTTCGAGGTGCTGACGGGCATGGCGTACGCCGCCTTCGCCGACGCGCCGGTCGACGTCGCCGTCGTCGAGGTCGGCATGGGCGGCACCTGGGACGCGACGAACGTCATCGACTCCTCGGTCGCCGTCGTCACCCCCATCTCGCTGGACCACACCGACCGCCTCGGTACCACTTCCGCCGAGATCGCCGGTGAGAAGGCCGGCGTCGTCAAGCAGGGCGCGACGGTCATCCTGGCCCAGCAGCCGGTCGACGCCGCTCAGGTCATGCTGAAGAAGGCCGTCGAGGTGGACGCCACGGTCGCCCGCGAGGGCATGGAGTTCGGCGTCGTCTCCCGCGAGATCGCGGTCGGCGGCCAGCTGGTGACCCTCCGGGGCCTGGGTGGCGAGTACGACAGCATCTTCCTTCCGCTCTACGGGGCGCACCAGGCGCACAACGCGGCGGTGGCTCTCGCCGCCGTCGAGGCGTTCTTCGGTATCGGCGCGGAGCAGGCCCGGAGCCTCGACGTGGACGTGGTCCGCAAGGCCTTCCTCTCAGTGCTCTCGCCGGGCCGTCTGGAGGTCGTCCGGTCCAGCCCGACCGTCGTCCTGGACGCGGCGCACAACCCGGCCGGCGGCCTGGCCGCCGCCGAGGGGATCTCCGAGGCGTTCAGCTTCTCCCGGCTGATCGGGGTCGTCGGCGCCAGTGACGGCAAGGACGTCCGGGGGCTCCTCGAAGCCTTCGAGCCGATCTTCGCCGAGATCGTCGTCACCCAGAACTCCAGCCCGCGCGCCATGGACGCGGACGCGCTCGCCGCGGTCGCCGTCGAGGTCTTCGGCAACGAGCGTGTGCAGGTCGAGCCGCGCCTGGACGACGCGCTGGAGGCAGCGATCACTCTCGCCGAGGAAGAGGCCGAATACGCGGGTGCCGGAGTCCTGGTGACCGGGTCCGTAATCACGGTCGGCGAGGCCCGGCTGCTTCTGGGAAGGCGCTGACCTGTGCGTACGCTCTGCGCATCGACGCTGATCGGTGAGTTCTTCGTCATCGGCTTCGCCGGACTCGTGGCGATGAAGTCCGACGACATGTCCATGGCCACGGTCTGGACGGTCTGCGGCATCGGCATGCTGCTGTCCGTCCTGCTCTGCGGTGTGCTCACCCGGCCCGGGGGCGTACAGCTCGGGTGGGGCCTCCAGATCCTGCTGGTGCTGAGCGGTTTCTTCGTCCCGATGATGTTCATCCTCGGTGTGATCTTCGGTGCCCTGTGGTGGGCCTCGGTGCACTACGGCCGACGGATCGACGAGGCCAAGGCACGGTGGGCGGCCCAGGCCGAGGCACAGGAGAGCGCACAGGCTCCGGCCCAGGGATGACGCAGCGTGAGCCCGGCCGCAGGGCCGTCCGCATCCCCCTGTACTCTCGCCCTCACCCGCACCGAAACACCCGCTAGGAGCCGCACATGACTCAGCGCACCCTCGTCCTTCTCAAGCCCGACGCCGTCCGGCGTGGGCTGATCGGCGAGATCGTCGGCCGCATCGAACGCAAGGCCGGATGGACGATCACCGCGCTGGAGCTGCGCACGCTCGACCAGGAGATCCTGGAGCAGCACTACGGCGAGCACAAGGGCCGCCCGTTCTACGAGCCGCTCGTCGAGTTCATGGCCTCCGGCCCCGTCGTCGCTCTGGTGGCCGAAGGTGAGCGGGTCATCGAGGGCGTCCGCGCCCTGGCCGGCCCGACCGACCCGATCGCCGCCGCGCCCGGCTCGATCCGTGGCGACTTCGGCACGATCACCCGGGAGAACCTCATCCACGCCTCGGACTCCGAGGAGTCCGCAGAGCGAGAACTGAAGCTTTTCTTCCCCGGACTTTCCTGACTTCGGCTCCGCCAAACAGCGCTCATGACCTGGGGCGACCGAAGTAATTCGGTCGCCCTTCGGCATACGGCCACGTATCGCGGGAACGCATCCCTCCGACGTAACGTCACCATGGGTGGAACGGGCTACTGTTCCACTCGCAAAGGCGAAGGACCCTCGCGCTGTGTCCGTGCATACGGCACTACGATGGAAGCTTCCACGCCCGCAGCGCCAACCCTCGCCTACCTGGAACAAGCCATTTTCAGCTTCCTGGGAAGGCCCGACGCATCCTCATGGGGAACAAGGGGAACTCAATGTCGTTCATCGGCCGTGACATGGCTATCGACCTCGGGACTGCCAACACGCTGGTGTACGTCAGGGGGCGCGGCATCGTCCTGAACGAGCCGTCCGTCGTGGCCATCAACACCAACACCGGCGGAATCCTGGCGGTCGGCGCCGAGGCGAAGAAGATGATCGGCCGCACGCCGGGGAACATCGTTGCCGTGCGGCCACTGAAGGACGGCGTGATCGCCGACTTCGAGATCACGGAGCGCATGCTCCGCTACTTCATCCTCAAGATCCACAAGCGCCGCTACCTGGCCCGCCCGCGCGTCGTCGTCTGTGTGCCCTCCGGCATCACAGGGGTCGAGCGACGCGCCGTCATCGAGGCGTCGACGCAGGCCGGCGCGCGCCAGGTGCACATCATCGAGGAGCCCATGGCCGCGGCCATCGGATCCGGCCTGCCGGTCCACGAGGCCACCGGCAACATGGTCGTCGACATCGGTGGCGGCACCACCGAGGTCGCGGTGATCTCGCTCGGCGGAATCGTCACCGCCCAGTCGATCCGGGTCGCCGGTGACGAACTGGACAACGCGATCATCCAGCACGTCAAGAAGGAGTACTCCCTCCTCCTCGGCGAGCGCACCGCCGAACAGATCAAGATCACGATCGGCTCGGCGTTCGAGATGGAGAAGGACGAGCACACCGAGATCCGCGGACGCGACCTGGTCTCGGGCCTGCCCAAGACCGTCGTCATCTCCGCGACCGAGGTGCGCAAGGCCATCGAGGAACCGGTCAACGCGATCGTCGACGCCGTGAAGACGACGCTCGACAAGTGCCCGCCGGAACTCTCGGGCGACGTCATGGACCGCGGCATCGTCCTCACCGGCGGCGGCGCGCTCCTGCGCGGCCTCGACGAGCGTCTCCGCCACGAGACGGGCATGCCGATCCACATCGCCGAGGACCCGCTGGACTCGGTGGCCCTGGGATCCGGTAAGTGCGTCGAGGAGTTCGAGGCACTCCAGCAGGTGCTGGACGCCCAGCCCCGACGGTAGGACACGATGTTCCGCCGTACGGGCGCCGACGTCCCGTACGGCGGAACGTCGCTATGCAGGCACGAACATTCCGACGAGGAAGGCACGGCCGCCGCACGTGAGGGACACACGAGAGAGCCGGCTGCTCCTGGTGCTGCTGATCGCCATCGCATTCGCCCTGATCACGGTCGATATCCGCGGTGGCGAGGAGTCACCGGTGGACGGAGCCCGGCAGGCCGCCGCCACGGTCTTCGGGCCGGTCGAGAACGGCGTCGCGGCCGCGGTGGACCCGGTGGGCAACGCCATCGGCGCCGTACGGGACTCCGGTGACCGGCACGACCGGATCGCGGCCCTGGAGCACGAGAACGCCGAGCTGAAGACGAAGCTCGGCAGCGATGACCGCAACGCCAGCAAGGTCCGCCAGCTCGACACCATGCTGAAGAGCGCCGGAGCCGGCCAGTACGGCATCAAGGCGGCGCAGGTCATCGCCATAGGAGCGGCCCAGGGCTTCTCCTGGACCATCACCATCGACGCCGGGGCCCACGACGGCCTCCAGCGCGACATGACCGTACTGAACGGCGAAGGGCTCGTGGGCCGGGTCACCACCGTCGGCCCGGACACCGCGACCGTCCTGCTGGCCAACGACCCCGACTTCACCGTCGGCACCCGGATGGAGAAGACCGACGAGCTCGGCTTCGCCACCGGACAGGGATCCCGGCCGCTCTCGGTCCAGTTCCTCAACGGCAAGGCCGACGTGAAGAAGGGCGACCGGCTGGTCACCTTCGGCTCGAGCAAGGACAAGCCCTTCGTCCCCGGCGTGCCGGTCGGCGAGGTCGTCCGTGTCGATCCGTCCGGCGGAGACCTGACACGGACCGTCTACGTCCGTCCGTACGTCGGCTTCACCAAGCTGGACATCGTGGGCATCGTCGTCCAGGCGCCCCGCGAGGACCCCCGCGACATGGTCCTGCCGAAGCAGCCCAGGAAGCCGGAGAAGCCCAAGCCCACCCCGACCGTCACCGTGACCGTCCAGCCGAACGGCGACCTCGTCGACGGCAGCGGAAAGGTCGTCGGGAACATCAACGAGAAGCCCGACGCGTCCGCTTCACCAGGTGCCTCCCCGGACGCCTCCGGCAACGCAGACACGGCCGCCGGTGACACGGCGAACGAGCAGGAACAGGGCTGACCTCATGCGCTTGAACAGGACTCTGCTCTCCGTCGCCCTGGTCGTGGTGGCCCTCGTCATCCAGGTATCCGTCCTCGCCCGCCTCCAGCTTCCCGGCGCCACCCCCGACCTGCTGCTCCTCGTCGTCCTCGGACTCGCCTTCGTCTACGGGCCCGTCAGCGGCACCCTCATCGGCTTCGGCGCGGGCCTCCTCGCCGACCTGGCACCGCCCGCCGACCACGCCGCCGGACGCTACGCCCTGGTGCTCTGCGTCATCGGCTACCTGGCGGGCATGGCCCGCCCCGAGAAAGGCCAACTGAAGTCGGCCTTCACCCCGATGGCCTTCGTCGTCGTCGCGGCGCTGGCGTCGACCCTGCTCTACGCCGGTGTCGGCTCCCTCGTCGGCGACACGGCCGCCCGCCATGTGGGTCTCGGCAGCCTGCTGTTCACCGCCGCGGTGTACGACCTGCTCCTCGCGCCGTTCACCGTTCCGTTGATCATGGCGCTCGCCAGACGCACCGAGAACGACCCGGTCGCCGACAGCTCCGGCGGTGGTGACGTCGCCGCCGGCTGGCTGGCCTCGGGCACCGGGCTGCGCATCGGCAGCCAGCGGAACGGGATGCGCCTGAGGGCGGCCCGCAGCCGCGCCGCACGCGCGGGAAGGATCAAGGGGGTCAAGCGACTGTGAGGCTGTACTCCGCCGGGGGCGATCCCCGCACGCCCGGCCGACCCACCAGCACCGGGGGCACCCCGTGAGCAACATCCCGGAGACGGGCCGGACCCCGCGGGTCCAGATCCGTCTCGTCGTCATCCAGGTCCTCGTCTTCTCCCTGCTCCTGACGCTCGGCGGCCGGCTCTGGTACCTCCAGATCCGCAACGGGCAGGAGTACACCGACGAGGCCAAGAACAACCACGTCCAGCAGGTGGTGCAGCCCGCCGTCCGCGGCTCCATCCTCGACGCGCGCGGCGTGCCCCTCGCCGACAACGAGACCCGCCTCGTCGTCTCCGCGAGCCGCACCGAACTCATGAAGATGAAGGACGACGGGGAAGGCGTCCTCACGCGGCTGGCCGGCGTCCTCGACATGAAGCCCAAGGACGTCCAGGACAAGGTCCGCCTCTGCGACGCCAAGACCCCGCAGCCCTGCTGGAACGGCTCGCCCTACCAGCCGATCCCGGTCACCGACGAGGCCACCACCCAGCAGGCCCTGACGATCCGTGAGCGCGCCGAGGACTTCCCCGGCATCACGGCCGAACCCACCGCCGTACGCCGCTACGCCGCACCCGGCAAGGCCAACACCGCTCAGGTCCTCGGCTACCTCTCGCCCGTCACCGACGAAGAGGTCACCAAGGCACAGGACACCGACTCCCCCTACCTCCGCTCCGACCAGGTCGGCCGCTCCGGCCTGGAGCGCACCTACGACAAGGTGCTGCGCGGCAAGGCCGGCGTCACCCGCTACGAGGTCGACAACCTCGGCCGCGTCATCGGCGAGGCGCAGAACGACGAGGCCGAACCCGGTTCCAGCGTCGTCACCTCCATCGACGCCCGGGTCCAGGCCGTCGCCGAGTACGAGCTCGACAAGGCGATGAAGACGGCCCGCAAGGAGATGGACCGCAACACCAACGAGCTGTACAAGGCGGACTCCGGTGCCGTCGTCGTCATGGAGTCCAAGACCGGCCGCATCGTGTCCATGGCGTCCCTGCCGACGTACGACCCCAACGCGTGGATCGGCGGCATCTCCGCCAAGGACTACGCCAAGCTCACCGGCAAGAAGTCCAACTTCCCGCTGCTGAACCGTGCCATCCAGGGCACCGCCGCGCCCGGGTCGATCTTCAAGGTCATCTCCTCGACCGCCGCGGTCAACGCCGGATACGACTTCGACGGCAACTACCCGTGCCCGAGTTCGTACTCCATCGGCGGCCAGGTCTTCAAGAACTTCGAGTCCCAGGGCTACGGCAGCATCAACCTCGGGCGCGCCCTCGAGGTCTCCTGCGACACCGTCTACTACGGCCTGGCGCACAAGGAATGGGCGAAGGACGGCGGCAACAAGCCGAAGAAGAAGCCGGCCGACTGGTTCTACAGGACGGCCCACCAGTTCGGGCTCGGCAAGGAGACCGGCATCGACCTCCCCAACGAGGTCGCCGGCCGCGTTCCCGACCGCCAGTGGAAGCAGGACTTCTTCGACGCCAACAAGGCGTCCTGGTGCAAGCAGGGCAAGAAGGACGGCACGTACGTCGAGAAGATCGCGTACGAAGGCTGCCTCGAAGGCAACAAGATGCGCGCCGGTGACTCCGTCAACTACTCGATCGGCCAGGGCGACACACTCGTCACCCCGATCCAGATGGCGACCATCTACGCCGCGATCTCCAACGGCGGCACCCTGTACGACCCGACCGTCGGCAAGGCGGTCGTCAGCGGCGACGGCAGGACCGTCCAGGAGATCGCGCCCCAGGCCCACGGCAAGCTGCCCTTCACGGGAGACACGCGCGACAAGATAGACGAAGCCCTCGCGGGAGTCGCGACCCGGGGCAGCGCCGCCTGGCGCTTCGGCGGATGGCCCCAGGACAAGATCGCGATGCACGCCAAGACAGGCACCGCCGAGGTCCACGGCAAGCAGACGACCTCCTGGTTCGCCTCGTACACCAAGGACTACACGATCGTCATGACGATCTCCCAGGGCGGTACGGGCTCCGGCGCCTCCGGCCCCGCCGTGCGCAACATCTACAACGCGCTCTACGGGCTGGACGCCGAAGGCAAGCAGGACATCAAGAAGGCGCTGCTGCCGACCCCGCAGAAGACCCTGCCCAAGATCAAGCCCGACGGTCAGATCGAGTCACCCAGGATCAAGCCGTACACCCCCGCGCCCGTCGACGACGGCACCCAGGCGCTCGCCGGCGCCCTGCCCGCGACCGTCGGGAGGCGTGACTGATGGCAGGCTTCTCCGTCCCGCGCTACGGCCCCGAGAAACGCTCCGTCTGGACCAGACTCACCGCCCGCGACTCCGTCGTGCGGCGGCTGGACTGGCCCCTGCTCGGATCGGCTCTCGCGCTGTCCTTCGTCGGCTCGCTGCTGGTCTGGTCGGCGACCCGGGGCCGTGATTCCCTCACCCACGGCGACCCGTACTACTTCCTCGCCCGGCACGCGCTCAACACCGGCATCGGCCTCGTGCTGATGATCGGCACCATCTGGCTCGGACACCGCACCCTGCGGGGAGCGGTCCCGGTCCTGTACGGCCTCTCGGTCGTGCTCGTCCTCGCGGTGCTCACGCCGCTAGGCGCCACCGTCAACGGCGCCCACGCCTGGATCGTCCTCCCCGCGGGCTTCTCGCTCCAGCCCTCGGAATTCACCAAGATCACGATCATCCTGGGCATGGCGATGCTGCTCGCCGCCCGGGTCGACGCCGGTGACCAGGCACATCCCGACCACCGGACCGTCGCCAAGGCGCTCGGCCTGGCGATCGTCCCGATGGCGATCGTCATGCTGATGCCCGACCTCGGCTCCGTCATGGTCATGGTGGTCATCGTCCTCGGAGTGCTCCTCGCCTCCGGTGCCTCCAACCGCTGGATCTTCGGGCTCCTCGGTGCGGGCGCGGCCGGCGCGGTGGCCGTCTGGCAGCTCGGTGTGCTCGACGACTACCAGATCGCCCGCTTCGCGGCGTTCGCCAATCCGGCGCTCGACCCGGCCGGAGTCGGCTACAACACCAACCAGGCCCGCATCGCCATCGGTTCCGGCGGACTCACGGGAACGGGGCTCTTCAACGGATCACAGACGACCGGCCAGTTCGTCCCCGAACAGCAGACCGACTTCGTCTTCACCGTCGCGGGCGAGGAGCTCGGCTTCCTCGGAGCCGGACTGATCATCGTCCTGCTCGGCGTCGTCCTGTGGCGCGCCTGCCGTATCGCCCGCGAGACGACCGAGCTGTACGGGACGATCGTGGCCGCCGGCATCATCGCCTGGTTCGCCTTCCAGTCCTTCGAGAACATCGGCATGACCCTCGGGATCATGCCGGTGGCCGGACTCCCGCTGCCGTTCGTGTCCTACGGAGGCTCGTCGATGTTCGCCGTCTGGGTGGCGATCGGACTGCTCCAGTCGATCAAGGTGCAACGGCCGATGTCGGCCTGACCGGTCGGACCGCCCGGCTCCGCCCTGCATACCCGCGGACATCGCGGATAGATTCGTCATATGGCGGACTCCAAGCGTGAGGTCGAGCGAAAGTACGAAGCGACTCCCGAGACCCGGCTGCCGGACCTGACCCGTGTGGCCGGGGTCTCGGCAGTCGCCCACCACGGCCTGAGTGAACTCGATGCCGTCTACTACGACACCGAGGACTTCCGGCTGGCCGCGGCCGGCCTCACGCTGCGCCGCAGAACGGGCGGGGACGACGCCGGGTGGCACCTCAAGATCCCCGTCTCACCCGGCGTCCGCGACGAGATCCGGGCCCCGCTCAGCGACACCCTGCCGCCCGGTCTCGGCGAACTGTTCCGCTCCCGTGTGCGGCACACCCCGGTGGCCCCCGTCGTGCGGATCCTCTCGGCCCGGGACGTCCACCACCTCCTCGGCGAGGACGGCACCCTGCTCGCCGAGCTGAGCATCGACGAGGTCCTCGCGGAACGCCTCACCGAGAAGGGGCACGGCATCACCTCGGCGTGGACCGAGATGGAGGTCGAGCTGGCCGACGACGGCGACCCCGTCTTCCTCGACGCCGTCGAGCGCCGGCTGCGCAAGGCCGGTGTCCGGCCCTCCGACGCGCCGTCCAAGCTGGCCAGGGCCCTGGCCGACACCGCCCCGGGCAAGCGCCCGAAGATCCGGAAGACCGCTGCCCCGCGCACCGCCGGCGACCATGTGCTCGCCTACGTACGCCGCCAGGTCACGGCCCTCGTCGAGCTGGACCCGGCCGTACGCCGCGACCTGCCCGACAGCGTGCACCGCATGCGGGTCGCCACCCGCCGGCTCCGCAGCGCCTTCAGGACGTACCGCACGATCCTCGACCGGACCGTCACCGATCCGCTCCGCGACGAGCTGAAGTGGCTCGCCGCCGAGCTCGGGGTCGACCGCGACCAGGAAGTCCTCGACGCACGCCTCCGCGACCGCACCGCCGCCGTGCCCGGGCCCCTGCTCCTGGGCCCCGTGCGCGCCCGGCTGAAGCTCACCTCCGTGGCCGGGCGCACCGGTTCGCGGCGGCGGGTCACCTCCGTGCTCGACACGGAGCGCTATCTGGCTCTGCTCGACGCCCTGGACGCCTTCCTCGCCGACCCGCCCCTGCTCGCCGCCGCCGCACGGCCACCGCGTAAGGCACTGCCCCGCGCCGTGCTCAAGGACTACGAACGCCTGGCCACCCGCGTCGGGCACGCCCTGGAACAGCCGCCGGGCGCGGACCGCGACGTGGCCATGCACGAGGCGCGCAAGGCCGCCAAGCGCGTCCGCTACGCCGCCGAGGCCGCCAGGCTGGCCCTGGGGAAGCCCGCCAAGAAGTTCGCCCAGCGGATGAAGTCGGTGCAGTCGGTCCTCGGCGACCACCAGGACAGCGTCGTGGCCCGGGACGCCCTGCGCACCCTCGCCGTCCAGGCGCACGGCGCGGGGGAGTCCGCGTTCACCTGGGGCCTCCTGTACGGCAGGGAGGAAGCCGCGGCGGCCGCACGGGAGCGCGAGCTCCCCGAGACCTGGGCCCGGGCGTCCCGCCCCGGACTGCGCGCGGCGCTGAAGGGCTGAGCGCCGGGTTACGCTTGATGGTCACCCCTGCCAGCTACGAAGGTCCACAGATGTCTGCCGAGTCGGTCTTCCCGCAGCTCGAAGCTCTGCTCCCGCACGTGCAGAAGCCCATCCAGTACGTCGGCGGTGAGCTGAACTCCACCGTCAAACCGTGGGACGAATGCGACGTCCGCTGGGCACTCATGTACCCCGACGCCTATGAGGTCGGACTCCCCAACCAGGGCGTCATGATCCTCTACGAGGTGCTCAACGAGCGTGAGGGCGTCCTCGCCGAGCGCACGTACAGCGTGTGGCCGGACCTCGAGGAGCTGATGCGCGAGCACGAGGTGCCGCAGTTCACCGTGGACAGCCACCGCCCCGTCGGCGCCTTCGACGTGTTCGGTCTCAGCTTCTCCACCGAGCTCGGCTACACCAACATGTTCACGGCCCTGGACCTCGCGGGCATCCCGCTGGAGTCCAAGGACCGCACCGTCGACCACCCGATCGTGCTGGCCGGCGGCCACGCCGCGTTCAACCCGGAGCCGATCGCGGACTTCATCGACTGCGCGGTCATCGGCGACGGCGAGCAGGCCGTCCTGGAGATCACCGAGATCATCCGCGCCTGGAAGGCCGAGGGCCGGCCCGGCGGCCGTGAGGAGGTGCTGTTCCGCCTCGCGAGGACGGGCGGCGTCTACGTACCCGGCTTCTACGACGTCGAGTACCTCCCCGACGGCCGCATCGGCCGCGTCGTGCCCAACAAGTCCGGCGTGCCGTGGCGTGTGTCCAAGCACACCGTCATGGACCTCGACGAATGGCCGTACCCCAAGCAGCCGCTCGTCCCGCTCGCCGAGACCGTCCACGAGCGCATGTCCGTGGAGATCTTCCGCGGCTGCACCCGCGGCTGCCGTTTCTGCCAGGCCGGCATGATCACGCGCCCCGTGCGGGAGCGAAGCATCACCGGCATCGGCGAGATGGTGGAGAAGGGTCTCAAGGCCACCGGTTTCGAGGAGGTCGGCCTCCTGTCGCTCTCCTCCGCGGACCACACCGAGATCGGCGAGATCGCCAAGGGCCTCGCCGACCGGTACACCGACGACAAGATCGGCCTCTCGCTGCCCTCCACCCGCGTCGACGCGTTCAACGTGGACCTGGCCAACGAGCTGACCCGCAACGGCCGCAGGTCCGGTCTCACCTTCGCCCCCGAGGGCGGCTCCGAGCGCATGCGCAAGGTCATCAACAAGATGGTCTCGGAGGAGGACCTGATCCGCACGGTCGCCACCGCCTACGGCAACGGCTGGCGCCAGGTGAAGCTGTACTTCATGTGCGGCCTGCCCACCGAGACCGACGAGGACGTCCTCCAGATCGGTGACATGGCGGTCAACGTCATCGCCAAGGGCCGCGAGGTCTCCGGGCAGAACGACATCCGCTGCACCGTCTCCATCGGCGGCTTCGTGCCCAAGCCGCACACCCCCTTCCAATGGGCCCCGCAGCTCAGCGCCGAGGACACCGACGCCCGGCTGAAGAAGCTCCGGGACAAGATCCGCGACGACAAGAAGTACGGCCGCTCCATCGGCTTCCGCTACCACGACGGCAAGCCCGGCATCGTCGAGGGCCTGCTCTCCCGCGGTGACCGCCGGGTCGGCGCGGTCATCCGCGAGGTCTACGAGTCCGGTGGCCGTTTCGACGGGTGGCGCGAGCACTTCAGCTACGACCTCTGGATGAGCAGCGCGGAGAAGACGCTTCCCGCCTTCGGCGTCGACGTCGACTGGTACACCACCCGTGAGCGGACCTACGAGGAGGTCCTGCCCTGGGACCACCTGGACTCCGGTCTCGACAAGGACTGGCTCTGGGAGGACTGGCAGGACTCGCTCGACGAGACCGAGGTCGAGGACTGCCGCTGGACGCCGTGCTTCGACTGCGGCGTGTGCCCGCAGCTCGACCTGGACATCCAGATCGGCCCCACCGGCAAGAAACTCCTGCCGCTGACGGTCGTGAAGTAGACCCGCTCCGGGCGACAGCCCGGAGACGAAGCCCGGCCCGGGAGACTCCGGGCCGGGTTTTCGCGTTCCGTCCCGGCACGGACCTGGACGAGCGGCACCGCACGCCGGCGCCGAACGAGGGCGGGGAGGGCTCCGGCGTGGGTGTGCACGCGTGCCCTGGCTCCGGCGGCCCGGCCGGCGTGGCACCCGGTCGGTGCGCTGGTGGGAGTCCCGCAGGTCACGGACGTGCGGGAACGCGAAGGGTCCGCTGCGCGTACCCTGGGTAGGACAAAGACTGTCCCCAGCGCGGCGCCCGCGTCCGAGATCTCCCCGCTTGCCGGCCGAACCGTCGAGCGGGGGTGAGCCGGAGCGGCACCCCGGGGCACCCCGTACTTCGTGGGCGGCCGCCACCGCGGCCGCCCCGCACCGAGGAGAAGAACCACTGGGCAAGCGACAGCCCGAAGGCCCGCCGCCCGCACCGGCGGTGCAGCGCATCCGACTGCGCTACACCAAGCGGGGCCGCCTCCGGTTCACCAGTCACAGAGACTTCCAGCGTGCCTTCGAGCGGGCCCTGCGCCGCTCCCAGGTACCCATGGCCTACTCGGCCGGCTTCACCCCGCACCCGAAGGTGTCGTACGCCAACGCCGCCCCCACGGGCACGGGCAGCGAGGCCGAGTTCCTGGAGATCGCCCTCACCGAGGCGCGGGATCCGGAAACCCTGCGCACCTTGCTCGACGCGTCGATGCCTGAGGGCCTCGACGTCATCGACGCGGTGGAGGCCCGCACCTCCGGCCTCGCCGACCGGCTGACCGCCTCCGTATGGGAGATGCGGCTGGACGGGGTCGCCGTGGAGGACGCGGAGAAGGCGGTGGCCGCCTTCCTGGCCGCCGAGACCGTCGAGGTCCAGCGTCGCGCCAAGAACGGCATGCGGACCTTCGACGCCCGCGCGGCCGTGGCCGGCCTGGAGGCCCTTGATCCACAGTCTGATAGGTCCGGGGACAGGCCCTGTGCGATACTGCGGCTGGTAGTGCGGCACGTGACACCTGCCGTGCGACCCGACGACGTCCTGTCCGGTCTCCGAGCTGTGGCCGACCTGAAGCCGCCGGTCCCCGCAGCGGTGACCAGGCTGGCGCAGGGGCTCTTCGACGAGGAGTCCGGCACGGTGACCGACCCGCTCGCGCCCGACCGCGAGGCAGCCCCGGCCGTATCCACGGCCGAACCGGCCGCCGCCGCGACGGTGCCGGAAGGTGCAGGTTCCGCGTAAGGCGGTCGTCGTAGCGCAGCCCTCGGACTCGGGAGCCACCTGGGTCGGGCCGCGCACCGCCCCATAAGACTTTCGCCAGGCCGTGCGCAGTGCGTACGGAACCGGCGAGCCAGACATCAGCTCCCGTGCGGCGCCCGCGCCCCGGACGGCGGTATCGCGTACATCACGCGCATCGCGTCGGACCGGAATCAGGCGTGGCGCCCGGGAGCGCGACGGGAGAACCGCCCGCATGCACGAGCCGAACGAATCCGGAAACCCCGGAACCGCCAAGAACACCGAAGACAACAACGCCCCCGGGGACAAGCTGCCCCCGCGCCGCCGACGCCGTGCGGCATCCCGCCCGGCAGGACCGCCCGGCGCCCCGGCTGCGACCGCCCCGGCCGAGGACGTCACGCCGGCCGCCCCGGCCGCCGCGGAAGAAGCGGTCGAGCCCGCCGTCGAGGCCGCGCCGCCGGTGCGTG
>NZ_JBIAIP010000011.1:125189-285433 GCF_042871485.1 Streptomyces sp. NPDC005791
TGCGCGTCGCCGTGCGGTCCGTAAGGCGACCGCTCCGGCGGGTGCGCCGCAGGCCCCCGAGGTCGTGGAGCCCGTCGCCGAGACCGCACCGGCCGAACCCGAGGCGGAGGAAGCGGTCGAGCCCGCCGTCGAGGCCGCGCCGCCGGTGCGTGCGCGTCGCCGTGCGGTCCGTAAGGCGACCGCTCCGGCGGGTGCGCCGCAGGCCCCCGAGGTCGTGGAGCCCGTCGCCGAGACCGCACCGGCCGACGAGGAGGCAGCGCAGACCGTCGACGCCCCGGTCGTCGAGGCCCCCCGTGGCCGTCGCCGCGCCACCCGTAAGGCCACTGCTCCGGCAGGTGCCCCCCAGCCCGCCGAGGCCGTCACGCAGGAGACCGTCGTGGCGGAGCCGGTGAAGTCCCCCGAGCCCGTCGCCGAAGCCGCACCGGCGCCCGCTGAGCAGGCCGAGCCCGCCGCCGCGCCGCGAGGCCGTGCCCGCCGCCGTGCGTCGGCTCCGGCCGGCGCCCCGCAGGGCACGCAGGGCACGGAAGCCCCGGCCGCTGTCGTCGCCGAGCCCGTCGTGGAGGAACCGGCCGCCGAGCCCGCCCGGACCGAGGAGGTCACCGAGGCACCCGCTGCCGACGCCGCACCCCCGTCGCGCCCCCGCCGTCGCGCATCCCGTAAGGCGAGCGCCCCGGCCGGCTCCCCGCAGCCCGTCGAGGAGGTCGCCGAGGCGGCCGCCGAGAAGAGCGAGAGCCTGCCCGCCGAGGTGGCGCAGGAGTTGGCGTCCGAGACCGAGCAGGTCGAGGAGGCCGCGCCGCGAGGCCGCCAGCGCCGCCGGGCCACCTCGGCCGCGGGTCGCCCCGAGTTCACCGCCAGGACCGAGGAGCCGGCCCGTAAGGGCCGCCGCGCGACGCGCCCCGCCGTGGCCGTGTTCCAGGCCCCGGTCTTCGCCGAGCCGATGTTCCAGACCCCGGAGACCGCGGCTGCCGCGGCCGCCGCCGCTGGTCCGGTCCCGGCGTACGACGAGAGCGACGACCACGAGGAGCAGAAGCCCGCAGTCCGGGCGGACCGCTCGGACCGCGAGCCGCGCAAGGCCGAGGCCGGGCAGGCCGCTGAGGCCGCCGCCCCTGCCGAGGCCGCTGAGGCCGCCGAGGCCGCGCCTCAGGGTGGTTCGCGCCGTCGCCGTCGCCGCCGTGGCGAGGCCGTCGAGACCGAGCCGGCCGCGACCCCGGTCACGCTTCCGGCCGAGCAGCCCGCCGCTGCTCCCGCCGCCTCCGTCGAGGACGAGCACGAGGCGGACGAGACGGACGCCGAGCACGAGGGCGACGAGTCGGACGAGTACGGGGACCGGCCCTCGCGCCGCCGCCGCCGCGGTGGCCGCCGTCGTCGTCGCGGTGAGGCCAACGACACGGACGACGCGGAGCAGCAGGACGACGCCTCCGCGGACGACTCCGAGGACGCGCGGCAGGTCCAGGAGGACGAGGACGACGAGGACCTCGAGTCCGCCGCCGGGTCCAGCAGCAGCCGTCGTCGTCGCCGTCGTCGCCGCCGTAGCGGGGAGCCGTCGGGCGAGGAGACGGTCACGGGCGCCGACGACCCGGAGCGTACGGTCGTCAAGGTCCGCGAGCCGCGTGAACGGCGCAGGGAAGCGGCCGAGCGTGAGCTCGGCACCGGCTTCGACGAGGTCCAGTCCATCAAGGGCTCGACCCGCATGGAGGCCAAGAAGCAGCGCCGCCGCGAAGGACGCGAGCAGGGCCGCCGCCGCGTCCCGATCATCACCGAGGCCGAGTTCCTGGCCCGCCGTGAGGCCGTCGAGCGCGTCATGGTCGTCCGCCAGAGCGGCGAGCGCACCCAGATCGGCGTCCTCGAGGACAACGTGCTCGTCGAGCACTACGTCAACAAGGAGCAGGCCACCAGCTACGTCGGCAACGTCTACCTGGGCAAGGTGCAGAACGTACTGCCGTCCATGGAGGCCGCGTTCGTCGACATCGGCAAGGGCCGCAACGCCGTCCTGTACGCCGGTGAGGTCAACTTCGAGGCGCTGGGCATGGCTCACGGGCCGCGCCGCATCGAGACCGCCCTGAAGTCCGGCCAGTCCGTCCTCGTCCAGGTGACGAAGGACCCGATCGGCCACAAGGGCGCCCGACTCACCAGCCAGGTCTCGCTGCCCGGCCGCTACCTGGTCTACGTGCCCGAGGGCTCGATGACCGGCATCAGCCGCAAGCTGCCCGACACCGAGCGCGCCCGGCTGAAGACCATCCTCAAGAAGATCGTTCCCGAGGACGCGGGCGTCATCGTGCGCACCGCCGCCGAGGGCGCGAGCGAGGACGAGCTGCGCCGTGACGTCGAGCGGCTGCAGGGCCAGTGGGAAGAGATCCAGAAGAAGTCGAAGAACACCAGCAGCTCCAACGCGCCGACGCTGCTCTACGGCGAGCCGGACATGACCGTCCGGGTCGTCCGGGACATCTTCAACGAGGACTTCTCGAAGGTGATCGTCAGCGGTGACGACGCCTGGGAGACCATCCACGGCTATGTCTCGCACGTGGCACCGGACCTGACGGACCGGCTGTCGCGCTGGACCTCCGAGGTCGACGTCTTCGCGACGTACCGCATCGACGAGCAGCTGATGAAGGCGCTGGACCGCAAGGTCTACCTGCCGAGCGGCGGTTCGCTGGTGATCGACAAGACCGAGGCGATGGTCGTCGTCGACGTCAACACCGGCAAGTTCACCGGGCAGGGCGGAAACCTCGAGGAGACCGTCACCAAGAACAACCTGGAGGCGGCCGAGGAGATCGTGCGCCAGCTGCGGCTGCGCGACCTCGGTGGCATCGTCGTCGTCGACTTCATCGACATGGTGCTGGAGTCCAACCGGGACCTGGTGCTGCGGCGACTGCTGGAGTGCCTGGGCCGCGACCGTACGAAGCACCAGGTCGCCGAGGTCACGTCGCTGGGCCTTGTCCAGATGACGCGCAAGCGGGTGGGCCAGGGCCTGCTGGAGTCCTTCTCCGAGACCTGCGTCCACTGCAACGGGCGCGGCGTGATCGTTCACATGGAGCAGCCCACGGCCGTCGGCGGCGGCGGTGGCAAGCGCTCCAAGAAGCGCGGCCGCGGCGGTGCCGGGCACGAGCACGAGCACGGCCAGGACCATGAGCACGTCGAGCAGCCGGCCGAGACCGAGGCCGAGGTGGCCGCCGAGGTCGCCGCCCCGGTGGCGCTGCCCGAGCCGGAGTTCGTCGCCGACGAGGAGCTGTACAGCAGTCCGGCCGAGGCGGAGGCGGCGGCGTCGCGCGGTCGTGGCCGCCGGCGGGCCACCCGCAAGGTCACGGCTCCGGCCGGCGCACCCGCCCGTGTGGCCGAGACCGCTCCGGCGGCCGAGGCGGAGCCGCAGCCCGAGCAGGCAGCCGAGACCCCGGTGGCGCCTGCCGCCACCCCCGAGGCGGAGGCCGCGGTTCCCGAGGCCGTGACCCCGGAGGCAGCGCCTCCGGCCCGTACGCGGCGCAGGGCGACCCGGAAGGCGACCGCTCCGGCGGGCTCGCCCAGGCAGGCCGACGTGACGCCGCCGGTGCATCCGGCCGAGCCCGCGGCGGAGCCCGTCGCGGTCGAGGACCCGGTGGTCGAGGCCCCTGCGGCCCCGGCGCCCGCTCCTTCGGAGGAGGCTCAGGCGCCTGCGACTCCGGCAGGTGCCGAGGAGCCCGCTGCGGCTGCCCCGCCGCGCGCCCGTCGCCGGGCGACCCGCAAGGTCACCTCTCCGGCGGGATCACCGGCCGGCACGGAGGAGGCGGCGGCCGTCGTGGTCACCGCCACCGGCTCCGACACGCTCGATGCCCCTGGCACCGGAGCAGTGGAAGCGGAATCGGAAACTCCGGAAACTCCGGTGAAGAAGACCGCGGCGCGGAAGACCGCGAAGAAGGCAACGGCGAAGAAGGCGGCCACCAAGAAGACGGCTGCCAAGACGGCGGCCAAGAAGACGGCCGCGAAGAAGACGACGACGAAGAAGGCGGCGGCGAAGAAGACCGTCGCCGCCGAGCAGTCGTCGCCTTCCGTGACGGCTTCGGCTTCCTCCGCCGATTCGGGACCGACCGCCGACTGATTAATTCGTAACCGGTTGTTCATCTATCCGTGTCCCGCTCCTAAGCTTTCGGGGCGGGACACGTGCTTTGTTTCAAAACTGATGCGTAAGCCGGTTAACGGGCCTGAAATGACCCAAGAAATCCCTGATAATGTGACGACGGTCGCTGCCTGTGAAGTTCCTGCGAGGGGACTACGGTCGGTGACCGACCCGGTTCAGGACCGGCCGGGTCCTGTTTCCTCGGCAGGGCGTCGGCAATCTGCCGGTGGGGTGATGCGCGGCCTCGTGAGACGTCCCGCACCCCGGATCTCTGCCTGTGAAGAGCTCTTGCGGTGTTCAAGGAGGACGTCCATGACGAGCATCAACGAGCAGCCGATTCCTGCTGCCCGCCCGGTGATCGGTGAAGAGGAGATCGAGGCCGCCGTACGCGTGCTGCGCAGCGGTCGCGTCGTACAGGGCCCCGAGGTCGCGGCCTTCGAAGAGGGCTTCTCCGAGCTGGTCGACGGCCGTCACTGTGTCGCCGTCAACTCCGGTACCTCCGCGCTGCACATGCTCCTGCTCGCCCTCGGTATCGGCCCCGGCGACGAGGTGATCGTTCCTTCCTTCTCCTTCGCCGCCTCCGCCAACGCCGTCCGGCTGGTCGGTGCCGACGTGGTGTTCGCCGACATCGAGGCCGGCAGCTACGGCCTGGACCCGGCCGCCGTCGAGGCAGCCGTCACACCGCGCACGGCCGCCATCATGCCGGTGCACCTCTACGGTCACCCGGCGGCCATGGACAAGCTCATGCCCCTCGCGCGGAAGCACAAGCTCGCCGTCGTCGAAGACGCGTGCCAGGCACACGCCGCGGCCCTGAACGGCACCCCCGTCGGTGCGTTCGGCGAAGGCGGAACGTTCAGCTTCTACCCGACGAAGAACATGCACGCGCTCGAGGGCGGCATGGTGACCACGGCCGACGCCGAACTCGCCCGCACGCTCCGCCTCCTGCGTAACCAGGGCATGGAGCAGCGGTACGCCAACGAGATCGTCGGCGCCAACATGCGCATGACGGACGTGGCCGCCGCCGTCGGCCGCGTCCAGCTCACCAAGGTCGGTGGCTGGACCGAGCAGCGCCGCGCCAACGCCGCGTACCTCGACGCGCACATCACCGCCCCGAACGTGACGACGCCGCCGGTCGCCGAGGGCGCCCGTCACGTCTACCACCAGTACACGATCCGGGTGCAGGGCGACCGCGAGGCCGTGATGGCCAAGCTCACCGAGGCGGGCATCGGCAACGCCGTCTACTACCCGACCCCGATCCACCGGCTGAAGCCGTACTGGGAGCCGGACCAGAAGGCCGGCCGCGACTGGGACCTGCCCGAGACGGAGCGGGCCGCCGCCGAGGTCGTCTCGCTCCCCGTCCACCCGTCGCTCGGCGAGGGCGACCTCGAGCGCATCGTGAACGCAGTGAACGCACTGGGGGAGAGCCTGTGACCGCCGCCGTACTGAAGGCCGGCCTCGTCGGCCTCGGCTCCATGGGACGCCACCACGCCCGGGTACTCGCCGGCCTCGAGGGCGTCGAACTCGTCGGTGTCGTCGACCCGATGGGCGACAAGAACGGCTGGGCGCAAGGCGCCCCCGTCCTGTCCACCGTCGAGGAGCTCATCGCGCTCGGCATCGACTACGCGGTCGTGGCCTGCCCGACCGCCCTGCACGAAGAAGTCGGCCTCCAGTTGGCCGACGCGGGCGTCTGCGCCCTGATCGAGAAGCCGCTGGCCGACACCGTCGAGGGCGCCCGCCGCCTCGTCGAGGCCTTCGAGTCACGCGGCCTCGTGGCCGGCGTCGGCCACATCGAGCGCTGCAACCCGGCCCTGCGCTCGTTGCGCAGCCGCCTGGAGGCCGGCGAGCTCGGCGAGGTCTTCCAGGTCGTCACCCGCCGCCAGGGGCCCTTCCCCCACCGCATCGCGGACGTCGGCGTGGTCAAGGACCTGGCCACGCACGACATCGACCTGACGGGCTGGGTGACCGGCCGGACGTACGCCTCGATCGCGGCGCACACCGTCTCCAAGTCCGGCCGCCCCCACGAGGACATGGTCTCCGCGGTGGGGCAGCTCTCCGACGGCACCATGGTCAACCACCTGGTCAACTGGCTGAGCCCGCTCAAGGAACGCTTCACGTCGGTCACCGGTGAGCGCGGCTGCTACATCGCCGACACCCTCACCGCCGACCTCACGTTCCACTCGAACGCCGCGGTGGCCACCGAATGGGAGGCGCTGCGCGCGTTCCGCGGTGTCTCCGAGGGCGACATGATCCGCTACGCGATCCCGAAGCGGGAGCCGCTGCTGGTCGAGCACGAGCTCTTCAGGGACGCGGTACGGGGCGAGTCGGCCGACATCTGCACCTTGCGGCAGGGGCTGCGTACCGTCGAGGTCGCGGCGGCGGTCCTGGAGTCCGCGGCGACCAGGCGCTCCGTGCGGCTGGACGGGAGAGAGACCGAGGGCGTGGCCAATTGACCACACCCGATGTTTCCGTGGTCGTGGCCGTCTACAACACGATGCCGTACCTCACCGAGTGCCTGAACTCGCTCGTGGGACAGAGCATCGGTGTCGACCGGCTCGAGGTCATCGCCGTGGACGACGGGTCCACGGACGAGAGCGGCGCTGAACTGGACCGCTTCGCGGCGAAGTACCCCGGCACCGTCAAGGTGATCCACCAGGAGAACTCCGGCGGACCGGCGGCACCCAGCAACCGTGCCCTGGAGATGGCCACCGGGCGGTACGTGTACTTCATCGGCTCCGACGACTACCTGGGCGAGGAAGCCCTCGCCCGCCTGGTGGGCTGCGCCGACGAGCACGACTCCGACGTGGTCGTCGGCAAGATGGTCGGAACCAACGGCCGGTACGTGCACCAAGCGCTCTACAAGAAGAGCGATCCGGACGTCAGTCTCTTCCGTTCGGCCCTGCCCTTCACGCTGGCGAACACCAAGCTCTTCCGCCGCGAGCTGGTGGAGAAGCACGGTCTGCGTTTCCCCGAGGACCTGCCGGTGGGGAGCGACCAGCCGTTCACCATCGAGGCGTGCGTCCGGGCCCGGAAGATCTCGGTCCTCTCGGACTACACCTTCTACTACGCGGTGAAGCGCGGCGACGCCAGCAACATCACCTACCGGGCCAATCACCTGTCCCGGCTGCGCTGCACGGCCAGGATCATGGAACACGCCGCCACGCTGGTGGAAGCGGGACCCGACCGGGACGCGCTCTTCAAGCGGCACTTCACCTGGGAGATCGCCAAGCTCATCCAGGACGACTTCCTCGCGCTCGACACCGCGACCCGGCAGGAGGTCTGCGAGGGCGTCGCCGCCCTCGCGGACGAGTACCTCACCGACGAGCTCAGGGACTCCCTGGACGTCAAGCGCCGGGTGCGGATCTGCCTCGCGCAGGCGGGAGCCGTGGACGCACTGGTGCGCGCCGTCACCGAGGAGGCGGACCACGGGGCCCCGCCCTTCCACCTCGAGGACGGCCGGGCCTTCGCGATGTACCCCGGCTTCCGCGACGATGCCCTCGGCATTCCCGACCGCGTCTACGAACTGGTCGGCGAGGCAGTGCCCGGGCGGCTGGCGCAGGGGACCGAGCTGATCGCGGCCGAATGGGACCAGACCGGTGACGACCTGGCCGTCGTGCTCACGGTCCGGATCGGTGTCCTGGGCGACACCGGCTCCACGACCGTGCGCCTCGCCAAGGGCGCCATGCCCAAGGCCGCGGACAAGCCCGGCGCGCGCCGACTGCCGTCCAACCACCAGCTCCCCTCCGACGGAGGGGAGTGCACCGTCGGCGTGGCCGAAGACGGCAGGGCGACCACGGTGCGGACACGGGTTCCGGTCCACGCCGTGAAAGCGAAGCTCGGCGTCCGGGTGTACGTGGACGTGGCGGGCTCGACGTACGAGATCCCGGTGAAGACCAAAGGGAAGCCGCTGCCCCTGGCCCGCCGCTGGCGGCAGGCCGTCCCGTACAGGGTGTCGGCGAACCAGAACCCCAAGGGCCGGCTCGTCATCACGACGGCGCCCCTGTGGGAGATCAAACCCGGTGCGGGCCAGCGGCTGCGCCACATGCTGTCCAGGCTGAAGAGGAAAGTATCCCGATGAACATCTGTGTAGTCGCGCTCGGCAAGATCGGCCTTCCGCTCGCCGTGCAGTTCGCTGCCAAGGGCCACACGGTCATTGGCGCGGACGTCAACGAGAAGGTCGTCGAGCTGGTCAACGCGGCCACCGAGCCGTTCCCCGGCGAACACGACCTGGACGCCAAGCTCAAGGAGACCGTGGGCGCGGGCCTCCTGTCCGCGACGACGGACACCACGGCCGCGGTCGCCGCGTCCGACGCCGTCGTGGTCGTCGTCCCGCTGTTCGTGGACGCCGAGGGGACCCCCGACTTCGGCTGGATGGACTCCGCGACGAAGGCCATCGCCGCAGGCCTCAAGCCGGGCACCCTCGTCAGCTACGAGACCACGCTGCCCGTCGGCACCACCCGTACCCGCTGGGCACCCATGCTCGCCGAGGGTTCCGGCCTGACCCCGGGGGTGGACTTCCACCTCGTCTTCTCCCCGGAGCGCGTGCTGACCGGCCGCGTCTTCGCCGACCTGCGCCGCTACCCCAAGCTCGTCGGCGGCATCGACGAGGCGTCCTCGCAGCGCGGTGTGGAGTTCTACGAGGCCGTGCTCGACTTCGACGACCGCGAGGACCTGCCGCGCCCGAACGGTGTCTGGGACCTCGGCACGGCGGAGGCCTCCGAGCTCGCCAAGCTCGCCGAGACCACCTACCGCGACGTCAACATCGGTCTGGCCAACCAGTTCGCCCGGTTCGCCGACAAGAACGACATCGACGTCAAGAAGGTCATCGAGGCCTGCAACAGCCAGCCCTACAGCCACATCCACCAGCCGGGCATCGCCGTCGGCGGCCACTGCATCCCGATCTACCCGCGGATGTACCTGTGGAACGACCCGGAGGCCACCGTCGTGCGCTCGGCCCGTGAGGCCAACGCCGCGATGCCGGAGTACTCCGTCGACCTGCTGGCCGCCGCCTACGGCGACCTGGACGGCGTCGGTGTCCTGGTGCTGGGCGCCGCCTACCGTGGTGGCGTCAAGGAGACCGCGTTCTCCGGTGTCTTCGGTGTCGTCGAGGCGCTGAAGGCGCGCGGCGCGGTGCCGTTCGTCTCGGACCCGATGTACACGTCCGACGAGCTGACCGCGCACGGCCTCGTGCCGCACGAGGGCCAGACGGTCACCGCCGCGATCCTCCAGGCCGACCACGCGGAGTACCGCGAGCTGGCCGCCGCCGACCTGCCGGACGTCCGCGTCCTGGTCGACGGCCGCCGCACGACGGACCCGGCCAACTGGACGGGCGTACGCCGCGTCGTCATCGGCGGCTGAGCCCACCCGTACCGTTCGAGAGGCCCCGGCGGCGGTCGCCGGGGCCTCTCGCTGCCCAGGAAAGTGAGTATCGGGCACCACATGATCAAGAAAGCAGTCATTCCCGCCGCAGGTCTCGGGACGCGCTTCCTGCCTGCCACGAAGGCCACGCCGAAGGAAATGCTCCCGGTCGTGGACAAGCCCGCGATCCAGTACGTCGTGGAGGAAGCGGCAGCGGCGGGACTGTCCGACGTGCTGATGGTCACCGGGCGCAACAAGCGCCCGCTCGAGGACCACTTCGACCGCAACTACGAGCTGGAGTCCGCTCTCTCACGCAAGGGCGACACCGAGCGGCTGCTCAGGGTGCAGGAGTCCAGCGAACTGGCCACGATGCACTATGTGCGCCAGGGAGACCCGAAGGGGCTGGGGCACGCCGTGCTGTGCGCGGAGCCGCATGTGGGGGACGAGGCGTTCGCGGTGCTTCTCGGCGACGACCTGATCGACCCTCGCGACCCGCTGCTCGCCCGCATGGTCGAGATCCAGGAGCGTGAAGGGGGAAGCGTCGTCGCACTCATGGAAGTGGATCCGGGGCAGGTCCACCTCTACGGCTGCGCGGCGGCCGAGGCCACCGCCGACGCGGATGTCGTCCGCATCACCGGGCTCGTCGAGAAGCCCGAGCCGGCGGACGCGCCGAGCAACCTCGCGGTGATCGGACGGTACGTGCTGGACCCGTCGGTGTTCCGCGTGCTGAACCGGACGGAACCCGGCCGAGGGGGCGAGATCCAGCTGACCGACGCCTTGCAGGAGCTCGCGGCCGACGAGGAGCTGGGCGGCCCGGTCCACGGCGTCGTCTTCAAGGGGCGTCGTTACGACACAGGTGACCGCGGCGACTACCTGCGCGCCATCGTGGGGCTCGCCTGCGAACGCGAGGACCTGGGGCCCGGCTTCCGGGCATGGCTCCGGCGGTTCGTCGCGGAGGAGATGCCCGGCGCCTGACCCGCGCCCTGACGGGTTCCCGTGACGCGAGTCGTTCCGGAGACGGACGACGGCGTACTCGCGTCACGGGATCCGGGTCAGCGGCGGTGCAGTTCCAGCAGCTCGACCACGCGCTTCGCCGCCTTGCCGTCGCCGTAGGGAAGGCCACGGTCGGTGGTCGGCGCGGGACGCAGGGCGATGTCCGCCCATGCGGACGCCTGGAGCTGGTGCGGGTCGGGAACCAACTGGTTCCAACCGCCCTGGAGCGTCTCCACCCACTCGGTCTCCGGGCGAATGGTCGTGCACACACGGTCCAGGAGGAACGCCTCCTTCTGCAGTCCGCCCGAGTCCGTGACCACGCCGGCGGAACCCATCACCGCGGCGACCAGCCCGGCATAGGGGAGAGGCCGTCCGGCATGCAGGGAACCGCGGTTCAGGTCGATTCCGTGCTCCTCGGCGCGTGCGACGAGACGGGGGTGGGCCAGCAGCGCCACCGGTACGGGGAGAGCCGCCAGGGAGTCCAGCAACGCCGCGAGCCGCTCGGGGGAGTCGGTGTTGTCGGGACGGTGGAGCGTCGCCAGCAGATAGGGGGCGTCCGGGTCGATGCCTTCCGGCAGCACGGGCTTGGGGTGCTCACCGGATGCGACCGCGTCCCTGATGCGGAGGCAGACGTCCACCATGACGTCACCGGCCAGTACGGAGCGCCCGGCCAGCCCCTCGGTGGCCAGATGGCGCATGGCCTCCTCCGTCGGAGCGAGGAGAAGGTCGGCCGCGTGGTCCGTGAGGATGCGGTTGTGCTCCTCCGGCATCCGGCGGTTGAAGGAACGCAGACCGGCCTCCAGATGGGCCACAGGCAGGTGCATCTTGACGGCGGAGAGCGCCCCGGCCAGCGTCGAGTTCGTGTCCCCGTACACCAGCACCCAGTCGGGCCGCTCGGCTTCGAGAACCGGATCCATGGCCGTCAGCACCCCGCCCGTCTGAGCGCCGTGGCTACCGGAACCGATGCCGAGGTGGACATCCGGGTCGGGAATGCCCAAACCGGAGAAGAAGACATCGGACAGGTCCGCGTCGTAGTGCTGGCCTGTGTGCACGATCACATGCTGATGGCCGGTTCCGGCGAATGCGGCAGCAATCGGTGCGAGCTTGACCAACTGCGGGCGCGCCCCGACGACACTAAGGACCTTCACAGTGTTTGTACTCCTTGCAGATGTGGTTACCGGCAGGCTACGTGTTTTGCGCACAGGCGCTCGACGCGTCAGCGGTGAGAGGTGATTGCCGTTCGGAATCGCCCCGATGATAAAGTGTCCGACTACCGGTTGTGCTAGGGAAGAAGTCGTCAATGAGTGAGGCAGCGTCCCGGGACGCGGCTGTTGTCACGCCGTGGTATCCGTCTCGCGAACTGCCTTTCCGAGGGGCGTTCGTCCAGGCAATGGTCGACGCCACCGCTCCGGGCTGCGACAGTCTGCGCGTCTACCACTGTGACACCTGGGTGTCCCGCATGGACCAGCGCACCGTGGAAGCGGTCGAGGCGGCGAACCGGACCCTTGCCCCGCTGGCGGTGCGCCCCGTCCCGACGGTGGGCGGTGCGCAGCTCGTCCACCTCGCCGTGACCACTCCGCGCGGTCAGGACTTCGGAGCGCTGGCTCGGAACCACGAGCGCCAGCTGCGCGCGGCGCTGAGCGGCAAGCCGATCGACGCGCCTGTGGTCCACGCCCACGTCGGGTTGCCGGGAGGATGGGCCGCTCTGCAGAACGCCCGCCCTGACGCCCGGGTGTTCGTCACCGAGCACGCCACCTACCTGGACCGTGTGCTGGCCGAACCGGACGCCCGGGAGCTGTACGACGAACTGCTGCACCGGGTCGACGGCTTCTTCGCGGTCGGAGACCCGATCCGGGACGTGCTGACGGCGGAGTTCCCGCACCACGCGGACAAGATCCAGCAGATCCCCAACCCGATCTCGTTCGAGACACAGCGAACCACCCCCGTCACCGCGCTGAACCGGTGGCTGTTCCTCGGCGGACTGATCCCGCGCAAGGGTGTGGCCTGGCTCGTCGAGGCGTTCGCACAGTGCCACGCCAAGGACCCTCGGCTCTCGCTCACCATGGTGGGAGAGGGCGAGCTGCGCGCGCAGCTCACGGAGCGGGTGGCCGAGCTGGGGCTGGCCGACTCGGTCTCGTTCCTGGGAGCCGTTCCGCCGGAGACGGCACTCGCGTTGATGCGCGAGCACGATCTCCTCGTGCACCCCAGCCGCTACGAGACGTTCGGGATGACCGTGGTGGAGGCCGTGGCCGCCGGTATGCCCGTCCTGGTCACGCGGTGCGGCGGTCCGGAGGAGACGCTCGCCGGGATAGAGACCGAGGCCGGCGAACTCATCGACGTCGAGGAGAACGCGGAGTCGATCAGTGACGGCTACTGGCGACTGCGCGACCGTTTCGAGCACGGCCTGGACCTGACGCGCGCACAGGAGGTCCTGGCGAGCCGTTACGGCTACGAGGCTGTTGCGCAGGCTCATTACCGGCTCTGGTTCCCCGCGGCTGCGCAGAACCGGAGTGAGGGTACCGAACGGGCCGGCGCCCTCGATTGATGGAGTGACATGCAGGTTCTGTTCCTGGCCCTGGGTGGGTCACGCAAGCGTGCGGTGCTGGACGAGTCGGCCGAGGCCGTGTCGAACGGCGCCCATGTCCTCGTGGTCGTGGACAAGAAGAAGTCCTGGCAAAACGTCCAGTTCGCGCCCGGAGTCGCCGTGACGACACTGGCCGCACTGGAAGCCCGGCATCTGCCCAGGCGGATGGAGCACGCGGTGCTGTACCGGGCACCGCGTGCCACCGTCCGCGCCGTAGGGCGTGGGCCGCTGCACGGCCGGGCCCGTCGCGCGCTCAAGACGTACGAACGACGTGTCGCGGCCAGGCTGCATCGTAAGGTGTTCATGCCGTTGCACCGACGGGTGTGGCCCGACGCCAAGGCCCGGATGGTCCGTGCGCCCTTCGAGGCACGTGGGGGACTCGATCTCCTGGTCGTGAGCGACGCGCTCTCCGTGCCCCGTGCGGCGCAGCTCATGGAAGCGTGGACGGCCGAAGGAACGGCCCCGAGGGTCTGCTACGGCCTCGACTACGACATACCCCCGAATGCTCAGCGGTCGCTGATCGCCTCCGACAAGGACACCGATGAACAACCGTAGTGGCCGACGGCTCAGGGTGCTTTACCTGGCTTTCTACTTCCCACCGTCTCGTGCCAGTGGCGTGTACCGCGCCAGGGCGACGGCGAATCACCTGGCGGCGAAGGACTGGGACGTCACGGTGTGCGCCGCGCCTCTCAACTTCCTCTACGACGTCATCGGATCGGTCGACGAGGGGCTTTCGGAGACCGTCGATCCCCGCATCCGGGTGGAGCGGCCTTCGCTGAACCAGTACTCCTGGCAGCAGGACCTGCGCAGCTTCAGTGCGCTGCGCAGGACGTTTCCCCTGATGGCCCGTCGTCTGTTCGAGTTCGGCCAGGAGAAGGTCTTCCCCGAGCGTTACGCCTCCTGGGCCTGGGCCTCGGTGGCGCGTGGCCTGAAGCTGCACGCGAAGAAGCGGTTCGACGTGGTGGTGGCGACGGGTAACCCGTTCGCCTCCTTCGGAGCCGCGTGGCTGTTCAACCGCCTCACCGGTGTTCCGTACGTCATGGACTACCGGGACTCGTGGACGCTGGACCTCTTCACCGACGAACCCGCGTTCCCCCCCGGTCACATCGCCTGGAACTGGGAGAAGAAGGCGCTGGAGCGGGCCTCCGCGGCGGTGTTCGTGAACGAGGCGCTGCGCGGATGGCACGCGGAGCGTTACCCGGACGTAGCGGACCGGATGATGGTCGTGCCGAACGGCTGGGACGCGGACGTGATCCCGGAGAGCGCGCCCCCGGCGGAGCCGCAGGAGCTGGTCGATCCGGAGAAGACGCAGAAGCCGCTCACCTTCGCCTACCTCGGTACGCTCACTGCGAAGCAGCCGGTGGAGGAGATGGCCGACGCGTTCAGGATCGCCCGTCGTCATCCCGAGATGGCGGGTGCCGAGCTCGAGATACACGGCCACCTGGGCTTCTTCAAGAACAGTCCTCAACCCCTGCTCGCACGTCTCGGCCTCGATGAGGGGGCCCGGGAACGGGGAGAGGAGGACACGGGGCTCCGCTACCGTGGGCCGGTCTCCAAGACCGAAGTCGGAAGCGTCTACGAGAGCGCCGACGTACTGGTCTTCCTGGCAGGCGGCGGCAAGTACGTGACCTCTGGAAAGATCTTCGAGTACATGGCGTTCGGGCACCCCATCGTCTCCGTCCACGCGCCGGGGATCGCCGCACAGGACGTGCTGGAAGGCTATCCGCTGTGGTTCAACGCGGACGGTCTCGATGTGGATGCTCTGGCGGCATCGATGGTGGCAGCCGGAAAGGCCGCCAGGGACCTCGACCCGGAGCAGCGCGAAGCGGCGCGGCGGCACGCCGACATCTACACGCGAGAAGCCGTCCTCATTCCGTTCGAGGAGCGGCTGAGGGAAATCGTGGGCCGTCCGGCCGCCGAGTAGGCACGACGACGTCCGTCACACAGCCGAGGCCCGAATCATGGTGATTCGGGCCTCGGCTGTTTCACTGTTCGCCACGCGCTGAGCAGGGCGGTCGACCGAAAGCAGCGCGGGCCGTCGTGCCGGCCCGCGCTGCCGCTGTCACGCCTTCTGGGCGGAGTAGGTCGACCGGTCGAGATTCGTCGTCACCGTGAGGTTCGGGTACGCCTTGGCCCACTTCCAGCCGGTCACCGTGCTGTTGATGTCGCACACGAACACGTGGTCCGTCAGGTCCAGACGAAGCTCGGGCAGTGCCTTGCGCCGGGCGATGCGGGAGAGCAGTTGCGGCCGCACCTCTCGGTACCCACGGTTGAAGACGTTCTTGTGGAACGCGTTGGCCGCCTTCGTGTGCACCCGCTGCGTGGCGGCGACCATGAGTTCGGAGGCGATGGCCGTCCGACGCTTCCGGGCCATCCTGCGCGCGCGGTTGAGAATGGCCCGCGGCGCCTTGTAGACGACGAAGCGCTCACCACGAGGGATCAGCAACCGCTTCTCACCCTGCTCGATGCTGACCAGGGTGACGCGTGCGTCCAGACCGGTGCGCCGCCAGGCCGCGTTGTTGGCGGTCACCACCGTGACGTGCACACCACTTTCCAGCAGGTGGTTCGCGAAGTCCGCGACACGGCGCGGCTTCGGAGGCGCGAGCGCGAGCAGCACGGCCCGGCCGACCTGTGCGGCGCCTTCGGCAGAGGGCTCCGCATCGGTCTCCGATACCGGGGCCCCGGCCCCGGCCGCGAGGGCAGGGGCGCCTTGCGTGTCCGCCGGCAGGGCGGCATCGCCGCCGGGGGAGGCCGGCGTATCGACAGCGACGGGAGCCGACGGACGGTCCAGGTACACGTCCATCAGCTGCTGCGCCACAGCCGGAGCGCCGTACCGCTGCTCGAGGACTTCGCGTGCCGCGGGAAGATCGAGGTCGGCCGCACGGGCACGCAGGTCCCAGTAGGCGTCGGCGATGACCTGAGGGTCGTCGCTGATCTCCATCAGTGAACCGGCCACGGTCTCGATGCCGGACAGCGTTTCCTCCGGCCCGAAACTCCGGGTCACGAGGACCGGAAGCCCGGCCGCGACGGCCTCGACTATGGTCATCCCGAAGGTCTCGATCTTGCTGGCGTGTACGAGCAGATCGTGCTGGTGCATCAGCCCGTTGACCTCGTCCGGCGTGACCGGGGGGGAAACGGTGAAACGGTCGGCGATTCCCAGCACCTCGGCGCGGGTGAGGAGTTCCTCCTCCAGGGCGCCGCTGCCCACCATGGTGAGCGTGACCAGGGGGTCCTTCTCCGCGACCAGCGCGAAGGCCTCCAGCAGTTCCCCCACTCCCTTGTGCTTGACCAGCCGGCCGACGTACAGCCACTTGCGCAGGTCCTGGGAGTAGTCGCAGCCGGAGGCGAAGGAGTCGAAGTCGACGACGTTCGGGACCACCCGCAGCTTGTCGGCGACGTCCGGGAACTCGGCGGCGATCTGGTCACGCAGATAGGTGCTGACGCAGAGGAAGGCATCCGCCCGCACCAGCACGTCGTGGTAGAGGGCGCGAGCGGCGGGCTGGGAGAAGATCCTGTTCAGGAAGGTGGCGTGTTCCGTCACCACGATGCGGGCGTCGGGCTGTGCCAGCCGCATGGCGAGCACGCCACCGTAGATACCGGCGTGGGCATGGATGACGGGGGCCTTGATCCGGCCCCCGGGCAGTGCCTTGCGCAACGCCGTTTCCTGGGCGGTGGCCCAGGGGCTGTAGTTCTTCCGGTGGACGAGGGGCACCGGAACGCGGAGAAGAGTGCCTTCGGGGGTGTCCAGGACAGGGATCAGGCCCCTGTTGTCCTGGAGACGGTCGGTCGTGATCTTGATCGCGTCGTTCAGTGCGGCGTCCGCGTGGCCGGACCAGTCCTCGGTGTGGATGATCGAGACCCGGTCGAACTCGTCGGCGACGCTGCGGGTCGCCATCTTCACGAAGGCGCCCGCATAGGGATTGTTCGGCGAGGGGTACCACGGAGTGACCACGGCGATGTCGGAGGCCTCGGCGACGCGCCCGTCGGGAGCGTACGGTTCCAGCCGGAGTGTGACGTCGGGGCGCTGCTTCGTCAGCATCCAGGCCGTCGGCAGGGACTGGGCGTCGCCGGCGACCACCGTGTCGACGGAAGAGACGGGGCCTGTCCTGGCCAGGACGAACTTCTTCGCCGCCTTCAGGACCGAGCCCTTGCTGTCCGGGGTGAGCTGGACGACCTCGACGTTGTCGAAGGCCTCGAGCTCCGCGACGGCCTCCGCCCAGCTCTCCTTGGCCGGTACCACCAGCAGGACCCGAGAGCCGGAACCCGCCAGCCTCTTCACGTGCTCGCGTGCCGCTCGCACTCGGTAACTGCCGTGTGCGAGATAGAGCACGTGGCTATTCATCTGAATCCCTTCGCACGTTCACTCTGCGCCCTGATGATCGTATAGAGGCGTTATCAAGAAGGTCGCACATCCGTGCGGCGCAGCGGTGGTCAGCTTATCGCGGGCGCACCGTGACGAGATGCTGACGGATGTGCTGTGGGCCCGTGCCGCCGGGCTCGGCCGGACCGGCCGAGTCGTCCTCCGCCGAAGGACGAGCGGTGGTCCGGGCGGGGCGTCGCAGGGCGACGCGTGAGGAGCGGCAGCGGACGGCCGAGCCGCTGAGCGGCGTGGGGAGACGCTTCTCCGGGGGAGAGGCGGAAGGCACGCCCACCCGGGGCCGCCGTTCGTCGCAGGAGCGGGGACGGCGGCCGCCCGGGGTGTCAGACCGCGCGTTCGGTCAGAACACCGTCCCGCTCCTCGTACAGTTCACCGCTCTGCGGGCAGGCCCAGACCCCGGGTTCGCCCGTCTTCTCGGTGAGGCGCTGTCCGCTGCGGCCGACCCAGCCGATCTGCCGTGCCGGTACGCCGACGACCAGTGCGAAGTCCGGCACGTCCTTCGTGACGACGGCGCCGGCCGCCACCATCGCCCAGCGTCCGACCCGCACGGGAGCGACACAGACGGAGCGGGCGCCCAGAGAAGCGCCTTCCGCGACCTTCACCCCGACGGCCTCCCAGTCGCCGCCGCGCTTCTGCTTGCCCTGGGGGTCGACCGAGCGCGGGTTGTGGTCGTTGGTGAGGACCACGGCGGGGCCGACGAAGACACCGTCGCCGAGCTCGGCCGGCTCGTACACCAGGGCGTAGTTCTGCAGCTTGACGTTGTCCCCGATCCGCACGCCCGTACCCACATAGGCGCCCCGGCCGACCACACAACCTTCGCCGAGCCTGGCCCCCTCACGGATCTGGGCGAGCTCCCACACGCTGCTGCCGGCCCCGATCTCGGCGCTGTCGTCGACCTGTGCGGTGGGCTGAACCCTGTAGTTCACGTGTCATACCTTCCGAAGAGCGGACTTGTCGAGAGCATACGAGTTGCGGCGCGGAGGCCGTGGACCCGATCCCCGTGACGTGTACGAGGCCGTCGGACGCCGCCTGCCGGTGGACACGTCGCGTGTCCACCCGGACCCTTCGTCGTACGCACTTATTTCTCGAAGGCCGAGGGGCCCTGACTCGGCGCGGTGGGTTGCAGCGCCCCGGCCTCCGGCCTCCCCGGACGAGGAGGCGCCGCGGCGCCGCCACCCGGCCCTGCCCGACGGAGCAGGCGTTCCAGCGGGTGCTCCACCCACTGGTAGGCCATCGCCGCGACGACCAGACTGATACCCAGTGCGAGCAGCCAGAGCTTCAGCGTGGCGGCCTGGGTGTCCGGTCGGCCCAGGTGACCGACGAGCGCTCTGATCACGATCTCGTGGAACAGGTACCACGCGAAGGACCAGTGCCCGAGCCGGATCATCCAGGGGCCGCCCAGACCCGTCCTGCGGCCCTGGAGGTCGGCCGTGGCGGCCGCGGCCACGAGAAGGGCGAAGAGCGGTGCGGACAGCAGGTGCGAGGCACTGTACGGGCTGTACCAGAAGCCGTCCGGGACCGCCTGCGACCAGGGAATCAGTGCCATATGACCGGCCAGGACGAGTGCGACTGCCACAGGGAGGCCTACCGGTGGCCGCCATCCGCGCTTGACCGCCAGGCCCACGACCACACCGAGGACGAACTGGAGGGTGCGCGTCGGAGGGAAGTAGTCGAGCGCCCAGAGCCGGATGGCCGGATCGTCGAACAGCACTCCGGAAGCCCAGACGGCCACCGACGCGACGCACAGCGCGAGGGCGCACCACGTTCTTCCGCGGGCCGAGCGCAGCAGCGGCAGCATCAGCAGCAACGGGAACAGGAGATAGAACCAGGCCTCGTCACTGAGTGACCAGGCGGCGGGATTGCCACCCACGAGGTACTGACGCTCGGGCGTCCAGGAGTTGACGAGACCCAGCGTGGCGACGACGCCCCGGAGGGAGACCTCGGTCCCCATGAGACGCCACACCGTGACGGAGGCGACGACGGACACTGCCAGCAGGGGCCAGATCCTGGCGAAGCGCCTCCAGAAGAAGACGGCGGGAGGTACGGACTTCCCGTCGTAGGTCCACGCCAGCACGAAGCCCGACAGGACGAAGAAGAAGGTCACCCCGCTGCGTCCGTACCAGGTCAGGTCGCTGATCCAGGGCAGCTTTCCTGTCTGCCTCGACAGGTGGTAGAGGACTACCGCCAGCGCCGCCCAGAAGCGCAGGCCGGTCAGTGAGGGGAGCCGGTCACGCGTGTCGCGGGCGGATATCGGGCCGGCCGGCATGTGGTCACCATCTTCGCGTGCGGGGAGTTCGTCCGGGCCGACGTGCCCTCGACGAGTCGTCCGTGTTCGTGAGGTGGGCCGTACCGGCCGCGCCCTCGGACGATCTGGAGAGCAGAGTACTGGGCCTGTGGGCGCCGAGCGGCCAGGTGAGGATCCCCCGGGCCGCCCCGGCGCGTCCAGTCGCCCTCACCGGGACCACTCGGGCGCTTGCGGGTACCTTCTGCCGGCCGTTCGCCCGCGACACGGCGACCCGGGGTGTTCGCGGGACGTCGTCGTCCCGAACCGGCGGAGCACATCCGCCTCGTTCACAGCCTGCGCGGCTGCTCCGGCAGCTGATCGATGCCGGAACAGCCGCGGAGGGCCACTTCTGTGTCAGTTGGTGTAGGTGGTGAAGAAGCGGGCGGAGGCGAAGGCCCAGCTGCCGGCGGGGGCACTCCAGCCCGCGAGGCCGCCGTTGAACAGGGTGTCGGCCCGGGCCGTCCAGGTCCACATCTTCACGGTGCCGTCAGCCTGGTGGTTGAGCGTGGCGAGGTCGTCCCGGCCGTCACCGTCGTAGTCGCCCGTGACGAACTGCATGCGGCTGACGTCCAAGTTGCCGGGAGGGCTGTTGAGCGTGAGCTTGGCGGACCCGAACCGGTCCTTGCCGCCGACGTTCTCGGACAGCATGGTGGAGGTCTTGTCGCTGCCGTCGGTGTAGTCGTACCAGACGAGCGCGTCGTCGCGGCCGTCGCCGTTGAAGTCCCCCGCGTGCGGGGTGGTGCGGTTCCAGTCCAGGGACGGGCTCTGCCACCACGCGGCGGGAGCGGCGAAGCCGCCGTCGGGAGCAGCCGGGAAGACGTAGGCCTTCACGGTGTCGTCCCCCTGGCCGTAGAAGACGCTCAGGTCGTCGCGGCCGTCGCCGTCGAAGTCACCGGTGATGAACTTGGTGCGGGCGCGCAGCCAGCTGCCCGAGGGGGCGGACCAGGAGCTGAAAGGCGCGTCGAAAGTGCCCTTGGCCGTGCTGGTGAACGTCCAGAGCCTGGTGGTTCCGTCGGCGTAGTTGTACCAGACGGCCATGTCGTCCCGGCCGTCACCGTCGAAGTCGCCGGCCTGGGGGGTCATGTAGCTGATGTGGAAGCTGCCGGCCGGAGCACTCCAGGCGGTGTACGGGGTGCCGAAGCCGCCGTCGCTTCTGCCGAGGGCCACCCACAGCTTGACGCTGGTGTCGCTGTAGCCCTTGAGGACGGCCATGTCACCGCGGCCGTCGCCGTCGAAGTCGCCGGTGAGGTACTTTATCGCCCTCGTGTCCCAGACACCGTCCGCGACATCGTAGGAGGTGAAGGGCTTGGTGATGGCGCCGTCGGTGTCGCCGAGGAAGCTGTGGACGGCGTCGCGGCCGTCGGTGTAGTTGTACCAGGCGGCCATGTCGCTGCGGCCGTCGCCGTTGTAGTCGTGGCGGATGGCCGTGCCGCTCGACCACACGGACTGCGCCTGCGCGTCGAGTACGACGAGATTGCCGCGGTCGTACAGAACGGCGGAGCCGCCGGGGGCGGAGGTCTTCGCCTCCCACAGGGTTTCCGTGTCGGCGGCGTTCCGGACGGTCAGGTTTCCGGTGGTGTCGAGTACGGCGGTGGCGCCGGCGTTGCCGGCGGTGCCGGTGGACCACAGGGTCTTGCCCGCGTTGGACCGGATGACCAGGTTGCCGTCGGCCTGCATGGTGAGTTCGGCGGATGCGGAGGCGAGGGTGTCGCCCGGGAGCAGGCGCCGGCCGGGGGAGAGGCGGGAGCCGAGGACGGTGTTGTCGGCGCGGGCGGCTACCGCGCCGTTGCGGGTCTCGGTCTCGCCGAAGCAGCCGCCTTGCCATGAGCGGCTGCTGACTCCGACGAGTTCCAGCTTTCCTTCGGCCTCGCGGAGGAGTGGCGCGCCGGCGTCGCCCTTGCAGATCGCGTCCTCGGCGGACTCACCGGTGATGTTCAGGTCGGTGTCGGTCGCGCCGTCGACGATGAACGAGAAGGTGTGCAGTTTGTCGGGCACCCATTCGGTCGCGGTGCGGCCGTAGCCGGGAACCGTGAGTGTTTCGCCGGTGGACACCGGTTCGGTGGCGATGGTGACGGGGGTGATGCCGGCGGCGGGGGTGGCGAGGCGGGCCATGACCAGGTCACGCCCGGGCCGTGGCACCAGGTCGACGATCTCACTGACGTGACCCCCACCGGAGGTGCGGTCGTTGCGCCCGATGGTGGCGACGCTCTTCACCGTGGGCTTGCCCGCGACGGGACCGGTGGTGCCGTCGGTGAAGCAACTGCCGGCGGTGAGGATCCATCGGGGGGCGACGAGAGCACCCGTGCAGGCGCGCTCCTTGTCGTCGCCGGCACCGATCGCGACTTCGGCGGTGAAGGCGTAGGTGTTGCTGGTCACCGGGTCCCCGATGACTGCCTGAGCGGGAGAGGTGAGGGTGAGCGTGCCTGCTGCCGCTGTGGCGGACAGCAGCGCCAGGGCACGCACCGTGCGGAAGTGTCTGGAGTTCATGTGTGTTCCTCGACTTGCGTCAGAAGCCGGACCGGGTACGCAGCTACCGCTGCGGTTACTTGGTGCTGCCGGTCAGCGCGACGGTTTCGGGGGTGCCGGGGTAACCGACGACCACTTCGGTGGCGTCCCACTTGCCGTCGGCGTGGCGCACGGTGTGCTTGATCTTCCCGTCCGTGGTGACGACCGCTGCCTGGAGTTCCCCGTCGACCGCGGTGGCGTCCACACCGACGATCGTGTCCCGCCCGAGTTCGTCGCCGAGATCGCCGAACCCGCTCCAGGTCCCGTCGGCCTTACGGATGGCGTGCTTCTTCTCGCCGGTGACACTGGTGAGCACGATCTGGAGGTCGCCCGCGACACCGGCGAAGGACATGCCGTTGACCGCCGAGGTCAGCTTGGTCTCCAGTGCGCTGACAGCGCGCCAGCGGTCGCTCCACGTCCCGTCGGATTCGCGGATGCCGTGGTAGGCCTTGCCGTCAGCGGCCACGCCGACCTGGGTCTGGCCGCCGGAGGTGTGCGCGACGGTGACCTGAGTGGCATTGCCGAGGACCCCGAGCTTGGCGGTGACATCACCCCACTTGGACCAGACTTCACTGGCGTCCTGGGTGGCGTGGTACACGCGCCCGTCGGCGAGGCCGATCAGGGCGAGACCGGTGCCGGTGGACGTCACAGCGATGCGGGTGAGCCCGGGCTTGTCGCCGAGTTCGGCCGTCAGGTCGCGGAAGGCGGCCCAGCCGCCGGTCACGCGCCGGTTGGCCTGGTAGAGATGTCCGTTGCCGCCCACGGCGAAGACGTAGTTCTTGCCCTTGATGGCGGCGTCGGCGGCGAACTGGATGTCCTCGATGGTGCCGGCGGCGTTCTGCACGTTGCCGAAGGACGTCCAGTCGCCGTTGCTGTTACGCATGGAGTGGTACAGCCCGGTGGAGGTCTTGGTGAGCATCTGCAGGTTCCACACGTTCAGCGTGGAGGCAGTGCTCTCGGTGATCCACGCCCGCAGGTCGTCCACCCGGCTGGCCACGGCACCGGTTCGGGTCTCGTCCGACCCGAGGCAGCCGCCCTGCCAGGACCTGCTGGCGATCGCGACGAGTTCGGGACGGCCGTCCTTCTCACGGAAGACCGGTGCGCCGGTGTCGCCCTTGCAGACAGGGGTGCCGTCGATGCCGACGGTTGTGGTTTCCACCGCGCCGACGGTGAAGTCTCCGGTGTGGAGGGAGTCGGGGACCCAGGTGTCGTCGGTCCGGCCGTAACCGGCACCCTTCAGGACTTCACCCGCGGCGGGGGCGGTGGCAGCCGGGTGCAGGAAGGAGGGGCCGGAGACGGGGGTGGCGAGCCTGGCCAGGACCAGGTCCCGGTCCTCGCGGGGTACCAGCTCGGTGATCTCCCGTACCTGACCCGCGGCGGTGGTGAGGTCGGTGCGGCCGATGGTCGCGACGGACTTGAACCTCGGGGCCCCCGCGGTCACGGTCTCCGACTGGGCCGGATCGTCGGCGAAGCAGCTGGCCGCGGTGAGCATCCACTGGTTGTTGATGAGGGTTCCCGTGCAGGCACGGCTGGTGTCGCCTGCGCCGATCTGGATCTTCGCGGTGAAGGTGTAGGTGTTGCCGGCGGCCACGTCACCGATGAGGGCCTGGGCCGGGGAGGCGAGGGTGAGGGAGCCGACCGCGGCGGTGGCGGCCAGCAGCGAGACGGCCCGCACACCGCGGGTGGTTCTGAGGGACACGTTGACTCCTTGAGGGGCCTCAAGCGAGGGGTGGTCAGATGTCACTTGTGACGAACACGTCGGTGCCCCGGGCCCGTGGCGGGCCCGGGGCACCGGCCTGTGTGCAGAGCGTCAGATGACGCTGCCGGCCCACTGCTTGACGGGTGCCTTGAAATCGGTCCCGGTGCTGGTGAAGCTGAAGAGGGAGTCGATGCGGCGGCCGTCGGGGGTCGTGCCGGAGCGGTAGAGGGCGCCTATGTCGTCCTTGCCGTCCTTGTTGAAGTCGCCGGTGACGGGCTGGCTGGCGGCCCAGCTGAAGGACCCGGTGCTCGCCCATGCCTCGCGGGGGGCGGCGAAGTCGGTGCCGTCGCTGGTGAGGGTGAAGAGCGCGGACTGGTGGACGCCCTCGGCCGTGGTGCCGCGGTTGTAGAGGATGCCGATGTCGGCCCGGCCGTCTCCGCTGTAGTCGCCGGAGGTCAGCTTGCTGGCGTTCCAGTTGAAGGATCCGCTGCTGGTCCAGGACTTGCGGGGCCCGGTGAAGTTCGTGCCGTCGCTGGTGAAGGTGTAGAGCGACGAGATGAACTTGCCGTCGGCGGACTTGCCTCCGTTGTAGAGGACGGCGACGTCGTCCTTGCCGTCCTTGTTGTAGTCGCCCGATGTGACCTGGCCGGCGGACCAGGTGAAGCCGCCCGGGGTGGTCCAGGTCCTGCGGGCAGTGAAGTTGGTGCCGTCGCTGGTGAAGGTGTAGAGCGAGGAGACCCTGCCGGTGTCGGAGGACCCGTTGTCGTAGAAGACGGCGACGTCGTCCTTGCCGTCACCGTTGTAGTCCCCGGAGGTCACCTTGCTGACGTCCCAGTTGAAGCCGCCGGTGGTGGTCCACGTCTTGCGCGGGGCCTTGAAGCCGGTGCCGGTGCTGGTGAAGGTGTAGAGCGAGGAGATGGCGCCGGTGTCGGAGGATCCGGTGTCGTAGAAGACGGCGACGTCGTCCTTGCCGTCACCGTCGTAGTCACCCGCGGTCAGCTTGCTCTTGCTCCAGGTGAAGCCGCCGGGCGTGCTCCATACGTTCTTGGGGGCGGCGAAGCCGGTGCCGGTGCTGTAGAAGGCGAACAGCGAGGACCGGTTCTTGCCCTCCGGGGAGGTGCCGTTGTCGTAGAACGCGGCGATGTCCTCCTTGCCGTCCGCGTTGAAGTCACCTGAGGCCACCTGGGACTCGTCGGGGAGGGCGCGGACCTGCTGGACCCAGGTGGTGATGTCGTCGAGGCGGGTTTCCACCGCGCCGGTGCGGGTCTCCTCGGAGCCGAGGCAGCCGGCCTGCCAGGACGCGCTGTGTACGGCGACGAGTTCGACCTTGTCGCCGGTCTCGCGCAGCGCGGGACCGCCGGCGTCGCCCTTGCAGATGCTGCCGCCGTCCCGGGTGAGGGCGACGGTGGTGGCATCGGCCTGCGTCACGGTGAAGGCGCCGGCGTGCAGACGGTCGGGCACCCAGGTGTCCTTGGTGCGGCCGTAGCCCACGGCCTGCAGCGTCTCACCGGCTGTGGGCGGGGTGGCGGCCAGGAGGACCGGGGCGATGTCGGTGACCGGGGTGGCGAGCTTGGCCATCACCAGGTCGCGGTCCGCCCGGGGCACCAGCTCGGTGATCTCGACGACCTTGCCGGCGGTGCCGGTCAGGTCCGTATGCCCGATGGTCGCCGTGGCCTTCTCGGCCGGTGCGCCGGCGGGTACCGGGAAGGCGGGCTGCCCGGCGGCCGCGAAGCAGCTGCTGGCGGTGAGGACGTACTGTGCGTCGACGAGGGAGCCGGTGCAGGCACGGCTGGTCTCGCCTGCGCCGATCTGGATCTGCGCGGTGAAGGCGTAGGTGCCGTCGGCGACCGCGTCACCGATGACGGCCTGCGCCGGGGTGGTGAGGGTGAGTGCACCGGCCGCGGCCGTGGCTGCCAGCAACGCTACGGCCCGGGCTCGGTGGGGAGGTCTGATGTGCACGTTGTTCGTTCGACTTCCTGCTAGGGGGAATTGACCATGTAGAGGGCGGGGCGGCATTACGAGCGTGTGAACGCACCTTGTTCGTCGGCCATGTCACATACGGGGCCGCGCGTGTCCCTGGGCAATGAAGGCCCCTACTTCCGTGTAGTCGACAGTGAGCGCTTTCCGGCCAGTCACCCCATGCGCTGCCTGCGCCACAAACTCGCTGCCAGACGGCAAGGCTTCGGGCGCGGTGGCGTCGCCGGCCGGCACACCGTCAGGCCCTGCCGACCTCGGCCCACCTACGTATTCCCGGCTCACCGCGGGCTCGGTATCAAAATCGCGACGGCCTCCCGCCACGGACGCGAGGCCGCGTACCAAGGCACCCAGGCCGGGGTCCAGGGCCTCGTCCGGCAGGCCATGCCGCCCTGAAGGGCCGGTGCCGCCACGGGAACTCCGCGCGGCACCTACCGGATCACCGACACATGAAGGCCGTCCTCGTCCATCACCACGCCACGACCTGCGATCGGAAGAGGCTCAACCGGGCGAACCTGGAACTACTTGGACGTCCTGATTTCCACGAGCGTGTGGTCGCGGCGATCCGGGTCCGCCGACTCGCCCACCGACGTCCAGGTGTTCTTGGCGATGTCGTACGACTTCTCCTCGGTGCCGACCGTCATATCCACGGTGGTCGTGTAGTCGTTGCCCCTGATGGTGTGGACCGCAGGCAGTTCCAACGTCAACCAACCGGAGTTACCCGTGACTTTGAAGCACACCTTGTCCGTCCTGTCGCGGGCCATGATCTCCAGGAGACCGGTGCCCGAGACGCAGTCGGCCAGCGTGATGTGACCGTCCCCGCGCTTCAGGATGATGTTTCTCTCCGCCAAGATCTTGTCGGCCTGGGGATAGTTGAAATCCTCAACGGCATAGCCGGGCATTTCATCCGCGACGAGCGCGGTGTCGGGCGAGCCCTGAGGGGAGGCACCGGAACTCCCCCCGTATGCCGTCGTCAGCCAGACCGTGGCGGCTACGGCAGCGATTCCCGCAGTACGTGCCGTAGTGAAAATGCGCCTGCGTGCCACCGTGGCCTTCTTCGATTTCTTCATGTCTTCCCTCGGTTCATCGTCGATTAGGGGGACCCGCCATCGGGGTCGAAGTCTCCGACCGGTCGCGAAGACATGCGAAATCGGCCCGTCGCTGCTTCCCCCGCACATCAGGCCCTCCGAAAGTGCAACCCGCTTCTCCGGGAGGGCGATTCAGTCACCCCGCCGGACGAGGGCGAGGTAACACGAACCACCGGTTGTTCACATCATCGCCGCCATGACAGCACGGATCCCGGGCACGGTCCACCATCATGATCCCGCCCAAACGAGGGCAATGGGGCCGCAGTTGCCGTGGCTTCCGCCAACCCGCGAAAGGTTGTACCTGAGGCGGTGTCAGTTTGATCAAGATTCCATTCCTGTAATGGGAGAGGAATTTTGATTGCTCATATGGGCTCCGTATGAACGAAGTTGATAAGGTCGCCGCTGTCCGGTGGCAAACCCAAAAAATTTCAAGTCGTCTCCTGTTGGCAGGAATCCGGCATTCCTCACCCACTACTCATGCGAGGGCAACTTTCCTATGCAGACAACGTTCTGGAGCCGACGCCGTGTGCTCGGCACGCTGACGGCTGTCACCGCCGCCGCAGTCACTCCCACAGCGCTCATTCCGATGCGTGCCACCGCAGCGGAGGGCGTGACGGTCGACCCCTTCCCGCTGCCTGACACCGAACGGGCGAGAGTGGTCAAGGCTCGGCTGACCGGTGGCAGAGCTGTCAAGGCAGCCGCTGGGCAGGCCCTGTTCGGCGCTGACAGCGAGATTCAGGCTTTTCTGAATGAAAAGCTGCCCAGGCTGACTGTCGAGGACAACCGCGTCGCCATCGCCAGCAGCCTCGACCGCGCGGGCAAGGGGCTGCGTCGCGAGGCGGTCTCCGCCCTGGACGAAGGCGACGCCGCCATTGCCGCGTTCCTCACGGACGGCTTCAAGGCCGCTGTCCTGGAGGACCTGAGCGTGGCGACCTCCACGGTGGCGACCACCGGCGGCCGGGCGGTCAAGCGAGAAGCTACCGCCGCACTGGACATCGCGAACGAGTCGGCTCTGGTCGGCTTCCTCACCGACACCCAGTACAGCGCCCGACTGGAGGACGCCCAGGTCGAGGTCTCCTCGATGCTGACGAGCGCCGGCCCGGAGGTGAGGAAGTATGCGGATCGTGCGCTCAGTGGCACCGCGGCCGACGTGGAGTGGTTCATCGAGACCGGCCAGCACATAGCCCGTGCCCGTGACCAGGAGTCGACGACCATTCAGGAACTGGTCGCTGTCGTCGAGCAGGAGGGCAAACGCGCCCAGCGGCAGACCGATCTGGCCGTAGAAGCCTCGAAGCGGGCCGAGACGGCCGCCGAGAAGGCGATGGGCGCAGCGTTGAAGGCCGCGTCCGAGGCGGCCGAAGCCAAGGAGGATGTGCAGCGGTCCGGGGCGGCAGCTCGCAAGGCAGCAGAGGCGGCGCGAGGCGCGGCGGATGCCGCGCGTAACGCCATCAACGCCTCGAACGCTGCCGTATCAGCGTCCCGCCGCGCGTCCTGGGCGGCCACCGGCGCCTCCCAGGCAGCCGCGAACGCCGGCAACGCTGCGGTTCGTGCCTACCACGCTGCGATCGGCGCCTCCAAGGACGCCACCAAGGCAAGCGTTGCCAAGGACGCCGCAGTCGCTGCCCGTAACGCCGCCGCCAAGGCACGTACCGCGGCGAAGGCCGCCGATCAGGCCGCCACCGCGGGAAAGGCGGCCGCCCAGGCAGGTGCCGCCGCGGCCGGTGCCGCGCGCAACTCGGCCGCTGCGGCCACCGCCGCGACCCAGGCCGGGAACGCCGCCGGGGTGGCACAGGCGGAGGCCGCCGAGGCCAAGCGCCAGGCGGCGATCGCGTCCAGCGCCGCGAACCGTGCCACCAATGCCGCCTCCACCGCCCAGGCTCTCGCCAACGCCGCCGCTACTGCTGCCGGTGCGGCCCGTGACGCTGCCGAGTCAGCAGCCGGCCACGCCGAGAAGGCGGCGGCCGCGGCCGAGGAGGCCGTGAAGTACGCGGGCCAGGCTGTCGACTTCGCCAACAAGTCGACCGCGCATGCGGCGGAAGCCGTCAAGGCCGCGAACACCGCGACCAAGGCCGTCTCGGACGCCCTGGCCGTGGAGCAGAACGCACGGAATGCCGAGGCGGAGCGCCTCCAGCAGGACAAGCTCCAGGCCATGGAGGAGGCCCAGCTGCTCGCGGAGATCGAGGCCGAGGAATTGGTCGAGTACCAGGGCAAACGCACCCAGGCGCAGCAGACCGCCCAGGCGACCAAGGACCTGATCGCCGATGCGGAGCAGGCTCTGTACTCCGGCAACATGGACGCCGCCGCGACTCTGGGCCGTAAGGCGGCGATCGCCTTGCTCGACTCATGGGGCGCCTGGACCAGGCAGGCCGCCCAGTACGCGCTCGCCGGCAATGACAACGACGTACACGCGTGGATCGACCTCGACCGGTTGCTCGCGCAGACCCAGGACGACAGGGAATCCGCACTCCACGTGGCGACGATCGCTGGTCCTGCGGTTGCCGAGGCTGCCCAGGCCGCGCTGGAGAGTTCCGACTCCAAGGCGGTGGGCGACTTCCTCACCAGTGGCATGAAGCGGGCCTCTGACGAGGACCTGCGGGTGGCGATCAGCGTCATCCTCTCTTCGAAGCCCGGCCGGGCGGTCACTGTCGTGGCCAACAAGGCGCTCGACGAGAACACCACCGAGTCGCTCAACAAATTCTTCGACGAGGACTACCCCCGGGCGGTTCGGGAGGACGACGCAGTCCTCACGTCCTCGCTCCTCACCACGGGAGGCGCTTACACCAAGGCGTACGCCGAGGTGGCGCTGGAGGGGCCCACCTGGATGCGCCGCAACTTCGTCACCGTGGTGCAGTACCGGACGGCACAGCTCGACCACGACACCGCCACGCATGTTGCCGCAGTCCGCGGAGCCATCGCGGCAGCGGCGAAGATCGCCGAGAAGGCGCAGGAGAACGCCGCGCTCGCGTCGAAGGTTGCCGCCGACGCCCGTAACGCCGCCGACAAGGCGAAGGAATGGGCGGACAAAGCCATCGCCGCGGCCGAAAGGGCCGACGACTACGCTGCTCAGGCCCGCGACAACGCCGACGCCGCCGACAAGTCCGCGGCCGCCGCCCAGGCATCCGCGAACAAGGCGAGCGCCGCGGCCTCGACCGCCCGCAGCGCCGCCCGCTCGGCGAACTACTCGGCGAACAAGGCGATGGACTCCGCCCGCTCCGCCCTCAAGTCGTCGTACAGCGCCCAGGCTTCGGCCGCCAGTGCTCGCGCTTCCGCCCTGGCCGCCGGAAAGGACGCCAACACTGCCGCGGCCGCGGCCAATGAGGCGAAGCAGATCGTCGCGGCCAAGCGCGAAGCCGAGAGGAGGGCCGCCGCTGCGGCCGCTGCCGAGAAGGCGCGCAAGGAGCGGGAGGCCAACACCGACCCTGCTGGAAAGGGCACCAACGACCAGGTCAACCCCAACGGCACCAGCCCCGACGCCGACGAGTGGTGGAACGACGCCGAGTTCTACGCCGATGCCTTCAACGCCATCAGCGTCGGCGCCGGGTTCCTGGCCGCGGGCTGCGCTCTCGCCGCCTTCGTCTTCCCCCCGGCTGCCGCGGCCGCAGGAGTCCTGGCCGGGATCTCGATGGGTGCAGGCGCTCTCGGTACCCTCTTCACCGGTATCGAACACGGCTTCTCGAGCAGCGAGTTCATCGGTTCCGCCGTCGGCACCGGCCTGAGCCTGGTCACCTTCGGCCAGTCCAAGTGGCTCGGCGCGGCGGACAAGGCACTGGGCGGCAAGGTCATCAAGCCCGTGGTCGACAAGATCACTGACGTGGGTGAGGACCTGGTGTCTCCGGTCACCAAGGCGCTGTCGTCGATCTTCTGAGTCTGAGTAGAAACTCACAGGATCCCCGATGGTGCATGCCCCTTGACGATCAGGACGCAGGGCACTCGCCGACACCGTCCGGCGCGACATGTTCGTGGACTGTGACGGGCCCTGTTCCCCTCCCAACCTGCACCAGAGAGAAGCCATGACCTCACTGCGCATCAAATGGGCCCTGCCCACCCTCCTCGCGGTGGCCCTTACCGCGACCGGCACCACCGTCGGCCAGGCGGCACCGGCCCGTACGACATCCACGGGGGCCGTGAACGAGACTGCGGGCGCCGTTGTCGCAGCGGCCTTGCAAAGTACCGCTTTCACAGCCGAGGACTCCTGCTCCCCACTTCCAGCCGGAGCCCGCGGGGCGGCGAAAGCCGTCACCGCGTGTGTGAGCGTCGACGACGCTCCGGGTGAGGCGGGTGCGGCGGCCGCCAAGACGGCTGCCCTGTCCGCCCCGGCCGTCAAGGCGACTGCCGCCGCCCTCTCTGCCGACGATGCGGCCGGTGACGGCACCAGCACGGAGTTCGAACCGGACGCCGACGATGCCGAGCCGCCACCGCCCTCGTGCGTGCTGTCCGAGCCGGGGCACTGGGCTTGGAGCCGCACCGGCGGCATGTGTCTGCGCGGCGCAGAGGTCACCTACACGCTCTACGACGCGAACGGCAAGCCCATCGGCACCGGCCTCATAGAGGTCAACTCCACACTCGCCACCTCCTACAAGTCGCTGGAGCTCAAGGAGACGATCACCGCCAAGCTGGTCAAGGTCACCGGAGACGTGAAGAGTCTCCTGTTGAAGATGCAGGTGAGCTGCGGTGCCGGGTGTACGACTCTGCTGAAGCAGCCGTGGTACAGCAACACCCCCCTCACAGTCGGCCAGGAGAACAGCGGGAGCACCAAGTACACCGGGGACGCCTTCGCGGCGAACACCACCCGTTCCTCGTTCCAGACCGGCTACAAGCTGTACGTGACGATGCCGGGCGCCACTGCGATCGACACCAGCGCCTCCTGGTCGAGCCCCGCCGCCGGCAAGATCCGCTGCGACAAGGAACAGCCCAGGCTGCGCGGCTGCGTCATTCCGACCGACGACCTTCCGGTGCTCAGCTACTCCCGGTCGCACGAGAAGTACGGAATCGTCGTTCCCATCTACGAGCAGATCATGAAGCGCCGGGGCACCGACATCCTTCACGCGGTCGATCAGGCTCAGGCGGACACCAACCGCGCGGCGACCTGCACGCCCTTCACCAACCTGTTCCCGGGGACGCGTGGGGCGGACAGCTGCGACGAGTTCCCGATGGCCAGCACGAGGGAAGGCGGCCAGGACGGTAACGCGTGCGCCGAGTTGACTCCGCAGGTCGTGAACGGTGTCTGGTCCGCCCCGGCGACCTGGGCGAGCCGTCCGGCCACGGGCACGGAGACCTGCCTGCGACTCCACATCACCCAGCGGGCCAACAGTTCGGCGGGTGGAGTGCTCGGCTCGCTCCGCAAGTACCAGCGCCTCGTGACGGACGACCCCTTCCGTATCGAGTTCACTGCGTGAGGACCCCACCGGGCGTTGCACCCGGTACCGGATCCGCTGGCTGATCCAGGCATCATGAGCCGGGGACCCCGCACCGCACTTCGTCGGCTGCGGGGATCCCGCATGACTCGACTGGCATGCGGTACGGGGCATGAACAACGGAGGCAGAACATGGAAGCAGGCGCGGACGCACCTGTGCCCGACTGGGCGACGGCCTGGATGTGCGTCACCTTCACCCGGGGCCTGGCCGCCGAGGAAGTACTCGCCCGGTACGGGGCCGATCCGTCCCGGGCACGTCTCCTTGACGCGGACGAGGCATCGGAGCTGGTCTCGGGCGACCTCGCCGACGGAGCGGTTTCCCTGTTGCGGTCGGGCCGGATCGGCGCCTGGGCCTTCTGTGTCGAGGAGGACGGTGTCATCGGTTCCTGGGCCGAACCCCTCGCGAAGCTGTCCCGGGGCACCGAGACGTACAGCGTGCTGACCACCGAAGGGCTCGACGTCTTCCAGTACTGGCGCGACGGCGAGTGCGTCGAGAATTTCGAACCGGGTATGGAGCACACTCGGCCCGCTCGGCCCGGATCATGGTGGAACCGGGTGGAAGCGGTGCTCGCCGCGCACGAGGGCGAAGCCGCGGGGATGGCGCCCGTGGTGGCCCTCGTACTCGACCACCTGGGCATAACCCTTGATGACGCCGTCCTCGCCGGCCCCTGGCTCAGTCTGACACTGGCCGAGGACAACGCGCCGTCGGCACCGCGGGGTGACACCTACGCGGGAGAGGGGCCGGTTCCGCCCCAGCAGCCGCCCGCGGGCTGAGCACGGTGCGGACAGCCGCGGCGTGGGCGCTAACCCACGCCGCGGCCAACCTGTGCCGTCAGGCCGAAGCCCTGGCGCGCCCCCCTGTAGCTGAGTCCGGCCATTCGAGATCCGCGACGGAGTCGAGCTCGCGGCAGCCTGGTTTGACCCCCCGCACCCCGCCCCGTAATCTTGACCCTCGGCGTGTTTCTGTGCGCCTACCCCTGAGCACATCCCTCCCGGTGATCCGTCCCCGGGGGAGGCCGCTCATCCTTCCGGACTGTCGTGGGCCCCGGCCCGCGCGGGCGGCTGGCATCAGGGGATCCGTTCCGAGTGAGAGAGAGATCCGCGTGTACGCCATCGTGCGCAGCGGTGGTCGCCAGCACAAGGTTGCTGTCGGCGACATCGTTGAGGTTGACAAGATTTCCACCGCCAAGGTTGGCGACACGGTCGAGCTCTCGACCCTGCTCGTTGTCGACGGCGACGCCGTGACCAGCGACCCCTGGGTGCTGGACGGCATCAAGGTCCAGGCCGAGATCGTGGACCACCACAAGGGCGCGAAGATCGACATCCTTCGCTACAAGAACAAGACGGGTTACCGCCGTCGCCAGGGTCACCGCCAGCAGTACACGGCGATCAAGGTCACCGGTATCCCCGCGGCTGCGAAGTAAGGGACTGAGGAGACATGGCACACAAGAAGGGCGCATCGTCCACTCGGAACGGGCGCGATTCCAATGCTCAGCGGCTCGGCGTGAAGCGCTTCGGCGGTCAGGCCGTCAACGCCGGTGAGATCCTGGTCCGCCAGCGTGGCACCCACTTCCACCCGGGCACGGGCGTCGGCCGTGGCGGCGACGACACGCTGTTCGCGCTGACCGCCGGTGCGGTGGAGTTCGGTACACACCGTGGCCGCAAGGTCGTGAACATCGTTCCCGTCGCTGCCTGAGTCAGGCAACGGCTGAGCGACACAGCACCTTCCGAGGGCGGATCTCAGCTTTCCCGGTAATCGGGGAAGCGGGTCCGCCCTCGGCGCGTTACGTCAAGAGACATTCCCTTACTTTTCCGCTGTACCTGGAGGCACCCACCATGACCACCTTCGTGGACCGCGTCGAGCTGCATGCCGCCGCGGGTAACGGAGGCCACGGCGTGGCCTCCGTACACCGTGAGAAGTTCAAGCCGCTGGGCGGTCCCGACGGGGGCAACGGCGGGCGCGGCGGCGATGTGATCCTCGTCGTCGAGCAGGCCGTCACCACGCTGCTGGACTACCACCACCGCCCCCACCGCAAGGCCACGAACGGCCAGCCCGGCGCCGGTGACAACCGTTCCGGCAAGGACGGCCAGGACCTCGTGCTGCCCGTTCCCGACGGCACCGTCGTCCTCGACAAGGCGGGCAACGTCCTGGCCGACCTGGTCGGTCAGGGCACCACCTTCGTCGCCGGTCAGGGCGGCCGCGGCGGCCTCGGCAACGCCGCGCTGGCCTCCGCGCGCCGCAAGGCGCCCGGCTTCGCACTGCTCGGCGAGCCGGGGGAGAGCCGGGACATCGTCCTGGAGCTCAAGACCGTTGCCGACGTCGCTCTCGTGGGTTACCCGAGCGCGGGCAAGTCCTCGCTGATCTCGGTGCTCTCCGCGGCCAAGCCGAAGATCGCCGACTACCCGTTCACGACCCTCGTGCCCAACCTGGGCGTCGTCACGGCGGGTTCGACCGTCTACACCATCGCCGACGTCCCGGGGCTCATCCCGGGCGCCAGCCAGGGCAAGGGCCTCGGCCTGGAATTCCTGCGGCACGTCGAGCGCTGCTCAGTCCTCGTGCACGTCCTGGACACCGCGACGCTGGAGTCGGACCGCGACCCCGTCTCGGACCTCGACATGATCGAGGAGGAACTGCGGCTGTACGGCGGCCTCGAGAACCGCCCGCGCATCGTCGCCCTGAACAAGGTCGACATCCCGGACGGCCAGGACCTCGCGGACATGATCCGCCCGGATCTGGAGGCGCGCGGCTATCGCGTCTTCGAGGTCTCGGCCATCGCGCACAAGGGCCTCAACGAGCTCTCGTACGCCCTCGCCGGAATCATCGCCGAGGCGCGTGCCAGCAAGCCGAAGGAGGAGTCGACCCGGGTCGTCATCCGCCCCAAGGCCGTCGACGACGCCGGCTTCACCGTGACCGTCGAGGACGACGGCATCTACCGCGTGCGTGGCGAGAAGCCCGAGCGCTGGATCCGCCAGACCGACTTCAACAACGACGAGGCCGTCGGCTACCTCGCGGACCGGCTCAACCGGCTCGGTGTCGAGGACGCGCTCCGCAAGGCGGGTGCCCAGGCCGGCGACGGCGTGGCCATCGGTGCCGAGGACAACGCGGTCGTCTTCGACTGGGAGCCGACGATGGCCGCCGGTGCCGAGATGCTGGGCCGCCGTGGCGAGGACCACCGCATGGAGGCGCCGCGCCCCGCCGCACAGCGACGCAAGGAGCGCGAGTCCGAGCGCGATGTCGCGCAGCGCGAGTACGACGAGTTCGACCCCTTCTAAGCCCTCGCGCCGGGTGCCCCCGCGCGGCGGAGGCACCCGGATCCGGGCGGGAGCCGGGCGGGAGCCGGGCGGGAGCCGGGCGGGATCCCGCCCGGATTCACAGGGAACTGCCAGGTAGGGCGGGGTTTCGCGGCCGGTGATGTGCGGATTGCGTAACACGTCTGTGGAGTCCGTCACTCCGGTACGGGCCTCCGAGGGCCCGATCTGCCTGGCCAGGCGGTGAACTGCGGGTTTCCCATAGGCGAGCACCGGTAAACGTCCACCTTGCGAGACGGTCACGGAGAGTGCGACCATCACACTGTTCCCCCCTGTCATCGCAAGGTAGGTCGTCTGTGTCTGTGCCGCATGAAGCCAAGCCCCGGACCACAGCGGTCGTGCTCGCCGGTGGGACCGGCCAGCGTGTGGGACTGTCGATCCCCAAGCAGCTGCTGAAGATCGCCGGCAAGGCAGTCATCGAGCACACGCTGACCATCTTCGAGAACGCCGAGGGCATCGACGATGTCATCGTGCTGATGGCGCCCGGCTTCGTGCCCGACGTCGAGAAGATCGTCGCCAAGGCCGGCCTGACCAAGGTCATCAAGATCATCGAGGGTGGAAACACCCGGAACGAGACCACCGAGCGTGCCATCGCGGCCCTCGGTGAAGGGCTCGCCGAGGGCGAGGACCGTAACGTCCTCTTCCATGACGCGGTCCGTCCGCTTCTGTCACAGCGCGTGATCAAGGACTGCGTCGACGCCCTCGACCGCTACCAGGCGGTGGACGTCGCCATCCCGTCCGCGGACACGATCATCGTGACCCGCACCCACGGCGAGGACGGCGAATTCATCACCGACGTCCCGGACCGGTCCCGGCTGCGCCGCGGCCAGACCCCGCAGGCGTTCAAGCTGTCCACGATCCGCAAGGCGTACGAGGTCGCGGCCGGCGACCCGAACTTCCAGGCCACCGACGACTGCTCGGTCGTCCTGCGGTACCTCCCCGACGTGCCGATCTACGTGGTCGCGGGCGACGAGTACAACATGAAGGTGACCCAGCCGGTCGACGTCTTCATCACCGACAAGCTCTTCCAGCTGGCCTCCACCGCGGCCCCCCGTCAGGCGGACGAGGGCGCCTACCGCGAGCTGCTCTCGGGCAAGACCCTGGTCGTCTTCGGCGGTTCGTACGGCATCGGCGCGGACATCGCCACCCTGGCCGAGCAGTACGGCGCCAGCGTGTACGCGCTGGGCCGCTCCACCACCGGCACGCACGTCGAGAACCCGGAGCACATCGACGAGGCGCTGTCCAAGGCGTACGCCGAGACCGGCCGCATCGACTACGTGATCAACACCGCGGGCGTGCTGCGCATCGGCAAGCTGGCGGAGACGGACACCGCCACCATCCAGGAAGCGCTGAACGTCAACTACCTGGCGCCCGTGCAGATCGCCCGCGCCTCGTACAAGTACCTGGCGGAGACCCAGGGCCAGTTGCTGCTGTACACCTCCAGCAGCTACACCCGGGGCCGTGCCGAGTACAGCCTCTACTCCTCCACAAAGGCCGCGATGGTGAACCTCACCCAGGCGCTGGCCGACGAGTGGGCGGGTGAGGGCGTCAGGGTGAACTGTGTGAACCCGGAGCGCACCGCGACCCCGATGCGGACCAAGGCGTTCGGCCAGGAGCCGGAGGGATCGCTGCTCTCCTCGGAGGCCGTGGCGCGCACCTCGCTGGACGTCCTGCTTTCCGCGATGACGGGGCACGTCATCGACGTACGACAGCAGGACCCGACCCGCGATGTCACCGAAGCCTCGGGCTTCGAGCAGGCGTTGGCCTCGGTTCTGGACCGTCAAGAAGATGTGTAATAATTCTTGACAAATGTACTTATACGGGCCTTCGAATTCACTTGCCGGTGAATCCGGAGGCCCGAGTGCGTGAAGCCGCATCTTCACATTTCCCTCTATACGTGAAACAACCGGCACCCCCTGGAGCAGGTTCTTCGTGATTTCGACAGCCATTCGCCTGGCCCGTGTGGGCAGTCGGGCAGAACTGTTGGCAGCCGTACTGATGGTGCTGGGCTACCCCTGCGTCATGGTCGCCGCTCTTCTTCCGGACATCTGGTTCTTCGCGGCGGCCACGGCTGTCACGTACGTCGCGGACTGGTATCTGCACCAGCGCGGCAGTTATCTGATCAACCGGCTCGGCAAGGTGCGGGTGGGGCTGTCCATCCGCTTCCTCCTCCGCCAGCTGATGATCATCCTGCTGCTGGCCCGGCTGGACCTCGCCGAGGAGCCGGTCTTCTACGCGGCGGTCGCGTGCTTCCTCCTCTTCTACGGGCTGCAGGCCCCGCACGGCGCGCTGACCACGCTGATCCGGTTGCGCCGTAGCCTGCCGATCGTCACCCGTAACGTGGACCTGCACGCCGTCCGCATCCCGGACGCCCCGCCGCGCGCACTGCTGCACCGTTCCAGCGAGAAGATGCTCCACCTCGACCTTCCCGCGGTGGCGGGCGTCCTGATCGCCGCCGGCACGGGCGAGGACGTCATCGGGTACATCGGCGCCTCTGTGACGCTGGTGCTGGCCGTCGGTTACAACGCGCTGCTCGTCCCGTATCTGCGCCGGAGCCGGAGGGCGCCGTCGGCCCCCGCGGCGCTGAAGGCCCTGGACACCTGGCTGGGCGAGTACCAGCCGACCGTCGTGCTCTACTTCTCCGGCTCCACCGAGTCCGCCTACCAGTGCAACATGTGGCTCGACACCATGGCCGCGGTCGAGGGGCGCCCGCTGATCGTGATGCGCGAGCGCAACCTGGTCGCACAGCTCGCCGACACCTCCGTACCCGTGGTCTGCGTGCCCGCCGGCACCCACCTGATGAACCTGAACCTCTCCACCGTCCGCGTGTGCCTGTATCCGGCCAACGTCGGCAAGAACATCCACATGCTGCGCGTGCCGACCATGAAGCACGTGTTCATCGGTCACGGGGACAGCGACAAGCTGGCCAGCGTCAACCCGTTCTCCAAGGTGTACGACGAGGTGTGGACCGCCGGCCGCGCCGGCCGTGACCGGTACGCCCTGGCCGACGTCGGTATCCGTGACGAGGACATCGTCGAGGTCGGGCGGCCGCAGCTGGCGCCCATCGAGAGCTGGACCGGCACCACGAAGAACGCCATCCCGACCGTGCTGTACGCCCCCACCTGGGAGGGCTGGGACGACAATCCCGGCAACACCTCGCTGCTGCTGGCCGGTGAGAACATCGTGCGCAGGCTGCTGAACGCGGACAGCCCGGTCCGGGTCGTCTACAAGCCGCACCCCTTCACCGGCATCCGCAGTGCGAAGGCCAAGGCCGTCGACGCACGGATCAAGGCACTGGTCGCCACGGCCGCGCAGAAGCGCGCCGCCGATCCGCGCTGGGTGAAGGAAGCCTCGGCGGCTGCCGAGGGACAGCGTGCGGCCAAGGCCGAACTGACGCGCGTCCAAGCCCGTCTGGCCGCGCTGGCGATGCCCGGCCGCTCCGGGGGCGACGAGTCGGAGGAGTCACGGGTCGCGCTCGCCGACCCGGCCCGCCAGGCCGAGATCGCCACCCTGCGGGCCGAGTGGAACGACGCCTACTGGCGTTCCTTCGGCTGGTGGGAGCACAGGACGGTGACCGGCCCGCAGCCGAAGCTGTACGACTGTTTCAACCAGGCCGACGCCATGGTCTCGGACATCTCCAGTGTGGTGTCCGACTTCATCGCGAGCGGTAAGCCGTACGCGGTCACGGACTCGGCGGAGCTCGGCGCGGACGAGTTCAAGCGCCAGAACACCGCTGTACGGGCGGCCGTCATCCTCTCCAACGACGCGGCGGAGATCGACGGTCTGCTGCGCGCCGTCGCGGATCCGTCGGCGGACCCGCTGGCCGGAGCCCGTCGCGAGCTGAAGACCTACCTGCTGGGCCCGGACGAGCCGACCTCCATGGACCAGTTCAACGCCGCCGTGCAGGAGCTCGCGGCCAAGGCCGAAGCCCGCAACGCGGGCGTCGCACAGCGCATCGGCGGACAGCAGCCCGCCCCGCTGCCCGACCCCGAGGCCGCGTCCAGCGGTGCCGGGGACGGGGCGGCGGAACTCGTCGCCGAGGCCGAGGCCGCAGTCGACCCGGACATGCCGTCCCCCGACGTGGAAATCGGCACGGGCCCTTCGGCGCTCCGCTGACGGTGATCCTCCGACATCGATCAGCTGCCCGCAGCGTGACCGGTCGGCGGCGGGAAGTGACGCCGCCGGCCGGGACCGGACGTGACAGGCCGGTGTCATCCGGCTGACATCCAGTTGTTCGAAATGCGTCCGATTCGCGACGCAACCTACCCAACGGCCTGTCCGTCTTTCCCTCGGGAAAGGAACGTACGGGCCGTTCGACATGTCCGTGGTGAGAACGGAACAGGAGCCGTCCTTCCAGCTTTTCTCCTGCTTTGTATGTTTATGCGTGAACCGGGGAGAGATGAGCACCAGCACACCAGATGTGACCGTCATCATCGGCGCCTACGAAGCGATGCCCTACCTGATCCGTTGCCTGGAGTCCGTAGAAGCGCAGACGCTTCCGGCCGGGCGCATGGAGATCGTGGCCGTCGACGACGGGTCCACCGACGGCACGGGGGAGTACCTGGAGGAGTTCGCCGCCCGGACCGCCATCGACATGCGTGTCGTGCGCCAGGAGAACTCCGGCGGCCCCAGCGGCCCGCGTAACGTCGGGCTCGGTCTCGCCCGTGGCAGATACGTCTTCTTCCTCGACGCGGACGACTACTTCGGCGAGGAGGCCCTGGAGCGGATGGTCGCGATGGGTGACCGGGCCGGAACGGACGTGGTGCTCGGAAAGGTCGTCGGCGTCAACCGCGGTGCTGCGAAGTCGATGTGGAAGCAGACGGTCGAGCGGGCCGATCTCTACTCCTCCAACATCAAATTCACGCTGAGCGCCCAGAAGCTGTTCCGACGGGACCTCCTGGTGCGACTCGGGATGAGGTTCGACGAGGAACTCAAGACGGGTGAGGACGCGCTCTTCACCATGGAGGCGTATCTGCGGGGCAGCGGTGTTTCCGTCGTGGCGGACTACACCTGCTACTACCTGGTGGGCCGGGACGACGGCAAGCACGTGACGAAGAGCGGCAGTTACCTGCTCCGCTTCGATTCCGCCCGGGCGCTGATGGGCCTCATCGCCACTCACGTCCCGCCGGGGCCGAAACGGGACGTCCTGATGGTCCGGCCGTTCGTCATCACACTGCTCCCGCAGTTCGGGCCCGCTCTGCTGCGGCAGTCCGGCGACGTGCGGGAGAGGAAGATGGAGCTGGCCGCGCCGCTGCTCGAGAAGTACTGGTCACCGGGGGTGGCCCGCCGCCTCAAGGTCCATGAACGGCTCCGGCTGATATGCGTCTCACAGGGCAGGCTCGACCTGCTCCTGGACATCCTGCGGTTCATGAAGGACAAGAAGGAGCCCCGTGCGGTCCGCAAGGGGCTCCGAGGCCGGCTGTATCTGGTCTACCCGCACTTCGGTGAGGGTGCGGGTCTGCCCCTTTCGGCGTACGAGCTGACCGTGACCGAGTGGGTCGGCGGGAAGCGGCTCGAGGTGCCGGGGCGGCAGTCCACTGCGGCCTTCCTGCGGCGGCTGGCAGGCAAGGCCCGCAGAACAGCCCGGTCCGCCGGCCTGCACAGGCCGCACCGAGCCCACAAGGTATGAGGCGGGCACGGTGCGGCAGTGGGCGTGTTCCCTACTGCTCGGGGCGCAGCAGCCGCCGGACCGGGCGTCCCACCACACGCCGGGCACGCCGGTAGGCGGACGGCCACGTGGCCGTCCCGCCCGCCTGCACCTTGATGCTGACCGGGCCGGTCTTCTTCTTGAGCTGGCTGCGCAACTGGGCGTTCTGCGCGGTCAGTTCGTCCACCCGGCTCTGCATGAAGCTGAAACGGCTGCTCAGCGATTCGGGATCGGTCGCGGTCCACGGGCGGACGGCCGGCGGAAGAGCGAGCTTGGACATCCGGGCGTCGAACGCCTTGCCGCCGTCACCGTGGTGGAAGGTGTTCTCCAGGCCGTTCCGCTCCATGAAGCCGGTGAAGCGGAGGAACCGTTCCTTGTGGCCGTCCACCAGCTCGCCGAAGTCCGCCGCCTCGTACAGCTCGGCGGGGTCGATGTTCCTGGGGGTCTCGGAGATCTTGCGGTGCGGGATGCCGAAGTACCGGCAGAGCTCGAGGGTCCGCGAGTCGCCACAGAGCACGGTGCTCGGGACGCCGGCCAGCAGTGCCGCGATGTTGCCGTGGATGCGCGAGCCGAAGGAGAAGTCGAACGCGCGCAGTTCGTCGATCCAGGTGGCCGGGTCGACGTAGAGCCTGACCTTGCCCTCGCGGTACATCGGGTGGGACGGGTGGGTCGGCATCGAGGTCTGGGCGCCGATCGGGTTCGACGTCTCCCGCCAGTGGAGCAGCTGGGCCTCGAGCAGATTCTGGCCGACGAACCGCAGGTGCGGATAACGCTCGTGGGCCTGACGGATGATGGCGTCGAGGCCTTGCGACCGTACGGCGCTGTGCGAGCCGTTCACCGAGATGCGGGATTCCGCGGTGAGCGATTCGGACGTCTTCTCCAGCGTGAACGTCTCGCCGTTCATGAACATGGAGGGGCAGCCGATGACCTCGACGTCCCGGAAGCCCATGCCCTTCAGGTACTGCTCGGTGAACTCGCCCCGCACGCCGATGGACGCGCTGCGGTTGAGGACCTCGGTGACGAATTCCCTGACGGTCGGCTCCATCGGCTTCAGCCGGGCCGCGTCGTACTTGAGGTCGGCCTGCGCGCCGACACCCAGGACGACGACCGGGATGCGCAGCTTCTTGATCAGCTGCGTCATCCGCTTCAGGGGCCGCTCGAAGGTCGGGCGGAACGCGTTCGCCAGGGGCACGACGAAGACGTCGAACTCCTCGTTGATGCGCTCGGCCGCCGCGGGATCCGTGCGGATGCCGTTGGAGAAGACCTCGGCCCGCGGAGTCGTCAGAATCTTGTGCGCCGCGTCGCTGAAGATCAGGTTGCCCGCGTTGGTCGCGAAGACATCTCTGTCGAGGGACTGCTCGAGCGAAGCCACATCGAAGGGGCTTTTGCCCGATCTGAGAAGAATGCGCCTCTGGCGGGTGGGTTCATCTGTCACGCATTAGAGGGTAGCCCTATGAATGGCGGGTAGAGATTACGTAAATGACTCCATTCGGGGGCATGTCGAAACGTGACCTGAAGTGGTCTTCCCCTGTAGTACGCCCTGTGCGGTGACAACAGCTGAGACGGCGCGGTGCCGACCCGCCCCCTCGCGTAGATTGAGGCGAACCGAGCAGGCCGACGTGATGGGGACGGGCGTACGTGTCAGGGGCAAGGGAATCCGAAGGTGCGGCAGGGGGGTCCGAGGGCGCGCTCCGCGCACTCTCCGGCGGCGCGGGGCGGAGGGGGCGGAGGCCGGGTGTGACCGACGCCCGAAGGATCGTCGTCAAGGTCGGGTCCTCCTCGCTCACCACCGCGGCAGGAGGGCTCGACGCCGATCGGGTGGACGCGCTCGTCGACACGCTGGCGAAGGTGAGGAGCGGCGGGGAACGCGAGATCGTCCTCGTCTCCAGCGGCGCCATCGCGGCCGGGCTCGCCCCTCTCGGGCTCGTCCGCAGGCCCAAGGACCTGGCCCGCCAGCAGGCAGCGGCCAGCGTCGGCCAGGGACTGCTGGTCGCCCGGTACACCGCGTCCTTCGCCCGGTACGGAGTACGGGTCGGGCAGGTGCTCCTGACCTCCGACGACACCAGTCGGCGCGCTCACTACCGCAACGCCTACAGCACGCTCGACCAGCTCCTGGAGATGGGCGCGTTCCCCGTCGTCAACGAGAACGACACGGTGGCCACCGACGAGATCCGGTTCGGGGACAACGACCGGCTCGCGGCGCTCGTCGCCCATCTGGTCCATGCCGACCTCCTGGTACTCCTGTCCGACGTCGACGGTCTCTACGACGGTGACCCGAGCATGCCGGGTACCTCCCGCATCGCCGAGGTGAGCGGGCCGGCCGATCTGGAAGGCGTCACCATCGGCAGCGCGGGGAAGGCGGGCGTCGGCACCGGGGGCATGGTCACCAAGGTCGAGGCGGCACGGATCGCCACCGCCGCCGGGATCCCGGTCGTCCTCACCTCGGCGAGCCGTGTCGCTGACGCCCTCGCGGGGCGTGACACCGGCACGTACTTCCACCGCACCGGGCGCCGCTCGGCGGACCGGCTGCTCTGGCTGGCCCACGCCTCGACCCCGCAGGGTGCCCTCACGCTCGACGACGGGGCCGTGCGCGCCGTCGTCGAGCGCCGCACGTCCTTGCTGCCCGCCGGAATCTCCGGGGTCGAGGGCGAGTTCTCCGCCGGCGACCCGGTCGAGCTGCGGGACCCCGCCGGCCGGGCGGTCGCCCGCGGGCTCGTCAACTTCGACGCCAAGGAGATCCCCCAGCTGCTCGGCCGGTCCACCCGCGACCTCGCGCGAGAACTGGGCCCCGCGTACGAGCGGGAAGTCGTACACAGGGACGATCTCGTCGTCCTCACGCCCCGCCCGGCCCCCTGAAACGGCTGAAAGTCCAGCCTTCGGGCGGAGACCTTCACGAAAACCGCCCCACACCCGGCTCCGGGCTGCTCAACTTTGTCTCGGGGACACGAGGGGTCAGCACAGTTACGCATTCACAGGAGGCCGCCGGTGAGACGAGCGCGCCCGGGGGCGCCGCCCCGCGGAACGGGCATCCGAGCTCTGACCAGTGTCGGAGCGGGAGCCGACTTCGTCGGTATGCCCACCGACCCGACCCTCGAGCAGGAACCGGTGGTGACGGACGAGGAACTGACGTGCTCCAAACTCTGGCACATCACCCTCAGCGTCTCCGGAACCGAGACGCCGCTGAAGGAGGTCAGGCGCGGGCTGGAGCAGCTGGCGCACGATCACCCGTTCCTGCTGACCAGTCGGTATGCCAACGACCACGCGGAGATCCGGTACTGGGAAGAGGCCCGGGACCTTCACGACGCCGCCGCGGTCGCCCTCCGGCTGTGGGGTGAGCACCGCTCCAGCGCGAAGCTCCCTCCCTGGGAGATCGTCGGACTGGAGGTCATCGACCGGGAGACGTACCACCTGCGTATCGCCGAGGGCTACGGCCCGCCACCGGCTGCCCCCGTCGGGGTGCATCCGTACTGACCGGGTGTGTGGCACGCGGTTCACAGGCGTGCGAGACCCGGTGGACGGATACCGATAGGCCTGTCTCGCATGACGGGATACGTGACGGATGCCCGCAGTGTGCGCACTACCCTGCGGGCATGACCACGCTTTCGCCGTACGACAACATGTCCCCGGTCGCCCAGGCCGCCTACCGGGCACGCGCCGCCGCCGACGACATCGCGCCACTCCCCCGTGCGGCGAAGGACGACGCCTTGCTGGCCATCGCGGACGCGCTCGAGGTGCGCGCCGGTGAGATCGTCGAGGCCAACGCCGAGGACGTCGCGAAGGCCAGGGAGGCCGGGACGAGCGAGTCGATCGTCGACCGGCTCACGCTCACCCCGGAGCGGATCCGTGCGATCGCCGCGGATACGCGGGACGTGGCGGCGCTGCCCGACCCGGTCGGCGAAGTGGTCCGGGGCTCCGCCCTCCCCAACGGCATCGATCTGCGCCAGGTGCGCGTGCCGCTCGGTGTGGTCGGCATCATCTACGAGGCCCGGCCCAACGTGACGGTCGACGCGGCCGCACTCTGCCTGAAGTCGGGGAACGCGGTGCTGCTGCGGGGGTCCTCGTCGGCGTACGCCTCGAACACCGCCCTTGTGCGGGTGCTCCGTGACGCGGTGGGCGGGTCCGGTCTGCCGGCGGACGCCGTGCAGCTCGTCCCGGGCGAGAACCGCGATTCGGTGCGCGAACTGATGAGGGCCCGCGGTCTCGTCGACGTACTGATCCCGCGCGGCGGTGCCTCTCTGATCCGTACGGTCGTCGAGGAGTCGACGGTCCCCGTCATCGAGACCGGAACCGGCAACTGCCACGTGTACGTCGACGCGCAGACCGACCTCGGCATGGCCGTCGAGATCCTGGTCAACTCCAAGGCTCAGCGCCCGAGCGTGTGCAACGCCGCCGAGACCCTCCTGGTCCACAAGGACGTCGCAGCGGACTTCCTGCCCCTGGCCCTGGACGCGCTGGCCGCCGCCGGGGTGACGGTGCACGGTGACGAGCGGGTGCTCACGTATGCCGAGGGTTCCAAGGCCACCGTCGTGGCAGCCACGCCGGAGGACTGGGAGACCGAATACCTCTCGTACGACATCGCGGCCGCGGTCGTGGAGTCGCTGGAGTCCGCCGTGGCGCACATCCGGCTCTGGTCCTCCGGCCACACCGAGGCGATCGTCACCACCTCGCAGGCGGCGGCCCGCCGGTTCACCCAGTTGGTGGATTCCACGACGGTGGCCGTGAATGCTTCCACCCGCTTCACGGACGGCGGTCAGTTCGGATTCGGCGCGGAGATCGGCATCTCGACGCAGAAGCTGCACGCCCGGGGGCCGATGGGGCTGCCGGAGCTGACCTCGACGAAGTACATCGTCACCGGGGACGGCCACATCCGTTAGCGGATGCCACGGCAGGGTGGCGGGCGGCAGGGCCGGTGGTCCGGCCTGGCGGCGGGCGGCGGGCCGGTCGGACTGCGGGCGGGCGACTTTGCGGGCTCCCTGCCCAAAACGCCCCGCCGGGGATACGCTGAAGCTGTGCCGGACGACGTGGGGGGCAGGCCGTTCCCGGACGGCTGGGAGCCCGACGACGACCGCGGGGGCGCGGACGAGGACTTCGCCTCCGTGGTGTTCGACGAGGACTTCATCCGGTCCGCCGAGATCCACGAACCCACTGCGGTCGAGCGTCTGCTGGCCGCCGCACAGGCCCGCGCCGAAGCCGAGGCGAGCAGGGCGCGTTCGGGTGGCGGCGCCCTGGACGACGACCTCTACGACGACGGCTACGGCCCGGGCGGCGTGTACGGCCGCGAGAGGGCCTTCGGCGACCTGTACGACCCTGACGGCGCCGACGGCCTCCACGAGGGCGACGACGGCCCCTACGGGCGGCATGGCGGCTCCCTGCGCCCGTACCGGGGGGCAGCTCGCTGGCACCGGCCGGTCGCCTGGCTCCTTGCCCTGCTGATGGGCATCGGCATGGTGGCCCTCGCCTTCAGCGCCGTGTACCGCGGTGGTGCGAGCAACCGACAGGACCAGGTACCGCCACCGGTGACCAGCGGAGTCGACAAGCCGGGCGCGGCGCCCTCCGCCTCGGCGGACTACTCCCGCCCTGCGGTGTCCGCCGTTCCCCGCACCCCTTGAGCCCGCCGCCGGGACGAGGCGGGCTCCCGGCTTCCCGCGCCGCCCGCCCGGCCGCGCTCCGCCTGCGGTTCCACCTGCGGCGCGTTTACCTTGATGACGATCGACCCAATCTGAAGGTATGACCCTGTGACCCCGCCCGTCGCCGCCCCCGTCCCCGGGGAGAGGGCCGGCCACTTGTACATGCGCCGAATGTGTGGAGTACGTCGAACCCGTGACGGACCGGTCCGCCTGCAGCCAAGGGGCTGAGACGGATCCCAGTGCCAGCCCCCGCCGGTGGCGCGGAGGATCGGGAGAGGTCATGACAGGCCGTGGTAAACCGCCGGAAGGGCCGCCCGACAACCCCTCGGGCGGGGAGGACGAGTACCGCTCACTCGTCTTCGACGAATCGTTCGTCCGTGCTGCCCGGCTGCAGGAGTTCTCCGCCCAGGAGCGCATGGGTGCACACGCGCGCGCCGTACGCTCCCTCCCCGGCCGCGGCGTCCGTCGGCACCGCTCCAGGGCCGGTATCGCCCTCGTCCTGCTGATCGCTCTGGCATTCGCCACCGCCGTGTACATCGGCTTCCGCAACCCCTACCCCGCCCCGGTCGGCCGGCGTGCCGAACCGCTCCGGACCACGGTGGTCCCGCTCGCCCCTCAAGGCCGCGTACCCGGAGGGACCGCCGACTCGCTCCTCGCCGACGGCCCGGCCGCGGAGCACCGCACCGGCGCGTCGGGCATCAACCTGCCATCGGTCCGGCGGACGAAGAACTTCTCGGACAGCCAGGTGACCATCGCCCTGACCACGGTCAAGGACTATCTGGTGGGCTCCTCCCTCGATCCCGACGTGCTCACCGGCGGGGTCGTCCGGCCGGTAGGGCGGCTGCTCGACCCGGACCAGACGGCGCAGTTCGACCGGAGCATGGACGCGCCGGCCGGGGACGGTGAGCACAGTGCGACCGGGTGGCTGGTGCGCTTCGACCCGGCCGAGGTGGCAATCGCCGATCCCGACATCAGGGTCCACGGCACCCTCTCCTACACGGACGCGGGGGCGGACACCTTGGAGGTGGTGTCCGACCACACGTTCACCTACGCGCTGCGGCCCGCCGTGTCCGGCCCCCACCGGGTCGACGGAGCCTCACTGTTCACCGTGCGCCGCGTCCTGCATTTCCTGCTCGACCGGGAAGACATCCGGCTGCACCGGCTGGAGGTCCGCAGTGCGTACGTCCAGGCCGGTCCGCAGTCGTGCGCGGCCGGGACGACGGCGGCTCTGCGCCCGCTGCTCGCAGGTGAGCAGGCGGACGACCGGGGGCCCGCAGGCACCGACCCGTATGCCACGGGTGTGCCCTCCGCTGCCCTCTGCGGCACGCTGGGCGTCAGCTCGCCGACTCAGGGCCCTCCTCAGGGCCAGGACGCCGCCAGGTCCCTTCCGGCCCGTCCGTAGCGTCCGAGGCCGGTGCGCCGCCCTTGCCCGCGGCGCCACCACCACCGGCGCTCCCGCCGCTCCCGCCGCTCCCGCCGGTGAATTTGTCCCGGAGCTTGCCTCCCAGGTCGCCGGCCCCACCCGCGATGTCACCGACGAGCTTCATCAGCGGGTCCTTGCTGGTGCGCACCGTGTCCGCGTAGTGCGCGGCGGACTCACGGAAGGAGTCCGTCACCGACGTGTCCTTGTCCTCGCCACGCTTGGGGTAGTGGCCGTCCATGATGCGCTGGAAGTCCCGGGTCTCCGACCACTTCTTCAGCTCGGCCGCCCGGACCGTGGTGAACGGATGCGTCCGGGGCAGCACATTCAGGATCTTGAGCACGGAGTCGCGGAGGTCGCCACCCTTCTCGTACTCGTCGGCCTGGGCGAGGAAGGCGTCGACATTCATCTCGTGGAGGTGATTACCTCCGGCGATCTTCATCAGCCCGCGCATCGATGCGCGCAGATCCTGCCCCACCAGCAGCCCGGCCCGGTCGGCGGACAGCTCCGACTTGCGGAACCACTCACGCAGCGCGGTCACTATCGCCATGATCGCGACGTTGCCGAGCGGGATCCACGCCACCTTGAGCGCGAGATTGGTGAGGAAGAGCAATATCGTGCGGTACACCGCGTGACCGGAGAGGGCATGGCCCACCTCGTGGCCGACGACGGCCCGCATCTCCTCCTCGTCCAGCAGCTCCACCAGCCCGGTCGTCACCACGATGATCGGCTCGTCGAGGCCGATACACATGGCGTTGGGCTGCGGGTCCTGGTTCACGTACATCGGTGGGACCTTCTTCAGGTCCAGGATGTAACAGGCGTCCCGCAGCATGTCGTTGAGGTGGGTGAACTGGGCATCGCTCACCCGGACGGAGTCCGAAAGGAAGAGCAGCCGCAGACTGCGCTCGGGCAGCAGGCCGCTCAGCGCCTTGAACACGGTGTCGAAGCCGCTCAGCTTGCGCAGGGCCACGAGGGCCGAGCGGTCCGCCGGGTGTTCGTAGGCCCGCGAGGAGATGTCCGGGAATCGCTTGCGCTGCCTGCTCGGCACGCTTTCGTGACTGGTGTCGGTCATGGGTGGCCCCCTGTTCGTACGAGACGTTGCTCGTCCCCCTGGCAAAAGCCAGCGTATGTGCTGGAGCTACGGTGTGCGGGGGGCTGTGGATAACTTTGAGGAGCGCCCGGAATGCCACACACCGCCGTCATGCTCGCCGCCGTGTCCGAGGACCAGGGGCCGGGCGACACGCTCCGCGTCGTGCTGCTCGTGGCGCTCGTCGGAGCCGCCCTGCTCGCCTGGTTCCTGCTGCGCGGATACCGCAACGACGACAACAACGACTGAGTCGGCGTGAGCGTGCCCGCGGCTCCCGCATACGATGTGCGCGACGTCTCCCTCCTGATTCCCGATGGATAGGTCCCGCAGAAGATGAGCCTCTCGAGCACCGCGCACCAGTTGGTCACCCTCGCCTCCGAAGGAGAGCAGGGTGGCAACCACGAAAGCCTCAGCCCGTACCTCACCGGCATCGGCGCGTTCGTCGCCCTGATGCTCCTGCTGTGGATCACCACTCGTTTCAACCGCGACCGCTGAGTACTCGTTTCGACCGCGACCGCTGAGACAGAGGCGAACAGCCGTACCAGTAGGGTCTGCACGCATGGGAGAGCAGGAAGTGCCTACCGGCCGCGGCAAGCGCCGACTCGGCGTGATGGGCGGAACTTTTGACCCGATCCACCACGGACATCTGGTGGCGGCCAGTGAAGTGGCCGCCCACTTCCACCTCGACGAGGTCATCTTCGTCCCGACCGGGCAGCCGTGGCAGAAGAGCCACAAGCAGGTCTCCCCGGCCGAGGACCGCTATCTGATGACGGTCATCGCGACGGCGTCCAACCCGCAGTTCTCGGTCAGCCGCAGCGACATCGACCGCGGCGGGCCGACGTACACGATCGATACGCTGCGGGACCTGCGCACGGTCCATGGCGACGCCGACCTCTTCTTCATCACCGGTGCCGACGCCCTGTCGCAGATCCTGACGTGGCGGGACGCCGAGGAACTGTTCTCGCTCTCCCACTTCATCGGTGTGACCCGGCCGGGTCACGTGCTGACGGACGACGGGCTGCCCGAGGGCGGCGTCTCGCTGGTGGAGGTGCCCGCACTGGCGATCTCGTCCACGGACTGCCGTGCCAGGGTCGCGCAGGGGGAGCCGGTGTGGTATCTGGTGCCGGACGGTGTCGTCCGCTACATCGACAAGCGCCAGCTGTACCGCGGCGAATGAGCCACGCAGAGGGGCACCTGTGAACGACCGACAGAACCCGTACGACCCGTACCAGGAGCAGCCGCAGATCATCGGCTACGACGCGTACGGGCAGCCGGTCTATCAGCAGCAGGGGCAGCAGCAGTACGACTCGTACGCCCAGCAGCCGCAGCAGCAGGACGGACAGCAGCAGGGCTACGGCTACGACCCGTATGCCCAGCAGTCACAGCAGCAGTACGACCCGTACGCGGCCCAGCACACCCAGCAGCAGGCCCAGCCGACGGATCAGGCGTACGGCTACGGCGAGGGCGGCTACAACGACGGCGGCTACGACGCGTACGGCTACGACACGGGCCGGCATCCCGCGGTGGACGACTCCCCCCGCCAGTCCACCGAGCAGTGGCAAGCACCCCATGCCCCCGCCGCACCGGCGACCGCACCGCCACCGCAGATTCCCGAGCAGCGGCACGAGCCCGAACCGGAAACCGAGGCCGCGGTTCCCGGACAGCGCCGTGCCGACCGCGACTACGGCACCGAGCAGTTCTCCTTCATCGAGGAGCCCGACGAGGACTCCGAAGATGTCATCGACTGGCTGAAATTCACCGAGAGCCGGAGCGAGCGGCGTGAGGAAGCGCGCCGGCGGGGGCACAACCGGATGGTCGCGCTCATAGTCGTCGTGGCTCTCGTGGTCGTCGGCGGCGCGGGTTACCTCTGGTTCGCGGGAAAGATCCCAGGAGTCGCCGGCACGGACGAGCAGAACGCCACGGCCACGGGCCCGCAGAAGCGTGACGTCATCGTCGTCCATCTGCACAACACCAAGAAGGGCGGCACCTCCACGGCGCTGCTCGTCGACAACGTCACCACCGAGCAGGGCACCACCGTCCTGCTCCCCAACTCGTTGGCGGTGGCCGCGGACGACGGGTCCACCACCACGCTCGGCAAGTCCGTGGACGACGACGGGTCCACCGGCACCCGTGAGTCGATCGACACCCTGCTCGGGACCAGCATCAGTGGCACCTGGCGGCTCGACACCCCCTACCTCGAGAACCTCGTGGAACTCGTGGGCAACATCGAGGTCGACACCGACACGGACGTGCCCGATTCCAAGAAGGGCGCCTCGCCGCTCGTCAACAAGGGAGAGGCGCAGACGCTGAGCGGCCCGATGGCCGTCGCCTACGCCACCTACCTGGGCGAGGGTGAGCAGGAGGCAAAGCAGCTGATGCGCTTCGGGCAGGTGATGCGCAGCGTGCTGCGCAAGCTGTCCGAGGACCCCAAGGCGGCGACGGTCACCATCGAGACCCTCGCGCAGATCCTGGACCCGTCCCTGCCGGAGCAGGACCTGGGCGCCTCGCTGGCGAAGCTCGCCGGGCACGCCAAGGTGGGCGACTACAAGACCGAACTGCTCCCCGTCCAGAGCGACGGGACCCTCACGGAGAAAGCCACCGAGAGCGTGGTCAAGGACGTCCTGGGCGGCAAGGTGAAGGCCCCGGAGCAGGGCGCGGCTGTACGCGTCGGCATCAGGAACGCCACGGGGGACACCAACGGTACGGAGCACGCCAGGATCCAGCTCGTCAACGGCGGCTACGCCTTCGTCGACGGTGGGGGGGCGGACACCGCGGCGTCGTCCCAGGTGGTCTACGGGGCCGCGGAGGACAAGGCGAAGGCGGTCGAGGTCGCCAAGACCCTGGGCCTGCCGGAGACCTCGGTGCAGAAGGGCCGGCCCGCCGCGAACGCCGACGTGTCCGTCACCATCGGGCAGGACTACAAGATCCCTGAGCAGTAGCAGTAAGGGCTGTCGGCGGTCCGTGAGACCCTAGAGGTTGATCTGACCGCCGACGAAAGCCTGCATGTGACCGCCACGGACCGCTCCATCGAGCTCATCACCGCCGCCGCCCAGGCCGCGGCCGACCGGCTCGCGCACGACATCATCGCCTACGACGTCAGCGACGTGCTGTCGATCACCGACGCCTTCCTGCTGGCCTCGGCCCCCAACGACCGCCAGGTCAAGTCGATCGTCGACGAGATCGAGGAGCGGCTGCAGAAGGAACTCGGCGCCAAGCCGGTGCGCCGCGAGGGCGACCGCGACGCCCGCTGGATCCTTCTCGACTACGTCGACATCGTGATCCACGTCCAGCACAGCGAGGAGCGTGTGTTCTACGCGCTCGAACGCCTGTGGAAGGACTGCCCCGAGATCGCCCTCCCCGAGGACGCGCTCAAGACCCGGGGCAAGGCCGAGGAGCACGCCCAGCTCAACGGCGGCACGGAAGGTGACGAGAGCTGAACGGCAGCAGGAGCGGCAGGGGCCGCAAGATCGTTCTCTGGCGGCACGGCCAGACGGCGTGGAATCTGGAACGCCGTTTCCAGGGCACCACGGACATCGAGCTGACCGAGACCGGCGTGGGCCAGGCGCGCCGCGCCGCCCGGCTGCTCGCCTCGCTGCGGCCGGACGCGATCGTGGCGTCCGACCTGCGGCGGGCGGCGGCCACGGCCGCCGAGCTCGTCTCGGTCACCGGCCTGGCCGTCGCACACGACTCCGCGCTGCGCGAGACGTATGCGGGTGCCTGGCAGGGCCTCACGCATGAGGAGATCGTCGGGCAGTACGGCGAGCAGTACGCCGCGTGGAAGCGCGGTGAGCCGATCCGCAGGGGCGGTGGCGAGCTGGAGACCGAGGTGGCCGACCGCGCCGCCCCCGTCGTCCTGGAGCATGCCGACAAGCTGCCCGACGCGGGGACGCTCGTGGTCGTGAGTCATGGCGGCACGATCCGGACGACCATCGGCCGTCTGCTCGGGCTCGAAGCCCACCACTGGGAAGGGCTCGGAGGGCTTTCCAACTGCTGCTGGTCCGTGCTCGGCGAAGGCGCGCGCGGCTGGCGTCTGCTCGAGCACAACGCCGGGACGCTTCCCGAACCGGTGCTCGGGGACGACGATTAGAGGGCGCCCGGAGGGCCCCTCCGGGCAGCGGGGGCCGGATTTCACTTTCCGGCCCGTCGCAGGCTAAAGTTCTTCTTGTTCGCAGCGCGGAAACGCAGGGAAACACAGCGAACAGCGGGGCTATAGCTCAGTTGGTAGAGCGCCTGCATGGCATGCAGGAGGTCAGGAGTTCAATTCTCCTTAGCTCCACAGTCAAGATCCCGTCCCCGGCAGGGGGCGGGATCTTTTTTGCCGGTGGTGTGGGCCCGGCGCGGTGGTCCTCGCTCTCAGGGCCTCAACTGCCCCGGCCCGTGCGGGACAAGGGGCGACGGGGTGTTCCGGTGTCATCCTCGCAGGTGAGCCGACCGGACCGGTGCCCTCCCCCGACGGCAAAGGCGGGCAGCGGGGCGGTCTTCGGGCTGACCTCCGTGCGGCGCCATGGCAGAATCGGACCGCCGGAGGGGGCGACGGACCGATCGGGAGGGAGCGCGATGCCTGCGAGCCGCGTACGGGCCCCGGGCCCGCTCCTTACCCCCACGGCGTCCCGCTCTCCCTGTTCCTCGCAAGAGGGTTCCTTCGCGCGCACGGCCTGCGGCCGCCCCCGGAGCTGAGCGGATGGGTGCGCACAGGCGGAAGTGTGACTGGTGTGGCAGTGGTACACCCATCGTCAGGGACATGGACCCCGTCAATGCGGAGTTCCAGTACTGGTGCGAGGAGTGCGCGCGGGCGCTGATCATAAAAGGCGACCCCATCGAGACGTACCGAGAGCTCGAGGGAGAGCCGATCTACGGCCGGCTCCTGGAGGAGCACTGCACCCTCAAGCGGTTCTACTCGTTCGCCACCGCCTGAAGCGGTGCCTCCCACCCGGCCTGCTCATGATCGGACCAGCCGCTGGTCAGGGCGTTGCGCACCGGTCATACCGGGACGGACCGCAAACGATTTTTGATGGGCAGGGGGGACCGTGTAATGTTCTCGATGTCGCCAGGGAAACCGGGCGGCAAACAACACGGGGCTATAGCTCAGTTGGTAGAGCGCCTGCATGGCATGCAGGAGGTCAGGAGTTCAATTCTCCTTAGCTCCACAGTGAAGAAGCGGGTCATCCGGATCGGATGGCCCGCTTCTTTTGTGTCCGCCACCCGGGGCAGTCGTGTCCGCCGCCTTGGCGGCGGCGTGCCGGCGGCTCGTCGGTGACGGGGGGCGTGCCGCTTCGCGGCCGGACATCTTCCGGGCCGGGCGCCGGGTCCGTGCGGTACCCTGACGCCATGCGTGCCGTACGCCTTCTGCTTAGCGAGCCGCGCTGATCATTCCCGACCGGTGAGAATGCCTGGTCGGACTCGGCGCGGCGTCCCCTCCTGTGCGAGGGGATTTTTCGTTTCCGTAGACGTGTGTCCGTAGACGTGGGCGCCGGCAGATGACGATCGATGGAGCTTTGAGGATCATGAGCGAGACGAACACCGCGGCCGAGGTGGCCGCGCCGCACCGCTATACGGCAGCGATGGCCGCCGACATCGAGGCACGCTGGCAGGACTTCTGGGACGCCGAGGGGACGTACGAGGCACCGAACCCGACCGGTGATCTGGCGGGTGACGCGGAGAGGGCCGCCAAGCCCAAGAAGTTCATCATGGACATGTTCCCGTACCCCTCGGGGTCCGGTCTGCACGTCGGGCACCCGCTGGGCTACATCGCCACCGACGTCTACGCCCGGCACCAGCGGATGACCGGGCACAACGTCCTGCACACCCTGGGCTTCGACGCCTTCGGCCTGCCTGCCGAGCAGTACGCCGTGCAGACGGGCACGCACCCGCGGGTGTCCACCGAGGCCAACATGGAGAACATGAAGGTCCAGCTGCGCCGGCTGGGCCTGGGCCACGACAAGCGCCGCTCCTTCGCGACGATCGACGCGGACTACTACAAGTGGACCCAGTGGATCTTCCTGCAGATCTTCAACTCCTGGTACGACTCCGAGGCCGACCGGGCCCGGCCCATCGCCGAACTGGTCGCCCAGTTCGAGAACGGTGAGCGCCCGGTCCCCGACGGCCGCGAGTGGGATGCGCTGAGCGCCGCCGACCGCGCAGACCTCCTGGGGCAGTACCGCCTGGCGTACGCCTCGGACGCGCCCGTGAACTGGGCGCCCGGACTGGGCACCGTACTGGCCAACGAAGAGGTGACGGCCGACGGTCGTTCCGAGCGCGGTAACTTCCCGGTCTTCAAGGCCAAGCTCCGCCAGTGGAACATGCGCATCACGGCCTACGCGGACCGGCTGCTGAACGACCTGGACGGGCTGGACTGGCCGGAGGCCATCAAGCTGCAGCAGCGCAACTGGATCGGCCGTTCCGAGGGCGCGCGCGTCGACTTCCCGGTCGACGGCGCAGGTGACATCACCGTCTTCACCACCCGCCAGGACACCCTGTTCGGTGCCACCTACATGGTGCTGGCACCGGAACACGAGCTGGTCGAGCGGATCATCCCCGCCGCCTGGCCCGAGGGCACCCACCCGGTGTGGACCGGCGGCCACACAAGCCCGGCCGAGGCCGTCACCGCGTACCGCAAGCAGGCCGCCGCCAAGTCCGACGTGGAACGGCAGGCGGAGGCCAAGGACAAGACCGGCGTCTTCACGGGTGCCTACGCGACCAACCCGGTCAGCGGCGAGAAGGTCCCCGTCTTCATCGCCGACTACGTCCTGATGGGCTACGGGACCGGCGCGATCATGGCCGTACCGGCGCACGACACGCGCGACTTCGCTTTCGCGCGCGCCTTCGAGCTGCCGATGCGCTGCGTCGTCGAGCCGTCGGACGGCCGCGGCCTGGACCCGTCGACGTGGGAGGACGCGTTCGGCTCGTACGAGGCGAAGCTGGTCAATTCTGCCAACGAGGAGATCTCGCTGGACGGCCTGGGTGTCGTCGAGGCCAAGGCGAGGATCACCGCATGGATGCAGGCTCGGGGCGTCGGTGAGGGCACCGTCAACTTCCGTCTCAGGGACTGGCTGTTCAGCCGCCAGCGCTACTGGGGTGAGCCCTTCCCGATCGTGTACGACGAGGAGGGCATCGCCCACGCGCTGCCGGAGTCGATGCTGCCGCTGGAACTCCCCGAGGTCGAGGACTACTCCCCGCGCACCTTCGACCCGGAGGACGCCGACACGCAGCCCGAGACGCCGCTGTCCCGGAACGCCGACTGGGTCCACGTCACCCTGGACCTCGGCGACGGCGCTGGTCCGCGCAGTTACCGACGCGAGACCAACACCATGCCCAACTGGGCGGGTTCCTGCTGGTACGAGCTGCGCTACCTGGATCCGCACAACGATCAGCGGCTGGTCGACCCGGCGATCGAGCAGTACTGGATGGGGCCGCGTGAGGGGCAGCCGACCGGCGGCGTCGACCTGTACGTCGGCGGGGCCGAGCACGCGGTGCTGCACCTGCTGTACGCCCGCTTCTGGTCGAAGGTGCTGTACGACCTCGGGCACATCTCGTCCGCCGAGCCGTTCCACAAGCTGTACAACCAGGGCATGATCCAGGCCTTCGTCTACCGGGACAGCCGCGGCATCGCGGTCCCGGCCGCCGAGGTCGAGGAGCGCGACGGGGCGTTCTACCACGCCGGCGAAAAGGTCAGCCGCGTCCTGGGCAAGATGGGCAAGTCCCTGAAGAACGCCGTCACGCCCGACGAGATCTGCGGCGAGTACGGGGCCGACACCCTGCGGCTGTACGAGATGGCCATGGGCCCGCTGGACGTCTCGCGTCCGTGGGACACCCGGGCCGTGGTCGGCCAGTACCGGCTGCTGCAGCGACTGTGGCGCAACATCGTCGACGAGGAGACCGGGGAGGTCACCGTCGTGGACACGGAGCCCGGTGAGGACACGCTGCGGGCGCTGCACAAGGCCATCGACGGGATCGGCCAGGACATGGCCGGAATGCGGTTCAACACCGCCATCGCCAAGGTCACCGAGCTGAACAACCACCTGACGAAGGCGGGCGGCCCGCTGTCGCGGTCGGTCGCCGAGCGACTGGTGCTGCTGGTCGCACCGCTGGCGCCGCACGTGGCGGAGGAGCTGTGGCGCCGACTGGGCCACACCGAGTCGGTCGTGCACCAGGACTTCCCGGTCGCCGACCCGGCGTACGTCGTGGACGAGACCGTGACCTGCGTGGTGCAGATCAAGGGCAAGGTCAAGGCCCGCCTGGAGATCTCCCCGTCCATCTCGGACGAGGAGCTGGAGGCGCTGGCCCTGGCCGACGAGAATGTGGTCGCCGCACTGGGCGGGGCCGGGATCCGCAAGGTGATCGTGCGGGCGCCGAAGCTGGTCAACATCGTCCCTGCCTGACGGTGCGCCCGGGCGCCAGGGCCTCCCCCTACGGGCAGGTTGGGGGTTCCTGCGGAACCCTTGGCCTGCCCGTTCCGTTTACGGTGGAAGGGCGACCGTACGCGGGCAGCCGATTCGACGACCTAGGGGCGTTCATGGAAGCCGTGATCCTGATCCTGACGCTGCTGTTCGTGGCTTTCATGGCGCTCGGGGTGTACGCCGGGGTGAAGACGGTTCGTGCGGCCAAGCGCGGTGTCGACCGGACGATCACGCAGGCGCGCCGCTCCGTGGAGGACACCACCCTGCGGGCCAAGAGTTACGGCCAGCCCGGTGTTCCGGGCGAGCTGGCACAGCTGAGGCTCACTCTGCGCACATCGATGCGGGCCACGCAGGAAGCGCTCGACGCCGGGGCTGCGGAGGACGCCTCCCTCTCGGAGTCGCTGGGGCTCTTCCAGCGACTGAGCGCCCATGGACGCGAGCTCGACGACGACCTCAAGCGGCTGGAACGCGAGCCGGACCGGGCGACGGTGGCCACGCTGCTGCCGGGGCTGAAGGAGCGCACCGAGCGCATCACACACGCGGCGGAATCGCTGCGCTGGGCGGCGCGTGACCGTGCCAGGCAGTTCGCCGACGACGACCTAGCCGCGCTCAACGCGCAGATCGACCTGGAGGCAGGGGCCCTCCGTCACTGGACGACCGAGGAGCCGTCGGCCCGGAGCGATACAGCCGGGCGCAGCTGGAGCGGGCCGGCCGACGCGGAGACGACGCCGTCGCTCCCCCCGCCGGGCCCGGAACCGCGCACGAGTTATCCGTGGCAGAAGTCCACCAGGCCGGAGACGACGAACTGACGCGTGACGGCGAGGGAGACGCAGGACGCGGCCGGGAACACGGCGGGATGTGTCCGCGCGTGCTGCACGAGTTCTCAGCGCTTCCGGCAGGCCGAAGACGTGCCGGGGACCGACACCGGGCCGACCCGGAACGATCAGCACGCCGGGCCCGGGCTGCCGCGTCCCCGACTCGGAAGGTAACCTCCGGCTCATGTCCCGCCATGTCGCGATCGTCACCGATTCAACGGCCTATCTGCCGCCCCAGACGATGGAACGGCATGGCATCACCGCAGTGCCGCTGACCGTCGTCCTGGGGGATCAGGCCCTGGAGGAAGGCACGGAGATCTCGGCCCGGTCGCTGGCGGCGGCCCTGCAGAAGCGCCGCTCCGTGACCACGTCACGGCCCAGCCCGGAGGTCTTCGCCGCCGCGTACCGCGCTGTGGCAGAGGGCGGGGCCACGGGCATCGTCTCCCTCCATCTGTCGGCCGAGTTCTCCGGTACGTACGACGCCGCCGAGCTTGCGGCCAAGGACGCACCCGTGCCCGTGCGCGTGGTCGACACCGGCATGGTCGCCATGGCTCTGGGATTCTGTGCGCTGGCCGCGGCCGAGGCCGCCGAGGCGGGCGGCGGCCTGGACGAGGCGGTCACGGCGGCCGAGAAGAGGGCGGCGGGCACGGCGGCGTTCTTCTACGTCGACACGCTGGACTATCTGCGCCGGGGCGGGCGCATCGGTGCCGCCCAGGCACTGCTGGGATCGGCTCTTGCCGTCAAACCGCTGCTCCAGCTCGACGGCGGCCGGATCGAGATGCTGGAGAAGGTACGGACGGCATCCAAGGCGATCGCGCGGCTCGAGGAGATCGTGGCCGCTCGGGCCGGCACGGGCGCTGTGGACATCGCCGTCCACCACCTGGCTGCTCCGGACGGAGCCGAGCGGCTGGCGGAGCGGCTGCGGGCACGAATTCCAGGGCTTGCCGATCTGCATGTGAGCGAGGTGGGCGCGGTGATCGGGGCGCACACCGGGCCGGGGCTGCTGGGAGCGGTGGTCGCGCCGCGCTGAGACTCACTCCGGCGGGTGACGCGGTTGTCCACAACTCATGAGTAATCCACTGTGATCAGGTGGGCTCGGCGGGTTTCGACGGAAGTGTCTAGCGTCCTGATGCATGACCTTCCGACCACTTTCCGCAGTCGTCCGTTCCGTGGACAGGCAGAGTCCGACCGGTGCCCACCTGCTCGTCGATCTGTCCACGCCCGCCGGCACGGATCCGCCCAGGCGCCCGCCCACCCATCGCGCCACACACCGAGCCGTACCACGTCCGTCCCGCGGGTCCGGCCCGGCGGGGCATGCCGGGTCCCGGCCCGGTGTCCGCCCCGGCGGAGCGGCCGGTACCTCGCCCGGCACCACCTCGAGCGCCCGGCACGGACGCCCCGGACGCAGGGGGCGCGGATCGGATGCCGGGACGGCGGCAGCATCCCGGCTCCGGGCGGACGCCCTCATGGCCGCCGACCGGGCCGCGCCGCGGACTGCTGAGGCCGCTGATGCGACGGGGGTGGGGGCGGGCCCTGGCACGGCTACGGCCCTGTGCGGCGCGCCCGGACGTGCCCGTCCGGCACCTTCATGGGCGGTGGCCCCGCCGCTGCCCACGCCCGAAGCCGGTCCCGTGGCGGCGCCACAGACCAAGCCGTCTGTCCCGACGCGACGCGGGACGCCCGACGGGTCCGCGGCGCGGCCGCGGTGGTGGCGGGAAGCGGGGCCCGCTCTGCGGGACCGGTTACCGCTGTGGGTACACCTGCGATGCGGCCTCGAGCCACGCGCGCTGGCCGCGCTCGCCGTCGTCCTGGTCGGGGCCGCGGTATTCGCGGCGGCACACTTCTGGTCGGCCCGTCCCGAGCCGGTTCGGGCGCCCGACCGGGTCACGGAGGCCGCCGTCCGGACGGGCGGGCCGGGGGCCGTGCGAGCCGAGCTGCCCGGCCTCCCCGCCGGCCTCGCACCCGGTCCGGACGCGGGACCGAAGACGGGGGCCGGCCCCGGCGCGCAGATCGTCGTGGATGTGAGCGGCAAGGTGCGCCGACCGGGGATCCAGTATCTGCCGGCGGGCTCCCGCGTCGCGGACGCCTTGCGGGCCGCGGGAGGCGTCCGTGCGGGTGCCGATGTCACCACGCTCAATCGCGCACGCGTCCTGGCGGACGGCGAGCAGGTGGCGGTGGGCCTGCCCGCCGCGCCGCCACCCGTGAGCGAGGCAGGGGCGGAGGGGCAAGCCGGCCCGGCGGCGCCGGTGAGTCTCGGCACGGCAACTGTCGACCAGCTCGAAACCCTGCCCGGTGTCGGGCCGGTGCTCGCCCAGCACATCATCGACTACCGCACCGAGCACGGGGGTTACCGCTCCGTCGACGAGCTCCGTGAGGTCAACGGCATCGGGGAGCGCCGATTCGCGGACCTCCGGCCGTTGGTGAGGCCATGAGCGAGGCGGCGGACGGATCCGACGTCCACACGGGTTCGGGGCGGCGACTGGGCGCTGCCGACCCGCGCCAGGAGGCGCCGGCCGACCTGCGGCTGGTTCCCCCCGCACTGGCCGCCTGGGCGGCAGCCGCCGTGGCGTTGGGAGCACCGGGCCGGTGGGTGGCGCTCGGGGCGATTCTCTGCGGGTGCGCCGGGCTGGGTCTCGTCGCCGTGGCGCGCGTCGGGGCGCGAGTGGAGCCCGGACACGTGCCGGGTCCAGAGGGCCTCCGAGGACGGACAGGTACGGAAGGGCAGCCGGCTCCGGGGAGACAGCCAGGTCCGGCAAGGCGGGCTGGGCCGGCGGCCGGGACGCCGGGGCCGGCGAGGTCACCCCGGCGCACGGGACCACGCACCACGACCGTGGCCGGAGTGCTGCTCTGCGCGGCTGCCGGGGCGGCGGCTGCCGGGCTCCACGGCGCGGATGCCCGCAGTGGTCCCGTCCCCGGCCTGGCGGAGTCGTACGCGCGGGTCGAGGCGGAGGCGACCGTGACGTCCGATCCCCGGCAGACCCGACCGCGCGTAAGGGGCGACCACAGCACACCCGTATCCCTGCTCATCGACGCGGAGGTCAACCGGCTGACCGCTCCGGACGGCACAGTCACCAGGCTCCGCACCCCGGTCCTCGTCATGGTCGCCCCGGGGGACACGAGCACACGGTGGCAGCGGCTGCTGCCCTCGACGGGTCTCCGGATCAGTGGGCGGCTCGCACCACCGCGTCATGAGGGGGAACGCTTCGCGGCCGTACTCAACACCGATGCGGACGACCCACCGATGGTCATCAGGGGGCCCACCCTTCTTCAGCGCACCGCAGGGGATCTGCGATCCGGGCTGCGGGAGGCCACCGACGGGCTGGACGCCGATGCCAGGGCACTCCTGCCAGGACTGGTCGTCGGTGACACCTCACGAATTCCGCCCGATCTGCACGACGCCTTCAAAGCGACCGACCTCACCCACCTGCTGGCCGTGTCGGGCGCCAACCTGTCGATCCTGCTCTTCCTTCTCATCGGCCCACCGGGCAGCGCCTTGCGCAGTGAACGCCGCGGTCTGGCGCCCCGGCTGGGTATTTCCCTGCGCATGACCGCCCTGACCGGCGGCGGGGTCGCGCTCGCCTTCGTGATCGTCTGCCGCCCCGAGCCGAGCGTTCTGCGCGCGGCTGCCTGCGGCCTGATCACCCTGCTCGCCATCGGAACCGGCCGGCGCAGATCGCTGCTGCCCGCCCTGGCCGCGGCCGTTCTGCTCCTGGTGCTGTACGACCCGTGGCTGGCCCGCAGTTACGGGTTCCTGCTGTCCGTGCTCGCCACCGGGGCGCTTCTCACACTCGCCCCGAAGTGGAGCGACTCCCTCCAGCGGCACGGGGTCCCAGGACGGCTCGCCGAGATACTGGCCGCCGCGGGCGCCGCCCAGGCTGTCTGCGCACCCGTGGTCGTGGTCCTCGCGTCGCGCGTCAGCCTGGTCGCGATCCCCTGCAACCTGCTGGCCGAATTCGCGGTGGCGCCCGCGACGGTCCTGGGTTTCGCGGCCCTCGCCGTAGCTCCGGCGTCCATGCCGGTGGCGGAAGCGCTGGCCGGGATCGCCGGCTGGCCCGTCGGATGGATTGCGTCAGTGGCCCGCACCGGGGCCGCGCTACCCGGGGCGGAGGCCGACTGGCCGGGCGGCTGGCGCGGTGCGGTCCTGCTGGCCGTGCTCACGGCCCTGCTGGCGCTGTCGGCACGCCGCATGGCCCGTCACCCCTGGATCTGCGCCGCCGCCGCGCTCCTGCTGGTGCTCGCGGTGCTGAGACCCGTACCCCTCACCCGGCTCGTCACGGGATGGCCGCCGCCGGGCTGGGCCTTCGCGCTCTGCGACGTAGGGCAGGGAGACGCCATGGTGCTCGCCGCTGGGAATGGTGCGGCGGTGGTCGTGGATACCGGCCCTGAACCCCGCCTCGTGGACCGGTGTCTGCGTGACCTCGGCATCACCCGTGTGCCCTTGCTCCTGCTGACCCACTTTCACGCCGACCACGTACGCGGCCTGCCCGGGGTGCTGAGAGGACGTGAGGTCGGCGCGATCCAGACGACGAGCCTCGAAGAACCGCCGGAGCAGGCGAGCTTCGTGAAGCGCACGGCCGCGGCGGCGCATGTCCCGACGGTCCGGGCTGCTGCGGGGGAGCGGCGCCGGACCGGGCCCCTCGACTGGCAGGTGCTCTGGCCCGCGGCGGAACCGCGGGGGGCGGCAGCGGCCTATGCGACCGAGGAACCGAACGATTCCAGCGTCACGCTGCTCGTCCGGTCCGGGGGACTGACCCTGTTGCTCCTCGGTGATCTGGAACCCCCCGCCCAGCAGGGGATGTTGCGCAGCCATCCGGCGCTGCCCCAGGTGGACGTGCTCAAGGTCGCGCACCACGGCTCCGCCCACCAGGACCCGGGCCTGCTGCGCAGCGCACGCCCAAGGCTCGCGCTGATCAGCTGCGGCAAGGACAATCCCTACGGCCATCCTGCGGCCCGTACGGTCGAAGCACTCGAAGCGACGGGAGCTGAGGTTCTGCGCACCGACCTCCACGGTGCGATCGCGGTGACGGGCGCAGGCTCGGGCCTGCGTGCGGCAGGCCGATCATGAACGTGACGTCCGCCCGGCGCCGGGTCCTGTGGAGCCGGTGGCCGCTATCGGGCCCGCGCCCGATGTCAGGCCAGCCAGGTGCCGTCGACCATGAGGTCGCGCCCTGCCAGTTCGTTCGCCTCGCGCCATGCCTTGACGGTGTACGGCGTGATGCGCAGATACACCCACGTGGGGCGTCCGCGCAGGTCCCAGTGAAGCTTCTCGGCGAAGGCCTCACCCGACTCGGCGGGAAGGTCCGCCTCCTCCACGATCTCGGCCGTTCCTTCGATCAGCACCACATCGCGGGTGTGCCCGAGGGTGACTTTGGCCTGCCCCGACGGAGTCACGTTGACCGCCGTCGGATTGGTGCGCCGGGTGGCCATCAGCAATGTGCCCCGGTCCCAGACGAACGACAGCGGCACCAGGCACGGCATGCCGTCGGCAGAGGCCGTCGCCACCCAGGCGTCGTCTTCCTTCTCCAGACGATCGATTGCGTCCTGCTTGCGCTGTTCCGGGCTGCGTGCCGGCTCTCGCTCTGCCATGGTCCTCACGCTAGCCATCGGCCGTAGCCACCGCATCGGTCGGCGGTCGTAGGCCCCGTTCGGATCAGGCCGGGCTCACGGGGCCTGATCCGAACGAAAGGCCCTGCGCCCACGGGCTCATGGCGCCGTCCTGCGCACCGCGACAGACTGGTGGCATGAACGACGAACCGCCGCGACCGGCCCAGGCGCCCGCCGACGCTTGGGTGGATGCCTATCTGCAGCGCATCGGTGCGGCCCGGCCGGTCCGTGCCGACGCCGCGGCCCTGCGCGAATTGCAGCTGTCTCACCTGATGACCGTGCCCTTCGAGAACCTCTCGATCCATCTCGGCCAGGACATCGCCCTGGAGGAGGAGAAGCTCGTGCACAAGATCGTGACGGACCGCCGCGGCGGCTTCTGTTACGAGCTCAACCCCGCCTTCGCCGCGCTGCTGCGCGAACTGGGTTTCCGCGTCACCCTGCTCCAGGCACGGGTCTTCGGCGACGGCGGACGCCTCGGGATTCCGTACGACCACGTCGCACTGCGCGTGGAGACCGACGACGGTACGGGCCCGTGGCTCGCCGACGTCGGGTTCGGCGATCACGCCGTGCGCCCGCTCGAGCTGGACGCCCTCGTCGAACAGGACGACCCCTGCGGCAGGTTCCGCTTCCGGGAGGCACCACAGGGCGACCTCGATCTGCTGCGCGACGGTTCGCGGCAGTTCCGCCTGGACCTGCGGCCACGCGTCCTGGCGGACTTCCGGGCCGGTGCCTGGTACCACCGCACCTCGCCGGATTCCCACTTCTCACGGTCACCCGTCTGCTCCCGGCGCACCGGGGACGGCCGAGTGACGCTCCGCGGCAGCACTCTGATCACGACCGTGCGGGGCGAGCGGCACGAGACGGAGCTGGGCGACGACGCCGAGGTGCTCGCCGCCTATCGTGACCACTTCGGTCTGGTGCTCACCCACCCGCCCACGGTGCGCGCGACCCCGGCCGGGTGACAGACACAGGCGTCGCACCGGCACCGGCATCCAGCTCCGGCAACGGCACCGGATCAATACGGACCTTCCGTACCACCTGCGTACAGCGGCGTGCAGCCGGGACAGCTCGGCGCAACCTGCTCCGAGCTGCCGCGTTTGCCTCAGCGAGCGCTTCGTCCACCGAGGCGGCACCCGGTGGGGTGTGACCGGTGCGCTCACCCTGCACGGTGTGAGCCGCATCGTGACGCTGGACGCCCGGTACCTGGGTCTGTGCAACGGTCTGGAGGGCGACCACCGCGCTGCACCGCGAGGACTTCACCCGAGGGCTGACCGGGGCCGACACCACTGGGCGCCGACCGGGCGTAAACGCCTCTACGGCGCCTCCAGCCACCCCTCGTACTCCGCGGCGAACGCGTCGAGCGTCGCGGAGTCCAGCCGAGCGGCCGGATCCTCCACCACCACCAGCCACTGCGCGTCCTCGGCGTCGTCCTCGCCGGCCAGGGCGTCCCGGACGAGCTGCGGCTCCTCCGAGACGCCGAACCGGTCGGACAGCTCCCCGGCGACCTCCTCGGCCGTGTCGCGGTCGGGCAGCACCAGCACATGTCTCACATCGCTCACCCGGTCATTCTCCGGTACGCGCAGGCAGGCGGTACACGGGGCAGGCGATACGCGGAGACAGGCGGTACGCCCAAGCGGCTGCCCGGCAGGGTTGTCACAGGGGCGTGGGATGCTGGACCGCGATGGCCACCAGACGTAATTCCACCGACGACCCGCTCGCCCCCGTCACGCTCGCCGTGGGCCAGGAAGACCTGCTCCTGGACCGTGCCGTGCAGCAGGTGGTGGCCGCGGCCCGTGTCTCCGACGCCGACACGGACGTCCGCGACCTCACCCCGGACCAGCTGCAGCCCGGCACGCTCGCGGAGCTCACCAGTCCCTCGCTCTTCGCCGAGCGCAAGGTGGTGATCGTGCGCAACGCACACGATCTCTCCGCCGACACCGTCAAGGACGTCAAGGCGTACCTGGGCGCCCCCGCCGAGGAGATCACCCTCGTGCTCCTCCACGCGGGCGGGGCCAAGGGCAAGGGACTGCTGGACGCGGTGCGGAAGGCGGGGGCGCGTGAGGTGGCGTGCCCCAAGACCACCAAACCGGCCGAGCGGCTGTCCTTCGTACGGTCGGAATTCCGGGCGCTCGGCCGCTCCGCGACCCCGGAGGCGTGCCAGGCGCTGGTGGACTCGATCGGCAGTGACCTCCGGGAGCTGGCGAGCGCGGTGTCACAGCTGGCCGCGGACGTCGAAGGCACCATCGATGAAGCGGTCGTCGGCCGTTACTACACAGGGCGGGCCGAGGCCTCCTCCTTCACCGTCGCCGACCGTGCCGTCGAGGGCCGGGCGGCGGAAGCGCTCGAGGCGCTGCGGTGGTCGCTGTCCACAGGCGTCGCTCCCGTCCTGATCACCAGCGCCCTCGCACAGGGCGTCCGGGCGATCGGCAAGCTCTCCTCGGCCCGGGGCGGACGTCCGGCGGACCTGGCCCGCGAGCTGGGCATGCCGCCGTGGAAGATCGACCGGGTCCGCCAGCAGATGCGCGGATGGACACCGGACGGAGTGGCGACGGCGCTGATCGCGGTCGCGGCGGCGGACGCCGGTGTCAAGGGCGGCGGAGATGATCCCGAGTACGCGCTGGAGAAGGCCGTGGTCGCCGTCGCCCGCGCGGCACGCTCCGGCGGCCGCTGACCCCGCGCCACGCCCCCGACAGCTCGGGGACCACACACGAAGGCCCCGGCCGCAGTCCTGGGGAGGACATGGCCGGGGCCTTCGATTCACGCGGGGTGCGCCGCACCCGCGTGGCGAACGCAGGTTCGGTGTGCGGCGCGGGGTGCCGGTCAGGAGCGGGAGAGAGGGCCCGCTGAGTCCGTTCCGGCGATCACATCAGTAGCTCAGCCCTGGAGGGCGGCAACCTTGAGAGCCAGCGCCGACTTCTTGTTGGCGGCGGCGTTCTTGTGGATGACACCCTTCGAGACAGCCTTGTCGAGCTGGCGGGAGGCGTCGCGGACGGCCACAGTGGCCTTCTCGACGTCACCGGCAGCGGCAGCCTCACGGGCCTTGCGGATCGAGGTCTTGAGCGAGGACTTGACGGCCTTGTTGCGCAGGCGCGCCTTCTCGTTCGTCTTGTTCCGCTTGATCTGGGACTTGATGTTCGCCACGAAAGAGCCTTTTCAGGTTCGTTGGATCTTCTATGTGCGCCACGCCGCTTCTGAGGGCCACGAGGCACAGCTGCCCACGGTAGCAGTCACTCTCGCACCGGCCCAAACCGGTCCCGGCCCCGCAGGCGTGGGACCATGGAGGCTACGTATCGATCCGTCCGACCCGACATCGACCCGAGACACGGCGTCCGGCGTCTCAAGAATCAGGACCCTGCGTGCCCGCGACTCCTACCAACGTGCCCGAGCCGAGCCGTACCGACCCGGCGCTGATCCGCAACTTCTGCATCATCGCGCACATCGACCACGGCAAGTCGACCCTTGCCGACCGGATGCTCCAGCTGACGGGAGTGGTCGACCAGCGGCAGATGCGCGCCCAGTATCTCGACCGGATGGACATCGAGCGCGAGCGCGGCATCACCATCAAGTCCCAGGCGGTACGTCTGCCGTGGGCGCCCACCGAGGGTGAGGACAAGGGCACGACCCACATCCTCAACATGATCGACACCCCGGGCCACGTGGACTTCACCTACGAGGTCTCCCGTTCCCTGGCCGCGTGCGAGGGCACCGTCCTCCTGGTCGACGCGGCTCAGGGCATCGAGGCGCAGACGCTGGCCAACCTCTACCTCGCGATGGAGAACGACCTCACCATCGTCCCGGTGCTCAACAAGATCGACCTGCCCGCCGCGCAGCCCGAGAAGTTCTCCGAGGAGCTGGCCAACCTCATCGGCTGTCAGCCCGAGGACGTGCTCAAGGTCTCGGCCAAGACCGGTATCGGCGTGGACGCGCTGCTCGACCGGGTCGTCCGGGACGTCCCGGCCCCGATCGGCCAGGCCGACGCGCCGGCCCGCGCGATGATCTTCGACTCGGTCTACGACGCCTACCGCGGTGTCGTCACCTACGTCAGGGTCGTCGACGGGCAGCTCAACAAGCGTGAGCGCATCCGGATGATGTCGACGGGCGCCACCCACGAGCTGCTGGAGATCGGTGTCTCCTCCCCGGAGATGACCCCGGCCGACGGCATCGGCGTGGGCGAGGTCGGCTACATCATCACCGGTGTGAAGGACGTCCGGCAGTCCAAGGTCGGTGACACCATCACCTCCCTGAACAAGGGCGCTACCGAGGCGCTGGGCGGTTACAAGGACCCGAAGCCGATGGTGTTCTCGGGGCTCTACCCCCTGGACGGCTCCGACTACCCGGACCTGCGCGAGGCCCTGGACAAGCTCCAGCTCAACGACGCCGCCCTGGTGTACGAGCCGGAGACCTCGGCCGCGCTCGGCTTCGGTTTCCGCGTGGGCTTCCTCGGTCTGCTGCACCTCGACGTGATCCGGGAGCGCCTCGAGCGCGAGTTCGGCCTGGAGCTCATCGCCACCGCACCCAACGTGGTCTACCGCGTCGAGATGGAGGACGGCAGCGAGCACACCGTCACCAACCCGAGCGAGTTCCCCGAGGGCAAGATCGACAAGGTGCACGAGCCGGTCGTGAGGGCCACGGTCCTGGCGCCCAGCGAGTTCATCGGCGCGATCATGGAGCTCTGCCAGAACAGGCGCGGCACCCTGCTCGGCATGGACTACCTCTCCGAGGACCGGGTGGAGATCCGCTACACCCTGCCGCTCGCCGAGATCGTCTTCGACTTCTTCGACCAGCTGAAGTCCAAGACCCGCGGTTACGCCTCGCTCGACTACGAGCCCACGGGCGAGCAGTCCGCCCAGCTCGTCAAGGTCGACATCCTGCTGCACGGCGACAAGGTGGACGCCTTCTCGGCGGTCACGCACAAGGACAAGGCGTACGCGTACGGCGTCCGGCTCGTCGCCAAACTGCAGAAGCTCATTCCCCGGCAGAACTTCGAGGTGCCGATCCAGGCCGCCATCGGCTCCCGGGTCATCGCACGCGAGACGGTCCGCGCCATCCGCAAGGACGTCCTCGCCAAGTGCTACGGCGGTGACATCTCCCGTAAGCGGAAGCTGCTGGAGAAGCAGAAGGAAGGCAAGAAGCGGATGAAGATGGTCGGCAACGTCGAGGTGCCGCAGGACGCGTTCATCTCGGTCCTGTCGACCGACGAGTCCGCCGGCGAGGGCAAGGCCAAGAAGTAACACCGGCCTCATGGGAGTACGCCCCGGGGCGTACCCGTAAGTAGCCCGACGGGCCCCTGTGCCGCGGACCCCCGCGGCACAGGGGCCCGGTTCGTTATCAAAGCGGCGGCCGTTGCCTCTTACGCGACGGTCCCACGCGCTCTACTCTGATCACCACCCGTTAGTTACTCGCCAGTTAAACAAGCAGGCCGAGCGGGAACGAGAAGCAGGACACACCAGCAGCAGCCCCCATGAACCGGTCGTAGCAATGCCGCAGGCCCGGAGGACGTCGTGAGCGACACACAGACCCTGATCGATAGCCGACCGCCCTCCGTGGCGACTCTCTTCATCGACCGCGTGGCGGCCACCCCGGACGGGGAGGCCTACCGCTACCCGGTGCCGGCAGCCTCGGGGCAGGGCCCGGACGCGTGGAAGTCGCTCACCTGGGCGCAGGCCGCCGAACGGGTCCACGCCATCGCGGCCGGTCTGATCGCTCTGGGCGTCCGTCCGGAGGAGCGTGTCGCGCTCGCCTCCTCCACCCGCGTCGAATGGATCCTCGCCGACCTCGGCGTGATGTGCGCGGGCGCCGCGACCACGACGATCTATCCCTCCACGAACACCGAGGAGTCCGCCTTCATCCTGGGCGACTCCGACAGCCGCGTGCTGATCGCCGAGGACGCCGCCCAGCTGGCGAAGGCCCGGGAGCACCGCGCCGAGCTGCCCGAACTGGTGCACGTCGTCGTCATCGACCCGGCCGGCGCCGACCCCGTGGAGGGCGACCCCGAAGGCTGGGTCCTCACCCTGGCCGACCTCGAGGCCCGGGGCGCCGAACACCTGGTGAAGAACCCGGACGCGGTCACCGACCGGGTCGCCGCCATCACCGCGGACCAGCTGGCGACCCTGATCTACACCTCGGGCACCACCGGCCGCCCCAAGGGCGTACGGCTGCCGCACGACAACTGGTCGTACATGGCCAAGGCGACCGTGGCGACCGGCCTGATCACCGCGGGCGACGTCCAGTACCTCTGGCTGCCGCTCGCACACGTCTTCGGCAAGGTGCTCACGTCCGGCCAGATCGAGGTCGGTCACGTCACGGCCGTCGACGGACGCGTCGACAAGATCATCGAGAACCTGCCGGTGGTACAGCCGACCTACATGGCGGCCGTTCCCCGCATCTTCGAGAAGGTCTACAACGGGGTCGCGGCCAAGGCGCGGGCCGGGGGCGGTGCCAAGTACAAGATCTTCCAGTGGGCGGCCGGTGTCGCCCGCGAGTACGCCACGGTGTCGCAGGACAACTTCCGGCGCACCGGCAATGCCTCCGTGCCGTTCGCCCTCGGCGCCAAGCACAAGGTCGCCGACACCCTCGTCTTCGCGAAGATCCGTGAAGCCTTCGGCGGACGGCTCCGCGCCTGTGTCTCCGGCTCGGCCGCCCTCGCCCCCGACATCGGCCTCTTCTTCTCCGGTGCCGGCATCCACATCCTGGAGGGATACGGGCTCACCGAATCCAGCGCCGCCTCCTTCGTCAACCCCGGCGAGGCCTACCGCACCGGAACCGTCGGCAAGCCGCTCCCCGGTACCGAGGTCCGGATCGCCGACGACGGCGAGATCCTGCTGCGCGGTCCCGGTCTGATGGAGGGCTACCACCGGCTGCCCGAGAAGACCGCCGAGGTGCTGGAGTCCGACGGCTGGTTCCACACCGGGGACATCGGCGAGCTGTCCGAGGACGGCTATCTGCGGATCACCGACCGCAAGAAGGACCTGATCAAGACCTCCGGCGGCAAGTACATCGCCCCGGCGGAGGTCGAGGGCCAGTTCAAGGCGGTCTGCCCGTTCGTCTCGAACATCCTGGTGCACGGCGCGGACCGCAACTTCTGCACCGCCCTCATCGCGCTCGACGAGCCGACCATCCTCGGCTGGGCACAGGAGAACGGACTGGGCGGCAAGCCGTACGCCGACGTGGTGGCGTCCCCGAAGGCCGTGGAGCTCATCGAGGGCTACGTGCGGACACTCAACGAAGGCCTGCAGCGCTGGCAGACCATCAAGAGGTTCCGGCTCCTGCCGCGCGACCTCGACATCGAGCACGGGGAGCTGACCCCCAGCCTCAAGCTGAAGCGGCCGGTCGTCGAGCGCGAGTACCAGTACCTCATCGACGACATGTACGCGGGATCCCGCGAGGCGTAACAGCCGCAGAGCACGTCGGAGCGGGGCCGGTGGGGGCGGAAGCCCCACCGGCCCCGCCGCGTCTCCCGGCCGACTCCGGCCACTTCCGTCACTCGGCGCTTATGGGCGCGCCCGGTCTGTCACTCTGTCGGGATACGTCAGCGGCGTTTCGCGAGACCGTCAGGAGCCGCACCGTGGGGCCCATTCCCTTGCAGCGGGACATCGTTCAGCTTCCCGGCACCGCCGTCGCCGGTCAGGGCGGCCGGCTGTTTCCGGTTGCCCGCACCAGCCTGCCCGGTATCCCGCAGGCCTCGGCGGCGGCCCGCAGATTCGTCCGGGCGGCGCTCGCCGACTGGACCGGGGGCGGTCTGCCCACCACCGGTGAGTTCGGCGAACGGCTCACCGACGACGCGCTGACCGTGGCCAGCGAACTGGTCACCAACGCGGTCGTGCACGCCGGTACGACCGTCGAGCTGCTCCTCAGGCTGGAGGACTCGGCCGGGCCCGAACCGGCCGCGCTGGTGCTGGAGATCACCGACCACCATCCCGCGCGCTCGGTGCGCGACGACCACGCCGAGCGGCCCGACCCCGCCGAGTACGGCCGGGGCCTCCAGCTCGTCGCCACCCTCGCCGAATCCTGGGGCATCACCTACCGCACCGGCCTCAAGACCGTCTGGGCCCGCCTCCCCGGTGACGACCGCTACGGAATGCCCGACGCCCCGGCCGTCGGCGACGGCACCCGTGGACGCGGCCCGCACGCCGGAGCGATCCTCGTCCCCTCGGCCGGGCACATCGCGCGTGACGACGGCGGCTGGTCCGGCCGCGGCGGGCTCTCCTTCCTCGCCGAGGCCTCCGGTCTCCTCGCGGGCCAGCTCGACGAGGACCTGGTGGCATCGATAGCGGGCCGGCTCCTGGTACCCCGCCTCGCCGACTGGTGTGCGATATGGCTGGAGGGCGAGGGCGCCGGCCCGGCGGCGGCTCCCCGGCTCGCAGGGGTGTGGCACAGCGACGAGGCGCGGGGCGAGCTGCTGCGGCCCGCACTGGAGAAGGAGCCGCTCCGCCTGCCCGGAAGCGTCGGCACCGGCCCCGTGCCCCTGCCGTGGCCGGGCGGCGCCGCCGCGGAGGGCGAGGCCGGCACAGGCGCCGCGCTCGCCCATCGCATCGTCTCGGGCGGACGCACGCTCGGCGCCGTTCTCGTGGGCCGCGAGGGCGCCGACCACATCCCCGACGAGGTCGCCGCGCTGCTCGCGGACTTCGTACGCCGGGTCGGCCTCGCCGTGGGCGCCGCCCGTGCCTACACCCGCCAGGCCACCATCAGCCGCATCCTCCAGCGCGGTCTGCTGCCCAGCAAGGTCGCCGAGATCCCCGGCGTCACCAGCGCCCTGGTGTACGAACCGGGGGACGACGGCGTGGTCGGCGGCGACTTCTACGACCTCTTCCCCTGCCCCGGCGGCCGCTGGTGCTTCGTGCTCGGGGACGTCCAGGGCAGCGGCCCCGAAGCCGCCGTCGTGACCGGCCTCGCCCGGCCCTGGCTGCGCCTGCTGTCCCGGGAGGGATACAGCGTCGGCGAGGTCCTCGACCGGCTCAACCGGCTCCTCCTCGACGACGCCATGGAGGCCGCCGAGGCCGCCGCCCTCATGGTCGCGGCGGCCGGCGGCCAGCAGCTCCAGGGCGGCGATCACATGCAGGACGGCTCCCAGTCCCGCTTCCTCTCCCTGCTGTACGGCGACCTCGTCCCGCTCCCCAACGGCGGTGTGCGCTGCACCGTGACGAGCGCCGGTCATCCGCTCCCGCTGCTGCTGCGCCCCGACGGCTCCGTACGCCCGGCCGCCGAGCCGCAGGTGCTGCTCGGGGTCGTCGAGGATGTGGCGTACGAGAGCCAGAGCTTCGACCTGGCGCCCGGTGACAGTCTCCTGTGTGTCACCGACGGGGTGACCGAGCGGCGCTCGGGGCGGCTGATGTTCGACGACGACGACGGCCTCGCACGGGTCCTGGCCGGCTGCGCCGGGCTTCCGGCCGCCGCGACGGCCGACCGGATCAAGCAGGCCGTCCACGCCTTCGCCGAGCGTCCGCCCGACGACGACCTGGCCCTCCTCGTGATCCAGGTCGACTGAGACCGGCCGCTCTGTGCGGGGCGGCTCCGCCGGCGAGTGACAATGGACGGTATGCCTTCCGTACTGCCCGATGGTGAGCCCGTGCCCGACGACGGGGCCCTGCCCCGCCACGCCCTGGAAGGCGGGGCGGACCGGCCCCTCGGCTTCTACCTGCACGTGCCCTACTGCGCCACCCGCTGCGGCTACTGCGACTTCAACACCTACACCGCGACCGAGCTGCGCGGCTCCGGTGGCGCCCTGGCATCCCGGGACAACTACGCGGCGCACCTGGTCGAGGAGGTCCGCCAGGCACGCAAGGTGCTCGGCGACGACCCCCGACCGGTCCGCACCGTCTTCGTCGGCGGTGGCACGCCGACGCTGCTGCCCGCCGCCGACCTCGTCCGGATGCTCGCGGCGATCCGTGAGGAGTTCGGGCTGGCGGAGGACGCCGAGATCACCACGGAGGCCAATCCGGAGTCCGTCGATCCGGCGTACCTGGCGGCGCTGCGGGAAGGCGGTTTCAACCGGGTCTCCTTCGGCATGCAGAGCGCCCGGCAGCACGTCCTCAAGGTCCTGGACCGCACCCACACGCCCGGCAGGCCCGAGGCCTGTGTCGCCGAGGCCAGGGCGGCCGGCTTCGAGCACGTCAACCTCGACCTGATCTACGGGACCCCCGGCGAGTCCGACGACGACTGGCGGGCCTCCCTCGACGCGGCGATCGGCGCCGGACCCGACCACGTGTCGGCGTACGCGCTGATCGTCGAGGAAGGGACCCAGCTCGCCCGCCGTATCCGCCGCGGTGAGGTTCCCATGACGGACGACGACGTGCACGCCGACCGCTATCTGATCGCGGACGAGGCGATGGCCGCGGCCGGCTTCTCCTGGTACGAGGTGTCGAACTGGTCCCGTACGCCCGAGGGCCGCTGTCTGCACAACGAGCTGTACTGGCGCGGAGCCGACTGGTGGGGCGCCGGACCGGGGGCGCACAGCCACGTCGGCGGGGTGCGCTGGTGGAACGTCAAGCACCCCGGAGCCTACGCACAGGCCCTGGCCGAGGGCCGCTCGCCCGGTGCGGGCCGCGAGATCCTCGCCGACGAGGACCGTCGGGTCGAGCGCATCCTGCTGGAACTGCGGCTCGTCGAGGGCTGCCCGCTGTCCCTGCTCGCCCCCGCCGGTCTCGCGGCTGCGGGCCGCGCGGTGAAGGACGGGCTGCTGGAGCCCGGACCGTACGGCGAGGGCCGCGCGGTCCTCACGCTGCGGGGCCGGCTGCTGGCCGACGCCGTGGTGCGTGACCTGGTCGACTGAGGCCCGCACAAGGGCTGTCCCGTCACCTCCGGTAGGCGGGTGTCCTCCCGCCGTGCGACGCACCACGTCCGACTCCGTGCGCCGATAAACCAGAAACCACGGGACCGCCCTCAGCCCACCGGACAGTCCGCGCGGGTGAGCGGTGTCCGGTCACCCGCGGCCCGGCCGCACACGACGCGGCTCTGCGCGTCCGGCCCCGGTCGGGTGACCTCGACGATGTTCAGGCCGTGCACCTTCTGATCGGCGTACGGAATCGTGCCCCGGAAGGTGATGGTCCCCGTCGGCATGTCGTGCAGGGCCACCGAGTAGAGCGTCGCCCAGGTCTCCGCCGCGCTCTGCGGGACGTCGCTGCGGGTCGCGGCGGCATAGAGGGCTGCCGTCGCCTGGTAGGAGATGACGGTCTGCCCGCTGGCGAACAGCCTGTCCTCGTACGGGCGCTCCTTCGGCAGGGCCGGCAGCTGCTCCCCGGCGGGGAGCAGCGCTTCCAGGGTCTTGCGTGAGTCCTCGTAGAACGCCCTGCCGCCGCCCTGGCTCAGGGGGGCGAGCGCGCCGTAGTAGAGCGTCACCTTGTCCGCGAGCTTCGTCGAGTCGTCGAAGCGGGCCTTGGCGAGGTCGTCGCCGGTGAAGACCGTGATCTTCTTGTCCGAGCAGCCGGCCGTCTGACCGAGACCGGACATCAGCGTGTTGACGTCCTCGACCCGGCCCGCGAAGTACAGGGCGTCGGGCACGCGCTCCGCGCCGCAGATCGAGTGCAGCGGCGCGTCGAGGTTCGCGGAGCCGCCGTCCTTGGACAGGGAGTACCGGGTGTCGGCGGCCAGGGCGAAGCCGGATTCCTCGAGCATCTCCAGACCGACCCTGCGCTGCTCGGTGGTGTAGCGGTCCTTGTCCTCGTTGCCCACCTTCCTGGACAGGACGACGGCCTGCGGATCGTCCAGCCCGTCCGCCAGCCGGCCCGCGATCAGTCCGAGGGCGTCCGCCTGCTCCTCGTCGGTCGCGGCCATGCCGAAGTAGTTCGGGTACGCACGGGCCAGGTCGCTGCCGGAGTTCGTGGTGTCCACCACGGGAAGTCCCGCGCGCTGGAGGAGTCCGGTGGCCTCGGCGCTCTCCGTGGTGTTGCGGCCGAGGCCCACCACACCGACGACGGAGGAGTCCCGCCGGGCCACGTCGATGATCCTCCTGACCGCCGTGGTCTGCCGCAGCATGTCCTGTCCGCCGTTGGCCGTCAGGACCCGGAGCTTGACAGAACGATTCGCCGTGTCGTTGACGAACCGCTGGTGGAGATAGACGCCGGTCAGCTCCTCCAGGCCCTTGCGGGTGTCCTCCCGATCGGTGTCGGTCCCGGTGAGCGGACCCGCGTAGACGACGGTGACATGCGGTTCGCCCGGACCGATGGTGGCGTTCTGTTCCCTGATCGCCTGCTCGATCCGCTCGAAGGTGACGCCTGTGCCCACCCCGTTCAGCTGGAGTGTGTTGCCCTCGGCGAAGCGCACTCCGGGGACCGTCGCCACCCCGACGCATTCCCTGACGCCTCCGGGGCCGGTCAGTCTGACCGCGTCGGTGCTGACGCCGACGAGCGGGCCGTAGCAGTACTTCTCCTTCAGGTGCTCGCTCCACAGGAAGGTCCCCAGCAGCGCACCGACCAGTGCGAGGGCGACGGTCGTCCGCGACATCACCCACCAGGCCCAGGTCCGGCGGACGCGATGGGTGACGAGCTGGGCGTGGGCGTGCTCGTGGGTCAGCTGACCGGTCGAGAGCGGCAGGCGCAGCACCCACGCCAGCGTCACGGCCGCCGCCGGGGCCTGGCCGACGCTCAGGTCGTCGACCCACCTCTCGTAGCGGGCGCGCGCTCCCGACCTGGCGCCGGCGTTCACGGGCGGTTCCGGAGGCAGCGGCGGGGTGTGCCGCATGATCCGGTCGGCCGGGAGGGAGGCCAGGAGCAGCAGCGGATCCACCTCGCTGCGCCGCGAGCGCACATTGTTGACGGCATTGATCAGCAGGATGCCGCCGTTGTCCTGGGTGGCCGTCGGCAGGAAGACCACCGGCGGGACCGTGCGCTTGCCGCGCCGCCAGTCCAGGGCGTGCGGCCGGTAGTTGTGCAGCAGGTCCTCCAGCAGCGCCTGGACCCGCAGCTCCAGATGGAACTGGCGCGCGTGTTCGTCGCCCGCCCCCGCGTCGGCCACCCGCTCCGCGACGGCGGCCGCCCGAGCCCGGATCACCCGCCACGAGCCGCTGGGGGAGAACCACGACCAGCCGTCGGACGGATACGCGGTGCTCGACGCGGCCAGGGAGGACGTGGTCGCGAGCCACCTGCTGGCCCGGCGCAGCCACAGCAGCGGCGGCGCCGCCGTGGTCACCAGTCGTACGACCGCGAGGCCGAGCAGGGCCGCGGCGGCGACCAGGGCGGTCACCACCCAGCCGATCTCGCCCAGCAGCACGCTGAGCACGGCGATGAAGACGGCCCCGACGAAGGTCTCCGGACGGATCGAGGCGCGTAGCGAATCCCACCAGTTGTTGCCCCCCGGCCGGCTTGCCCGCCAGCGCAGGCTGCCCAGCTGTTCCAGGATCCGTTCGTCGCGTTCACGGGGGGACCCCCGTTCCGGCTGGGTCACGACCGTGGCCGTGGCCTGCTCGATGGCGGCCAGCAGCCGGGAGCGGGGAAACGTGAAGGGCTTGTACTGCGAGGTCCCCCGGGTCTCCCAGGCCCGCTCGGTGAGGGTGCGGACCATGGAGAGCGCCGCTTCGTACGGGGTGGCGCCGTAACCGTCGAGCAGCTTCACCGGGACCCGGCGCAGTTGGTTCGCCCGGTGTACCTGGTGGACGATGCGCTCGACCCTGAGGTCGATCTCCGGACCGGCGGCGGCGTCCTCCGCCTGAGCCACGACCAATGGCATCACGGGACGGTTGACCCGGTACTGGTCGATCAGCTCCTGCATGAGGTGGAAGACAGCGGACGCCGCCTCGTTGTCCGCACTGTCCCGCCACACTTCACGCGTCATCCGCCCGTCCCCTCCCCTGCGCCGGCCGTGCCGTCACCCCCTCAATAACGGATGGGGCGTGTGCTGCGCAGGTGTTCGGGGGGATCGGTACCGGATCCTCGTCAACGGCCGCGGGACTTCAGGAAGGAAGGGTGACGAAGTCGATCAGTTCTTCCACTCGGCCCAGCAGTTGAGGCTCGAGATCCTTGTACGAGCCGACCCTGGAGAGAATGTGCTGCCAGGCCGCACCGGTGTTCTCCGGCCAGCCCAGCGCACGGCACACACCCGTCTTCCAGTCCTGGCCGCGCGGCACCACCGGCCACCCCGCGATGCCCACGGACGAGGGCTTCACGGCCTCCCAGACGTCGATGTACGGATGCCCCACCACCAGCACGTGCGCGTCGGTGACCTGGGCGGCGATCCGGGACTCCTTGGACCCGGGCACCAGATGGTCGACCAGGACACCGAGCCGGGCGTCCGGACCGGGTGCGAACTCCCGCACGATCGCCGGCAGGTCGTCGACACCCTCCAGGTACTCCACCACCACACCCTCGATGCGCAGGTCGTCGCCCCACACCCGCTCGACGAGCTCGGCGTCGTGCCGTCCCTCCACGTAGATCCGGCCCGCCCGCGCCACCCGTGCCCGCGCCCCGGGTACCGCAACCGAACCGGAGGCCGTACGGGAGGGGCGGGCGGGGCCGCCCGCCGACGGGCGCACGAGGGTGACCACCTCGCCCTCCAGCAGGAAGCCGCGCGGCTCCATGGGGAAGACCCGGTGTCGGCCGAAGCGGTCCTCCAGCGTCACCGTCGGCCCCTGGGCCGTCTTCTCGCACCGGATCACCGCCCCGCAGAAGCCGGTGACGGCCTCCTCGACGACCAGATCGGGCTCGGCGGGGACCTCGGGGGCGGGGGTGGACTTCTTCCACGGCGGAGTCAGATCGGGCTGGTAGCTGCGCATGGCACGACGATAATCGGCCGTCCTTTCACGACACGCCGAAGCGGGCGGCCAGTTGATCGCGCTGGGCCCGTACGAACGCCGCGTCCACCACCGCGCCGTGGCCCGGTACGTACAGCGCGTCCTCGCCGCCCAGTTCGAGCAGCCGGTCCAGCGCGGCCGGCCAGTGCGAGCCGACCGCGTCGCGGCCCGCCTGCGGTTCGCCGGACTCCTCGACCAGATCGCCGCAGAGCACCACGACGGGGGAGCCCGGCACCAGCACCGCGAGGTCGTGGCCGCTGTGACCGGGGCCCACATTGGCCAGCAGCACCTGGAGCCCGCCGCCGAGATCGAGCGTCCACTCACCGCTGACCTGGTGCCGCGGGGCGACCAGGGCGTCCGTGGCCGCTGTGGCGTCCGCCTCACTCATCCCGTGCCGCAGCGCGTCCGCGCGCAGCTCCTCGGCGCCCTGCCGGAGCAGGTCCGCCGTGCCGACCGCCCCGTAGACCTCCGCCCCGGAGAAGGCGGCGGTGCCCAGTACGTGGTCGAAATGCGGATGGCTCAGTGCGATATGCGTCACCCTGCGGCCCAGCATCACCTCCGCCTGGGTCCGCAGCTCGACGCCCTCCCGGAGCGTCGAACCGGTGTCATAGAGCAGCACGCCGTCCGCCCCCGCCACCAGCGCGGCGGTCGCATCCCAGACGGGAAGGCGCCGCCGTCCCGTACCGTTGCCCAGCCGCTCCCAGCCGAACTCTTCCCAAGAGACGTCCATACGGCGACGCTATCGGCAACGACCTGCGCGGTCCCGTGAGGACGTGGCCGGTCGCCCTTGCCCCGGGCCCACCCCGCCCCCGTACACTGACCAGGGGATTGCTGGCACTCGAACGCACAGAGTGCCAGGCAGACACCGAAGAACGACAGCTGGAGGTGTGCGCGGTGCTCAGCGAACGCAGACTCGAAGTGCTGCGCGCCATCGTCCAGGACTACGTCGGCACCGAGGAGCCCGTCGGTTCCAAGGCGCTCACGGAGCGGCACAGCCTCGGGGTCTCCCCGGCGACTGTCCGCAACGACATGGCGGTGCTGGAGGACGAGGGCTTCATCGCCCAGCCGCACACGAGTGCGGGACGTATTCCGACGGACAAGGGCTACCGTCTCTTCGTCGACAAGCTCGCGGGCGTCAAGCCCCTCTCGTCGCCGGAGCGCCGGGCCATTCAGAATTTCCTCGACGGCGCGGTCGACCTCGACGACGTCGTCGGCCGCACGGTCCGGCTGCTCGCGCAGCTGACCAGGCAGGTCGCCGTCGTGCAGTACCCCTCGCTGACCCGGTCGACGGTCCGGCACGTGGAGCTGCTGTCGCTGGCTCCGGCCCGGCTGATGCTCGTACTGATCACGGACACGGGCCGGGTCGAACAGCGTATGATCGACTGTCCTGCACCGTTCGGTGACACGTCACTGGCCGATCTGCGGGCCCGGCTCAACAGCCGGGTCGTGGGACGACGCTTCGCGGACGTCCCCCGGCTGGTGCAGGAACTGCCGGAGTCCTTCGAGAGCGAGGACCGGGGAACCGTATCGACGGTGCTCTCCGTTCTTCTCGAGACTCTGGTCGAAGAGACGGAGGAGCGGCTGATCATCGGCGGCACCTCCAACCTCACCCGCTTCGGGCACGACTTCCCTGTGATGATCCGGCCGGTGCTGGAGGCATTGGAGGAGCAGGTCGTGCTGCTGAAGCTGCTCGGTGAGGCGACGGACTCAGGCATGACCGTACGGATCGGGCACGAGAACGCCCACGAGGGCCTCAACTCCACGTCCGTCGTCGCGGTCGGCTACGGTTCGGGCGACGAGGCAGTCGCCAAACTCGGCGTGGTCGGACCGACCCGCATGGACTACCCCGGAACGATGGGAGCGGTACGCGCAGTGGCACGTTACGTCGGACAGATCCTGGCGGATTCGTAAGTGGCCACGGACTACTACGCCGTACTCGGCGTGCGCCGCGACGCATCTCAGGACGAGATCAAGAAGGCATTCCGTCGGCTCGCACGCGAGCTGCACCCGGATGTCAACCCGGATCCGAAGACCCAGGAGCGGTTCAAGGAGATCAACGCCGCTTACGAGGTGTTGTCGGACCCGCAGAAGAAGCAGGTCTACGACCTCGGTGGCGACCCGCTGTCCGCCTCGGGCGGCGGCGGTGGCGCGGGAGGGTTCGGAGCCGGCGGCTTCGGCAACTTCAGCGACATCATGGACGCGTTCTTCGGTAACGCCGCGCAGCGCGGGCCCCGTTCGCGGACCCGGCGCGGCCAGGACGCGATGATCCGGCTGGAGATCGACCTCAACGAGGCGGCCTTCGGCACGACCAAGGACATCCAGGTCGACACGGCGGTCGTCTGTACGACCTGCAGTGGCGAGGGTGCCGCACCCGGCACCTCCGCGCAGACCTGTGACATGTGCCGCGGCCGTGGGGAGGTCTCCCAGGTCACCAGGTCCTTCCTCGGCCAGGTCATGACCTCGCGGCCCTGCCCGCAGTGCCAGGGCTTCGGCACGGTCGTCCCGACGCCGTGTCCCGAGTGCGCCGGTGACGGCCGCATCCGCTCGCGGCGCACCCTGACCGTGAAGATCCCCGCCGGTGTCGACAACGGCACCCGGATCCAGCTCGCGGGCGAGGGCGAGGTCGGCCCCGGCGGCGGCCCCGCCGGTGACCTGTACGTCGAGATCCACGAACTCTCCCACGCCGTGTTCCAGCGGCGCGGTGACGATCTGCACTGCACGGTCACCATCCCCATGACGGCCGCGGCGCTCGGTACCCAGGTGCCGCTCGAGACGCTCGACGGCCTCGAGGAGATCGACATCAGGCCGGGAACGCAGTCCGGGCAGTCGGTCCCGCTGCACGGGCGCGGCATCACGCACCTGCGCGGCGGCGGGCGCGGTGACCTGATCGTGCACGTCGAGGTCATGACCCCGACGAAGATGGACCCCGAGCAGGAGCGCCTCCTGCGGGAGCTGGCCCAGCTGCGTGGCGAGGAGCGGCCCACCGGGCAGTTCCAGCCCGGACAACAGGGATTGTTCTCCCGTCTGAAGGACGCCTTCAACGGCCGCTGAGCCTTGTCACCGCACCGCCCGCCGGTCCTGTACCGGCGGGCGGTGCGGTGCGTGCGGCGGCCGGACCGCCGAGCGGAAGGGCTGATTCGGCACGATCCGCCGGACGTGGCACGATGCGGTCATGTCCTTGGCGCTGACCGATCTCTGCCGGTACCCGATCGTGCAGGCCCCGATGGCGGGTGGCGTTTCCCGCCCGGAGCTGGCCGCGGCCGTCGCCGAAGCCGGGGGGATCGGGTTCCTCGCGGCCGGCTACAAGACCGCGGACGGGATGTACAACGAGGTCAAGCAGCTGCGGAGGATGACCGGCCGGCCCTTCGGCGTCAACCTCTTCATGCCGCAGCCGCTGGTCGCCGACCCCTCTGCCGTCGAGGTCTACCGCCACCAGCTCGCCGGCGAGGCCGCCTGGTACGAGACCCCGCTCGGCGACCCGGACTCCTGTGGCGACGACGGCTACGAGGCCAAGGTCGCGATCCTGCTGGAGGACCCCGTACCCGTGGTCTCCTTCACCTTCGGGTGCCCCACCCGCGAAGTCCTCGCGGCGTTCGCCGCCGCCGGGACGTACACCGTCGTCACGGTGACCTCGGCCCAGGAGGCGCGGAACGCCCAGTGGGCGGGCGCCGACGCCCTCTGCGTCCAGGGCACCGAGGCCGGCGGCCACCAGTCCACGCACCGCGACGACCCGCAGGCCGGTCTCGACGGCACCGGCCTGCTCGCCCTGATCACCGAGGTCCGCGCATCGGTGCGCATTCCGGTGATCGCGGCCGGCGGGCTGATGCGCGGCTCCCAGATCACCGCCGTCCTCGCCGCCGGGGCCGACGCGGCACAGCTCGGCACGGCATTTCTGGCCTGCCCCGAGTCCGGAGCGCACCCGCTGCACAAGCAGGCGCTGACCAACCCGCTGTTCGTGACCACGACCCTGACCCGGGCGTTCTCCGGACGCCCGGCGCGAGGGCTGGTCAACCGGTTCGTGCGGGAGCACGGCCCGTACGCCCCCGCCGCTTACCCGCAGGTGCACCAGCTGACCAGCGGGCTGCGCAGGGCCGCCGCCAAGGCCGAGGACGCCCAGGGCATGGCCCTGTGGGCGGGCCAGGGGCACCGGCTGGCACGCGAGCTGCCCGCCGGGGAGCTCGTGGGCCTGCTCGCCGCCGAAACGGAAGCCGCGCGTGCGGCAGTGAGTGTGAGGAGTGCCCAGTGACGGCACCGGTCTTCGTCGTCGAGCAGCTGCCCGGTGGGCCGGAGTACGTCCTGGACGGCCCCGAGGGGCGGCACGCCGTCTCCGTGAAGCGCCTGAACCCGGGGGAGGACGTCGTCCTGACCGACGGGCGCGGCCGCTGGGCGGAAGGCGTCGTGCGGGCGGCCGAGGGTAAGGACCGGCTCGTCGTCGGCGCACTGGAGCCGGTCCACGAGGAGCCCGCGCCCACTCCCTCGATCACCGTCGTCCAGGCGCTGCCCAAGGGCGACCGCGGTGAGCTCGCCGTGGAGACGATGACCGAGACGGGCGTCGACGCGATCGTGCCCTGGCAGGCCGCGCGCTGCATCACGCAGTGGAAAGGGGACCGCGGCCTCAAGTCCCTGGCCAAGTGGCGCAGCACCGCGCGTGAGGCGGGGAAACAGTCGCGCCGGGTCCGGTTCCCCGACGTGGCTGAGGCCATGACGACCAGGCAGGTCGCCGCCCTCCTGGCCGGGGCGGACTTCGCGGGCGTCCTGCACGAGGACCGGGACAGCGGCAGCGAGCCGCTCGCCACCGCCGAACTCCCGGACCGGGGCACGATCGTGCTGGTCGTGGGCCCGGAGGGCGGGGTGTCCCCCCAGGAGCTGGCCGCCTTCGCCGAGGCGGGAGCGCCCGCCTACCGGCTCGGCCCCAGTGTGCTGCGCACCTCGACCGCCGGGACGGCCGCGGCGGCCCTGCTGATGGGACGCACCGGCCGCTGGAGCTGAGGAGCCACACGCCCAGGGCCTCCGGTCCGGACCGTGCGGGCCCACCGATCCGATCCGGTCCGAACCGGACGATAGACCGTGGCCTCGCCGGATAGCATGCCGGTGTACCGATCACGCTCACCGAACGACCGAGGAGGCCCGGGCCATGGCGGGAGAACCGCAGACCGACTGCCTGTTCTGCAAGATCGTCACGGGCGACATCCCGGCGACGATCGTCCGCGAGAGCGACACGACCGTCGCCTTCCGTGACATAAACCCCCAGGCCCCGACCCACGTCCTGGTCATCCCCAAGGCGCACTACCCGGACGCCGCCTCCCTCGCCGCAGCCGAACCGCAGACCGCCGCCGCGGTGCTGCGCGAGGCCGGCCTGGTCGCCGCCGACGAGAAGATCACCGAGAGCGGCTACCGCATCGTCCTCAACACCGGCGCCGGCGCCGGCCAGACCGTCTTCCACGCGCACGCCCACGTCCTGGGCGGCCGCGGGATGCAGTGGCCTCCCGGCTGACGTCGTGTCCGTACGAGAACTCGTGGTCCTCGGCACCGCCAGCCAGGTGCCGACCCGCCACCGCAACCACAACGGCTATCTGCTGCGCTGGGACGGTGAGGGCATCCTCTTCGACCCGGGCGAGGGAACCCAGCGCCAGATGCTGCGGGCGGGGGTCGCCGCCCACGACATCAACCGGATCTGTGTCACGCACTTCCACGGCGACCACTCCCTCGGCCTGGCCGGAGTGATCCAGCGGATCAACCTCGACCAGGTCCCGCACCCCGTCACCGCCCACTTCCCGGCGAGCGGACAGCGCTTCTTCGACCGGCTGCGGTACGCGACCGCCTACCGCGAGTCGGTCCAGCTGACCGAGGCCCCGGTCGCCGCCGACGGCGCCCTCGCCGCCACCGACGCGTACACCCTCGACAGCCACCGGCTCTCGCATCCCGTCGAGTCCTACGGTTACCGGCTCACCGAGCCCGACCGGCTGCGCATGCTGCCCTCGAAGCTCGCCGAGCACGGCATCGGCGGGCCCGACGTCGGGCGGATCCAACGGGAGGGGGGCCTGCGCGGCGTCCCGCTGCACGAGGTCTCCGAGACCCGCCGTGGACAGCGCTTCGCCTTCGTCATGGACACCAGGCTCTGCGACGGCGCGTTCGCCCTCGCCGAGGGATGCGACATGCTGGTCATCGAGTCGACGTTCCTCGACGAGGACGGCCGGCTCGCCGCCGACCACGGCCACCTCACCGCCGGACAGGCGGCCCGGGTGGCGAAGGAGTCGGGCGTACGGCACCTCGTGCTGACGCACTTCTCCCAGCGCTACACCGACCCCGACGCCTTCGAGCGCCAGGCCAGGGCAGCCGGCTTCGACGGCGAACTGACCATCGCCCAGGACCTGATCAGGGTCCCGGTCCCCACCCGCCACACGTAACGAGAACCCCGTGCACCTCCCCAAAGCCGAACTCCACCTCCACATCGAAGGGACCCTCGAACCCGAGCTGGCCTTCGCACTCGCCGCGCGCAACGGCGTGGACCTGCCCTACGCGGACACCGCAGAGCTGCGCACCGCCTACCTCTTCGACGACCTGCAGAGCTTCCTCGACCTCTACTACGCCCTCATGGCGGTGCTGCGCACCGAGGAGGACTTCGCCGAGCTGGCCGACGCCTACCTCGCCCGCGCCGCCGCCCAGGGCGTCCGGCACGCGGAGATCTTCTTCGACCCGCAGGCCCACACCGACCGTGGCGTCCCGATCGGCACCGTGATCGAGGGGCTGGGCAGGGCGCTGGACCGCAGCGTGGAGACGCACGGCATCTCCACGCAGCTGATCATGTGCTTCCTGCGTGACAAGTCCGCCGAGTCGGCGCTGGAGACCCTGGAAGCCGCGAAGCCGTACCTGCACCGCGTCAGCGCCGTCGGGCTCGACTCCGCGGAGGTCGGCCACCCGCCCGCGAAGTTCCGCGAGGTGTACGCGGCGGCGACGGCCCTCGGTCTGCGCAAGGTCGCCCACGCCGGCGAGGAGGGCCCGCCGGAATACATCCGGGAGGCCCTGGACGTCCTCGGCGTCGAACGGATCGACCACGGCCTGCGCTGCATGGAGGACCCGGAGCTGGTGGACCGGCTGGTCTCCGAGCGGATCCCGCTGACGCTCTGCCCGCTCTCCAACGTACGGCTGCGCGCCGTCGACGTCCTGGAGCAGCACCCGCTGCGGTCCATGATGGACGCCGGACTGCTCTGCACGGTGAACTCCGACGACCCCGCCTACTTCGGCGGATACGTCGGAGACACCTTCCAGGCCGTGCACGAGGCGCTCGGCCTGGACCGCGAGCAGCTGCGCACCCTGGCCCGTAACTCCTTCGAGGCGGCCTTCCTCGACCATGACGAGGAGCGCAGGGCGCGCTACCTCTCCGAGGTCGAGACCTACGTGTTCGACTGACCGGAACCCGCGTCCGGCCCCGCCGTCCGGAGCGCGCTGCGCACCAGCCGCCTGCGCCGCAGCGCGGGCACCCTGATCTCCGTGACCTCCTGTTCGGGCGCGCCCAGCTTGGGCACCGCGCCGGACAGGCTGTTGGTCGTGGCGGCGAGGAGCGCGGCCGGGGCGCCGCCCCTGCGCCGGACGGAACCGGGCACCAGCGGCCGCCCGCCGGTGTGCAGTGCCACGGCGGTCACAGGGGCCGCGACCAGGAGCGTCGCCGCTCCCAGGATCAGCCCCATCACCGCGTAGCCCGCCTGCTCGGAGAGCACACTGCCGAGCAGGGGGCCGCAGGCGGTCCCGACGGAGGACGCCGAACCGGCCAGGACCGCCCAGCGTCCGCGTACGTCCAGTGAGGCCGCCAGGCCGATCAGATACGACAGGACCACCGGGTAGAAGGTGTTCCACACGATCTCACCGGTCGCGAAGGACCCCAGGTCCTCGGCCGAGGAGCTGAGCACGATGCTCCCCGCGATGATCATCGTCCCGAGGCCGATAGGCACCGCCCGCCCGAGCCGGGCCCCGAGCATGCCCGCGCCCATGACGCCGAGCAGTCCAGCGCCCAGTGCGGCGGCGAACACGGCGCCGATGGTCACCTCGGAGAGGCCCACCTGGACGGCGCCGATGCGGCTGCTCACACCCCACAGGGCGTTCTGTGCCATGGACCAGACGAGCATCCCGCCCGCCAGCACCAGACCGGACCGGCGGTGCGGCAGCGGTCCCTGCGCCGACGAGGTCCCGCCGACGGGCGAGGAGCCGCCCAGCCGAGAGGTGGCGGGCCAGACGAGAAGGGCGACCAGGGCGATGGACGCGAACGGCAGCCGATGGCCGCCGCCCAGGTGGGGGACCGTCAGATAGAGGGCTCCCGCCGTCGCCGAGACGCTGAGCAGCCCGAGCGACGAGGTCCGGTGCGGATCGCGCTGCGCCGCGATGCCGGACGCCGCGACGGCGGTCGCCGTCCCGGAGCCCAGGCCGCCGACCACGACCCCGGCGACCACCAGCGGCATCGAGGTGGTCAGCGCCGCGCAGCCGTAACCGAGTACGGCGAGCAACAGGCCCACGCGTGCCGGTCCGCGCGATCCGTACCGCTCGACGCGCCCCGCCAGTGCGAAGCCGGCCGAGGCCGAGCTGAGCAGGAGGGCGCTGCCGACCAGACCGGACTGGGCCGAGCTCAGCCCCAGATAGGCGCTGAGACGTCCGACCATGGTGGGGAGGAGATAGGCGGCGAGGTAACCGGCGGTGAACACGGCGACCAGGGGCCACGCGGCGCGAGGGCGCGAGGACATGGGCGTTCCTGAAGACATGCCGGAGGAGGCAGGAGAAGGCAGGGGAGGGTAAGGCGGAGGAGGGTGGAGCGAGGGAAATGCGGGAGAAGCGGCACCCGTCGTCAACTGTCCCGAACGGTGCTCGCGGGGCAATTTGTATCAAGCGTGCCCAGGCGACGGAAAGTCGGCTCGATGTGATCTAGGTCACATCTATGTTTATGCCTCGTGAAGCCGGGTAACCGCGCATGTTTATGCAGGTGAGGGTGAGTGTGTGCGCACGGCGCGTGCCCCGCGGACACGGCGGCGAATCCGGCACACTGGCCGAATCTCGCACCGTCCAGATCTGCCACAGCCGAGGAGCGCACGGTGAGTACACCCGATCCAGTCATCGACCCGCTGCTCGGGCTGCGCGCCCCGCAGGACCCGGCTTGTGACGTCTTCCTGACCGGCACGGTCTTCCTGGACATCATCTTCACCGGCCTGGACAGCGCACCGGTGCGCGGGACGGAGTCCTGGGCCCGGGGCATGGGTTCCAGCCCCGGCGGCGTGGCCAACATGGCCACCGCCCTCGCCCGGCTCGGCCTGCGCACGTCGCTGGCCGCCACCTTCGGAGACGACCATTACGGCGAGTACTGCTGGGACGCCCTCGAGCAGGGCGAGGGCATCGACCTGTCGATGTCGCGCACGGTCCCCGGCTGGCACTCGCCCGTCACCGTCTCCATGGCGTACGAGGGTGAACGCACCATGGTCTCGCACGGTCACGAGGCCCCGGCGCCCACCGCTTCCGCCCCACCCGGCTGCCGCACGCTCCCCAGCTGCCCGCCGCGGGCCCGCGCCGCCGTCGCCTCGCTGACCCCCGGCCGCAGGGAGCCCTGGGTGGCCGGGGCCGCCCGGGACGGCGCGATGGTCTTCGCCGACGTCGGGTGGGACGACACCGGCCGCTGGGACCTCGACGCACTGCCCGACCTCGGGCACTGCCTGGCCTTCCTGCCCAACGCCGAGGAGGCCATGCGCTACACCCGCACCGACTGCCCGCGCGCCGCCGCCCATGCCCTGACCGAGCGGGTGCCACTCGCCGTGGTCACGCTGGGGGCGGAGGGCGCCTACGCGGTGGACCGGGAGACCGGGACGGCGGCCGAGGTGCCCGCCATCGGGGTGGAGGCCCTGGACCCCACCGGCGCGGGCGACGTCTTCGTCGCGGGGTTCGTCACCGGGACGCTGGCCGGCTGGCCGCTCGCCGACCGCCTCGCCTTCGCCGGGCTGACGGCGGCCCTGTCGGTGCAGGAGTTCGGAGGCTCACTCTCCGCCCCCGGATGGGCGGAGATCGCCGGCTGGTGGCAGCAGGTACGGTCCTGCGCGGACCAGGACCCGGCGGCGCTGGACCGCTACGCCTTCCTGGAGAAGCTGCTGCCCGCCACCAGCAGGGGATGGCCCCTGCGCCGCGCCGTCCCGACCATCGGCTTCCGGCAGTGAACCCCTGATGATCACCGGGTAAAACCTCTCGGCGTTGTCGGTCAGGAGTCGTACGCTGGTACTCCAGAGGCGGTCGAGCAGCGACGGCCCTGCAACGGGAGGTATGCGCAGGCCCGAGGGCCGGCCCATGACTCAGTCACCTACACAGCCGCAGGCGCGCGCCCACATCAGCATTCCGGCCGCACACCCCATGGTGATGCTCCTGGGGTCGGGCGATTCGCTGCTGCGCGTGATCGAAACGGCGTTCCCGGCCGTCGACATCCATGTCCGGGGCAACGAGATAAGCGCGACTGGAAGCGCGGCCGACGTCGCCCTGATCCAGCGCCTTTTCGACGAGATGGTGCTGGTGCTCCGCACCGGTCTGCCGATGACGGAGGACGCTGTGGAACGCTCGATCGCCATGCTCAGGGCGAGCGGGAACGGCACCGGGGACGGCGCCGAGACCCCCGCGGAGGTGCTCACCCAGAACATCCTCTCCAGCCGTGGCCGCACCATCCGCCCCAAGACGCTCAACCAGAAGCGGTACGTCGACGCGATCGACAAGCACACCATCGTCTTCGGTATCGGCCCCGCGGGCACCGGCAAGACCTACCTCGCCATGGCCAAGGCGGTCCAGGCCCTGCAGTCCAAGCAGGTCAGCCGCATCATCCTCACCAGGCCCGCCGTCGAGGCGGGGGAGCGGCTCGGCTTCCTGCCCGGCACGCTCTTCGACAAGATCGACCCGTATCTGCGCCCGCTCTACGACGCCCTGCACGACATGCTCGACCCGGACTCGATCCCCCGGCTGATGGCCGCGGGCACGATCGAGGTCGCGCCGCTGGCGTACATGCGTGGTCGCACCCTGAATGATGCTTTCATCATCCTTGACGAGGCGCAGAACACCAGCGCCGAGCAGATGAAGATGTTCCTCACCCGCCTCGGCTTCGACTCGAAGATCGTCGTCACCGGTGACGTCACCCAGGTGGACCTACCAGGCGGCACCAAGAGCGGCCTGCGGCAGGTCCAGGACATCCTCGACGACGTCGAGGACGTGCACTTCTCGCGGCTCACCTCCCAGGATGTCGTCCGGCACAAGCTCGTCGGCCGTATCGTCGACGCGTACGAGAAGTACGACAACGCAGAGGGCCGCACCGGCCGCAACGGGAAGTAGTCGCAGCGCACCATGTCGATCGACGTCAACAACGAGTCCGGAACCGAGGTCGACGAGCAGGCGATCCTCGACATCGCCCGCTACGCGCTCGCCCGGATGCGGATTCACCCGCTGTCCGAACTCTCGGTGATCGTGGTGGACACCGCCGCCATGGAGCAGCTCCACATCCAGTGGATGGACCTCCCGGGCCCGACCGATGTCATGTCCTTCCCGATGGACGAGCTCCGTCCCCCGGCCAAGGACGACGAGGAACCCCCGCAGGGGCTCCTCGGTGACATCGTGCTCTGCCCGGAGGTCGCGAAGAAGCAGGGCGAGGACGCCGAGACGCAGCACTCCATGGACGAGGAGCTCCAGCTCCTCACCGTCCACGGGGTGCTGCACCTCCTCGGGTACGACCACGAGGAGCCGGACGAGAAGGCCGAGATGTTCGGCCTCCAGGCGGCCATCGTCGACGGCTGGCGCGGTGAGCGCGGGCTGACCGGTCCGTCCCCCGCCCCCACCGTCTCGTGAGCGTCCCCCTCATCTCCGGCGCGGTCCTGCTGGTCGTCGTCGGCTGGCTCGCGGCCTGCGCCGAGGCCGGGATCGCGCGTACGTCGAGCTTCCGCGCGGCCGAGGCCGTGCGGGCAGGACGCCGAGGCAGCGCCAAGCTGGAACAGGTCGCCGCCGACCCCACCCGCTACCTCAACGTGGCGCTGCTCGTCCGGGTGGCCTGCGAGATGTCGGCCGGTGTGCTCGTCACGTACGCCTGCCTCAAGGAGTTCCCCGAGACCTGGGAAGCGCTGGCCGTCGCCATGGGGGTGATGGTCCTCGTCAGCTACGTCGCGATCGGGGTCTCGCCGCGCACCATCGGCCGCCAGCACCCGCTGAACACCGCCACGGCCGCCGCGTACGTCCTGCTGCCGCTGGCCAGGATCATGGGGCCGGTCCCGCAGCTGCTGATCCTCCTGGGGAACGCGCTGACCCCGGGCAAGGGCTTCCGCAAGGGCCCCTTCGCCAGCGAGGCCGAACTGCGCGCGATGGTCGACCTCGCCGAGCAGGAATCCCTCATCGAGGACGAGGAGCGCCGCATGGTGCACTCGGTCTTCGAGCTCGGCGACACCCTCGTGCGTGAGGTGATGGTGCCCCGCACCGATCTGGTCTGCATAGAGCGGTACAAGACGGTCCGTCAGGCCCTGACCCTCGCGCTGCGCTCCGGCTTCTCGCGGATCCCGGTCACCGGGGAGAACGAGGACGACATCGTCGGCATCGTCTACCTCAAGGACCTGGTCCGCAAGACGCACATCAACCGGGACGCGGAGGCGGACCTGGTCTCCACGGCGATGCGCCCCGCCGCGTTCGTCCCCGACACGAAGAACGCCGGTGACCTGCTGCGTGAGATGCAGCAGGAGCGCAGCCACGTCGCCGTCGTCATCGACGAGTACGGCGGTACGGCAGGCATCGTCACCATCGAGGACATCCTCGAGGAGATCGTCGGAGAGATCACCGACGAGTACGACCGCGAGCTCCCGCCGGTCCAGGAGCTGGAGAACGGCTGCTTCCGGGTGACCGCCAGGCTCGACATCGGCGACCTCGGTGAGCTGTTCGGCCTCGACGCGTACGACGACGAGGACGTGGAGACGGTCGGCGGTCTGCTGGCGAAGGCGCTCGGGCGGGTCCCGATCTCCGGCGCCTCCTCGATGGTCGACCTCCCCGACGGGCGCAAGCTCCGCCTCACCGCGGAGTCTCCGGCGGGCCGCAGGAACAAGATCGTCACGGTGCTGGTGGAACCGGAGGGAACGGAAACGGCATGACTCCTCAGGAGCTGCGCACGTTCTGCCTGGAGTTCAACGCGAGCACGGAGGAGTACCCCTTCGGGCCCGAGGCCTCGGTCTTCAAGGTGTTGGGAAAGATGTTCGCCCTCGTGGTGCTCGACGCTCGGCCCCTGCAGGTCAGCCTCAAGTGCGACCCGGACGAGGCGCTGCGGCTCCGCAAGGAGCACGCCGCGATCGTCCCCGGTTGGCACCTGAACAAGCGCCACTGGAACACGGTGACGGTCTCCGAACTCCCGGACCGGATGGTCCGGGAGCTCGTGGAGGACAGCTACGACCTGGTGGTGGCCGGACTCCCCAAGGCGGAACGGCTGCGCCTGGACCGGCCGTAGGCCCGCACGTCCGGCATCGCGGGGGCCGGGCACGGCCCCCGCGCCCCCGCGGTGCCGGTCCCCTTCGTATGCTCGGCACATGACCGACAGCACCGACCTCGGTACCGAGGACCGCAAGATCGTCACGCTGGCGCGCAGCGTCCGCGCCCGCAACGGCGTGCCGGAAGGCGCGGCGGTACGGGACGAGACCGGACGCACGTACGCCGCCGGCACCGTGGCCCTGGAGTCGCTGAAGCTCAGCGCGCTCCAGACCGCCGTCGCGATGGCGGTGGCCAGCGGCGCCACATCCCTGGAGGCGGCGGCCGTCGTCTCCGAGGCCGCGACCGCCTCGGACGCCGACCGCGCCGCCGTCCGTGACCTGGGCGGGCCCGATACGCCCGTGCTGCTGGCGGGGCCCGACGGAACGCTCCGGTCCGCGGTGACCGCGGGCTGATTCGGTGCGGTGGCGCCCTGCTGTGCAACGCCGCCGCCCGGATCGGGGAGAATGGGCGCCATGAGCGCTCGACCGAACACAGAAGCTGCTGCGCAGCAGGCTGAGAACACCGCCCCCCACCGGGCCGGCTTCGCCTGCTTCGTGGGCCGCCCCAACGCGGGCAAGTCCACCCTCACGAACGCTCTGGTCGGTCAGAAGGTGGCGATCACCTCCAACCGCCCCCAGACCACCAGGCACACCGTGCGGGGCATCGTGCACCGCGACGACGCCCAGCTGATCCTGGTGGACACGCCCGGCCTCCACAAGCCGCGCACGCTGCTCGGGGAACGGCTGAACGACGTCGTGCGGACCACCTGGGCCGAGGTCGACGTCATCGGCTTCTGCCTGCCCGCCGACCAGAAGCTCGGCCCGGGCGACAAGTTCATCATCAAGGAACTCGCCGGGATCAGGAAGACCCCGAAGATCGCGATCATCACCAAGACCGACCTGGTGGAGTCCAAGGCACTCGCCGAGCAGCTCATCGCCGTCTCCGCGCTGGCCGAGGAACTCGGCTTCGAGTGGGCGGAGATCATCCCCGTCTCGGCGGTGAAGGACCAGCAGGTCGATCTGCTCGCCGACCTGATCGCCCCCCTGCTGCCCGAGAGCCCCCCGCTCTACCCGGAGGGCGACCTCACCGACGAGCCCGAGATGGTCATGGTCGCGGAGCTGATCCGCGAGGCGGCGCTGGAGGGCGTACGCGACGAGCTGCCGCATTCCATCGCGGTCGTCGTCGAGGAGATGCTGCCGCGCGAGGACCGTCCGGCGGACAAGCCGCTGCTGGACATCCACGCGAACGTCTACATCGAGCGGCCCAGCCAGAAGGGCATCATCATCGGTCCGAAGGGGAAGCGGCTCAAGGACGTCGGCACGAAGTCACGCAAGCACATCGAGGCACTGCTGGGCACACCGGTCTTCCTGGACCTGCATGTCAAGGTCGCCAAGGACTGGCAGCGCGACCCCAAGCAACTGCGCAAGCTGGGGTTCTGAGCCGGTCCCCGGACCCGCGGCCGGAACCCCGCGGAGGTCTCCTGGGCCCGCGAAGGGGGACCTACGCGCCCTCCTTCAGGACCCGGGAGATCAGCGTCCGCTGGTCCTCGGTCAGGCGTGGGTCCGCGCAGTCGGCCGTCCGGTCGCCCACCGTGATCCGGTAGCGGAAGCCGTCCGGCACCCCCTGGTGCGAGCTGCCGCGGCCGACGGTGAGCGCCGCCTCGGCCAGGGCCTCCCACTCCGCGGCGTCGGGCCGCCCCGAGGTCTCGACCTCGCCGTGCCGTGCGATGCCGGCGAACCCGCCGGTCCGGCTCACCTGAATGCGCATGCGTACTGGCTCCTGCCTGACCTCACCTGGACGGCACCGCGTACATCTACCCGGTCAGCGGGTCGGCACGCCCACTTCCGACCATGCCTTGAGCACCGCCTCGGCCTCGTCGCCCTCTCCGAACCTGTGCTGCGCCGCCGCGACGGTGAGCTTGGCGAAGTCCCTGAAGGACGCGTCCTGGGCCAGCTCTTGGCCGGTCAGCACGTCGAACCAGATCCGGCCGGCCCGCTCCCAGGCGTTGCCGCCGAGTGCCGTCGCCAGCAGGTGGAAGGCGCGGTTGGGGATACCGGAGTTGATGTGGACCCCGCCGTCGTCCTCGTCCGTCTCGACGTAGTCGTCCATCGATCCCGGCTGCGGGTCCTTGCCGAGCACATCGTCGTCGTACGCCGTGCCCGGAGCCTTCATCGAGCGCAGTGCCACGCCGCTGACCCGGGGCGCGAGCAGCCCCGCGCCGATCAGCCAGTCTCCCTGGTCGGCGCTCTGGCCGAGTGAGTACTGCTTGACCAGGGACCCGAAGACGTCGGACACGGACTCGTTGAGCGCGCCCGACTGGCCCTCGTAGGCCAGGTTGGCCGTGTACTGGGTGAGGCCGTGCGCCAGCTCGTGGGCGATCACGTCGATGGCGACGGTGAAGTCGAGGAAGATCTCGCCGTCACCGTCCCCGAAGACCATCTGCTCGCCGTCGAAGAACGCGTTGTTGTACTTCTCGTCGTAGTGCACGGAGCCGATGAGCGGCAGGCCCTTGCCGTCGATCGAGCTCCGGCCGTACTCCGTGAGCAGCAGATCGAAGGTGGCGCCGAGTCCCGCGTACGCGCGGTTGACGCTGGCGTCCTGGGTGGCTTCGTCGCCCTCGTCGCGGGCCTTGACGCCCGGCAGATCCGTGCCGTGCCGGCAGTCGTACAGGGTGCGGTGGGGCTTGGTGGGGACCGGGGCGGAGGTGCGGGCGGTCGTCGGGGTCCGGGCCAGCGCGGTCACCCGCCGGTGCCGGCGCCGGGCACCGTCGGACTCCAGGGTGCGCCGGGCGGGATCGGCCAGGCGGGGGTCGTCGGCCTGGGACAGCTTGTCGAGGACATGGGGCGGCACGATGGTGCAGAAGACGGGCTGGAACCCGTTGTTCGGTCGAGGCTGCATGCCAGCGACTGTGGCACTCCGTCACCGCGCTGTCACTGGTGGCGATCGTGATTGACGAAATGGAGTGATGTATCACCGTTCTGCCTGCATGAGCCGCCGATCCCGCATACTGATACGGGCCGACGCACCAGGTGTCCCTCGGCTAGGGTTGCCGCATCATGCGTTTCGGGCTGCTCCTTCTTAGCTGCCGCGGCGAGGGCCTGTAGTCGTAGGCCGGCTCCCTCCCCGCGGAGTTCGCTGTTGCAGCGACACAGTCGGCCGCCCCTGCTGGACCTCAGAGGAGCCGTACGCCATGACTGCCGTAAATGCCGCCGAGAACACCCCTGCCCCCGTGGGCGGGCCCACCCCGGTCACCAACGCGACGCAGCTGCAGAAGCCTTCCGGCATGCCGGTCCACAAGTACCGCGGTTACGAGGCCGTGGACATCTCCGACCGGACCTGGCCTGACAACCGCATCACCCGGGCGCCCCGCTGGCTGTCCACGGATCTGCGCGACGGCAACCAGGCACTGATCGACCCCATGTCGCCGGCCCGCAAGCGCGAGATGTTCGACCTGCTCGTACGCATGGGCTACAAGGAGATCGAGGTCGGCTTCCCGTCCTCCGGCGAGACCGACTTCGCGTTCGTCCGCTCCATCATCGAAGAGGGCGCGATCCCCGAGGACGTGACGATCTCCGTCCTGACGCAGGCCCGCGAGGAACTGATCGAGCGCACCGTCGAGTCGCTGGTCGGTGCGCGGCGCGCCACCGTCCACCTGTACAACGCCACCGCGCCCACCTTCCGCCGCGTGGTCTTCCGCGGATCGAAGGAAGAGGTCAAGCAGATCGCCGTGGACGGCACCCGCCTGGTCATGGAGTACGCGGACAAGATCCTGGGCGACGAGACGATCTTCGGTTACCAGTACAGCCCGGAGATCTTCACGGACACCGAGCTGGACTTCGCCCTGGAGGTCTGCGAGGCCGTCTGCGACGTCTGGCAGCCGGAGGCGGGCCGCGAGATCATCCTCAACCTGCCCGCCACCGTGGAGCGCTCGACGCCGTCCACCCACGCGGACCGCTTCGAGTGGATGTCCCGCAACCTGTCCCGCCGTGCGTACGTCTGCCTGTCGGTCCATCCGCACAACGACCGCGGTACGGCCGTCGCCGCAGCCGAGCTGGCGATCATGGCCGGCGCCGACCGCATCGAGGGCTGCCTGTTCGGCCAGGGCGAGCGCACCGGCAACGTCGACCTGGTCACCCTGGGCATGAACCTGTTCTCGCAGGGCGTCGACCCGCAGATCGACTTCTCGCAGATCGACGAGATCCGCCGCACCAGCGAGTACTGCAACCAGATGGAGGTCCACCCGCGCCACCCCTACGCGGGCGACCTGGTCTACACCGCCTTCTCCGGCTCCCACCAGGACGCCATCAAGAAGGGCTTCGACGCCATGGAGGCCGACGCGGCCTCCCAGGGGAAGACCGTCGACGACATCGAGTGGGCGGTGCCGTACCTGCCGATCGACCCGAAGGACGTCGGCCGCTCCTACGAGGCCGTCATCCGGGTCAACTCGCAGTCGGGCAAGGGCGGAATCGCCTATGTCCTCAAGAACGACCACAAGCTGGACCTGCCGCGCCGGATGCAGATCGAATTCTCCCGGATCATTCAGGCCAAGACCGACGCCGAGGGCGGCGAGGTCACACCGAACCAGATCTGGTCGACCTTCCGGGACGAGTACCTGCCGAGCCCGGAAAACGCCTGGGGGCGTGTGCAGATCCGCTCCGGTCAGACGACGACCGGTTCCGACGGCCAGGACACGATCACCGTCGAGGCCACCGTGGACGGCACGGACACGGTGCTGACCGGCACGGGCAACGGCCCGATCTCCGCGTTCTTCGAAGCGCTGCAGGCCATCGGCATCGACGCCCGCCTGCTGGACTACACCGAGCACACGATGAGTGAGGGCGCGAGCGCGCAGGCCGCCTCCTACATCGAGTGCGCGATCGACGGCAAGGTGCTGTGGGGCATCGGTATCGACGCCAACACCACGCGCGCCTCACTCAAGGCGGTCGTCTCCGCGGTCAACCGCGCTACCCGCTGACGCCACCAGGCGGCATTCCGGACATATTTCCGATACGTCGCTGAACCGCGCGGCCCGAGAGCCCCGTTCGCCCCTCCCGGGTGGGCGGGGTTCGGCCATATCCCGGTGTTGTGACGTCAGAGATGCTGACGCCACATCACGCATGTGGCTAACATCACGTCCAACCCGGCAATGTCGCCTGGGGGTACCTCCCGCGCCCTCAGGGCCCCGGGGGAGTTATGGAGGTGTGCGACGTGCGGACAGCCACAGGACAACGCGCCATCAGACTGCGCATCTACGGCATCCGCACCGTCTGGGACACCGTGGGCGACGGTGAGTTCTTCTGCCCGTGCTGCGGGGGAGACCGCAACTACCGCCGCCTCACAGGCCGTCACCGCCTCACCGTCCTCGGAGTGCCGCTGATGGCCCGGGGCAGCGCGGGGCCCGTCGTCGAATGCGCCGCCTGCGGGACGCACTTCGCGACCGACACGCTCGACCGTCCCACCACCACCCGCTTCTCCGCGATGCTGCGGGAGGCCGTGCACACCGTCACGCTGGCCGTGCTCGCCGCGGGCGGCACCACCTCCCGCGCGGTCCTGGAGACCGCCGCGGCCACCGTCCGGGACGCGGGGCTCGACGACTGCTCCCAGGAGCAGCTCTTCACCGTCGTCGAGGTGCTCGCCGCCGAGACCGGGGCCGGGGCCGACCCCGCGGCCGAGGCCTGCGGAGCGGCCCTCGCCATCGAGCTGCACGAGGTCCTGGAGCCGCTCGCGCCGCACCTCGCCGTGGCGGGCCGCGAGACGGTCCTGCTGCGGGGCGCCAGGATCGCGCTCGCCGACGGCCCGTACACCCAGGCCGAGCGCCAGGTGCTGACCACGGTGGGCGGCGCGCTCCAGCTCTGCTCCGCCGACACCGCGAAACTGCTCGAGGCGGCGCGTACGCCCTCGTAGGCCCTCGCGGGCCTCCAGGTGCCCCGGTGGGCGACAATGGGCGCATGAGCTTGTTCCGGGACGACGGCGTCGTGCTGCGCACGCAGAAGCTGGGCGAGGCCGACCGGATCATCACGATCCTGACCCGCGGCCACGGGCGGGTGCGCGCCGTGGCCCGCGGGGTGCGCCGCACCAAGTCCAAGTTCGGGGCCCGGCTCGAACCGTTCTCCCATGTGGACGTGCAGTTCTTCGCGCGCGGCAGCGAGCTGATCGGCCGCGGTCTACCGCTGTGCACCCAGAGCGAGACGATCGCTCCGTACGGCGGCGGCATCGTCTCCGACTACGCCCGCTACACCGCGGGAACCGCGATGCTGGAGACCGCCGAGCGGTTCACCGACCACGAGGGCGAGCCGGCGGTCCAGCAGTACCTGCTGCTCGTCGGCGGGCTGCGCACCCTGGCGCGCGCCGAGCACGCGCCGAACCTCATCCTCGACGCGTTCCTGCTGCGTTCCCTCGCCGTCAACGGCTACGCACCGAGCTTTGTCGACTGCGCCAAGTGCGGAATGCCCGGACCGAACCGTTTCTTCTCCGTCGCGGCGGGCGGTGTCATATGCGGCGACTGCCGGGTGCCCGGCAGCGTCGTACCCTCGGCGGAGGCCGTCGAACTGCTGAGCGCGTTGCTCACCGGTGACTGGGAGACGGCGGACGCGTCCGAGGCGCGTCATGTCAGGGAGGGGAGCGGACTCGTGTCCGCCTATCTGCACTGGCATCTGGAGCGCGGTCTGCGCTCGCTGCGGTACGTAGAGAAGTGACACAGGGAGACGAGAGAAGCCCATGGCAGTACGCGGGATGCTCGGCGGCCGTAACCGGCGTGAGTACAAGACCCCCGAGCCGCACCCCTCCGGCGCCACCCCGCCGAAGATCCCCGGCGAGCTCGTACCCAAGCACGTCGCCGTCGTGATGGACGGCAACGGCCGCTGGGCCAAGGAGCGGGGGCTTCCGCGCACCGAGGGCCACAAGGTCGGTGAGGGCGTCGTCATGGACGTCCTCAAGGGCTGTATCGAGATGGGCGTCAAGAACCTCTCGCTGTACGCGTTCTCCACGGAGAACTGGAAGCGTTCGCCGGACGAGGTGAAGTTCCTCATGAACTTCAACCGGGACGTCATCCGCCGCCGCCGCGACGAGATGGACGAGCTCGGCATCCGCATCCGCTGGGTCGGGCGCATGCCGAAGCTGTGGAAGTCCGTCGTCCAGGAGCTCCAGGTCGCCCAGGAGCAGACCAAGGACAACGACAGGATGACGCTGTACTTCTGCGTCAACTACGGCGGCCGGGCCGAGATCGCCGACGCCGCGCAGCGCATCGCGCAGGACGTCGCGGCGGGAAGGCTCGACCCCTCGAAGGTCAACGAGAAGACGTTCGCGAAGTACATCTACTACCCGGACATGCCGGACGTGGACCTTTTCGTGCGCCCCAGCGGGGAGCAGCGCACGTCCAACTACCTGATCTGGCAGAGCGCGTATGCCGAGATGGTCTTCCAGGACGTCCTGTGGCCGGACTTCGACCGCCGGGACCTGTGGAACGCCTGCCTGGAGTTCGCCCGGCGTGACCGGCGCTTCGGCGGCGCCGAGGACATCACCAAGGACGAGCACATCAGTGAGGACGAGGGGGGCACCGAGGGCTGACACCGCGCGGAGGGGGCCCCGGTGCCGGGGCCCCCTCCGGGGACGGTCGTCCTGCTCGCGTGATCAGCTCTTGGCGCCCGCACAGTCCGCGCAGGTCCCGAAGATCTCCACGGTGTGGGCCACGTTCACATAGCCGTGCTGCGCCGCGATGGTCTCGGCCCACTGCTCCACGGCCGGACCCTCGACCTCGACGGCCTTGCCGCAGACGCGGCAGACCAGATGGTGATGGTGGTCGCCCGTCGAGCAGCGCCGGTAGACGGCCTCGCCGTCCGTCGTGCGCAGGACGTCGACCTCGCCGGCGTCGGCGAGCGACTGGAGCGTGCGGTAGACCGTGGTCAGCCCGACCGAGTCGCCCCGGTGTTTGAGCACGTCGTGCAGATCCTGGGCGCTGCGGAACTCGTCGACCTCGTCGAGCGCCGCCGCGACCGCCGCCCGCTGCCGGGTGGACCGGCCGCGCACCGGAGCCGCGTTCGTGCCACTGATCGGCGCCGTTGCCACAGCTGCCTCCTCGTGTCGCCCGTACGTGTGTCGGGCCATTGTGCCAGCCCGCCCCGGTGGCACGGTCACACCCGTACGTCGTCCGAGGCGGGGCGGGCCCCCGGTACCTCAAGGGTGCACCGGTCCGCCTCGCTTTCGTGGTCCTTGGCGCGCCTGCGCGCCAGCGGCGTGGCGAGCGCGGTCAGCACGACGAACGCGGCGATGGCGAGCAGCACGATCGTCGCCCCGGGCGGTACGTCCTGGTAGTACGAGGTCACGGTGCCGGCCAGGGTGACGGCCGTGCCGATGACGACGGCCAGGACGAACGTCACCTTGAAGGACTTCGAGATCTGCTGGGCGGCGGCGACCGGCACCACCATCAGCGCGCTGACGAGCAGCAGACCCACGACCCGCATCGCCACGGTGACGGTGACCGCGGCGGTCACGGCGACCAGCAGGTTCAGTACACGCACCGGCAGTCCGGTGACCCGGGCGAACTCCTCGTCCTGGCTGACCGCGAACAGCTGCCGCCGCAGCCCCACCGTGACCAGGACCACGAAGGCGGCCAGCACCACGATCGCGGTGACGTCCTCCTCGGAGACCGTCGACAGGGAGCCGAAGAGGTACGAGGTCAGATTGGCGTTGGAGCCGGTGTCCGAGAGGTTGATCAGCATCACGCCGCCCGCCATGCCGCCGTAGAACAGCATGGCCAGGGCGATGTCACCGCGGGTGCGCCCGTACCAGCGGATCAGCTCCATCACGACCGAACCGGCCACGGCGACGAGCGTCGCCATCCAGACCGGGTTGGTGGAGAGCAGGAAGCCGAGGCCGACACCCGTCATCGCGACGTGGCCGATGCCGTCGCCCATCAGGGCCTGACGGCGCTGGACCAGGTAGATGCCGATGGCGGGGGCGGTGATCCCGACGAGGACGGCGGCTATCAGGGCCCGCTGCATGAAGGGGGGGTTCAGGAATTCCAGCATGATCAGCTCAGCAGTCCCGTCCGGACGGGCTCGGAGGCCGCGTGGGGGTGTACGTGGTCGTGACCGGGCAGGGCGTGCTGGCCCACGGCCTCGGGGGGTGGTCCGTCGTGCAGGACGCAGCCGTCGCGCAGGACGATCGCCCGGTCGATCAGCGGCTCCAGGGCGCCGAGCTCGTGCAGGACGAGCAGCACCGACGCACCGCCGGCGACCTGCTCGCGCAGCGTCGCGGCGAGGATCTCCTGGCTTGCCAGGTCGACGCCGGCCATCGGCTCGTCCATGATCAGCACCTCGGGCTCGGCGGCGAGCGCGCGGGCGATCAGCACCCGCTGGTGCTGGCCGCCGGAGAGGGCGTTCACGGAGTCCTTGGCGCGGTCGGTGAGGCCGACGAGCTCGACGGCCCTGTCCACCGCCGCCCGGTCGGCCTTGCCGAGCAGCCCGAACCTCGTGCGCGACAGCCGCCCGGAGGACACGACCTCGCGGATCGTGGCGGGGACACCGCCGGCGGCCGTGGTGCGCTGCGGTACGTACCCGACGCGGGCCCACTGCCGGAAGCGGCGCAACGGCGTGCCGAAGAGCTCGACGGTCCCGCCGGTGAGCGGCACCTGACCGATGGCGGAGCGCACGGCGGTGGACTTGCCTGAGCCGTTCGCCCCGAGCAGGGCCACGACCTCACCGCGGTGAACGGTGAGGTCGACCCCGCGCAGCACCGGGCGCGCGCCGAGCGTGGCCGTGGCTCCGCGCATGCTGATCACGGGTTCTGGCGTACTGGGCTCAGGCATGATCGCCTCCGGTGCTGCGGCTGGTTCGGGGTGCTGCTCGGGTCACTTCGCGCCGAGGGCCTTCTGCAGCGCGGCCAGGTTGGACTCCATGACCTCGATGTAGTCAGCGCCCGCGGACTTGTCGGTAATTCCCTCCAGCGGGTCCAGGACACCGGTCTTCAGGCCGAGGTCCTTCGCCAGGGTCCTGGCGGTCTTGTCGCTGGCGAGCGTCTCGAAGAATACGGTGGTTGCCTTGTTCTCCTCGGCGACGTGGTGGATCTCGTCGATCCGGGCCGGGCTGGGCTCGGTCTCGGGGTCGAGGCCGGCGATGCCCTCCTGGGTGAGGCCGTAGCGCTCGGCGAGGTACCCGAAGGCGGAGTGGGTGGTGATGAACGTCTTCGTCGCGGTGTTCTTCAGCCCGGTCTCGAAGGACTGGTCCAGCTTGTTCAGCTCGGCGACCAGGGTCTCGGTGTTCTTGCGGTAGTCCGCGGCGTTGTCGGGGTCGGCCTTCTCCAGCGACTTCCCGACGCCCTCGGCGACCTCGGCGTACTTCACCGGGTCCAGCCAGATGTGCGGGTCGAGGGCAGCCTCCTCGGTGTGCTCCTCGCCCTCGTGCTCCTCGTGCCCGGCACCCTCCTCGGCGCCGTGGTCGTGGCCGTCCACCTCGGAGCCGTGGCTCTCGAGCTCGGTGAGGGTGGCGGCGTCCACGGTGTTCTTGACACCGGCCTGCACGACGGCGTCGTCGACGGCGGGCTGCACGTTCTTGAGGAAGAGGATGTAGTCGGCGTCGCTCAGACCGCCGATCTGCTGCGGGGAGAGCTCCAGGTCGTGCGGTTCCACACCCGGCTTCGTCAGCGAGGTGACGGAGACGTGGGACCCGCCGATCCTCTCGGCCAGGAACTGCATCGGGTAGAAGGACGCCACCACGTCCAGCTTGCCGTCACTTCCTCCTTCGGCCGCGTCGGAGGAGGAGCAGGCGGAGAGCGCGGTGAGGCCGAGGGCGACTGCTCCCGCGACGGCGGCGGTGGGTATGAGGCGACGTACGTTCATGACAGTCATTTTCAACAAATGTGGAAACGATTGTCAACAAGACTGATGAGATGCCCGGAACCGAGCCTCATGACCGCGATGCGCCCCACCGATTTGATACGGGGGGTGCGCCCGCCGGTAATCTGGTGCATTCGCCCGCCCGTCTCCTGAGCAGCACCCCCCACCGAGGCGCTTCGCGCCGCCCCCTGTCCCATTTCGTCGTCGTAATGAAGAGAGCACCGTGGCCGCCGACAAGATCGACACCATCGTCAGCCTGAGCAAGCGCCGTGGCTTCGTCTACCCCTGCAGTGAGATCTACGGCGGCCAGCGGGCCGCCTGGGACTACGGGCCGCTGGGCGTCGAGCTGAAGGAGAACCTCAAGCGCCAGTGGTGGCGCTACATGGTCACCGCGCGCGAGGACGTGGTCGGCATCGACTCGTCGGTCATCCTGGCCCCCGAGGTCTGGGTCGCCTCCGGCCACGTCGCCACCTTCTCCGACCCGCTCACCGAGTGCACCTCCTGTCACAAGCGCTACCGCGCCGACCACCTGGAGGAGGCGTACGAGGAGAAGCACGGCAAGCCGCCCGTCAACGGCCTGGCCGACCTCAACTGCCCCAACTGCGGCAACAAGGGCACCTTCACCGAGCCCAAGGCGTTCTCGGGGCTCCTCTCCACCCACCTCGGCCCCACCCAGGACACCGGCTCGGTCGCGTACCTGCGCCCCGAGACCGCGCAGGGCATCTTCACCAACTTCGGCCAGGTGCAGCAGACCTCGCGCAAGAAGCCGCCGTTCGGCATCGCGCAGATGGGCAAGTCCTTCCGGAACGAGATCACTCCGGGCAACTTCATCTTCCGCACGCGCGAGTTCGAGCAGATGGAGATGGAGTTCTTCGTCAAGCCGGGCGAGGACGAGCAGTGGCAGGAGTACTGGATGGAGCAGCGCTGGAACTGGTACACCGGTCTCGGCCTGCGCGAGGAGAACATGCGGTGGTTCGAGCACCCGAAGGAGAAGCTTTCCCACTACTCCAAGCGCACCGCTGACATCGAGTACCGCTTCCGCTTCGGCGGCAGCGAGTGGGGCGAGCTCGAGGGCGTCGCGAACCGGACCGACTACGACCTCAAGGCGCACTCCGAGGCCTCCGGCACGGACCTCTTCTACTACGACCAGGAGAAGGGCGAGCGCTACACGCCGTACGTCATCGAGCCCGCGGCCGGTGTCGGCCGCTCGATGCTCGCCTTCCTCCTCGACGCCTACAGCGAGGACGAGGCCCCCAACGCCAAGGGCGTCATGGAGAAGCGCGCCGTCATGCGTCTCGACCCGCGCCTCGCGCCGGTCAAGGTCGCCGTGCTCCCGCTGTCCCGCAACGCCCAGCTGTCACCGAAGGCCAAGGGCCTCGCCGCCGACCTGCGCCAGAACTGGAACATCGAGTTCGACGACGCGGGTGCCATCGGCCGCCGCTACCGCCGCCAGGACGAGATCGGCACGCCGTTCTGCGTCACCGTCGACTTCGACACCCTCGACGACAACGCGGTGACCGTGCGCGAGCGCGACACGATGAAGCAGGAGCGCGTCTCCCTGGACCAGATCCAGAGCTACCTCGGCTCCCGACTCCTGGGCTGCTGACGGCATCTGTTCCATCACGAAGCCCCCGGTTCCCGCGCAGGGAGCCGGGGGCTTCGCGCACACTGCTGGGCACACTCTCACAGGAGGCTCGGATGGCGTCCATGACCACGAGCAAGGTCAGCAGACGGGACCGGCACGGCCGTGAACACGTCGTGCACGTGAAGAAGTCGGGGATGCAGCGGCAGCTGACCTGCGACACCTGCGGGTGGCGCAAGCCGGCGCAGTTCCTGCCCTGGCTGAAGGCCGAGGAACACCTGACCGAGGCCCACCAGGCCACGGTCGACCCGACTGCCTGACCCGGCATCGGCAGTGGCCGGGAAAAAATCGGATGAGGTGCCCCTCCGGCCGGGGTACCTTTTTGCCATGTCTTCGTTCTTCCAGATCTACGAGTGAGCGCGCGACGGGCCCGACCGCCCGTCGCCCATCGGATCGATACACCACACGTCATCCTCACTTCCTCACTACGAATGGGAGAACCCCGTGGCCAAGAGCCGTAACGGCCTTCTCGGCGTGGGCGGACAGCGCAAGAAGCTGTCCCGCGCCGAACAGCAGGGTGCGAACCCCGCACGCAACGACGACCGGAAGGCCGCCGAGGAGAAGAAGCAGGAGCTGGTGCGCAAGATGCGTGAGCGCGCCGCCGCCGCCGGAGCCGCACCGGCGCAGGACGCACCTGCCGAGAGCTGATCTCCTCGCACCACCCGTACGACCACGGGCTCGGACCACCTCGGCGGTCCGGGCCCGTCACCGCACCGTGCAGGGCAGCCGCCCGCCCCGGCACGCTCGGCCGGTACGGCGGGAACCGCTGCCGGAGCCGGCCCTCACCGAGGCGTGAACGGGTGGCGCCCGGGCCGCATCCGTGCCGCCGCCCAGGTGCGGGACAATGGGGGAATGACCACGCTCGCCCCTGCCCTCCCATTGCTCCGGATCGGCCCGCACACCGTGCAGCCGCCGGTCGTGCTCGCCCCCATGGCCGGCATCACCAACGCGCCCTTCCGCACCCTGTGCCGTGAGTTCTCCGGTGGCAAGGGGCTGTTCGTCAGCGAGATGATCACCACACGGGCGCTGGTCGAGCGCAACGAGAAGACCATGCAGCTCATCCACTTCGACGCGAGCGAGACCCCGCGCTCCATCCAGCTGTACGGGGTGGACCCGGTCACCGTCGGCAAGGCGGTCCGCATGATCGTCGACGAGGGCCTCGCCGACCACATCGACCTGAACTTCGGCTGCCCGGTCCCCAAGGTCACCCGCAAGGGCGGCGGCTCCGCACTCCCGTACAAGCGGCCCCTGCTCCGCGCGATCCTCCGGGAGGCCGTGGCACAGGCGGGCGAGCTGCCGGTCACCATCAAGATGCGCAAGGGCATCGACGACGACCACACCACCTACCTCGACGCCGGGCGCATCGCCGTCGAGGAGGGCGTCACGGCCGTCGCCCTGCACGGCAGGACCACAGCCCAGCACTACGGCGGCACGGCGGACTGGGACGCCATCGCACGGCTCAAGGAGCACGTCCCGGAGATCCCCGTCCTCGGCAACGGCGACATCTGGAGTGCCGACGACGCTTTGAGGATGATGCGCGAGACGGGCTGTGACGGAGTCGTCGTGGGCCGCGGCTGCCTCGGGCGCCCCTGGCTCTTCGGCGACCTCGTCAGCGCCTTCGAAGGCACGGGGACGCGGCAGGCGCCCGCCCTGCGCCAGGTCGCGGACGTCATGCTGCGCCACGCCACGCTGCTGGGGGAGTGGATCGGGGACGAGAGCCGCGGTGTGATCGACTTCCGCAAGCACGTCGCCTGGTACCTCAAGGGCTTCGCCGTCGGCTCGGACATGCGCAGGAAGCTCGCGGTCACCTCGTCGCTGGAGGAGCTGGGCGGACAGCTCCAGGAGCTCGATCTCGACCAGCCCTGGCCTGACGGCGCGGACGGCCCTCGTGGGCGCACGTCCGGCAACAACCGGGTGGCGTTGCCGGACGGCTGGCTCAAGGACCCGTACGACTGCGCGGGTGTGAGTGCGGACGCGGAGCTGGACACCTCGGGCGGCTGAGCGCGACTCATGCTGGGAGGCACCGAGTGCCCCACGAACTGCCCGCTCAAACGAGCGGGCTTATCCTGTGGGATCCGGCGCGTTCCCCGTCGTTTCGCCGACCGCCGTGTGTGCCCGCTCTCTTTCTGGGGGCTCACCGTCACGTACTGTCAGTGTTCCGTAGCTGTCAGGTGACTGATCGTTGACCGGTGGACGTCCGAATGGTGACATCTGAGCGCGGGTTGGGGCGTGATTCTCGCCACCTCTGAGGGGCACTCGGCTCACATGAGCGCCCCTTCGGATGATGCACTTCCCAAATGGCGGCACTGGGTGCCAGGCGGCTTTACTTTGATCGATCAAAGCATCCGTAGCTCTGAGTGCGCGAAACGGCAGAGTGTGCATACTTTCCGTAAGGATGGCTTCAAGAGGTGAATCATCTCCCGCCCTGTGACGTACCCGCGCGTTACTTTCGATCTGCTGGCGGACGGGTGGTTGAGGCCTCATGACGCGCAGGTGGCCGTACCCAGACACCTTCGATCTGGGTATGTTCCTCGCCGTCAGGGCAGCCACCGCGTCCTCGAGGAGTCGAGACCCGTGTCGGAAAACAAAGACCCCCAGAAGTTCGTCTACGACTTCACCGAGGGCAACAAGGATCTGAAGGATCTTCTGGGCGGCAAGGGCGCCAACCTCGCCGAGATGACCAAACTCGGGCTGCCCGTCCCTCCGGGCTTCACCATCACGACCGAGGCCTGCAAGGTCTACCTCGACAGCGGTGACGAGCCGGCCGAACTGCGCGACGAGGTCGGTGCGCACCTCGAGGCGCTCGAGAAGCGGATGGGCAAGGACCTCGGCCAGGCGGACGACCCGCTGCTGGTCTCCGTCCGGTCCGGCGCGAAGTTCTCCATGCCCGGGATGATGGACACGGTCCTCAACATCGGCCTCTCCGACGCCTCGGTCGTGGGCCTCGCGACCCAGGCGGGCGACGAGCGCTTCGCCTGGGACTCGTACCGCCGCCTCATCCAGATGTTCGGCAAGACCGTGCTCGGGGTCGACGGCGACCTCTTCGAAGAGGCGCTGGAGGCCGCCAAGGAGGCCAAGGGCGTCACGGTCGACGTGGACCTCGACGCGGCCGACCTGAAGAAACTGGTCGAGCAGTTCAAGACGATCGTCACCCGGGACGCCGGGCGGGACTTCCCGCAGGACCCGCGCGAGCAGATGGACCTGGCCATAAAGGCGGTCTTCGACTCGTGGAACACCGACCGGGCCAAGCTCTACCGCCGTCAGGAGCGCATCCCCGGCGACCTCGGCACGGCCGTCAACATCTGCTCGATGGTCTTCGGCAACCTCGGCCCCGACTCGGGTACGGGCGTCGCTTTCACCCGTGACCCGGCCAGTGGTCACCAGGGCGTCTACGGCGACTACCTCCAGAACGCGCAGGGCGAGGACGTCGTCGCGGGCATCCGCAACACGGTGCCGCTCGCCGAGCTCGAGTCGATCGACAAGGCGTCGTACGACCAGCTGATGAAGATCATGGAGACGCTGGAGACCCACTACAAGGATCTCTGCGACATCGAGTTCACCATCGAGCGCGGCCAGCTCTGGATGCTCCAGACCCGGGTCGGCAAGCGCACCGCCGGTGCCGCGTTCCGGATCGCCACCCAGCTCGTCGACCAGGGCCTCATCGACGAGGCCGAGGCCCTCCAGCGGGTCAACGGCGCCCAGCTCGCGCAGCTGATGTTCCCGCGCTTCGACGACGCGGCCAGCGCCGTCCTGCTGGGCCGTGGAATCGCCGCCTCGCCGGGCGCGGCCGTCGGCAAGGCCGTCTTCGACTCGTACACCGCCGTCAAGTGGTCGCGGTCCGGCGAGAAGGTCATTCTCATCCGCCGGGAGACCAACCCCGACGACCTCGACGGCATGATCGCCGCCGAAGGCATTCTGACCTCGCGCGGCGGCAAGACCTCACACGCCGCCGTCGTCGCCCGCGGCATGGGCAAGACCTGTGTCTGCGGCGCGGAGGAGATCGAGGTCGACACCAAGCGCCGCCGGCTCACGGTCGGCGGCACCGTCGTGGAGGAGGGGGACCTCGTCTCCGTCGACGGCTCCACGGGCAAGGTGTACCTCGGCGAGGTACCCGTCGTGCCGTCCCCGGTCGTCGAGTACTTCGAGGGCCGCATGCACGCGGGCGCCGACGACGCCGACGAACTCGTCGCCGCCGTCCACCGGATCATGGCGTACGCCGACCGGGTACGCAGGCTCCGGGTACGGGCGAACGCGGACAACGCCGAGGACGCCTCGCGGGCCCGCCGCTTCGGCGCCCAGGGCATCGGCCTGTGCCGCACCGAGCACATGTTCCTCGGTGAGCGCCGCGAGATGGTCGAGAAGCTGATCCTCGCGGACACCGACGACGAGCGCGAAGCCGCGCTGGCCGCCCTCCTGCCGCTGCAGAAGGCCGACTTCACCGAGCTGTTCGAGTCGATGGACGGGCTGCCGGTCACCGTACGGCTGCTCGACCCGCCACTGCACGAGTTCCTGCCCGACATCACCGAGCTCTCCGTACGGGTCGCGCTCGCCGAGTCCCGCAAGGACGCGAACGAGAACGATCTGCGCCTCCTGCAGGCCGTGCACAAGCTGCACGAGCAGAACCCGATGCTGGGTCTGCGAGGCGTCCGTCTCGGCCTGGTCATCCCCGGGCTGTTCGCGATGCAGGTGCGCGCGATCGCGGAGGCGGCGGCGGAGCGCAAGAACGCCAAGGGCGACCCGCGCGCCGAGATCATGATCCCGCTCGTCGGCACGGTCCAGGAGCTGGAGATCGTCCGCGAGGAGGCCGACGGCGTCATCGCTGAGGTCGAGGCGGCCACCGGTACGCAGCTGAGGCTGAGCATCGGCACGATGATCGAGCTGCCCCGTGCCGCGCTGACCGCTGGTCAGATCGCCGAGGCCGCGCAGTTCTTCTCCTTCGGCACGAACGACCTCACCCAGACGGTGTGGGGCTTCTCCCGCGACGACGTGGAGGCCTCGTTCTTCACCGCGTACCTGGAGAAGGGAATCTTCGGGGTGTCGCCGTTCGAGACGATCGACAAGGACGGCGTCGGCGCACTCGTACGCAGCGCCGTCGAAGCGGGCCGGGCCACCCGCCCGGACCTCAAGCTCGGTATCTGCGGAGAGCACGGCGGGGACCCCGAGTCGGTGCACTTCTTCCACGAGGTGGGCCTGGACTACGTCTCCTGCTCGCCGTTCCGCATCCCGGTGGCCCGGCTGGAAGCGGGCCGGGCCGCCGCCGGGCCGCGGAGCAGCGACAGCCGCTGAGTCCTGGGGCCTTTCGTCCGGACCAGGTCGGCGTGGCACCGGGGCACGCGAGCCCGGCCTGATCCGCACGAGAGGTCCCGGGTGGCCGAGCACCCGGCACGACTCCGGCTACCGCCGACGGATCACAGGGACCCTCACCGGTCCGACGGCGGCGCCGTATTTCCCGGAAGCGGCGGCACCCTGTGCGGGGGTGCCGCCGCTTCGTCAATGGAAAGGCCTTTCCAAGGAGTCGGCGTAGTCCGCCTTTCCACCGTTCGCCGCGCAAAGTACGGCCGTACGGTCCGGGTGCGGCCCGGGGATCCCCACCCCCGGGCCACACCCGCTTACCCCTGCCGGGTGCGGAGCCGCACCGCCGTTCACCGCCGCCGAACGGGTAAAGCCCCCCACGGCCCTCACCCGCTCATTCGGTGACGCCGGATGCGCACCCGACGTCGTACAGCCTTTCGGCTGGCGGGGATTCGGGCGAGACATTTCAACTGTGGCCGAAACCCCGTGGTGACCTCCTGTGACGCTGTGCATACGCTTCTGCGGGGGCAATTGCGGGTGCAACAGGTGGGGGATCGGTGCTGCGTATCCAGGTGTCCGGAGTGGACTTTTCGCGCGTGCGGATGGCCACGAGGCCGGACGCGATGTGGGAGACCATTCTCAGTTTTCACCGGTTGAGAGACCGGAGGGGTTCCACGGTGTTCGGAAAATGGCGGAAGGAATCCCGCACCCGGTTGAATGGTGAAACACGTCTGCTGTCCGCGGTCGTTCCGCCCCGCGGCTATTTCCCCGACTTCCTGACGCCTTCCGGGGGAGGTGCCGAGCCCTTCGGGCTCGATGCCGGAATGGAGGTGCTGCGGGACACACCCGTGGACCGTATCCGCGAGGAGCTCGGGCTGCTGGCGGGAAGCGCCGCCCTCACGCGAGGGCCGTCCGGCGGGCACTCGCCCGATGCCCTGTCGGAGGCGCTGGCCGAAGGGCGTACGGAGCCGCTGGGGCGGCTCATCTCCTCCCTGCGCGCCTACCACCGCGCCGCGGTCGAGCCGTACTGGCCGCACATCCGGGCGAGCGTCGAGGCGGACCGGGCCGTCCGGGGCCGCGCCCTGCTGGACGGCGGCACGGACGAGCTCCTGGCCACCCTGCCACCGATGATCCGCTGGCGCGCCCCGGTGCTGGAGGTGGACTACCCCGTCGACCGGGACCTGCGCCTCGGCGGGCGCGGGCTGCTCCTGCAACCGTCGTACTTCTGCCGGGGGACCCCCGTGGTCTACCGCGACCCGGGCCTCCCGCCGGTCCTCGTCTACCCGGTCACCCACCCCGAAGCCCCGGCCGTCGCCGAGCCCGGTCCCTGGCTCGGCCGGCTCGTGGGGCACACCCGCTCCGCGGTCCTGCGGGCCATAGGCAACGGCTGTACGACGAGCGAGCTGGCCCGCAGGACCGGGGTCTCCCTGGCCTCGGCGAGCCAGCACGCCTGTGTGCTGCGCGAGGCCGGCCTGGTCCGTACCCTTCGCCACGGCAGCTCGGTCCTGCACACCCTCACCCCGCTGGGGGCCGCCCTGATCAGGGGCGGAGCCCCGATCGCCGTGCCCTGAGGAACTGCTCGCGGCAGGAGCGATGAGTTTCGGGTGCCGCCGTCGTCTACCGCACGTAAGCGCTCGGACGGAGCGCGCGGAGCACCCCCGGGGTGCTGGACGGAAGAGTGGGAACCATGCCTCAGATGATCTTCGTCAACCTGCCGGTCAAGGACCTCGAGACGTCCAAGAACTTCTTCTCGAAGCTCGGCTTCGGCTTCAACCCGCAGTTCAGCGACGAGACGACGGCGTGTCTGGTCATCAGCGACACCATCTTCTCGATGCTCATCAGCGAGCCGCGTTTCAAGGAGTTCACCAAGAAGGAGATCGCCGACGCGTCGAGGACGACCGAGGTCCTCCTCGCCCTCAGCGCGGACAGCCGCGAGAAGGTCGACGAGATGGCCGACGCGGCGCTCGCCAACGGCGGGTCGCCCGCCAACGACCCGATGGACGAGGGCTTCATGTACGGCCGTTCGTTCCAGGACCCGGACGGCCACATCTGGGAGGTCGTGTGGATGTCCCCCGAGGCCGTGGACAACGGTGGCCAGGCCTGAGGGCCGTACGGGGCAGCGGCGTCGGCGCCGCTGCCCCGCGAGGCGGGGTCAGCCGCGGAACGGCCCCGTGACCTCGTAGGTGATACCGCCGGACGAGCTCCCGCTGGTCCCGCGCTGCGAGGAGAAGTAGAGCCGCCTGCCGTCCGGTGAGAAGGCCGGGCCGGTGATCTCCGACCCCGACTGGCCGTTGATCCGCAGGAACGGCGCGACGGTGTCGTCCGGAGTGATCAGGCAGATCTCCATGTTGCCGCCGTCCTCCGCGACGTACAGGTCACCTGAGGCGGCGCGGGTGACGTTGTCGACGCCGGTCAGCGGTGCGCCGCCCGTGACGAGTGAGTCGTCGTAGACGAGCGAGAGGGAGGAGGCGTTCGCGTCGTACGCCCACACCCGGTTGTCGCCCTTGGTGGTGAACCAGCAGGTGCCCGCCGCGTAGAAGCAGCCCTCGCCGCCGTTGAACACCTTGGCGCCGGAGACCTGGTAGCGGGTCTGGGCGGGTGATCCGTCCGGGTCGGGGACCGTCGTCCAGGTCACCGGGCCCGAGGTGCCGGTGCCCGCCACCAGCACCTGGAGCGTGCCGGACGACAGATTGCCCCAGACGGTGGGGCGGAAGCGGTAGAAGCGGCCGTCCGTCTCGTCCTCGGTCAGATAGACGTAGCCGTGGTCGGGGTCCGCGGCCGCCGCCTCGTGCTTGAACCGGCCCATCGCCGGCCGCTGCACGGCGGCGTCCACGCCCCACGGGTCCGTCTCGTACACGAAACCGCGGGTGACCTCCTCGCAGGAGAGCCAGGTGTTCCACGGGGTGCGGCCGCCCGCGCAGTTGGTGTTCGTCCCGGACAGGATCCGGTAGGCGGAGGTGACGGTTCCCGAGGAGTCGAAACGCACCGCGCTCGCCCCGCCGCCGCTGCTCGCGGACACCTCCGCGTTGGAGACGTAGATCCAGCCGCTGCCGTCGGTGAACGTGGCACCGCCGTCCGGCGCCCTGTGCCAGGTGTACGAGGTGCCGGGGACGGTCTGCCCCGAGCGGGCGATGATCCTGCTCGTGAAGCCGCTCGGCAGCAGGATGCCGTTGCCGTTGGCCGCCTGCAGCGCACCGTAGGGGCCGGCGGCGGGCTGGGCCGGGTCCGCGTAGGCGGCACCCCGCCACAGGGTGCCGCCGAAAGCCGCCGCCGAGCTGCCGATCACCGCTGTGCGCAAGAAGGTCCGACGTTCCACGATCACTCCACGGGTGACGTGCTGGCCCGCCGGACCGGCCGGTCCGTCGGGTCGAACGTCAGGACAGTAGAGGCGCGTAGTTGACGGAGCGTCAACGCCCGGTGAACGGTACGGAGTCAGTCCGCGCGGACCGCGAAGACCGGAACGGTGACGTCGTCGTCGTCAAGGCAGGCGCCCGTCTCCAGGTCGAAGCGCTGCTTGAGCAGCGGCGACGCGACGAACGGCCGCCCTTCCGCGGAGCCCACCAGGCCACGGGAGAGGACGTACGCACCGGTGAACGGGTCACGGTTGTCGATCGCGTACGCGCGCCCCGACCGGTCCACGAACAGCGCGACCTGCCGGCCGTCCGGGAGGAGCGCCGCCACACCGCGTCCCGGGGTCAGCAGCTCGCGGTCGCAGACCGTGAGCCAGCCGTCCCCGTCCGCGAGCTGGATCGTCCGGATGTCCTGCGCCGTTTCCATCGTCTGGGTCGTCATCAGGAGGAAGTCCCTTCAAGAGTACGGATGGCGAGCACCGGGCCCGCGAGGATGTCCAGGTCCGGCTTGACCTGGTCGCGCTCCGGGACGAACTTGACCGAGGGGTCGGGTGCGTCGGGGGCGTTCACGAAGGTGACGAAGCGCCGCAGCCGCTCCGGGTCGTTGATGGTCTCGGCCCACTCGTCGCGGTAGCCGGCGACGTGGTCGGCCATCAGCCGCTCCAGTTCGTCGCAGAGGCCCAGCGAGTCGTGGACGACGACGTCCCGGACGTGGTCCAGGCCGCCCTCGATCCGGTCCAGCCAGGTGGAGGTGCGCTCCAGACGGTCCGCCGTGCGGATGTAGAACATCAGGAACCGGTCGATCAGCCGGACCAGTTCGGCGTCGGACAGGTCCTGGGCCAGCAGGTCCGCGTGACGCGGGGTGGCGCCGCCGTTGCCGCCGACGTAGAGATTCCAGCCCTGCGCCGTGGCGATGATTCCGAAGTCCTTGCCGCGGGCCTCCGCGCACTCGCGGGCGCAGCCCGAGACCGCCGACTTGAGCTTGTGAGGGGAGCGCAGGCCCCGGTAGCGCAGCTCCAGGTCGATGGCCATCTTGACCGAGTCCTGCACGCCGTAGCGGCACCAGGTCTGCCCCACACAGGACTTGACCGTCCGCAGCGACTTCCCGTAGGCGTGTCCGGACTCGAAGCCGGCGTCCACCAGGCGGGTCCAGATCAGCGGCAGCTGGTCCACGCGGGCACCGAACAGGTCGATGCGCTGGCCACCGGTGATCTTCGTGTAGAGGCCGAAGTCCCGGGCCACCTCACCGATCACGATCAGCTTCTCCGGGGTGATCTCACCACCGGGGATGCGCGGCACGATCGAGTAGGAGCCGTTGCGCTGGAGGTTGGCGAGGAAGTGGTCGTTGGTGTCCTGCAGGGCCGCCTGCTCGCCGTCCAGGACGTAGCCGCTCGCGCCGACCGTCGGCGCCAGCGAGGCGATGACCGAGCCGACCGTGGGCTTGCAGACCTCGCAGCCGTCACCGCCGCGCGCTTCCGTGCGGCCGTGGGAGTCGAGGAGGTCGGCGTACGTCTTGATGCCCAGGGTGCGGACGATCTCGTACAGCTCGCTGCGGGTGTAGGCGAAGCAGCCGCACAGCCCCTGGTCCTCGGGCTGCGGCAGCAACTGGCCGATGACCTTGACGCAACTGCCGCAGCCCGTGCCGGCCTTGGTGCACTTCTTCACCTCGGGCAGTGTGGTGTGCTCGCAGATCGCGCCCTTGGTGACGTTGTGGCAGGAACAGATCACGGCCTCGTCGGGCAGCGAGGACGGGCCGAGGGTGACCGGGCCGCCCGCGCCGGCGGGCAGCACCAGCTGCTCCGGGGCGACGGGCAGGACCGTGCCCGTCATCGGCCGCAACGTGCCGTACTGGTCGGCGTCACCGACCAGGACACCACCGAGCAGTGTGCCGTCCTGACCGATCACCAGCTTCTTGTAGACACCCGAGCGGGAGTCCGCGTACACGACGTCGAGGCAGCCCTCGGCCGCGCCGTGCGCGTCGCCGAAGGAGGCGACGTCCACACCGAGCAGCTTCAGCTTCGTCGAGAGGTCGGCACCGGTGAAGGAGGCCGCGTTGCCCGCGATCACCTCGGCGACGGCCAGCGCCATCTCGTAACCCGGCGCCACCAGCCCGTAGACCCGGCCGTCCGATGCCAGCGCGCACTCACCGATCGCGAAGACGTCGCTGTCGGAGGTGCGGCACTCCTCGTCGACGATGATGCCGCCGCGCGGGCCGACCGCCAGACCGCAGTCGCGGGCCAGCTGGTCCCGGGGGCGTACACCGGCGGAGAAGACGACGAGGTCGGTCTCCAGCGAGGAACCGTCCGACAGGGCCATGCCGTTCACGCGGCCGTCCTCGCCGGCGGTGACCTCCTGGGTGCCGACGCCCGTGTGGACGGAGAGCCCCATGTTCTCGATGGTGCGCAGCAGCGCGGCGCCGCCGCCGTCGTCGACCTGGACCGGCATCAGCCGGGGGGCGAACTCCACGACGTGCGTGTCGAGTCCGAGTCCCTTCAGCGCGCCCGCGGCCTCCAGGCCGAGGAGCCCGCCGCCGACGACCGCACCGGTCTTCGCGGTCTTCGCGTACTCCTCGATCGCGAGGAGGTCCTCGATGGTGCGGTAGACGAAGCAGCCCTCGGCGTCCTTGCCGGGGACGGGCGGGACGAAGGGGTACGAGCCGGTGGCCAGCACCAGCGTGTCGTAGGAGAAGCTCTCCCCGGAGCGCGCGGTGACGGTGCGCGCCTCACGGTCGACGCTCTCCGCCGGGTCGCCGACGCGCAGCTCGATGCCGTGGCGCTCCATGAAGCCCTGCTCCACGAGCGAGAGGTCCTCCGGTGTCTTTCCGGAGAAGTACGAGGTCAGCTGCACCCGGTCGTACGCGGGACGGGGCTCCTCGCAGAGCACGACGACCCTGGCGGTGCCCGCCGCGGCGGTCAGGCCGCGGTCGGCGAGCGCTTCCAGGAACCGCTGTCCGACCATGCCGTGTCCGACGACCACGATCGTCGGCACGCCCGCGGTGGGGGAGGTCGGGGGAGTGGACACCGGCATCAGAAGCCTCCGTCGTTGGTGAGCAGGTGGAGCAGGGACATGTCGGCGGGGAGGGGGTCGTCGTCCTGCCAGGTCCGGGCGAGGGTGCCGACCGCGGCGAGATCGCCGAACAGCACCCCGCCGGCCAGCCGGTCGCCCCGGACGACGACCGTGCGATAGGCGCCCCGGGTGGCGTCGGCCAGCCGGATCACGTCGTCGCCGGGCATCGGACGGGAGTCGCCGAAGGCGGCCAGGTCGAGTCCGCCGGAGGCGACGGTGGCTCCGGTGGTTCCGGCAGGGACGGGCACGGCGGCGGGGGAGCGCAGGGTGAGCCGGGTCAGGGCCCGGGTGCCCCCGTAGCGGGCGGGGCGTCCGGCCAGCACCTCGGCCAGTACGTCGGCCTGTTCGAGCGCGGCACCCGCCAGCCCGTAGACCGTCCCGGCGTGTTCGGCGCAGTCGCCGACGGCGTGGACGTACGGATCCGAGGTGCGCAGCTCGTCGTCCACGACGATGCCCTTGCGGACCTCGAGCCCGGCCGCCTGCGCCAGACCTGCCCTGGGGCGTACCCCGCAGGCCAGGACCGTGATCTCTGCCTCCAGCTCGTAGCCGTCGGCCAGTTCCACGGCCCGCACCGCCGGTGTGTCACCGTCGGTGCAGCGCAGCCCGCGCACCCGGCACTCGGTGTGCACCTCGACTCCGAGGGCCTCCAAATGACGGCGCAGCATCCCGGCCGCCTCGGGGTCCAGCTGCCGCTCCATGAGGTGCTCACCCTGCTGGGCCAGCACCACCTGGGCGCCGCCTTCGGCGAGAGCCCGGGCGGCCGACACCCCGAGGAGCCCGCCGCCGATGACGACGGCGCGAACACCCGGGCGTACGGCGGCACGCAGGGCCAGGCAGTCGTCCAGGGTGCGGAAGGGGTGCACCCCGTCCGGCAGTGTGTGGCCGAGGCCCCGCAGCGGTGGCAGTACCGGGTTGGAGCCGGTGGCCAGCACCAGACGCCCGTACCCGATGACGCTGCCGTCGTCGCAGTGCACCCGCCGGCCGGCCCGGTCGATCCGGACGGCCCGCACCCCGCGCCGCACCTCGGCGGGAGGCAGCGCGATCACGTCCGGCTCGTACCGGCCGGCGAGCACCTCGGCCAGCAGCACCCTGTTGTACGGTGCGTGCGACTCCTCGCCGATGACGGTGACACCGGGGACCCGGGCGGCGAGCCGCGCGCCCGCCATCCCGGCGCCGATCACCACCACCCGCGCCGTGTTCTCCGTCTGTGTCCTCATGTCCAAGAGAGTGCGCGGCGGGTGTTACCCGACCGCATCTCTCCTGTTTCCCGGGGGGAACCTTGCGCTCAGCGCGTCCTGACACGCTCTGTGAGGGCGAGGTTGGACGGTGTACCCGCCACTGCTTAGGGTCATGGTCATGCCCGAGATATCGCTCACCACCCTGGTCGTCCTCTGTCTGGCAGCCCTGGCGGCCGGCTGGATCGACGCGGTGGTGGGGGGCGGTGGCCTGCTCCTCCTGCCCGCCCTGCTGCTGGGTCTCCCGCACGTCCCGGCCGCCTACGTCCTCGGCACCAACAAGGCCGTCGCCATCGTCGGCACCTCGGGCGCCGCCGTCACCTACGTACGCAAGGCGCCCGTCCAGGTGGGGACCGCCGTGCGTATCGGGCTCATGGCGCTCGTGGGATCGATGACCGGCGCCTTCTTCGCCGCGGGCATCAGCAGCGACGTACTGCGCCCGGTGATCATGGTGGTGCTGCTCGCCGTCGCGGCCTTCGTGCTGCTGCGGCCGTCCTTCGGCACGGCGGCGGCAGGTGACGGCACGGACCGGAAGGTCACCCGGGCGCGTGCGGTCACCGCGATCGTGCTGGTCGGCGGCGGTATCGGCTTCTACGACGGGCTGTTCGGGCCCGGCACGGGCACGTTCCTGGTGCTCGCGCTGACCGCGGTGCTCCACCTCGACCTGGTCACCGCGTCCGCCACCGCCAAGATCGTGAACGTCTGCACCAACGCCGGCGCGCTGGCGATGTTCGCCTACCAGGGCACCGTCCTGTGGCAGCTGGCCGCGCTGATGGCCGTGTTCAATCTGGCGGGCGCCATGTTCGGGGCGCGGATGGCCCTCAGGAAGGGCAGCGGCTTCGTTCGCGGGGTCCTGCTGGTCGTGGTGTTCTCCCTGGTCGCCAAGCTGGGCTTCGACCAGTGGACCTCCTGATCACCGCACCTCGGTGAGGTGGGCGTACGCCACCACGTTGCCCAGGTAGCCCGTCTCGCGGGTGAAACCGCCGCCACAGGTGATCAGCCGCAGCGAGGCCTGCGAGGTGGCGCCGTAGACCCGCTTGTCCGGGAACGCGTCCTTCTCGTACACCTCGACCGCGTCGACCGAGAAGACGGCGGTGCGGCCGTCCCCGCGGTCGATCTCGACCACGGCCCCCTTCTTCAGGGATCCGAGGGCGTAGAAGACGGCCGGCCCCTGCGCGTTGTCGACATGACCGGCCACTATCGCGGTGCCCTCGGTGCCGGGCGGCGTGCCGCCCTCGAACCAACCCGCGAGGTTGCGGTCCTCGGCGGGCGGTGCGTCGAGTCTGCCGTCCGCGCCCAGCCCGAGACCCCTCAGGGGCGCGTCCACGCCGATGCCCGGGATGCGGATCCTGACTGGTTCGGAGGGACTCAGCGGTGCGGTGACCCGTGTATCCGGCCGTGGCTGGGAGCCCGCCCCGAAGGCCTCGGCGGTGGACGGCTGCGGGGCGACGGTCCGGGTGGCGGCACCGTTGCCGACCAGCCAGATGCCGCACAGCGCGGTGATGCCCGCCAGCCAGGCTCTCGCCTTCAGTGCCGTCCTGTCCACGTCTCGTCCTCTGCCGGTCGCCCTCAGCGGTGCGGGCCGTCCGCGCGGCGGCGGCGCAGGAGCAGCGCACCGGCGACGACCGCCGCCCCGACGAGGCCGGCGCCCGCGGCGAGCTGGGCGGTGTCGGGGGCGGCGCTGCCGCCCACACCCGTCCCGACGTGCCCGGAGGGCCGGCTGGGGCTGGGCGCGGTGGTGGGCCGGTGCCTGGGGGGCACCGGCGGCTTCGCGGAACCGGGGTCGGTCCGGGAAGGGGGTTCCGGGCGGGTCCGCGGCTTCGTGCCGGGGGCGGTCCCCGTGCCCGCGCCGGCCCTGTACCCGGTGTCGGCCTCGGCCGTCTCCGTGTCCGGCTCCACCAGGTCCGGGATCACCGTGTCCGGCTCCTCCGTGTCCGGCTCCTCCGTGCCCGGCCAGGAAAGCCCTGAAGTAGCTGCGGGCTCCTCGGGCGGCTCCAGGCCGTCGGCGGTGTCCGCACCGTCCACCGGACCGAGTCCGTCCACCGGGCTCTGGACCGGCTGCTCCCAGCCCCCGTCCGCTTCCGGGCCCTCCGCCGCTTCCGGGCCCTCCGCCCGCACCGTCGCCCCGCCGCTGTCGCAGGCGGCCACCGGGCCGGCCCCGGCCGTGCCTTCGGGCCCGCAGTCCGCAGCCCGGGGTACGGCCGTCGCGGCGGTGGTCTCCGGTCTGCCGAGCCCGCCCGAGGACGGTGACGCGGACACGGACACGGACGCGGACTGGAGTGAGGTCAGGGGCGCCGACGCCGACGCCGAGGGGGCGGCGAGGCCGAGCGCGGCGGCGGTGAGGGTCGCGGCGGCGGTACCGGTCACGAGACGGGCGGGGCTGCGCATGGAATTCCTCCGGGCAGACGGATGTGTCCTGCCTCCGAGGTAACGGGCCCCGGCCCTCGCTCGCACGCTGAGGTCTGGTCGGCTTTCACCCGTACGGACCTGCGGAGCGCGCCTGTGTGTCCGGCTCGGCGCAGGTCGCGGCGGTGGTGGAGATCGTAGGGCCCGCCCGGCGCCGATCGGGTGACCCCCACTCAGTTATATGTGACGCAGGTCACACGAATGTCCTCGCGTCGGCCGGGCACACGGTCTGTACCCCCCACGGGACGGCAGTCCCCCGCCGACCCCCCGGCGACCGCCCTCACGGCCCACCCCCCCCCGGGACCGTCGAGGGCGGTGTCATGCCCCTCCGTCCTCGACGCCTCAGGTCACGCGGGAGCCGCTCCCGTCCGTCGCGGACCAGGTGATGTCCGGCGGGCGTACGCGGGCGCACCGCGGTTGCCCCCTGTCGTCGCTGAGGCGCAGTCGCGCGGTGAGGTGGCCCGTCCGCGAGGCGGCCTCCAGGATCTCCGGGGCGATGTCGCTCATCATCAGTTTGGCCCGGCGGAACATGGTGAAGGCGCCGGCGGCGTCGACGGTGCCCCAGGACAGGTAGACGAAGCGTCCTCCGAGCCGGTTCTGGACGTACGGTCCCGAGACCTCGACGCCCTCCGAGGTGGACGCGACGGTGCAGTCCAGGTCCCAGGAGGCGTGTGCCGCGTCGCCGGGATGCAGGCCGAGCAGCTCGCCGGGCCGGTCCTTGCGCTGCACGCCGACGTGGATGTTGGCGAAACCGGCGAAGTCGGTGTCAGGGCCGCAGGTACGGCCCGGGAGTTCCGACGCTTCGATATGGATCTGCATGGCCCCATGGTCCCGCATGCCGAGGGGATCAGACCGTTTCACGAGGGACGTCCTCGTACACCTGCCCGAGCAGCTGCATCAGTTCCTCGTCGACGGCGAAGCAGGTGTCGTCGATCCGGTGGACCGGTGCGATGCCCTGTGAGTTGGCGACGAACGCCGCCCGGTAGGCGCCCAGTCCGACCAGGGGCACTGCGCGGCGTACGGAGGGCCGGCCCGCCCGTGCGAGTCCGCTCTCCAGCAGCGCCATGGTGATGCCGGTCAGTGCCGGTGCGTCCGGCCAGACCACCGAAGTGCCGTCCCAGAAGCCGATGTTGGTGACCGCCCCCTCGGTCACCATGCCGCCGGGCGAAGTGAGCAGCGCCTCGTCGAAGCCCGCCCGCCGGGCCTGCTGCCCGTAGTAGATCTGGCCGAACTCCCCGGGGCGCTTGATGTGTGGCACGGAGCGCGCGAAGGGGACCGACATGAGGCTCCGCGGCGCACCGTCCGCCCGGACTGGCGCTCGTACCGTCACCATCGGTACGGTCGCCGCGCTGTCGGGCGGCAGGAAGCCGTGCACCCGGACCGACGCGTCCCGCGTCCCGGCGCCGTCGAGTGCGTGCCCGATCAGTTCACGCACCAGCTCCCCGTCCAGGGGCAGCCCGAACAGTTCCCTGTTCGCGGAGTCCAGCCGGTCCAGGTGCAGGGCGAGCCCACGCACCGTACGGTCCCTGATCTGCATCGCGGTGAAATGGCCGTACCCCGCGAAGGCGGGAATCCGCAGGTCCCCCGCAGTCGCGGGGCGGCCGTCGAACTCGACGTAGAGGTCCGGTGCGGGAGTCGTCATGGCCGCCAGCGTAGAGGGCGTGGACCGGCACTTGACCTCAATCCCACTTGAGGTGTGAGGCTGCGGTGCATGGACCTCACCACACCTGTTCCCACCCTGTCCGACGCCGCCCCGCTGAAGGTGGCCGTCATCCTCGGCAGCAACCGCGAGGGCCGCTTCGGGCCCGTCGTCGCCGCCTGGTTCCTCGAACGGGCGGCCGGCCACCCGGACATCGAGACCGAACTGATCGATGTCGCCGAGACCGAGCCGCCCGCCACCGGGGCTGTCGAGGTGTCCCCGCTGCTGGCGCGAGCCGACGCCTTCGTCGTACTGACACCCGAGTACAACCACTCCTACCCGGCCCCGCTGAAGAACCTCATCGACCGGCACTTCGCCGAATGGCAGGCCAAGCCGGTCGCGTTCGTGTCGTACGGAGGGGTCTCCGGCGGCCTGCGGGCCGTCGAGCACCTGCGCCAGGTCTTCGCCGAACTCCACGCCGTCTCCGTGCGCGACACCGTCTCCTTCCACAACGCGGGCGCCCTCTTCGACGACCGGGGCGCGCCCAAGGACCCAGCCCCGGTCGACGGTGCGGCCAAGAGGATGCTCGACCAGCTGGTCTGGTGGGGCCGCGCCCTGCGCGAGGCCAGGACCCGGCACCCGTACGGCGGCTGACACGCTCAAAGCCTCTCGGGGCCGACAATCGAACGGTCACGGACGCCGAGAACGAGGAGGACCAGGATGACCGGACCCGCATGGCTGGCCGTACTGACCACGACGGACAGCGAGGAGAAGGCCCACACCCTGGCCCGGGGAGCGGTGGAGGCGCGGCTCGCCGCCTGCGCCCAGATCTCGGCGCCCGTGACCTCCGTCTACCGGTGGCAGGACGCCGTCGAGACCGGGCAGGAGTGGCAGGTGCTCCTCAAGACGACGGCCGAGCGGTACGACGAGCTCGAGGCGCACCTCGCCGAGGCCCACGACTACGAGACACCGGAGATCATCGCGATGCCCGTCGTACGCGGCAGCGACCGCTACCTCGCCTGGGTGGCGGCGGAAACGGCGCCCGCGGCCTCGCTGTGACGGACGTCCGGCTGCCCTTCCTTGCGGGACGCACTCCTCCACGAGGCCCCGGCCACCCGTACGCGATCGACGGCCACGGCACCGTCCGGGGCGCCCTGGTCACCGCCGCGCCCGGGGCGTAACGCGGAACTGCTCGGGCTCCTGGACGACCTGGAGCAGCATCTGGGGCCGCACCACCCGCGCAATCCGTACGAGCGGGTGGCCCGCCGGGCCGTCCCCGGGCCGCTGCCGGACACACCCGGCGGCGCCTCCGGTGAGCCCGGACCCGCCGAGCCCGTCCGCGCCTGGGTCCACCTCGCCGCCACCGCCGTGCCCCGTTCCCCGCGCACCGGCGGCACGCCCGTGCCGGGCGGCGACCGGCTCAGCCGGCGGCCTCCACCCGCACGGCGCACACCTTGAACTCCGGCATGCGCGACACCGGGTCGAGCGCCGGGTTCGTCAGGGAGTTCGCCCGGCCCGCGCCCGGCCAGTGGAACGGCATGAACACGGTGTCCTGACGGATCGCGACCGTGATCCGGGCCGGTGCCACCGCCCGTCCGCGCCGCGAGGTGACCGCGACGTCCTCACCCTCGGCCACCCCGATCCGCTCGGCGAGCCGGGGATGCAGCTCCACGAACGGGCCCGGCGCGGCGGCGTTCAGCTCGGCCACCCGGCGGGTCTGCGCCCCCGACTGGTACTGGGACACGACCCTCCCCGTGGTCAGCACCACCGGATACTCCGCGTCCGTCTCCTCCGCGGCGGCCCGGTGCGTGACCGGGACGAACCGGGCCCGCCCGTCGTCCGTCGCGAACCGCTCCAGGAACAGCCGGGGCGTCCCCGCGTGCCCCTCGTCCGGGCAGGGCCAGAACACCCCGTCCTCCGCCGCGATCCGGGCGTAGGTGATGCCCGCGTAGTCGGCCGGACCGCCCGCCGACGCGCGCCTCAGCTCGTCGAAGACCTCTGCGGGATCGGCCGGGAAGCCCTTCCCGTGCCCCAGGAGCCCGGCCAGGGCGTTCAGCACCTCCAGGTCGCTGCGCACCCCGTCCGGCGGTGTGACCGCCTGTCGCCGGAGCAGCACCCGGCCCTCCAGGCTGGTCGTCGTCCCGCTCTCCTCGGCCCACTGCGTCACCGGCAGCACCACGTCGGCCAGCGCCGCCGTCTCCGACAGCACCACATCCGCGACGGCCAGGAAGTCCAGCGACCTCAGCCGCTCCTCGACGTGCCCCGCGTGCGGCGCCGAGACGACCGGATTCGACCCCATGACCAGCAGTGCCCGCACATCCCGTCCCAGCGCGTCCAGCAGCTCGTACGCACTGCGCCCCGGCCCCGGCAGCGTGTCGGGGTCCACGCCCCACACCCCCGCCACATGGCGCCGGGCCGCCGGGTCCGTGAGCTTGCGGTAGCCGGGCAGCTGGTCGGCCTTCTGGCCGTGCTCCCGGCCGCCCTGGCCGTTGCCCTGGCCGGTCAGACATCCGTAGCCGGACAGCGGGCGGCCCGCCCGGCCGGTGGCCAGGCAGAAGTTGATCCACGCCCCCACCGTGTCCGTGCCCTTGGCCTGCTGCTCGGGCCCCCGCGCGGTGAGCACCATCCCGCTCTCCGCCCCGCAGAACATCTCCACGGCCTCACGCAGCTGCGGCACGGGCACCCCGGTGAGGCGCTCCACCAGCTCCGGCCAGTGCGCCATGGCGCCCGCCCTGGCCTGGTCCCAGCCGCTCGTCCGGGTGCGGACGAAGTCCTCGTCCACCCGCCCGTCCGCCACCACCAGATGCAGCATGCCGAGCGCGAGGGCCAGATCCGTGCCCGGCCGGGGGGCCAGGTGCAGGTCGGCCTGCTCGGCGGTCCTGGTGCGACGCGGATCGATGACGATCAGCCGCCCGCCGTTCTCCCTCAGCTCGGTCAGATAGCGCAGCGCGGGCGGCATGGTCTCCGCGAGATTCGAGCCGACCAGGATCACGCAGCCCGTCCGCGGGACGTCCTCCAACGGGAACGGAAGCCCCCGGTCGAGGCCGAACGCCCGCTGGTGAGCGGCGGCCGCGGACGACATGCAGAAGCGGCCGTTGTAGTCGATCTGCGAGGTGCCGAGCACCACCCGGGCGAACTTCCCGAGGGCGTACGCCTTCTCATTGGTGAGCCCGCCCCCGCCGAACACACCCACGGCGTCCGCGCCGTGCTCCGCCCGCGTCCCGCGCAGCCCGTCCGCGATCCGCTCCAACGCCTCGTCCCAGCTCGCCGGGGCCAGCGCCCCGCCCGCGTCGCGCACGAGGGGCCCCGTCAGCCGCACCCCGGCGGCGAGGACGGCGGGCGCGGTGCGCCCCTTGCCGCACAGGGCTCCCCGGTTGACGGGGAACTCGGTACGCTCCACGACCTCGACCACCCCGCCGTCGGCGACCGGTCGCAGCTTCATCCCGCACTGGAGCGCGCAGTACGGGCAGTGGGTGGACGTCTCGGTGCGGGCCATGCGTCCAGCGTGCGAGGCCGGTATTACGAGCACCGGTGCCTCCGGTTACGCCCCCGGTACGCGCACCTCAGCCCGCCCCGCCCGCCGCCGTGAGGTCACCCGCGAGCGCCTCCGCCACCCCCGGCTCGCGCGGCCCCAGGAAGTGCGGGTCCGGCTCGAACACCACGTCCAGGAGCGCCTTGCCCGCCGCGAACACCTCCCGTGTCCCGCCGTAGAACCAGGTGACGTCGTGTACGTCGTCGGCTCCCACCCCGTACGCGTCGATCCCGGCGGAGCGGCACAGGGCGATCGCCCGCCGTATGTGGAAGCCCTGGCTCACCAGGACGGCCCGGTCGACCCCGAATATCCTCTTGGCCCGGACGCAGGAGTCCCAGGTGTCGAACCCCGCGTGGTCGCTGACGATCCGCTCGTCCGGGACCCCCTGCGCCGTGAGGTACGTACGCATGGCATCCGGTTCGTCGTACTCCACGCGGCTGTTGTCCCCGGTGACCAGCACGACCCGGACCTTGCCGGCCCTGTACAGCTCCGCGGCGGCGTCCAGCCGGTGCGCGAGGTACGGCGACGGCCGGCCCTCCCGCAGCCCCGCCCCGAACACCACCGCGACCTGCTGCGCCGGGGCGTCGGCCGTCGTCCGCACCCGGGCGTCGGCCGTGGTGTGCAGCCAGGACGCCGGGGCCAGCGCCATCGCGCAGGCGACCATCAGCGCCTGCACCAGCCGCCGCTGCCCCTGCCGGGTCCGCGGCAGCCGCGGCCGCGCGGCGGCCAGCCCTCTCAGCGCACCGCGCACCCCATGGCGCAGCTTCATCGGTGTCCTCAGCCGCATGCGGCGCCCCCCGCGCTCGTACCCGATCCCTCGGAGAAGGGGACGAACGACGCACGCGAAAGGTTCGCGGGCCCGGTGCGACCAGGGACTGACACCGGGAGGCGCCCTCCCGTGAGACGGAGGCAAACACCCGTCACCGGTGCGAAACGACCCGGCAACGTGCGCCCGGCACCATCGGTGCATGACCCGCAGGCCCATGCACCCCGTCCGACGATCCGCACCCACCCTGGTCGCCGTCGCGCACGGCAGCCGGGACCCACAGGCCCTGCGCACCGTCCTGGAGCTTCTGGACCGGGTGCGGGAGCTGCGACCCGCCCTCGACGTCCGGCTCGGTCACATCGAGCTGAACGCGCCCCTGCTGCCGGACACCCTGGACGGCATCGGGCAGGGTGACGCCGTGCTCGTGCCGCTGCTGCTCGGCCGCGGCCACCACGTCCGGCACGACCTGCCCCTCGCCGCCGCGGCAGCCGGCCACCTCCGCACCCGTGTGGCGGCCCCGCTCGGGCCGCACCCGCTGCTCGTCGAGGCGCTGTACGAGCGTCTCCTGGAGGCGGGCTGGCGCGACGAGGACGGTACGAGCCGCGACACCGCCGTCGTGCTCGCCGCCGCCGGGTCACGCGACCCCGACTCGGACGTCGACGCCCGCCGCACCGCCGCCCTGCTCAGCGACCGCCTCGGCGGCGTGCCGGTCGTCCCCGCCTACGCCTCGGCCGCCACCCCCGACGTCCCGGCCGCCCTGCGCGCACTCGCCACCCGCGGCCGCCACCGAGTGGCCCTCGCCTCGTACTTCACGGCCCCCGGCCGCTTCGCGACCGTCTCGGCCGCCGCCGCGCCGGGCATCGCCGCCGCACCGCTCGGCGCGCACCCGGCGATGGCACGCCTCCTGCTGCACCGCTACGACCAGGCCCTGACCGGCACCGCACCCGCCTGCCGAGCCCTGACGCACCCGCCCCTCCTGGCCTCCGCCTGACCCCTCCTGTCGGCACCCCGGGCTACTGTCGGTGACATGGACGGTACGCACCACCCCAGGGACACGCCCTACGGCACCGCTGACACCGAGCGCTGGGACACCGAGCCCGACAAGCGGCCCGGCCGCACCGCGTTCCAGCGTGACCGCGCGCGCGTGCTGCACTCCGCCGCCCTGCGCAGGCTCGCCGGCAAGACCCAGGTCGTCACGCCCGGCACCCGCGGCCGGGTCTGGGACGCCAGCCCCCGCACCCGCCTCACCCACTCCCTGGAGTGCGCCCAGGTCGGCCGGGAGCTCGGCGCCGCGCTCGGCTGCGACCCCGACCTCGTGGAAGCGGCCTGCCTCTCCCACGACATGGGTCACCCGCCCTTCGGCCACAACGGCGAGCAGGCGCTCGACGACTTCGCGTCGGACTGCGGAGGCTTCGAGGGCAACGCCCAGTCACTGCGCCTGCTGACCCGCCTCGAACCCAAGCGCTTCGTCCGTGACCCCCGCAGCGGCGAGCTGGTCAGCGTCGGGCTCAACCTGACCCGGGCCGCCCTGGACGCCGCCACCAAATACCCCTGGACACGTGGCGCGCACCCCACCGACCCCGGCTCACCCAAGTTCGGGGTGTACGAGGACGACCTGCCGGTCTTCGACTGGGTCCGCAAGGGCGCGCCGCAGGACGGAAAATGCTTCGAGGCCCAGGTGATGGACTGGTCCGACGACGTCGCCTACTCGGTGCACGACTTCGAGGACGGACTGCACGCCGGACACATCGACCCAGGCTGCCTCTTCGCCGAGCCGGAGCGCGCGGAGATCTGGACCGTCGCCATCGGACGGTACGTCCCCGCCGACACCGACCCCCAGGAGCTCGCCGACGCTCTCGACCGGCTCACCACCCAGGAGTGGTGGCCGCACGGCTACGACGGCACCGCGGTCGCCCAGGCCCGGCTGAAGGACGCGACGAGCCAGCTCATCGGCCGGTTCTGCCTGGCCGCCGAGACCGCGACCCACACCGCTCACGGGCCGGGACGGCTCGGCAGATACGGCGCCGAGCTCATCGTCCCGCGCGAGGCACGCAACGAGTGCGCCGTCCTCAAGGCCGTCGCGGACCGTTACGTCATGCAGCGCGCCGAGCAGGAGGTCATCCGCGCCGGGCAGCGGATCGTCATCGCCGAGCTCGCCGCCGCCCTCACCGCCCGGGCGCCCGAAGGACTGGAACCCCAGTTCCGCGCGCTGTACACCACGGCACCCGACGACAGGGCCCGCAAGAGGGTGCTCGTCGACCAGATCGCCGCACTGACGGACGCCTCCGCGCGGTCCCTTCACGGAACGCTCACGGGCATTGGGCAGACTGGACCTTGACCGGGCCACATGCCGACGGCCGTGACCTGATCGGGGCACACACCCTCTTTCGTCATCACGCTGCGTGCGGGACGCTCGCAGGTGGCGGCGCCGCGCAGCCAAGTCTTGAGGAGGCACCAAGTGGTCGACGCACATCGGACGTTCGTCATCATCGGCGGAGGGCTCGCCGGAGCGAAGGCGGCCGAGGCACTCCGTACGGAGGGCTTCAGCGGTCGGGTGATCCTCATCGGTGACGAGCGCGACCATCCGTACGAGCGGCCTCCGCTGTCCAAGGGTTATCTGCTGGGCAAGGACGAACGGGACTCCGTCTTCGTCCACGAGACCGCCTGGTACGCCGGGGCCGACATCGAGCTCCACCTCGGCCAGATGGTCACCTCCATCGACCGGGCCGGCCGGTCCGTGCAGCTCGGCGACAACACGGTCGTCCACTACGACAAGCTGCTGCTCGCCACCGGGGCCGAGCCCCGCCGCCTCGACGTCCCGGGCACCGACCTGGTCGGCGTCCACCATCTGCGCCGCCTCGCCCACTCCGACCGGCTGCGCAACGTCCTCGCCGCCCTCGGCCGCGACAACGGCCACCTGGTGATCGCCGGAGCCGGGTGGATCGGCCTGGAGATCGCGGCGGCGGCCCGCGAGTACGGCGCCGAGGTCACCGTCGTCGCACCCTCGGCGACCCCGCTGCACCACGTCGTCGGTCCCGAGGTCGGGCAGATCTTCACCGACCTGCACGCGGAGCACGGTGTCCGTTTCCACTTCGGCGCCCGCCTGACCGAGATCACCGGGCAGGACGGTCTGGTCCTCGCCGTCCGTACCGACGACGGCGAGGAGCACCCCGCGCACGACGTGCTCGCCGCGATCGGCGCGGCCCCGCGCACCTCGCTCGCCGAGGCGGCCGGGCTCGACATGGCGAGCCCGGCCGAGGGCGGCGGTGTCGTCGTCGACGCCTCCCTGCGCACCTCCGACCCGCACATCTTCGCCGCCGGCGACATCGCGTCCGTGGACCACCCGGTCTTCGGCGGCCGGCTGCGCGTGGAGCACTGGGCGAACGCCCTGAACAGCGGACCGGCCGCAGCGAAGGCCATGCTCGGCCAGGACGTGTCGTACGACCGGGTGCCGTACTTCTTCTCCGACCAGTACGACCTCGGACTGGAGTACTCCGGATGGGCGCCGCCCGGCTCGTACGACGAGGTCGTCATCCGGGGCGATGCCGGCAAGCGCGAGTTCATCGCCTTCTGGCTGAAGGACCGCCGGGTCCTCGCCGGAATGAACGTCAATGTGTGGGACGTCACCGAGAACATCCAGAAGCTGGTCAAGGCGGCCCGGCCGGTCGACCCGCACGCCCTGGGCGACCCGTCCGTGCCCCTGGGATCCCTGCTCTGACCCGTGGCCCGGGGATCCGGGACCGGGCCGGCGCCCGGGGCGGGATCCCCGCTGCCGGCCGGTCCCGGACGCCCGGCCCCACCCGTAGACTTCAGGCGTGGCAGGCAGGATCAATGACGACGACGTGAAGGCGGTCCGGGACGCGGTCCCGATCGACGCCGTCGTGTCCGAGTACCTCCAGTTGCGCAACGCGGGCGGCGGCAACCTCAAGGGCCTCTGCCCCTTCCACGACGAGAAGTCCCCCTCCTTCCAGGTGAGCCCGGGCAAGGGCCTGTTCCACTGCTTCGGCTGCCAGGAGGGCGGCGACACGATCGCCTTCGTGATGAAGATCGATCACCTCACCTTCTCCGAGACGGTCGAGCGCCTCGCCGCCAAGGCGGGCATCACCCTGCGCTACGAGGAGGGTGGCTACAACCCCTCCCACCAGCGCGGCGAACGCATCCGGCTGGTCGAGGCACACAAGATCGCCGCCGAGTTCTACCGCGAGCAGCTGAACGGCCCCGAAGCGGAGATCGGCCGGAAGTTCCTCGCCTCACGCGGCTTCGACCAGGACGCCGCCGCCCACTTCGCCGTCGGCTACAGCCCGGCCGGCTGGGACCACCTCACCCGCTATCTGCGCGGCAAGGGCTTCAGCGACAAGGAGCTCATCAGCTCCGGCCTGTCCCAGGACGGCCGCCGGGGCCCCATCGACCGCTTCCGCGGCAGGCTGATGTGGCCGATCAGCGACACCTCGGGCGAGATCGTCGGCTTCGGCGCCCGCAAGCTCCGCGACGACGACAACGGCCCGAAGTACCTCAACACCCCCGAGACGTCGATCTACAAGAAGTCCCAGGTGCTGTACGGCATCGACCTGGCCAAGAAGGACATCGCGAAGTCCAGCCGGGCGGTCGTGGTCGAGGGCTACACCGACGTGATGGCCTGCCACCTCGCCGGGGTCACCACGGCCATCGCCACCTGCGGGACGGCCTTCGGCGGCGACCACATCAAGATCCTCCGACGGCTCCTGATGGACAACGGAAGCGCCCGGGTCATCTTCACCTTCGATGGGGACGCAGCAGGTCAGAAGGCCGCCCTGCGCGCCTTCGAGGACGACCAGAAGTTCGCCGCCGAGACCTACATCGCGATCGCGCCCGACAACATGGACCCGTGCGACCTGAGGCTCGCCAAGGGCGACGACGCCGTCCGGGACCTGGTCGAGCCACGCACCCCGCTCTTCGAATTCGCGCTCCGCCAGATCGTCGGCCGCTACGACCTGGAGACCCCGGCCGGCCGCGCAGCCGCCCTGGACGAGGCCGCGCCCGTCGTCGCCAAGATCAAGACGAGCAGTGTGCAGCGCGAGGTGGCCGTCCAGCTCGCCGGCTTCGTGGGCATCCTGGACCAGGAATTCGTCGTCCACCGGGTCAACCAGCTCGCCCAGTGGGCCCGCGGGCGCGGAGACGAGCGAGGACCCGCGCCGGCCCCCTCCCGTACCGGCACACAGCACCAGCGGGGCCAGGCCCCCGCTCCGTCCGGCCCCGCCCTCAACCTCCGCAGCCCCGCCCACCGCACGGAGCGCGAGCTGCTCAAGCTCGCCCTGCAGAGGCCCGCCCTGGTCTCCCCGGCTTTCGACGCCTACGGGGTCGACGAGTTCACCGCACCGCCGTACGCGGCGGTGCGCCAGTGCATCGCGGATGCGGGCGGCGCGGAGCTGGGCGTCTCCGAGACCCGCGAGTACCTGGTCCAGGTGCTCGACGCGGCCCCCGACGACACGGTGCGCAAGCTCGTCACCGAGCTCGCCGTCGAGGTCTTCCACGGCAAGTCCATCGACGAGTCGTACGCGGGCCAGCACCTGGTCAAGGTCCGCCTCCGCGCCGTCGACCGCAGGATCGACGACGTCCAGGGCAGCCTCGCCCGCCTCGGCAGCAATGTCGCCCCGGACCACCTGGCCGCCGCGCAGAACGAGGTCTGGGTCCTCCAGCAGTACGCCCAGTCGTTGCGGAGCCACGGCGCCGACGCCCTCTGAGGACGCTCCCAGCCGTATCGGCACCCCGTCACGCCCCGGACGCAAAAAGTCACCGCACGCCCCTCGTGGCAGAGATGTGTCGTACCCCACACTGGGTGGCGGTGCCTGAGTCATCGGAGCGCGGCGGTCCGCCCCGGGCGGACCTCCATCCCGCGATCCGGCAGCGATCACCTGGAGGTCGCACCCGTGCAGACCCGGACCGTGCCGCCCACGACCGAGCATGTCCCGGCGATCCCCGCGCAGAACCGGGTCACACGTCACCCGGAGGCGGCGAGCACGCCGGAACCGGTGCTGGAGGAGCCGGTGGAGACCCCGGAGCCGCGCAGCCGACCGGAGGCGGGCGGCCCGACGTCCGACCTCTTCCGCCAGTACTTACGCGAGATCGGGCGGATCCCGCTGCTCAGCGCCGCCGAGGAGGTGGACCTCGCCCGCCGCGTCGAGGCGGGACTCTTCGCCGAGGAACGGCTCGCCGGCACCCCCGACCCCGACTCCCGGCTCGCCGTCGACCTGGACCGGCTCGTGGTCATGGGGCGGATGGCGAAACGCCGGCTCATCGAGGCCAACCTCCGCCTCGTGGTCTCCGTGGCCAAGCGCTACGTGGGCCGCGGCCTGACCATGCTGGACCTGGTCCAGGAGGGCAACCTCGGCCTGATCAGGGCGGTCGAGAAGTTCGACTACGCCCGGGGCTACAAATTCTCCACGTACGCGACCTGGTGGATCCGCCAGGCGATGTCCCGTGCACTCGCAGACCAGGCCAGGACCATAAGGGTTCCGGTGCATGTCGTCGAGCTGATCAACCGGGTCGTACGCGTCCAGCGCCGCATGCTCCAGGAGCGCGGCTACGAGCCCACGGCCGAAGAGGTCGCGGCCGAGCTGGACCTGACGCCCGACCGGGTCGTCGAGGTGCGGCGCCTCGCCCAGGAGCCCGTGTCCCTGCACGCGCCCGTAGGCGAGGAGGACGACGTGGCCTTCGGCGACCTCATCGAGGACGGCGACGCAGCATCGCCCGTGGAGTCCGCGGCCTTCCTGCTGCTGCGCGAACACCTGGAGGCGGTGCTCTCCACCCTCGGCGAACGGGAGAGGAAGGTCGTCCAACTGCGCTACGGACTGGACGACGGGCGGCCCCGCACGCTCGAGGAGATCGGCCAGATCTTCGGCGTGACACGCGAACGCATCCGCCAGATCGAGGCCAAGACGCTCGACAAGCTGCGGGGCCACGCCTTCGCCGACCAGCTCCGCGGCTACCTGGACTGAGCGGAGCGGCGGGCGGTCACGGCATGGCCGGCCGCATCCGTCAGTCGACCTCGGCCAGCGCCTGCGCGAACTGCGCAGCATACAACCGTGCGTAGGCGCCCTTGGTGGCCAACAGGTCGTCATGGGTGCCCTGTTCGACGATCGAGCCGTTCTCCATCACCAGGATCACGTCCGCGTCCCGGATGGTGGAGAGCCGGTGGGCGATCACGAAGCTCGTACGGCCGTGGGCCAGCCGGGCCATCGCCTTCTGGATCAGCACCTCGGTCCGGGTGTCCACCGAGCTGGTCGCCTCGTCGAGCACCAGGATCACCGGATCGGACAGGAACGCCCGCGCGATCGTGATCAGTTGCTTCTCGCCCGCGCTGACGCCGGCCCCGTCGTCGTCGATCACCGTGTCGTACCCCTCGGGCAGCGTACGGACGAAGCGGTCGGCGTGGGCCGCCCGCGCCGCCTCCTCGATCTCCTCCCGGGTCACCTCCCGCGAGGACCCGTAGGCGATGTTCTCCGCGATCGTCCCGCCGAACAACCAGGTGTCCTGGAGCACCATCCCTATACCCGAACGGAGTTCGTCGCGCGACATCTTCGCCGCGTCGACCCCGTCGAGGGTGATCCGGCCGCCCGTCACCTCGTAGAAGCGCATCAGCAGGTTGACCAGGGTCGTCTTGCCGGCCCCCGTCGGGCCGACGATCGCGACCGTGTGGCCGGGCTCCACGCTCAGCGAGAGATCCTCGATGAGCGGCTTCTCCGGGTCGTACCGGAAGGACACGTTCTCCAGCGAGACGCTGCCACGCAGCTGCTCGGGCCGCTCGGCCGGGTCGGGGTCGGGCGTCTGCTCCTCGGCGTCCAGCAGGCCGAAGACCCGCTCCGCCGACGCGATGCCCGACTGCACCAGGTTCGCCATCGAGGCGACCTGCGTCAGCGGCATCGAGAACTGCCGCGAGTACTGGATGAACGCCTGCACGTCACCGATCGACAGGGCGCCCGAAGCGACCCGCAGCCCGCCGACGACCGCGACCAGCACATAGTTCAGGTTCGACACGAACATCATCAGCGGCTGCATGATCCCGCTGTTGAACTGGGCCTTGAAGCCCGCCTCGTACAACGCCTCGTTCTGCTCGGCGAAGTCCCGCGCGGACTCCTCCTGACGCCCGAAGACCTTCACCAGGGTGTGGCCGGTGTACATCTCCTCGATGTGGGCGTTGAGCTTTCCCGTCACCTTCCACTGCGCCACGAAGTGCGGCTGCGAACGCTTCCCGACCCGTGCCGCGACGAGAACCGACAACGGGATCGTGATCAGCGCCACCAGGGCGAGCAGCGGGGAGATCCAGAACATCATGATCAGCACGCCGACGATGGTCAGCAGGGAGTTGATGAGCTGGCCCATCGTCTGCTGCATCGTCTGCGAGATGTTGTCGATGTCGTTCGTGGCCCGGCTCAGCACCTCGCCACGCTGCTGCCGGTCGAAATAGGACAGCGGGAGCCGCGACAGCTTCGTCTGCAGGTCCTCGCGCAGCTGGAAGACGACCCGGTTGATCACCCGGATCGACAACCGGGTCGACACCAGCATCAGCAGCCCCGCCGCGACGTACACCACCAGTGCCGCCAGCAGGACCTGGCCCACCGCACCGAAGTCGATGCCGTCGCCGGGGACGAAGTCCACCCCGGTCAGCATGTCGGCGAGCCCGCCGTCACCCTGTTCGCGCAGACCGTCGACGGCCTGTTCCTTCGTCGTGCCGTCCGGCATCTGCCGTCCGACGACACCCGCGAAGATCAGGTCCGTGGCCCCGCCGAGGATCTTGGGCCCGGCCACGGAGAGCGCCACGCTCAGCGTTCCGGCGCCCAGCATCAGCCACAGCGAGGACTTCTCCTTGCTGAACCGTCTCAGCAGCCGCTTCCCGGACCCCTTGAAGTCCATGGACCGCTCGGTGGGCCCGCCGGCCATCATCCGTCCGCCCGGTCCTGCCATCAGGCGGCCTCCGCTTCCGTCAGCTGGGAGAGCACGATCTCCCGGTAGGTTTCGTTGCCTTCCATCAGCTCGTGATGGCTGCCCGTCCCGACGACCCGGCCCTCGTCCAGCACCAGGATCCGGTCGGCGTCACGGATCGTGGACACCCGCTGCGCCACGATCACCACGGTCGCCTCCGCCGTCTCACGGGACAGCGCACCGCGCAGCGCTGCGTCCGTCGCATAGTCCAAGGCCGAGAAGGAGTCGTCGAAGAGATAGATCTCCGGCCGCTGCACGAGCGTCCGCGCGATCGCGAGCCGCTGCCGCTGACCACCGGAGACATTGGTGCCGCCCTGCGCGATCGGCGCGTCGAGACCGTGCTCCAGCCCTTCCACGAAGTCCTTCGCCTGCGCCACCTCCAGCGCGTGCCACAGCTCCTCGTCGGTCGCGTCCGGATTGCCGTAGCGCAGATTCGTCGCGACCGTCCCCGAGAACAGGTACGGCTTCTGGGGGACCAGGCTCACGGTCTTCGCCAGCAGGACCGGGTCCAGCTTCCGCACGTCCGTACCGTCGACCAGCACCTCGCCGTCCGTCGCGTCGAACAGCCGTGGGACGAGACCGAGCAGCGTCGACTTCCCGCTGCCCGTCGACCCGATGATCGCGGTCGTCTCCCCGGGCCTCGCCACGAGATCGACCGAACGCAGCACCGGCTCCTCGGCACCCGGGAAACGGAACTCCGCGCCCCGTACCTCCAGATGCCCGTGCTCGAGCAGCTTCGTGACCGGAGCGGTGGGCGGCACCACGCTCGACTCGGTCTCCAGCACCTCCTGGATCCGCTCGGCACACACCTCGGCGCGCGGCACCATGATGAACATGAAGGTGGCCATCATCACCGACATGACGATCTGCATCAGATACGCGAGGAACGCGGTCAGCGCCCCGATCTGCATCCCGCCGCTGTCGATGCGGTGCGCACCGAACCAGACCACGGCGATGGACGACAGGTTCACCACCGTCATCACCGTCGGGAACATCAGGGCCATCAGCCGGCCCGTCGACACCGCGACGTCCGTCAGATCCGTGTTGGCGCCGCGGAAGCGTTCCTCCTCGTAGCCGTCACGGATGAAGGCGCGGATGACGCGGTTGCCGGTGATCTGCTCACGCAGCACACGGTTCACCGTGTCCAGCCGCTCCTGCATCGTGCGGAACAGCGGCCGCATCCTGCGCACGATGAGGCTCACCGAGATGCCGAGCACGGGCAGCACGGCCAGCAGCACCGCCGACAACGGGACGTCCTGGCCGAGCGCCATGATGACCCCACCGACACACATGATGGGCGCCGAGACCATCAGGGTGAACGCCATCAGGACGAGCATCTGGACCTGCTGCACGTCATTGGTCGTACGGGTGATGAGGGAGGGAGCCCCGAACCGCCCCACCTCACGCGCGGAGAACGACTGCACCCGGCCGAAGACGGAGGCCCGTACGTCGCGTCCGACGGCGGAGGCCGTGCGGGCACCGTAGTAGACCGCCCCGATGTTGCAGACGATCTGGATGACGCTGACGGCGATCATCACGCCGCCGAACTCCAGGATGTACCCCGTGTCACCCTTCACGACACCGTTGTCGATGATGTCCGCGTTGAGGCTGGGCAGATAGAGGCTTGCGCAGGTCTGCAGAAGCTGGAGCAGTACCAGCAGCACGATGGGACGTCTGTACGGACCCAGGTAGGTCCGCAGGAGTTTTATGAGCACACGAGTCTCTCGGAGTCGGCGAAGGGCAGAGGCCGGTCCATACTCCGGTACTCCGGACCGCTCCTGCCAACGCTTTTCCCCAAGCCCCGGTCAAATCCCGGAAGAGGGCCGCTCAGGCGGTTCCGCCGAACGCCCCGGGGTGGATCTGGTCGCGGGTCGCCCCGTACTGCTGGCGCACCGCGCGGCCCACAGGGAGCTCCTCACCGGGCTCCAGTACCTGCGCCGCCGCACCCTGCCAGGCCGGTGGGGTACGCGGATCGAGCTTCCCCTGCGAGACCCCGAGGGCCCACGCCGCCTGCCGGGCCGCGCCCAGCGCGGCGTATTCGGCGGGCTCCGGCACCACGACCTGGGTGCCGAACACCGCCGGTGCCAGGGCCTGCACGGCGGGCAGTTCGGCGGCCGCGCCCAGCAGGAACACCCGCCGCACCTCCACGCCACGGCCCCGTAGTACGTCCAGCGCGTCGGCCAGCGAGCACAGCATCCCCTCGAAGGCGGCCCGCGCCAGATGCTCGGGCTTCATCGACTCGCGCCGCAGCCCACTCAGGGTCCCCGCGGTGTGCGGCAGTTGCGGGGTGCGCTCACCCTCCAGATAGGGAAGCAGGACGAGCCCCGAGGCACCCGGCGTCGACTTCAGCGCCAGCGTGGACAGTTCGTCCAGCCCTTCCAGCCCCAGCATCTCGGCCGTGCCACGCAGCGCGCGCACGGCGTTCGAGGTGTGGACCACCGGCAGATGCATTCCCGTCGCGTCGGCGAAAGAAGTGATCATTCCCGAAGGGTCGGCCAGCGCCTCGTGGTGCACGGCCATCACCGAGCCCGAGGCGCCCAGCGACACGACGGCGTCCCCCACCGCGACACCCAGCCCGAAGGCAGCGGCCATCGTCTCGCCCGTGCCGGCCGAGATCAGCAGCCCCTCCGGGGTCATCCCGGCGGAGTCCGCCGGGCCGAGGACCTCGGGCAGCGCGGCCTGATGGCCGAGCGCGAGTTCCACGAGATCGGGCCGGTAGGACTCGGAGCCGGCCGACCAGTAGCCGGTGCCGGACGCGGCACCGCGGTCCGTCGTCCGGCGGGCCGGCCGGCCGAGGAGCTGCCACACCAGCCAGTCGTGCGGCTGCAGAACGGCGGCGACCCGCTGCGCGTTCTCCGGCTCGCTCCGCACCAGCCAGCGCAGCTTCGCCACGGGCTGCGCGGCCTGCGGAACGGCGCCGACGGCCTCGGCCCAGGCCTGCCGTCCTCCGAGCCCGTCGACCAGATCGGCCGCGGCGGCCTGAGCCCGCCGGTCGTTGCCGAGCAGCGCCGGCCGTACGAGATTGCCCTGGCGGTCCAGCGGCACCAGCCCGTGCTGCTGCGCGGACACGCCGATGGCCTGGACGCCTTCGAGCAGCCCTCCGGAGGCCGCCTCACCGAGTGAGAGCAGCCACGCCTGCGGATCCACCTCGGAGGACTTGGCCTCGACGGGATGCGCGGCGTACCCCTGCCGCAGCACCTCACCGGTGTCCGTGTCGCAGACGACGATGTGCGTGAAGGCGGATGAACTGTCCAAGCCGGCCACTATGCCCATGGCCTAGATTCTGCCGCACCCGCGGACCGTTCCCGCACCGGGCGGTGTGCCACCCGGTACGGGAGCGGGCCTCAGGTGTTCGTCGTACCCCAGTCGTCGCTGCCGTTGTGGCCGCTGCGTTCCCGCAGGGAGCGCACCCGCTCGGAGACGGACACGGGGACCTTGTCCCCGACCTTCTCGCTCACCGAGTGGTACGCCTTGCCGGCGAAATCCCGGCTGCCGTGCGCGGCGGACTCCGCCGCGTTCCGCACAGCGGGATTCTCGGCCAGCGTCTGCGCGGCCTTCTTCAGCTGCTCGTAACGCTCGCGCCCGGCTCGCGTGCCGAGCACGTAACCGAGGGCCACTCCGGCGATGAACGTGAGCCGGTACCGCATGGCTGCCACCCTTCCTTCGCTCCGTGCGATGTGTGCTGGGACGTGTCCCGCCCGCCTACCCGCAGACACCCGAGATCACCCCGGAAGGAACGGATTGGCGGAGCACCCCCCTGCTTGCGCTAATGTATGTGTCGCAGCGAACGCACGCCGCTCGGCAGCAGCCAGGCAGGTAGGGTTCGAGGCGACGCAGCAATCCCCTGTAGCTCAATTGGCAGAGCAGCCGGCTGTTAACCGGCAGGTTACTGGTTCGAGTCCAGTCGGGGGAGCGCGATCCCCTGTAGCTCAATTGGCAGAGCATTCGGCTGTTAACCGGAGGGTTACTGGTTCGAGTCCAGTCGGGGGAGCGAGACGGAAGAGGGCCCTTCGGGGCCCTTTTTCGCGTGCCCGCGCAGGAGTGCTCCGTGGCCGTACGTGACTCTTTCGGAGTGATTCCGTGCCGCTCGGAACCGGGCGGCACGGGGCGAAGTCTTCATGGTCACGCGAAGCCGACCACGCGAAGCAGGAGATCGTATGACCGGCTATGCTGCGGCAGACGGCGCGCACACTTGTACGCGCCACGCCGAGACGGGGCGGTAGCTCAGCCGGTTAGAGCAGCGGACTCATAATCCGTCGGCCGTGGGTTCGAGTCCCACCCGCCCCACCCAGCATCCCCAGGCAGAATCGTTCTGACCTGGGGAAACGTAGATTTCGCGGCTTTTTTCCGTGCGGTACTAGCCGCGCATCGTGCGGTACTGGCCCGCTGTCGCAGCATGTCAGCACACTTCAGATGCGTCTGACGTGGCCTTTTACGGCGATTGCCGGGGAGAGCATCGTGGTGCGGTCCCGCGGCCGTCGAGGGGCTGCCGCGCTTCGCCAAATGCTGGTCGATCTTGAGCTCGCGTCCGAGCATTGCCGTGATCACCGAGTTCTTCATGGCGGCCGGCGGGCGTAAGCCTGCCGCCTGAGGGGCTATTTCAACCAGACCACTGCCGTCGCCCGGCCGTCTCCCGGGGCGGCGCGGGCCGTTCCTTCGCGTTCGGGCCGCACCGCCCTGGGAGTCATCGGGGCAGGGTCAGGCGATGGACCTGATGGTGTGCCAGCCTCCGGGCCCGACGAGGAGCGGCGGCTGTGCTCCGCCGGTTGCCCGGCCGGGGTGGAGCATCAGGTTGCCGTTGCCCGTGACCAGGTGGGTGGACCACAGGTCGGTGACGCCGTCCCCGTTGGCATCTCCGGGCGCAGTCATCAGCGGGTGGGTGGCGGCGGGCAGGCCGGTCGCATAGGCGGTGCGGGTGGCCGGGTCGGCGAGGGAGAACGAGTCTGTGCCGCCGTCCGGGCCGGGCTTGCCCCGGTGGAGCCAGACCTGACCGCTGACGGTGTCGCGGGCAATCAGGTCGGGGTGGCCGTCGCCGTCCAGGTCGCCGGGGGAGACCAGGGTCATGTTCTTCCAGCCGGTGTCGGCGATGGGGTAGCCGTAGTCGAGGTGGCCCCCGGTGTAGCCGGGCAGGTACCACAGGGAGTCGCCGATCACGGCGGCGAAGTCGACCTTGGCGGCGTCGGGATCGGCGCCCATGTCACCGAGGGAGACGAGCTGGTCGACGGAGGCGGGGTCGATGTACTCGGGCTCGCCCGGAGAGGCGAACTGGCCGACCTCCTGGCGGGTCTCCTCATCCACACGGCCGAGGCCGTCGGTGGGGTAGAGCCACAGTTTGCCGTCACTCTGGCGGGTGATCAGGTCCTCGTACCCGTCCGCCGTCCAGTCGCCCCGGTGGGTGATGAGGGAGCCTGCCCACTGTCCGGTCGTGGAGACGTCCATCCGGGCGCCGAAGCGGCCTTCACCGTTGCCGGGATAGAAGCGCAGGTTGCTGGTCGAGTCCACGGCGTAGAGGTCGGGGTGGCCGTCGCCGTTGAGGTCACCCGGCTTCTCGGGGGTCCCGGGGCTGGAAGCGTAGAAGAGGTAGGCCTGGGTGTCGGACTTGTTGCCGGCCCCGTCGTGGCTGACGACGTACAGGATGTGGGGGCCGGTGTGGGTAGGGGTGAGCCTGACCGTCACGGAGCCGCCTGCCGATGACGGGACGGCCTCGGTGGTGGGCGGGTTGGTGTTCAGCCCGTAGCTGTACTTCACGACGTCGGAGACGCCCCCGGAGGCCAGGGTGAACGATCCTTCGGTCCGGGCCGGCGCGCCCCAGGTGCCGCCGTCACCGTTCGGGAACTCGGTGGAGGTCACGCCTGGCGGGGACGAGGGACGGCTGGAGTCGAAGCCGAACGCGCAGCCGCCACCGGTGGGGGTGTATCCGGAGGACGTGTGGGCGTCGAGGGCCGACACCTTCCAGGAGAACCGCCCCCCGGACCCGAAGCCCTCGTAGCGCTTGAGGTCGTTCTTGGAGACCACGGTGGAGGCCATGCTGCCGGAGGTGACCTGGACGTCGCGGTTGATGATCAGGACCCCGTCCGCCGCGTCGTTGGGGTGCTTGCCGGTGGGCCACAGGTGGAAGCGCGCCTTGACGGTGCCTCCGTCCGGGTCGGAGATCTTCGCCCTGAGGGTCACGTCCGTGTTGCCCAGGGTGACGTAGGGAGCGACGTTGCAGGCCGTACTCGTGCTGGTGGAGGGCGAAGTCTGCAGGCTGGAAGGCGTGTTGGGCTTGCGGTTGTAGCTGATGATGATCTTCGGGTTGTTGTTGAACCGCTTCCAGGTGTAGGTGTCCGTCTCCGAGGTGGAGCGCAGTCCGACCGTGATGTTCGCCCAGTTTCCCGCGGCGGCGCGCTCGGCGGCGACCTTCGCGTCGAAGTCGACCGCGCGGGCGTCGCAGCTTGAGTCGTAGCCGTAGGCGAAGGACTTGGTCTGCAGTTTGGTGGACCAGGAAGGCTGCTTGCTCCAGGTGGTCTGGTTCGAAATGCCGCCGGTCAGCCACAGTTCGGTGCTGCGCCCGGAGCAGGACCAGGAGTACGTGTTGGTGATCTGGAACTGGGCGGAGAGGACCTGGACCCCGCCCAGACCCTTGGAGTTGAGGCGGAAGAAGGCGCGGGACTTGCCGCCGGTGTCCTTCTCGTAGCCGACGCGCGGCTGGTCCTTGTAACTGCCGTTCCAGTTGGCGCCGTTCCAGTAGGAGGTGGAGGGGTAGCGGGAGTAGGCGATGGTCCACGCCTGCTTCGCGCCGTTGAAGTTCGGGTCGAGGTAGACCGGGTAGGTGGTGGCCTCGCCGTTGAGCAGCTCCTGGTCGGGCGTCAGTGTCAGGGCGTCGGGCGAGAGGGTCAGCGGCAGGTCGGCGGTCTGGACGCCGGGGTCGGACTCCTGGGCGAGGGCGGCGCGGCGGGCCGTGCCGGTGGTCGAGGAGTCCCACATGCGCGGCGTCGAGGTGGAGAAGATCTCCTGGCCCTGCGGGGTGACGGCGCGAAGGGTGTCGGACGCCTCGTCCTTCTCGACCCGCAGCCCGTCCGCTTCGAGGCCGTAGGTGATGGTCTTCAGACGGGGCTGCGCCGCGGCCTGTGCGTCCTTCACGATGAGTACGTGTCCAAAGCCGTCCAGCTTTGCCGAGACCGCCAGATCGACGCCGGGAAGGACCTCCGGGTAGGTCGCGGTGGGGCCGTCCAACTGCGGCTGCGGCAACGGGTCGGGCCACTTCAGGGTGACGCTGCGCCCCTTGTCGGTGAAGGTGGCCAGCTCCCCGTCGCCACCGGCGGAGAAGGTGACTTCGCCGGGGGCCGCGGTGGGGGCGAGCCGGGCACCGCTGCGGACCAGGTCGGTGTTGATCGCCTGCCACTGGCCGGCCCGCTTGACGCGCACCGGAGCGGTGTGTTCGGTGCGACGCATGGTGCCGTCGGGCATGGCGTGGACTTCGCCGGTCTCCGTACGGGCGGAGGTGACTTCGACCGGCTCGCCCTCGGCCGTCGCGCGTGCCGATGCCTTGGCCTCGGCAGCCATGAGAGCCGTCGCGTCATGAGGGGCGTTCGTCGGCTGTGCCGGTGCGGCGTGGGCGGGGACTGCGCCTGCGAGGCAGGTGGCGGTGAGAAGTCCGGCGAGTAGCACGCTGGTGCGCCGCCGTCTCAACCTTCCCGGTATGTACGACATTTGTTGACTGTTTCCTGTCGAGAAGTCGGTGAGGCCATATCCGCACAGGGGTGGCGTCTTGGCCTGCATCTGCATCTGCGTCTGTGCGCTGCGGCGCTCCGAATGGCCCCTCCGGTCGCGGATCACGTCTTTCCGGGCGAAAGATCGCGCAATGCCAGTGACCGTCATGTGGAGGAGAAGGTCAAGGATTGACTTTACCTTCACTTTAACTTTACATTGTGCGCCTCTCGGCGATCTTGTGAGGACTCCTCTCGTGTACGTGGACACCACGCTGCCCAAAATCCGGTACCTGGCCCAAGTCCTGGTCACCATCGCCATCGTGTGCATGGTGGCGCTCATGGTGTCCCTGATCCCAGGCATGAACGTCGCTCAGGCCGCGGAGCAGAAGTCCGAACCGCCGGGCGTGCGGCACGAGAAGTCCATACCCGGCGAGGACTTCGCGCCGCGGAAGCAGGAACGTTCCAGCGGCGCGAATCGCAACTGGAAGGCACCCGGGACGAGCTGGCCGACCGGTAAGCGGACCGCACGGATCGCCGCGGCCCCGGCCAAGGCCGGGACGGCCTCCACCGGCACGGGGCCGGTAACGCTGCATCAGGCGAGTGGCGCCCGGACCGAGGACAGCGCCGAAGCCGGTCTCGTGGAAATCGAGGTCAAGGACCGGAAGGCCGCGGAAGAGGCGGGCATCAACGGAGTCCTGTTCACCGTGACTCCCACCGTTTCGCCGGCGGCGAGCACAGCCAGATCCGCAGCGGGCGTCACACTCTCGGGCAAGGCCCAAGTCGCTTTCGATTACCGGGATTACGAGGGCAGTTTCGGCGCGAACTGGGGATCCCGCCTAGAACTGATCGACACCGCCACCGGGAAGTCCGTCACCCGGCACAACGACTCCTCGACGCGTCGGCTGACCGGCGAGATCGATCTCCCCGAGGCCCGTGCGGGCCAGGTCCAGCCACTCACCCTGGCCGCAGTGGCGCAGGCGGCGGGATCGGGCGGCGACTACTCCGCCACGTCGCTGTCCCCTTCCGGTTCCTGGATGGGCGGCTCCTCATCGGGCGGCTTCTCGTGGACGTATCCCGTGGACGCGCCGGAGGTCCCGGGCGGGCCGGAGCCGGAGGTCGCGCTGGGCTACTCCTCGCAGGCCATCGACGGGCGTACCGCCTCGACGAACGCGCAGTCCTCGTGGATCGCGGAGGGCTGGGACTACGAACCCGGCTTCATCGAGCGCAAGTACCGCTCCTGCACGGACGACCAGGGCACCGGTGCCAACAACCCGGGCCAGGCGGGCAAGACCGGGGACCTGTGTTTCGGGTCAGACCAGATGGTGATGTCCCTGGACGGGTCCTCGACCGAGCTGGTCAAGGATGACGCGAGCGGCACCTGGCGGCCGGCGGACGACGACGGCTCCAAGCTGGAGCGCAGGACCGGCGCGGACAACGGTGCGCAGGGCGGCGAGTTCTGGGTCCTGACCACCACGGACGGCACGCAGTACCACTTCGGCCTCAACAAGCTGCCCGGTGCCGCGGCCCAGCGCACCAACTCCGCCCTGACCGTCCCGGTCGCCGGCAACCACGCGGACGAGCCGTGTCACGCCTCCGCGTTCGCCGACTCGTTCTGCGACCAGGGCTGGCGCTGGATGCTCGACTACGTCGTCGACCCGCGCGGCGACGCCATGTCCCTGTGGTGGGCCAAGGAGTCCAACCACTACGGCAAGAACAACAAGCCCGCCGGCGTGAAGTACGACCGCGGCGCGTACCTGAAGAACATCGACTACGGGCAGCGCGCCGACAAGCTGTTCACCCAGAACGCCGCCGCGCGCATCGCGTTCACTGTGGCCGAGCGGTGCATATCCGGCTCGGACTTCACCTGCGCGGAGGCCGACCGGACCTTGGCCAACGCCAAGCACTGGCCGGACACCCCCATCGATCAGCAGTGCAACGCCGGTGAACAGTGCAAGGACAAGAACTCCCCGACGTTCTGGTCCACCAAGCGCCTCACGAAGATCACCACCCAGGTCAACAACGCCGGCTTCAAAAACGTCGACTCTTTCACCCTGGACCAGAACTTCCCCGCCACGGGGGACGGCACCTCGCCCGCCCTGTGGCTGAAGTCCATCGAGCGCACCGGCCACGGCCAGGACGGCACCACCGCGACCATGCCGAAGGTCACCTTCCGCGGTGAGCAGATGGACAACCGGGTCGACGGCTTCGAGGGCCTGGAGCCCTTCTCCCGCTACCGGATCCACGCCGTGGACACCGAGAACGGCGGCACGATCGGCGTCACCTACTCCCCGCAGGAGTGCAAGCGCGGCGGCACGATGCCCACCGCCCCGCACACCAACACGCTGCGCTGCTACCCGCAGAACTGGACGCCGAAGGGCGCCCTGGAACCGATCACCGACTACTTCCACAAGTACGTGGTCACGCAGGTCCGCGAGGAGGACAACGTCACCGACGCCGTGGCCAAGGTGACGAGCTACGAGTACCTGGGCGGCGCGGCCTGGGCGTACGACGACTCGGAGAACACCGAGGCCAAGCGGCGCACCTGGTCGCAGTACCGCGGCTACGAGAAGGTCCGCACCCGGCTGGGGTCCGGCACCGACGTCAAGCAGCTGACCGAGAACCGCTACTTCCGCGGCATGCACGGGGACAAGCTGCCGTCGGGCACCCGCTCGGTGGAGGTCGAGGACTCCGAGGGCGGCAAAATCGCCGACCGCTTGGAGTTCCAGGGCCAGTTGCGCGAGGAGATCACCTACGCCTCCGACGGCGGAGCGATCGCCGCGGCCACCAAGCTGACGCCCTCCGCGGTGAAGACCGCCGAGCGCAAGCGCACCGGCACCACCCCGCTCCAGGCGTACATGGTGTCCCCGGTCAAGTCCGAAACCCGTGAACACGTCAAGGACTCCACCTGGCGGCGCAGCTCGGAGACCACCACGTACGACAGCGACGGACTGCCCACCGAGGTCGAGGAGACCACCGGGTCGGGCAAGAAGGTGTGCACCCGGATCGAGTACGCCCGCAACACCGCACAGCACATCCTCGACACCGAGTCCCGCGAGGTCACCACCACCGGAGCGTGCGGTGCCCCCGGAGAGAAGGTCATCGACGACACGCGGTCCCTCTACGACGGCGGCGCGTACAAGGCCGCTCCGACCCGGGGCCTGGTCACCGAGGTCCAGGAGCTCAACGCGGCGGGCGACGGGCACATCACGGTCGACCGGACCGAGTACGACATCCACGGCCGGGAGATCAAGACCTTCGACGTCGAGGGCGATGAGACCCGGATCGCCTTCACCCCGGCCACCGGCGCCGTCCCCACCAAGCAGGTCGACACCGACCCGCTCGGCCACACCGAGACCACTGAGTTCGACCACCGGGGCCTGCCCACCGCGGAGACCGACGCCAACGGCAAGCGCGTCGACATGCGCTACGACCCGCTCGGGCGCCTGCTGAAGGTCTGGGACATCGACCGGGACCAAGCCACCCAGTCCCCGTCCGCCGAGTACGACTACACCGTCCGGCGCGACGGCCCGACGATCGTCACCAACAGGACCCTGAAGGACGACGGTTCGTACGCCACGAGCTACGAGATCCTCGACGGTCTGCTGCGAACCCGCCAGACGCAGGACGCCGCGGTCGGCGGCGAGGGCCGCATCGTGAGCGACACCTTCTACGACAGCGTGGGCCGTACGTACAAGAGCAACGACGGCTACTACAACGACCAGAACGTGGCCCCCAGCCTGCTGACCGTCGGCGACAACGTGGTGCCCTCGCAGACCCGTGTCGTCTCCGACGGCCTCGGTGAGGAGACCGCCGAGGTCACCTACCACTACGGCGACGAGAAGTTCCGCAGCACCACTGTCAAGGACGGCGACGCCGTCACCGTCACCCCGCCCAAGGGGGAGACGGTGACCACCACCTACCAGGACACCGACGGCCGCGACACCAAGCTGCGCGAGTACACCAAGGCCGACCGGTCCGCCTGGCACGACACCACTTACGGCTACGACGACCAGGACCAGCTGACCAAGGTCACCGAGCCCGGCGGCGGTGAGCACACCTTCACCTACGACGCCCGGGGCCGGCAGACCTCGGCAACCGATCCCGACGGCGGCACCACACGCTTCGAGTACGACCGGGGCGACAACCTCACCACCGTCGTAGACGCCCGCGGCAACAAGCTGGTCACCACCTTCGACAAGGCCGGCCGCCCCACCAGCCTGCGCGAGGACTCCGCGAGCGGCCCCAAGCGGGTCGAGTGGACCTACGACAGCCTCGGCAAGGGTCTGCCCGTCGCCTCCATCCGCTACGACAAGGACGGCAACGCCTACCGCGACGAGGTGACGGAGTACGACGCCAACTACCGGCCGCGTACCACCAGGACCACCATTCCGGCGGCCGCCGGAAAGACCTCCGGCGAGTACACCTACACCTACGCCTACACGTCCACGGGCAACCTGTCCTGGGTCGAGCTGCCCAAGGTCGGGCCGATGGCCAAGGAACGCCTGGTCTTCCGGTACAACGGTGACGACCTGCCCATCTCCATCTCCGGTGCCGCCAACTACGTCACCGACGTCACGTACTCCAAGTACGGAGAGATCCTCCGCTCCGAGGCCGGGCCCGCCGGCAAGAAGCTCTTCTCCACCTACTTCTACAACGACTTCACCCGCAGGACCGACCGCGTCGTCCACGACCGTTCCGTCCAGCCCGGCCGGATCGACGACACCGCCTACTCGTACGACGACGCGGGCAACGTCACCGGCATCTCCCGCACCCCCGGTGAGGGGATGCCCGACGGGCAGACCGGCACCGACACCCAGTGCTTCGCCTACGACCAGCTGCGCCGCATGACCTCCGCCTGGACGGCGCGGGAGAAGTGCGCGGCGGACGGCCCGAGCAAGGAGACGGTCGGCGGGCCCGAGGCGTACTGGCAGTCCTACGAGTTCGACGCGTCCGGCAACCGCACCAAGCTGGTCGAGCACGACCCCGCTGGAAACGCGGCCAAGGACATCACCCGCACCTACGACTACGGCGGTGACGCGGGTGGCCCGAACCGGCTGAACGAGATCATCTCCACCGGCATCGACGGCACCACCAGGTCCACCTTCGGCTACGACAAGGCCGGCAACACCACCACCCGCCAGAACGGCGGCACCACCCAGTCCCTGGCCTGGGACGTCGAGGGCAACCTGGAATCCGTCACCGAGCCCAGGGAAGGCGGAGGCGAGAAGAAGACCTCCTACTTCTACGACGCCTCTGGTGAGCGTCTCCTGCGTACCGGCGCGGACGGAGCCACCACCCTCTACCTCGGCGAGACCGAACTGACCGTCAAGGCGGACGGAACCGAATCGGTGCAGCGCTCCTATGCGCACCCCGACGGCGCCACCACCGTCCGCTCCTCCGACGGTGGACGCGAGGTCCTCCTCGCCGACCACCACGGCTCCACCCAGACCTCCGTCGACATGACCGAGGTCGGTATGCCGGTCACCCGGCGCCTGCTCACCCCGTTCGGCGAGAACCGCGGCGCGGCCCCGTCCACCTGGCCCGGACACCGCGGATTCGTCGGCGGCACCCGAGACCAGGACACCGGTCTCACCCAGCTCGGCGCCCGCCCCTACGACCCCGCCACCGGCCGCTTCCTGTCCGTCGACCCCATGGTCGACTACGAGCAGCCCGCCACCATCAACCCCTACGCCTACGCCAACAACGCACCCGCCACCTTCTCCGACCCTGAAGGCCTCTTCTTCCCCATCCTGATCGGTATCGCGGCCCGTATCGCGATCCAGGCGGCCATCCGCGCCGCCGCCCGCCGGGCCGCCCAGATCGCCGCCCGCAAGGCGGCCGAGGCCCTCCGCAAGAGGCTCCTGGCCGAAGCCCGCAAGCGCGCCATCGCCGCGGCCCGCAAGAAGGCCGCCGCCAAGGCCAAGCGCGAAGCCGCCCGCAAGGCCGCCGCGGCGAAGCGCGCCGCCGCCAAGCGGGCCGCCCAGCGCGCCGCCGCGAAGCGGGCGGCAGCACGCCAGGCCGCCGCGCGCGCCAAGCAGAGCGCCCAGCGCGCCGCGGCGAAGAAGGCCCAGGCGGCCCGCGCCGCCGCCCGCAAGGCCAAGCCCAAGCCCAGGCCGCAGCCGAAGTCCCAGCCGAGGCCCAGGCCCAAGCCGTCGCAGAAGGCGAAGCCGGCCCAGCAGAAGAAGGCCAGCCCGAAGCAGTCGGCCGGCAGCAAGGCCCGCGAGGAGATCAAGAGCGAGGCCAGGGGGCAGGCCGAAGACGCCGCCACCTCCGCTCCAGGTAACGATGGGCCCTCTGCTTGTAACGGGACCTCGAATTGCGCCGTGCATCAGAACCAACCGGACAAGATCACCGGCTACACGCCACACGGCCTGCACCAAGCGATTGGACGCAATGACGGTCGGGGGGTCAACCTTGAGAAGATGGTCGACGCTGTACGCGACCCGAAGAAGATCACTCACATGGTGGACCACAGAGGTCTGCAGTGGCGGTTCCAGGGAAAGGGGCGGGGGGCGACAGTCGTTCTCAACGAGTTTGGGCGAGTGATCACGACCTTCGGGAAATCGCGCGGCCCTTGGGCCGGGAAGCGTTCAGCGCGTCCCAAGGACATGCATTGATTGATGGAGAAGCTGTGGAACATCATGACGGAGTCGCTGAAGCCGCTCGTCCAGCTTGGTTCACCGGTGGAACGCGCCTGTTCGGTGATTTCATGTCCCTCATCGAGGGGCAACCGAAAATGCTGGCCATTTCCAGTGCAAAGAAGCTGCCGAGTAGCCAGTCAATTCAAGAAGTGCTGGACTATTTGTCTGACGAGTTCATGAGGTCAGGTACGGGCCCTGATTGGGAACCGAATCAACGCGGTCATCTCTTGGAGGACTTGATCGATGTCTTCAACGACCTGCTGCCTGAAGAGGATTGATCGTCCCGATCTCGGCCACCTTGTTGCTGATGGAGCCGGTGAGTGGCGTTAATCTCGAGCCCGCATGATCGCGGTCGAGGCAGGGGAAGCGGTCACGGTCGAGCACGGTGTCCCGAAAGGTGAGCTGTACTTCGGTCCCCCCTGCCACGTGGCCGACGCGGCTCGTGAAGGCTTTGAGTACCTCCCCGGATATGTCGGCAGTCGGTGTCAAGCGCCCACTGGCCTTTATGTACTCCGACAAGGCGCTTCATTCCTGACCGATGGACCATTTCGGCCGGTGAGCCCGCAGTGATGCCGACCGCCGCCCAGCAGATCTTCTGGCCAGATTGACGGCAGAATCGATGAGCGCGGATATCGGCCGCTGTCTGGTGGGGACGTCGATTTGGATGTGCCTGGACGCTTGTCGAGCCCGAAGCTCACGGGCCAGTTCGAACAGTTCTCTCTGGAAGGATGCAAGTGGTGAGCGATCGGTGGAAGGACCCCGGGGTTCTGCGGGGCGCGGTGAGCGGGGCTGAGGCGTTCAGCCTGCCGGCTGCGGACGCCACGGCTGGGTCTTTCGAGGTGGAGTACGTGGTCACCGGAGTGGGCGTGAGCGAGATTTCCTACACCACAGGACCTGGCGACGCGGGCGAGGTGGTGGTCGAGGGACCACGTCTTCCCTGGCGTACCACGGTACGCATGGCGGGTGCGGAGGCTGTGCCGGTGCTGAGCGTCATGCTGAGCGAGGACGGGGGCCGAATCGAGAGTGTGATCCGTGTCGACGGTTTGGAGGCGATGCGGTCGACGGCGGCCGGGGCGTCGGGAACGTCGGTGTGTGTCGCCGAGCCGGGCGGAGCGTGGTGACGCGAGGTCGGTCTCCAGTACATCCCGCTCATGAATCGGCTTGCGGATGCCGTTGTGTACCGCTCGGACACGGTCGGCATCGCGCCGCCCACTCGTCCTGAGCACGTGTCGCTGGTCGTGGGGGCTACCTCACGGGGATCAGCCGGAACCACCGACCGGAGCGCGAAGACGGGCCGGTGTGCGTGAAAACCGGCCAGTGAGCCTTTCAGGATGGCCACCGATCAGGTGACGGAGCTGGTGTGCAGGCGGGGCCCGCAACGGACAGGGCTCCCGTGCCGTTGGAGAGGTGTTCTACGTCTCGACCCCACGGCACAGGAGTCCTGTTGGTTCCCTGTCCTGCCGCACTCGACCTCCCTCACGCTCTGGTCGAGCGGGTCATGATGCTCATCGTCACCCGCGAGGGTGACCGACGGTGCGAACTTCCGCCGCATCAGAGGGCGCTCGTCGCGCTCGTGTACCTGCGCCACCACGAAACCCCTCGCCCGGACCGCCGCGGGCTTCGGGATATCCGTCGGCACCGCCCACGCCTACGTCACCGCCGTCACCGGCTGCTCGCCGACCGCGCCCCGGTCCTACTGAAGACCCTGCGCGAGCATGACCCCGACTTCGTCCTCCTCGACGGGACGCTTGCAGAGTGCGACCGCGTCGGCGACAGCCGTGCCGACAATCGGCCAAGCACTGCCGACACGGGGCGAACATCCAGGTCGTCACGGACCCGGCCGGCGAGGTGCTGTGGATCTCACCCGCCCTGCCGGGCCGCACCCACGATCTGACCGCAGCCCGCACCCACAAGATCGTCCGGATCTGCGAACGCCGGGGAGTCCCCTCCTGGCCGACCGCGCCTGCACCGGCGCCGACCCCTGGGTCCCCACCGGACGGAAACGGCCACCGAGCGGTGAACCCCCCCACCCAGCGCACCGTCAACCGCGCACCCGCCCAGGCCCGAGTACCCGTCGAACTCGCCCGGGGCGTCAACGTCACCGGACGCCCGCGAACACTCCACCCAACACCCCCCAGGCCCCACTACGAAGGTTGGGGCGGAAGGCTAACCGATACGCCTGCGGCTCCCCGGGCCCGGTCGATACTGAGTGTGACTGCGCCGGGCAAGGGATAAGCGGCAACGAAGTCGACGGCATGCACGACGGCTGAGCCGCGCGGTCGGCTGCCGTGCGGCGGATGCGCCGGGAGGACCGCCTCCCACTGCGGTCACCGGGAGCGCCCCGTAGCCGTGCGGTACGTACCGCACGGCACCCCGGTCGCCGGGGATCGAGGAGGACGGAGCGGGACGCAGCAGGATGTGAATGTCCGGCTCTGTGACGTTTCCGCAGGTGAGAGGCGTCACTCGTTTGGGTTCGAGTCCCACCCGCCCCACCCAGTATCCCCAGGCAGAATCGTTCTGACCTGGGGAAACGTGTTTTTCGGGGCGTTTTTGCGTTAGGTGTTCGCCTCACGGGGTGTGGCGGACGTGGGCTCTCACGCGTCGACAGTGTTTCCTCTACGGCTGTGACCTGGGCTTTTCTGGTGTCGCGACCGTGGGAGGGTTAACAGTGGTCCCACGGCCGCCGTGGAAGGCGATGGGGCGCCCCCGTTTCGGCGGGAGGAAGGGGTCGTGCGCGGCTGGTGTTACGCCACGCGTATAGCTGGGGCCGCGTGGCATACTCCGAGTATGGCGACTCGGAAGATTACGATCACGGTGCCGGATGAGCTGGTCGAATCGATCAAGGGGCGGGTTGATGCCCGGGGGGTGTCTGCCTACATCGCGGCAGCCGCGGCGCATCAGGATGCTATGGACCGGCTCCGGGAGTTGACGGACCGCCTGGAGACAGAGTTCCGTCCTGTATCGGCCGAGGAGGAGCGAGCGGCACTGGAGCGCATCGCGGCCATCGACGACTGGCATGACGAGCACCGCTCACCCGGCGCCGCAGCGTGAGCCGTTCGAAGCGCGCCGGTGTTCCCTCTGCGCGTCGGCGCGCCTTCGTCCTCGACTCCCAAGCGCTGTCGAAGACGGTCCAGGGCGACCGTCAGATGACGGCCTTGGTGAAGGCGGCTCCACGCCTGGACATCGCTGTCGTCACCAGCGCGCTCACCACGCTGGAGGCGTGGAACCCTCAGCTGGGTGCGCGCCAAGGGCTGTGGGACTGGGCGTTGTCCCGAATCGATGTGGAGCACACTGATGATCAGGTGATCTCCCTGGCCCGCGGCATGCTGAAGACCGCTGGGCTGCATGGGCACAAGTACGACGCCATCGACGCAGTCCTGGCTGCCGTAGCCGTCAAGACTGCGAAGCGCGGCTTCGAGGTCACCGTCTTCACCTCGGGTGCCGTCGACATGGACAAGTTCCTGGCGGGCCATCGCATCCGGGTGGAAAGGATCTGATCACAGACGCCGGCGCCGGGGCCCGCCCGCTTCGGCTGCGGCGGAGAATGGAGGGACGCGCTCCGGGTGCCGCGCCGGATCGCCCGTGCTTGGAGCCGGCGTCACAATCGGATTCTGCCTGGTATCCGCTTCCGCGCCCGCGGCACACCCACCTACCGGGCACACCCCCTCAGCCTCGACCAGGACTCCTGGGTGAGGTGGAGCAGTGGCTCCGATAAAAAGACACGTGCTCGAACTGCCGTCCACCCCCTCTGGGGCAGGGCCGGTGCCGTTGTCGCCGCCGGCCTTCAGGTGGCGCTGCCTTCCGGGTGGCGTGAGGGGCAGTACAGGCGCCGACGATCGGGTCAACGGTATGGGTCGTCCGCGAGCCTGGCCTACCTGCCGCGGCGGCGAGGTGCGGCGGCAGGCGGGCGGACCGGTCAGGCGACGGTCAGGCGGCGCAGCCGTACTTCTTGGCGAGCTTGGTGGCGGCCTCCCGCACCACGGCCGCATTGTTGCGGATCGCGGGGTCGTCCCGGTCGACGAGGTCCTTCTCCTCTTCTTCCCCCTTTTTCGAGGGCGCAATGAGCGCCACCGTGATGTTCGGCGCCGTCGAGCCCATGCGGGCGGCACAGCCGGCGGGCAGGTTGGCCTCGGCCTTGTCGGGAAGCGCCCAGCCGGTGACGCCGGGGCCGAGGGGGACAGAGTTCTTGGGCTTGTAGTGAGGGTCGTTCCGGTTGTCTTCGATGATCAGGGTGTAGACCCCTCGGGGGTGGTCGCTGTCCGCGTTGGCGCGCAGCACCTGGCACCCCTTGAACACCGCGTGATCGGTGCTCTTGCCCTTTCTCTCCCACTCCTCCGCGCTGACCTCGCCCCCCTTGCCGTCGTCGATCAGTTCGGCCGTCTGCCGGCTGAGCGCCCCATGACACAGCGTCTGCGGCAGCGGCGGCTTCTCCCCGTCAGGCCAGAAGCTCGCCGTCACGACGGCCACCCCGGCGGCGCCGAGCACGATGGTCAGCGGCAGCCACTTCCTGTCCATGTCTACGGCTGTCCCATCTTCTTCTGGGCGTCCTCGATGCCCTGCTGGTACCAGTTCTCGGCAGTCGTCTGGAGACCGTCCTCGTACTCGCCCGGGCTCGCGTCCAGCTCCTCCGTCGTGAGGCCCTTCTCGGTCGCCATCTTCCGCATCATGGCGTTCATCTGGTTCTCGCCGTTCTCGAAGTGGTTGACCATGTTCTTACGAGTTTCCTCGTCGACCGTGGCGTTGAGCTCGTTCATGTACCCGGCCGTGCCGGCGTCGACCGTGCGCTGGAGCGCGTCGCCTACGATGGGGATGGCCGTCAGGGGTGCGCCGATGGTGTGGTAGTTCATCCTCTGGTTCCAGGCGTTGGTGTCCTTCTCTGCCTGGCCGAGGTCGTAGATGACGTCGCCGCGCACGCCGTCGAGGTGGCCGAGCACCGACGCCGACTGCTTGACCCAGGCGCGCATCTCGGGATCCTCCTTGCGGTACGAGTCCGGCGGGAAGCCGTTCAGTCCCTCGGCGATCACCACACTCTGCGAGTGGTGCATGACACCGAACGCCTTGGGGTCCTCGGCGACGCCGCGCATGAGACGGGTGAGGTCGCCCCGCTCGATCGTGAGGTTGTTGAAGTCGGTCGGCCCGTCCATGTTCTTGCCGAGGATCTGGTGCACGTCCGAGGCGTAGTCACCGATCATGTTGCCCATGCTCGTGCGCATGGGCAGGGGCACGGAGCTCTGGTTCTTCGGCGCGTCCTCGCCGCTGTATTCCTTGAGGATCCGCTCGAAGACCGCGGTCTCCGCGCCGTCGTGGTGGGTGGGGACGGCGTGCAGCGGGCTGCCCGGCTCGCGGCCGGTGGCGGCAGCCTCCAGAGTGGCGCCGAACTCGGTGCGGGCCGAGGTCTGCTTCAGCTCGTCGGGCATCTCGTCCTCGACAGCGCCGCCCGGCCAGTCACGGTCCTCGAGGAAGTACTTGAGGTTGTCCGTGGTGTTCGGGTCGAAGTAGCCGGTGGCCGCGGAGGGGTTGCGGCTCATCGCGTTCATCAGACCCTTCATCGGGTCTTCCTGTGTGCCCTGCCAGTTCTTCATGACGCCGTCGTAGGCGTCGTCGTTGTCCGTCTCCCACTCACGGATGGTGTCGCCGACTTCGGTCAGGAATGCCTGGCTGTAGACCGGGTCGCCCTTGTCCTTGTCGTACGGGGAGGCGTTCTTGTCGTTCGGGTCGTACGCCTTGTCGCCGACGTCGGCGGCCATCAGGTCCGTGAGGTCCTTCAGGGTCGCGGCGCCGCCCCCGATGGCCCCGGGGTGGCGCGTGGGCAGGCCGTTGCCGTCTCGGGCTGTGGTGATGAGCTTGTCGGTCCACGCCGAGGTGACGCCGCCGGGGGAGCCGATCGAGGAGTCGGGTCCGGTGGCGGTGGCAAGGGAGCCGGAGAGGGCCTTGTAGAGGCGGGCGTCGGTGCTGGAAAGTTGGCCGTCGCGGCCGCCCGACTCCAGGCTGCTGGCGAGCAGCAGCACGGCGTCCTGCTGTTCGCGGCCCTGGTAGCTGAGTTTCGTCATCAGCTGTTCGGCGAAGGCCGGCGAGTCCTTGCCTTCCTCGGCGAGTGTGAGGAGCCGCTCGCGCTCGTCGTCGTCGAGGTGTTCCCAGCGGGCGTAGAGCTTGGCGGCCTCGCGGCCGTTCTCCGCCTGCTGCTGCTCCTCGGCGCGCATCCTCTTGGCGTCGGCGACACCGCTGAGGTCGGTGCTTCCGAAGTCGTTGGGGTGGTGCTTGATCAGGGTGCGTAGGCCCCAGGCACAGAGCTCGTCGGCTTCGTTGGCGCGTTTCAGGATGCCGTTGATCTTGCCGCGCAGCTGTTCGAACTGTGCCTCGGTGGCCAGGGGTTCGGTGCTGTCCTTGGCCCGGCGGTCAGGGTGTATTCGATGGCTGAGGACGCCGTCGGGGTAGATGATGATACCCGGAGGGGGATTCTCGTAGGTGTGCTTGAGGTCGTCCTGGGCTGTCTTGAAGAGGGTGTGGGCGTCCTTGAGGAGGTCGCGTACGGACTCGGCCTCGGTGATGGCGTCACCGAATTCCTTGGCGGTCTTGGTGACGAACTCTTTGGTGACGGTGGCGTTCTCGCCCTTCCAGCTGGACTTGTCGGCCTTGGTCTTCATGGCCGATGCGTCGGTCTGGAGCGGTGAGGTCAGCTTGCCGATCATCTCGGTCCACTGGGTCACCGCCGTGTCGAGTGGGCCGAGTCTGGCAGTGAGGAGCTGTTCGAAGGTGGGCATGGCAGCGGCTCCTTACTGGAAGTACTTGCTGATCTGCGAGGCGGGAACGGCCCCGTCCGCTTCTGGGGCGACGGGACCGACGATGCGCAGCTGTGTCTCGATCCACTCGTCGTCGGCCTTCTTCGAGGCCTTCGTGTAGTCGAGGTGGTTGGAGATATGGGCGCACGCCTGAAGGAGGGTCTTCACCTGCGTCTCCCAGGTCCCGATCACTTCCGTGAACGCCGCACCGGTATCGAACCCGTCGCCCTTGAGGCTCGTACCAGCGGTCTCACTTGCCACCTTCGCGTGCTTACCGGTCGACTCGAGGCCGTTGAACAGGCCGAACGCTGCGTGGCCGATGTCCCCCAACTCGTCGTCCGAGACCACATAGTCGGCCGAGCCCTTCGCCGCCCCTGAACCGCCACTGTCGCCGGCCGAGTTCAGCCTCATCGCGGCGGCCGCCTTCAGCTCGCCCCACTCCTCTTAGAACGACATGATCCACACCCCGTGTACTCATAGATAGCCGTCTGGCGCGCCACGATACCGGCGTGATCAAACGATTCGCCAAGCAAAGGGTCTTCGACATCCTGTGGATGCATCGAAGCTCCATCGAGGAAACGGTCACCACAACCCGCTTTGGTTCGGAGGAGCTTCGAGGGAGTCCATCGGAATCGTCGCATTCGTCCACGAGTCGCCCTCGGTTGGACCGGACGCCGGATGCCGGCAAGGACGCACCTCGCTACGGAGCGTCACTTCTTACGGCCAAGAGGGACAGCTTGGCCGACCGCTTTACGGAGACGATCCGATAGCGCTGCAAGGTGGCAGTCTCGCCGTGCACCTCGGCAGCAGGGCGCGTACGCGACGGAGAACGGGTGGTGTGGCGAACGCCTAACCGATCCCCATCCGAGCCGGATCGAGGGGGATGCAGCGGGATGGAAACGGGCGGCTATGTCCGTTGTTTCGGCATCGTCGCAGGTGAGAGGCGTCACGCTTATGGGTTCGAGTCCCACCCGCCCCACCCAGCGTCCCCAGGGAGAATCGTTCTGACCTGGGGAAACGCGTTTTCCGGGGGCGTTTTTGCGTGTGGCGTTCGCCTCACGGGGGTGTGGCGAACGCGGGTCCTCGCGCATCGAAGATGAGCTCTGAACGGCTTTGACCTGGGGTTTTGTAACGACGCCGCCGTGGGAGCGTCGTGGAAGGGTCCCACCCGCCCCACCTGGTGTCCTTGCCTGGCATGTTCTGCGGTCCGAAGCGCTGTGGGCGAGGAGACCGTCGCTCGTGGACGGTCTACGTGACGTCACGGGTCGGCCGAGGACGTACTTTCCCCTGGCCTGAGCGGGCTGGAAGCTTGGCCTCGGGGGAGCGGGAGAAGGTCTTGCATGGTTCCTGTCCTTCGGGCTTCTGTCGCGTTGGTAGCCGCGGAACTCTCCCTGGCGAGCGGCGATGTTCTGCTCGGTTCGTCGACGTAGGTGAAGATCGGTAGGCGAGAGGCATTTCGCTGTCACGCGGGGTCTTGCGTTCGTCCTGATCACGACACCCGTGTCGGCTACTGTGCGATGCGCTCCGGACTTTCGGAGCGTGGTCGTCGCGCCATTGTGGGCGCGGAACTGAACCCGGGACTGCGTCAGGCCTCTGTCAGAGGACAGGCCGCTGTCCCGGGTACGTCGGAGGCGGCCACAGGCCGCACTGAATGGGGTGGGGAATGTCCAGACATCGGCTGTCCAGGAAGAGCCGTTACATCGCGTGGGCGACCACTGGGGTCGTGGTGGTCGCGGGTGCCGGTTTCGCGGCGCAGACATCCATGGCCGCTACGGCCTGGCCGGCGCAGAAGACGTACACCGGTCGGGCGTTCGACACGTGCACCGCACCCTCGCTCAGTGCGATGAAGGCGTGGAACACGAAGTTTTACGGCGCCGCCGCCGTCTACATCGGCGGCAAGAACCGTGGCTGCGCCCAGCCCAACCTGACCAAGTCCTGGGTGAAGTCGGTCAACGCCATCGGGTGGAAGGTCATCCCGCTCTACGTCGGCGCGCAGCCGCCCTGCCAGAAGAGCGCCAACCCGGAGAGGTTCACCGCTTCCACGGCTGCCTCCGTCGGCGCGAGCAACGCCAAGGACGCGGTGGCCAAGGCGTCAGCGCTCGGGATGAAAGCCGGCAGCCCGATCTACCTGAACATGGAGTCGTACGACATCACCGACAAGGCGTGCAACGACGCCACCCTCACTACGTGCGCTCCTTCACCAAAACGCTGCGCAACGCCACTTACCGTGGCGGCCTGTACGGTTTCAGCAGCTCCAGCGCCGCGGCCATCGCCACCGCCACGAACAAGACGGACCTGCCGGGCAACCTCTGGTACGCACTGTGGGACAAGAAGAACACAACCACCACGGACTGGCCGTGGAAGCCGACCCAGTACACCAACCACAGCCGCGGCCACCAGTACATGGTCAACAGCAAGGAAACCCGCGGCGGTCACACCATCACCGTTGACCGCAACGCATGGGACGCTCCGGTCGCGATCATCGGCTGACGCACCTGCGTGGTCGCTGACGGGCGACAAGGCGCGGGGCCGGTCGGTGCGGTGCGCCCGGGCCAGGCCTTTGATGGCTTGAACGCGGGAGATCGACGCGTACAGGCCGAAGCCGGGAATCCGGCCGCTCCCCGCTTTCCCTGGCCCCTCTCGTAGGGCCAGGGAAAGCGGGCAGCGGTATCCGGCCTTTCCGATGCGCTTACCGGACCGCACGGTCCTGGCTGCGCGTTCGTCGTCGGGTCTGTGTAGTAAACGGTGGGACTCAATTGGTTTTGTTCAGCGACGTCCGGCGGTGAGCCGGCCGTCGAAGATGATGTCGAAGGCTTGCAGCGCGGCCTTCCAGCGCATGGTCCAGCGTTTGCGTCCGGTGCCGGTCGGGTCCAGGCTCATGACGGCCAGGTAGACGCACTTGAGGGCTGCCTGCTCGGTGGGGAAGTGCCCCCTGGCCCGGACGGCCTTGCGGATCCGCGCGTTGATGCTCTCGATCGCGTTGGTGGTGCAGATGATCTTCCGGATCTCCACGTCGAACCGGAGGAAGGGCACGAACTCTGCCCAGGCCGCCTCCCAGAGCCTCACGATCGCCGGATACTTCCCGCCCCAGGCATCGGTGAACTCCACGAACCGCTCCAGCGCGGCTTCCTCGGTCGGCGCGGTGTAGACGGGCCTGAGCGCCTTCGCGATTTTCTCCCAGTCCTGCCGGGCCGCGTATCGGAAGCTGTTCCTCAGCAGGTGGAGCCGTAAGGAATCAAGTTGTCGCCTACCGGTCTATGTCTCGTTGGTCTGGTATGGCGATTTCGGAGGGGGAACTCGGGCGGCTCGCTGTCCGGTTCGAGGTGCTGCTGCCGCACCTGGACGAACGGCAGCGGCGCTTACTGATGGGGTCCGAGGCGAGACTGCTGGGGCATGGGGGCGTTCGGGCTGTCGCACGGGTCGCGGGGGCCAGCGAGACCACGGTCCGCCGTGGTGTTGTCGAGCTGGAGGTCGGCGATACCGTTGGGTCAGCGGGACGGATTCGGCGGCCGGGCGGCGGCCGCAAACGAACCGAGATGCTGGATCCGGAGATCGTGCCGGCGCTGATGGCACTGGTGGAGCCGGATGAGCGGGGCGATCCGATGTCTCCGCTGCGGTGGACGACGAAGTCCTTGCGCAATCTGGCGGACGAGCTGACCCGGCAGGGACACCCCGTCTCCGCGACGACGGTGGGGAGACTACTGAAGGACAGCGGGTTCAGTCTGCAGGCCCAGGCCAAGACCCTGGAGGGAATACAACACCCCGACCGCGACGCCCAGTTTCGCTATATCAACGAGCAGGCCGAGCACCACCTGGCCGATGGCAAGCCGGTCATCAGCGTAGACACGAAGAAGAAGGAGATGGTCGGCCGGCTGCCCAACCCGGGCCGTCAATGGCGCCCGAAGGGCGACCCGATCCAGGTCGATGACCACAGCTT